>BNBP01000103.1 GCA_014656015.1 Streptomyces griseoaurantiacus | reverse complement strand
CACCGCCTGGCAGCTCGCCGCCGCCCGCCGGACGCCGGTGGATCAGCTCTTCCCGTCCCGTGCGGGAGGCGCCGACGGCAGTGTGCCGGGGGCGGCCGGGGACGTCACCGGGGCCGGGCGGCGGGGCAGGCGCGGGCGGAGG
Source organism: Streptomyces griseoaurantiacus (assembly GCA_014656015.1). Lineage (GTDB taxonomy): Bacteria > Actinomycetota > Actinomycetes > Streptomycetales > Streptomycetaceae > Streptomyces > Streptomyces griseoaurantiacus. Next base: position 19,295 of record BNBP01000103.1, on the reverse strand, counting down.
ACCCGCCGCCAGACCACAGCTCCCAGGGCGAACACCACCAGGAACGGCAGCAGCGCGCCGACCACCAGGGCGATCCAGCGCAGCACCGCCAGGAACACGCCCCAGCCGCCGGCCAGGGCGTCCAGGAAGCCGGGGTCGTCCTCCGCGGCGGCCGTCTTCCTCGCCGCGGCCGTCTTCTCGCTGAGGGTGAGCGTGACGGTGGCGAGGCCCACCCGGTCCTTCAACGAGGCCTGCTGGGCCAGGAGCGCCTCCAGGTCGGCCTCCCGGTTGCCGAGCTCGCTCTCCAGGCTGACGACGTCGCTCAGCTCGGTCGCCCGGTCCATCAGCTTGCGGACGCGGGCGACGCTGGCGCGCTGCGACTTCACCCGGCTGTCCACGTCGACGACCTGGTCGGTGACGTCCTCCGCCTTGGAGTTGCGGCGCAACAACTCGCCGGTGCCCTCCAGTTCCCCGAGGACCTCGTCGTACTTCTCGGTCGGCACACGCAGCACGATCTCGCTGTGCCGGCTGCCGTCCTCGTCCCGGCGCGTGTTCTCGTCCCCGACGAAGCCGCCCGCGTCCCTCGCCGCCGTGCGTGCCGTGTCGAGGGCCTCGGTCATGTTCTTGACCCGGACGGTGAGGGAGGCGGTGCGGACGACGCTGCTCGGGGCCGGCTTCGAGGCCCCGGGCCCCGCGGTGCCACCGCTGCGGGCGGCGGCGCTGCCGGCCGCGCCCTGCCGCACCGCACGCGGGCCGGGCGCGGCGGCCGTGCCGCCGGCCGCGTCCGCGCTGGAGTCGCCGGAGTCGGCGCTGCAGCCGGCCAGCACGAGGGCGGCGCCCAGCAGCACCGCCGCCGGCAGCCGGCCGGACGGACGGGTGCCGGACCGCGTGCGCCTGCCGCGGCGCCTGGGATGTGTGGTGGTGCGCATGTGGGAGCCCCCCCGGGTTGTCGATGTGACGCTTACCGTTTCGACGTGCGTCCACCTCTGGACGTTCGCCGATCGGGGTCCCGTTGCGGTCACGTTCGGGACTCGAGCCGGACACCGGGCCCCCGGCGCGCGGCCGTGCGGGCGGCAAGGGCCGGAGGGCGGCGCCCCCTCGGGCCGTCCGGCCCCGGGCCGGGTGGGCCGACCGGCCCCTTTCCCGCGCGGACGGGCCCCTCGGCGCGGGGGCGGGTCCGGGACGGCGGGGCGGTTTGAGAGGGTGGAGCCATGAGCGCAGAGGAGGCCCGCGCACAGGCCGGGCATGTCGTCGTCGTGGGAGGCGGGATCGCCGGACTGGCCGCCGCGCACCGCTTGCTGGACCGCGGTGCCCGGGTCACGGTCCTGGAGGCCGCGGACCGTGTCGGCGGCAAGCTGCTGCCCGGCGAGATCGCCGGCGTCCGCGTCGACCTCGGTGCCGAGTCGATCCTGGCCCGCCGCCCCGAGGCCGTCGCCCTCGCCCGCGAGACCGGTCTCGCCGACCGCCTGACCCCGCCCGCCACCGCCTCGGCCTCCATCTGGACCCGGGACGCGCTGCGCCCCATGCCCAAGGGCCACGTCATGGGCGTGCCCGGCACCGCCGCCGCGCTGTCCGGACTGCTCACCGAGGAGGGCCTCGCCCGCATCGAGCGCGAGGCCGAGCTGCCGCCCACCGAGGTCGGCGAGGACGTGGCCGTCGGGGAGTACGTGGCCGGCCGGCTCGGCCGCGAGGTCGTCGACCGCCTGGTGGAACCCCTGCTCGGCGGCGTCTACGCGGGCGACGCCTACCGGCTGTCGATGCGCTCCGCCGTGCCCCAGCTCTTCGAGGCCGCCCGCACCCACTCCTCCCTGACCGAGGCGGTCCGCGCGATCCAGGCCCGCACGGCGGCCGCGCCCCGGCAGGGCGGCCCCGTGTTCACCGGCATCGAGGGCGGGGTCGGCCGACTGCCGCTCGCCGTCGCCGAGTCGGTGCGGGCCCGCGGCGGCGAGATCGCCCTCGGCACCCCGGCCACCGCGCTGCGCCGGACCCCCGAGGGCTGGCGGATCACCGCGGGGGAGCGGGAACTGACCGCCGACGCCGTCGTGGTGGCGCTGCCCGCCGGGCCCGCCGCCGCGCTGCTGCGCGCCGAGGCGCCCGCCGCCGCGGCCGAGCTGTCCGGCGTCGAGTACGCCTCCATGGCACTGATCACCCTCGCCTACCGCCGCCGGGACACCGCGCTGCCCGAGGGCAGCGGCTTCCTGGTGCCCCCGGCCGACGGCCGCGCCATCAAGGCCGCCACCTTCGCCTCCCGCAAATGGGGCTGGATCGCGGAGGAGGACCCCGAGCTGCTGGTGCTGCGCACCTCGGTGGGCCGGTACGGCGAGAGCGAGATCCTCGGCCGGGACGACGCCGGCCTCGTCGCACTCTCCCGGCGCGACCTGCGGACGGCGACCGGCCTGAGCGCCGAACCCGTCGCCACCCGGGTCACCCGCTGGGACGACGGCCTGCCGCAGTACCCGGTGGGCCACCACGCGCGCGTGGCACGGATCCGCGCGCACCTCGCCGCCCTGCCCGGCCTCGCGGTCTGCGGAGCGGCCTACGACGGCGTCGGCATCCCGGCGTGCGTCGCGAGCGCCCACGCCGCCGTGGAGAAGCTGGGCGCCGACCTCACCGGAGTACCGGAGAACAAGCGGCACCCGGTGCCGAGCGCCCAGGCAGGAGCGGGAGAATAGACGCATGAGTGACGACGCACCCACCACCGAGCCCGGCCGGATCCCGAACAAGGGCAAGCTGGCCAAGGACCTCAACGAGGTCATCCGCTACACCCTGTGGTCCGTCTTCAAGCTGAAGGACACCCTCCCCGAGGACCGCGCCGGGTACGCCGACGAGGTGCGGGAACTGTTCGACCAGCTCGCCGCCAAGGACGTCACCGTCCGCGGCACCTACGACCTCTCCGGCCTGCGCGCCGACGCCGACCTCATGATCTGGTGGCACGCCGAGACCGCCGACCAGCTCCAGGAGGCGTACAACCTCTTCCGCCGCACGAAGCTGGGCCGCACGCTGGAGCCGGTGTGGTCGAACATGGCGCTGCACCGCCCCGCGGAGTTCAACCGCTCGCACATCCCCGCGTTCCTCGCCGACGAGACGCCCCGCGACTACATCAGCGTCTACCCCTTCGTGCGCTCCTACGACTGGTACCTGCTGCCCGACGAGGACCGCCGCCGCATGCTCGCCGACCACGGCAAGATGGCCCGCGGCTACCCGGACGTGCGCGCCAACACCGTCGCCTCGTTCTCCCTCGGCGACTACGAGTGGATCCTCGCCTTCGAGGCCGACGAACTGCACCGCATCGTCGACCTCATGCGCCACCTGCGCGGCTCGGAGGCCCGCCGCCACGTCCGCGAGGAGATCCCGTTCTACACCGGGCGCCGCAAGGACGTGGCGGACCTGGTGGCGGGGCTGGCCTGAGGAAGCGGGCCGGGGGTCCGGGGGTCGTCCCCCCGGGGGGTTGGCGCACCGGGCGCCGCAAGGAGGTGGCGGGGCCGGCCTGAGGGAGCGGGGGCGGCTTGCCGGCCGCGGTACCGCCTCCCGGGGCTACCGGTGGGTGAACGCCGCCCTCAGTCCCGGCTCCTCCAGCGCCCGGGTGCCGCGGACGGCGACCAGCGCCAGCTCCCGGTCCACCCCCTCGGCGGCGACCGCCGCCGCGAGCAGCCGCTGACCGGCCGGTGAGGCCCACCGCGCGTACGGGTGGGCCTCCACGCGGGTGATCGCCAGACAGCCGAGGGCCAGCAGCAGCGGCAGCGCGAACCACAGCGCCACCAGCCAGTCCTCCGCGCCGCCGTCCTCCGGCATCAGCAGCGCGACGAGTCCCAGCGCCACCACGGCCGCGGCGGCGACGCGCACCTGGCGCGCCGCCTCGGCCACCGTCGTACGCCCTCCGCCGCCGTCCGGCACCGCGAGCCCCGCGCCGACCAGCCGGTCGGCGAGCCCCCGCACGGCGTCCGCGGCGGCGGCCGCCCGGCGGACCGGAGCGAGCCGGGACTGGCCCTGCGGCCCTATGGCGCCGAGCACCGACCGCTCCCACTCGTCCTCCGGTTCCGGGTCGACGACCGTGACCCAGCCGGTGTGCGCGAGCAGCAGCCGTCGCCCGCGGGCCATGGAGACCAGCGTCAGATCGACGACCCTGGTGGGACCGCCGGACAGGAACGCGGCCTCGTACAGCGTGAGTTCACCGCCCGGTTCCCGCTCCCGGCCGCCGCTGCCGGAGGCCTCGGCGGACGTCACGACGGCGGTGGCCGCGCGGACCGCGGCGAGACAGAGCCGCGCGCAGGCCGTGCCGGCGGCGCACCAGGCCAGGAGCAGCAGGAGGACCGAGAACACCGGGAACATAGTCTTGATCCAAGACCAACCGGCCGGTCACCGCCACGGGGTTCTCACGATGCGGACGTGGCGGAGGTGGCCGAGGCGGCGGCGGACGGAAGGGGCACCACGCTGCCCGGCGGCGGGCTCGCGGCCCCCGCGTCACGGGCCATCGCGTCGAAGTCGACGTAACCCGTGGCCTCCAGCACCTTGATGTGGTCCAGGACGGTGGTGTTGGCGTCCTCGGCGAGCTCCCGCACCAGGACGTTGCGGGTGCTCGCGCGGACCTGGGCGACCAGCGGGAAGACCGTGCCGTGCGCCTGGCGCAGCAGGGTCGCGAAGTCGCGGTCGTACGCCTCCCCCTGCGAGGAGTCGAGGGTGTCGAGCCACCGGCGCTGCTGGGCGGTGGGTTCCTCGGGCAGGACGAGGCCGAGGTGGCGGGCGACGTTGCGGACGCGGGCGTCGAGGAGGGTGTGCCCCTCGACGAGGTGCTCGCCCGCGGTGCGGACCGCCGGGGTGGTGCCCTTGCGTTCCGCCTGCCGGCCGGCGGGGAGTTCCCAGAGGCCGGCCAGCCGGACCTTGGTGAGGAAGTCCTGGTCCAGGGGGGAGAGGGGCCCGTACTGGGTGGAGAGGGTGCTGGTGCTCAGGGTCTCGGCCTCGTCGGCGGAGCGGTCGGCGTAGGTCCAGACGGGGAACACCAGGGCGGCGAGGGTGGCGGCCAGCCCGGCGAGGATGAGGGTGGTGCCGGTGAGGTGTCTGCGGCGCAGGGGCGTGGAGCCGGTGGCCCGGCGCGCGCGTCGGCGCGCCGCTCCGGAGGCGGGGTGGCGCATGGTGCCCTCCTGTGGCGCGGCACCGGGTGGTGTCTCCCGTTCGGTGACATGCATGTTACTGCGCCGATTTGTCGCCCCCGCCGTCGCCCACCCGTCCGCGCCCCACCCCGCGCGGGCGTCCCCGTCAGGGGCGCGGGAGGAGACGGCGGGTCGCCCGGGTGAGCCGGGACGGCGGGGTGGGGGCCGCGCGGTCCCGCCACCACCGGCGCAGCCGGCGCCGGGCCCGGGCGTCCTCCGGCCCGCCGTCGCCGAGCACATGCGCGGCGAAGTCCAGCGCGTCCCGCCGGTAGCCCCCGCTCATCGCCCGTGCCTCCGCGTACGCCAGGAACGCGGCCCGGTAGTCGCCGCCGAGGATCTCCGGCAGTTCCGGTGCCACCTTCGCCACCACCGAGGCCCGCTTCGCGGCCAGCGCCCGGGCCTGCACACCGACCCGGACCGTGTCGAAGCCCTCCGGCACCTCCGTGCCCGCGACGAGCGCGGACAGCAGCGCCGTCTGCGCCCGCCCCAGCCGCTCGCGCGCGGCCTCGGAGACGGGGGCGGGAGCGCCGTCGGGTCGGGAGGGCGAGAGGGGGGAGACCGCCGTCGATCCGGCCATCCCCGCCGCGCCCTTCTCCACCGCCTCCCCGATCGCCCGCAGTTCCGCCTCCAGCTCCGCGCCCGAGGGGAAGTTCTCGTCGCGCTCCAGGAGCACCCCCGGCGGCCGTACCCGGCCCGCCAGGTCCGTCAGGATGTCGAGGACCCGGGGCGGGACCGGGTGGGCGTGGCTGTCGTGCCAGACGCCGTCCCGCTCGTAGCCGCCCGCCACGTGCACGTAGGCGATCGCCTCGACGGGCAGTTCGTCGAGCGCGCGGGCCGGGTCCTCGCCCCGGTTGACGTGGTTGGTGTGCAGATTGGCCACGTCGATCAGCAGCCGCACCCCGGTGCGGTCGACGAGGTCGTACAGGAACTGGCCCTCGGTCATCTCCTCGCCGGGCCAGGCGAGCAGCGCCGCGATGTTCTCCACCGCGAGCGGCACCGGGAGGGCGGCCTGGGCGGCCCGCACGTTCGCGCACAGCACGTCCAGCGCGTCCCGGGTGCGCGGCACGGGCAGCAGATGGCCGGCCTCCAGCACGGGGGAGCCGGTGCCGGGGCCGCCCGCGCGGACGAACGCGATGTGCTCGGTGACCAGGGGTGAACCCAGCGCCTCGGCCCGCTCGGCGAGGGCGGTCAGCCGTGCCTCCTCGGGGCGGTCGGCGCCGCCGAGGCCCAACGAGACGCCGTGCGGGACGACGGTCACCCCGCGCTCGCGCAACCGCAGCAGCGACTCGGGGAGATGGCCGGGGCAGAGGTTCTCCGCCACCGCCTCCACCCAGTCGATGCCCGGCATCCGTTCCACGGCCTCGGCGATCTCCGGCCGCCAGCCGATCCCCGTCCCCAGACGCTCCATCGCGGGCCCCCTCCTCCCGTAGGTGACGGTGTCATCGCCCCGCCGGACCCCGCCGAACCGCCCGCGGCCGCCCTTCAGAGCAACATTTGAGCTTGCCCGGCCCGCCCCGGGAACCCCGGTGCGGGCCCGGGCGGCGGTGCGGTCCGTCAGTCCCGTCGCAGCGCCGGATGGTCCGCGACCACCGTGGCCGAGCCGGGGGCGATCTCCGTGAAACCCGCGTCCCGGACCAGGGGCAGCCCGGACGCGGTCAGTTCGGCCCAGTGGTCCGCCCGGGCCGTGCGCACGGCCAGCGGGAACCCGGCCTCGCGCCAGTCGGCGCGCCGCGCCTCGGACAGCTCCCACCAGGCCAGCTGCGCCCCGTGCCCGGCCTGGGCCATCGCCTTGCCCGCCGACATCTCCAGCTCCGGGTTGAGCCACAGCACCGGCACGCCGGGCGCGGCGGCGGACGGCGGCTCCGGGTCGTCGAGGTCGGTGCCGGAGACCTGGAGACGGGCCAGGTCCTTGGGCCAGCCGTCCAGCGGCACCGGCGGGAAGACCCGCACCTGAGCGGAGCCACCGGTGACCGTGATGCCGTCCAGCGCCTCCGCCCGCCGCCACTCGGCGCCGCGCGCCCGCCGCACCACCTTGCGGATGCGGGCGTCCTGCCAGTCCCGCATCACCTGCGCCCAGGGGCCCTCGCCGAGCGAGCGGGCGTCGCTCAGCATCACCAGGACCGCCCGGGCCGCCGTCTCCAGCGCCTCGGTACGGGCCGGCGGGGCCGACCGCTCGATCCGGACGACCAGCGGCAGCACGAACTGCCGGGCGGTGTCGCGGGCGTTCGGCTCGGTGCGGAAGGGACTGTCCTGCCCGTCGCCGGGGGAGGCCCCGGCCTCGGAGAGGGCGGTCGTGCCGGAGGCGGGGGCAGAGGCAGGGGCGGAGGCGGGGTCGATCGTCACGTCCTCCAGTCTGCCAGGGCGCTGAGCAGGTCCCTCCGGTCAGCCCGAACAGGCGTTCCGCTGGGCCTCCTGCCACTCGCAGACGGGGCACAGGGTCGGGCCCTTCCACGACTGCGGGTACTCCGTCGGCTCCCGGCACAGCACGCACTCGGCGTACGGCGGCCCGTCCGCCTCCGGCGGCGCGGCCCGTGCCACGGCGGGCGAGCAGTATCCGTCCGTGTCCGGTGCGGGCTCCGCCGCCGTCCGCGCTTCCCTCGTCGTCTCAGCCATGACTCCAGCGTAGAGCCGCGCCCGGCGGTGGTGGGCGGGGCTCGTGGCCGGGCTCAGTGCCGCCCCGCGGAGGCGCCGATGAGTTCGGAGACCCGCACGAACCGGTAGCCGCGCTCGCGCAGTTCCGGGACGATCTTCCGCACCGCCCGCTCGGTGGCCGGGGCCGCGCTGCGGGTGCAGTGCAGTACGACCACGGAGCCGGGCCGCACCCCGTCGAGCACCTGGCGGGCCACGGCGTCCGCGTCGGTGGCGAAGGCGTCCCCGCCGACCACGTCCCACTGCACCGCCGTGACGCCGAGCGCGCCGACCGCCCGCAGGGAGCGGCGGTCGTGGCAGCCGCCGGGGAACCGGAAGTAGGGCATCGGGTGGGGCACGCCCGCCGCGCGGATCGCGGTGAACGCGCGCTCGACGTCGGTGCGCATGCGGTCGGTGTCCCCGTCCAGCGTGGGCAGCCCGTAGCAGTCGCCGGTGAAGGAGTAGTGGCTGTAGGAGTGGTTGGCGACCTCGAAGAGCGGGTCACGGCCGAGGGCTCTCGCCTCGTCCGGGTACTCCTCGGCCCACCGCCCCGTCATGAACACGGTCGCCGGGACCTCGAGCGCGCGCAGGGTGCCGATCAGCGCCGGATTGTCGAAGCGCTCCCCGGCGGCGGCGCGGGGCCCCTCGTCGGCGGTCATGTCGGCGTCGAAGGTGAGGGCGACGGTCTTGTGCGCGGCCTCGCGGGGCCCGTGCGAGAAGACGGGGGTGAGGCCGCCCGGGCCGGGGGCGAGCGTGGGCGGCCGGGGAGTCGCGGGCGTGGAGTGCCGACCGGAAGGAGCGGACGAGGTGGCCGGGGCAGCGGCGGAGGAGCCGGGGCCGGGGTGCGCGGTGATGGTGCCGCAGGAGGCGAGGGCGGCGGCCAGGGCCGCGGCGGGGAGAAGCCGGAGGGCGGGGACGCGGTGGCGCGGGCGGCGGGAGATCATCGCATGAAGATAAGCGGATAAGTGTGAGGAATCGGCCTCTGTGAGAGGGCGTCGCCCGCGCCGGGGCGCGACATCACCCGTCGGCGGTAGTCCGCCCCCTCCGGCCCCCGGCCGGTCCGTCCCTCAGCGACTCAGCCCTTACGCCCCCTACCAGCCCCTCCGCCCCCTACTCGGCCACGAGCCCCTTCGACTCGCGGGCGAGGGCCGTCAGGCGGGAGATCGCGCGGAAGTACTTCTTGCGGTAGCCGCCGTTCAGCATCTCCTCGCTGAACAGCCGGTCGAACGGCAGGCCCGAGGCCAGCACCGGAACCTCACGGTCGTACAGCCGGTCGGCGAGGACGACGAGGCGCAGGGCCGTCGACTGGTCCGGCACCGGGCGGACGTCGGTGAGGCAGACCGCCGCGAGCCCGTCGGTGAGCGCGCCGTAGCGGCTGGGGTGGACCCGGGCGAGGTGGTCCAGGAGGGCGGGGAAGGTGTCGAGGGAGGCGCCCGCCGTGGCGTGCGCGGCCTTGGTGACCTGCGCGTCGGTGAACGGGGCAGGGGCCTCGGGGAGCCCTCGGTGGCGGTAGTCCTCGCCGTCGATGCGCAGGGTCCGGAAGTGCGCGGACAGGCCCTGTATCTCGCGCAGGAAGTCGACGGCGGCGAACCGGCCCTCGCCGAGCTTGCCCGGCAGGGTGTTGGAGGTCGCGGCGAGCGCGACCCCGGCCTCGACCAGCCGGGCCAGCAGGGTGGAGACGAGGACCGTGTCCCCCGGATCGTCCAGCTCGAACTCGTCGATGCACAGCAGCCGGTGCCCGGACAGGGTCCTCACGGTCTGCTGGAAGCCGAGGGCGCCGACCAGGTTGGTCAGCTCCACGAAGGTGCCGAAGGCCTTGCGCTCGGGCTCGGCGGGAGTGGCGTGCCACAGGGAGGCGAGCAGGTGGGTCTTGCCGACGCCGTAGCCGCCGTCCAGATAGACGCCGCGGGGGCCGGCCGGGGCCTTGGCCTTCCGGGCGGCCTTGCCGAAGCCGAGGAACGAGCGCTTGGCGCCGCCCGCGGGGTCCCCGTCGAGCCCGGCGGCGAAGCCCTCCAGGACGCGGACGGCCTCGGTCTGGCTGGGCTGGTCCGGGTCCGGGAGGTACGTGGCGAAGCGGACCGAGTCGAAGCGCGGCGGCGGCACCATTTCGGCGACCAGCCGGTCGGCCGGGACGTGGGGCTCGCGGGCGCACAAGGAGAGCGGGGCCGTGTCGGCCATGAGGTCGATCCCGGTGGCGGAGGTGGAGGAGGGCACGGTTCCCCATGGTAGGCGCCGTGCCAGACTGCACCGCATGCGACGCCTGCTGCCTGTGACCGACGCGACACCCGGGGCCTTCGCCGGGGAGGGCGGCCCCGGGGGAACCCGCCCCGCCACCGCCGACCCCGCGTGGACGTTCGACGAACTCGCCGCCGCGTACGCGTACCCGGTCGCCGGGGGCGGCCGGCCCCGGCCCTGGCTGCGGGCGAACATGGTCTCCACGCTCGACGGGGCCGCGCAGCACGAGGGCCGCTCGAAGTCGATCTCCGGCGCCGCCGACATGCGGATCTTCGGGGTGCTGCGGGCACTGGCCGACGTGGTGGTCGTCGGCGCCGAGACGGTACGGCGGGAGGGCTACGGGCCGGCCGGGGCGCGGGCGGAGGCGGCGGCGTCGCGGAAGGCCGCGGGCCAGGGGCCGGCGCCGGCGATCGCGGTGGTCAGCGCGGGGCTCGGGCTGGACTTCACCCTGCCGCTGTTCACCGCGCCGCCCGTGCCGACACTGCTGCTGACCGGGGCGGCGGCCGACCCGGCACGGGTGGCCGAGGCGGAGCGCGCCGGGACACACGTGATCCTCGCGGGCGAGGGCACCGGAGTCGATCCGGCGCGCGCGGTGCGGGCCCTGGCGGAGCGGGGCCTGACCCGGCTGCTGACGGAGGGCGGTCCCCGGCTGCTCGGGCAGTTCGTCGCCGCGGACGTGCTCGACGAACTGTGCCTGACGGTGGCGCCGGTGATGGTGGCGGGCGGGGCGCAGCGGATCGGCGGGGGGCCGGAGGTGAGGGTGCCGCGGCGGTTCCGGCCGGTGTCCGTGCTGGAGGAGGAGGGGTTCCTGTTCACCCGCTACCGGCGGGAATGACCGCCGGGGGAGACACCCGCGCCCGGCGCGGGGGCGCGTGGCCCCTCCTCGGCCGGGCAGACGGGGCAGGATGGTAGAGGCCCGGTCCGGGTTCCCGAGGGAGAAGAGGGGCAGACGGCGTGTTCACGAGCGTACTGATGATCGAAAAGGCCCTGACGTCAGCGGACGTGGAGTTCGTCACGACCCTGCACGGCGAGGAGCCCGTCTCCTTCCACGTGCTGCTGCAGCCCCGCGGCGACCAGGCCGACCGCCTGCTGCGCGCCCTGGACGACGTCGCCCTCGGTGAACTCGACGAGGCGGCCCGGGAGGGCGAGACCCCCGAGGGCGAGGAGGCACTCGCCCCCGGCCGGCAGGCCCTCGACGTCTCCCTGCGTGCCCTGCACGCCGCCGGCAGCGAGGCGGACGGCAGACTCGTCGAGGCGCACCCCCTCGACGCGCTCAAGGCGCTCGTGGCGGAGACCGGCGCCGACGAGGTGATCGTGCTGACCGACCCGCACTACGTGGAGGAGTTCTTCCACCGCGACTGGGCCTCCCGCGCCCGGCACAAGGTCGGCGTGCCGGTGCTGAAGCTGTTCAGCCACAGCAAGGACTGAGGCACGGCGGGGATCCGGGTGTGCGGCGGGCGCCGGGCGCCGACGGGCACCGCATAGGCTGTGCCCGGCGCCCGAGGGCGCGCCCACCGTCGTACCGCACCTGGGAGAGACACCTATGGCACCCGGCCTTCCCCCCGCCATGGACCGACCGCACTTCATCGGCATCGGCGGCGCCGGAATGTCGGGCATCGCCAAGATCCTCGCCCAGCGCGGCGCCGAGGTGGCCGGCAGCGACGCCAAGGACTCGCCGACGGCACAGGCCCTGCGCGCGCTCGGCGTCACCGTGCACCTCGGCCATGCCGCCGAGCACCTCGCCGACGACGCGAGCTGCGTCGTCGTCTCCTCCGCGATCCGCGCCGACAACCCGGAGCTCGCCCGCGCCGCCGAGCGCGGCATCCCCGTCGTCCACCGCTCGGACGCGCTCGCCCGGCTGATGGACGGGCTCCGCCCGATCGCCGTGGCCGGCACGCACGGCAAGACGACCACCACCTCGATGCTCGCCGTCTCCCTCACCGCGCTGGGCCGCGAGCCCTCCTACGCGATCGGCGGCGACCTCGACGCGCCCGGCTCCAACGCCCTGCACGGCGAGGGCGAGATCTTCGTCGCCGAGGCCGACGAGAGCGACCGCAGCTTCCACAAGTACGCCCCCGAGGTCGCGATCGTCCTCAACGTCGAACTCGACCATCACGCCAACTACGCCTCCATGGACGAGATCTACGAGTCCTTCGAGACCTTCGCCGGGCGGGTCGTCGCCGGCGGCACCCTGGTCGTCAGCGCGGACCACGAGGGCGCCCGCGAGCTGACCCGGCGGCTGGCCGGAACGGTGCGGACGGTGACGTACGGGGCGGCGGAGGACGCCGACGTGCGCGTGCTGTCCGTCGTCCCGCACGGGCTGACCAGCGAGGTCACCGTCGAGCTGGACGGCGCCCCGCTCACCTTCACCGTCTCCGTCCCCGGCCGGCACTACGCCCACAACGCGGTCGCCGCCCTCGTGGCCGGCCGGGCGCTCGGCATCCCGGCCGCCGAGCTGGCCCCCGCCCTCGCCGCCTACACCGGCGTCAAGCGGCGCCTGCAGCTCAAGGGCGAGGCGGGCGGCGTCCAGGTCGTCGACTCCTACGCGCACCACCCCACCGAGATGACCGCCGACCTGGAGGCGATGCGCTCCGGGACGCGGGGCCGCATCCTGGTCGTCTTCCAGCCGCACCTCTTCTCCCGCACCCAGGAGCTGGGCAAGGAGATGGGACAGGCCCTCGCCCTCGCCGACGCCTCGGTCGTCCTCGACATCTACCCCGCCCGCGAGGACCCGCTCCCCGGGGTCACCAGCGAGCTGATCATCGACGCCGCCCGGGCCGCGGGGGCCGACGTGCGGGCCGTGCACGGCATGGCCGAGGTGCCCGAGGCCCTCGCGGGAATGGCGGAGCCCGGTGATCTCGTTCTCACCATGGGCGCCGGGGACGTGACCGACCTCGGTCCGCTGATCCTGGAGCGCCTGGAGCGGCGGTAGACACCGCGGCGGCAGCGGAAACGCGGAAACGCGGCGACAAGGTAAGGGGTGGCGATCGTGGCGTACGACGTCGAGAAGCCGGACGAGCAGTGGCGCGCGGAGCTGAACCCGGCGGAGTACGCGGTGCTCCGCCAGGCGGCCACGGAGCCGGCGTTCACCGGTGAGTACACCGACACCAAGACCAAGGGCGTGTACTCCTGTCGCGCCTGCGGCGCGGAGCTGTTCACCTCCGGCACCAAGTTCGAGTCCCACTGCGGGTGGCCGTCCTTCTACGACCCGAAGGACACGGACGCGGTGGAACTGATCGAGGACCGCTCCCACGGGATGGTCCGCACCGAGGTGCGCTGCGCCCGCTGCGGCTCCCACCTCGGGCACGTGTTCGAGGGTGAGGGGTATGCGACCCCCACGGACCAGCGGTACTGCATCAACAGCATCTCGCTGCGGCTGGAGCCCGAGGAGCCCGAGGAGCCCGACGAGAGCTGACACCGGGCGCGGGCGCCGGGGCGGGTGTGCCCCCGGCGCCCGCGCCGGTCGGTCGCCCCCGTCAGTCGCCCGCGCCGGGGCGCAGTGCCGTCAGCCTCACCGAGGAGGCGTTGCCGGACACCGGGACCTTGCCGCCGGTCCACCTCACCGACAGGTGGTCGCGTTCGTCCGGCGGGGTGACCAGCAGCGACGCCGGGGTGGCGGCACGGGCCTCGCTCACCTCGGGGTTGGAGAAGGACAGTCCCGCCCAGGCGCTGTGTCCCGGCGTCAGCCTGATCGTCTTCGCGGTGTCCCCGGTGGTGCGCACGGGGTCCGGGCCGAGCTGCTTGCCGGAGGCGTCCGTGAAGGCGGCGCCCGGGTAGCCGCGCAGGGTGCAGGTGCGGTGCGCGGTGTTGGTCAGCACGACGGCGAAGTTCTCCTGCCCGGCACCGGGGTGGTTCGGACCGAGGGCGGCGGACAGCTCCGAGGTATGGCAGCGGGCGCTCCCCGCCGAGGACGAGTCGCCGTTCGAGGTGCCCTTCGTGCCGTCCGTCCTCCCCGGGGTCGTGGCGCCCGCCGAGCCGTCCCCGCCGCCGGGGCTCGCCGTGGTGCTCTCGTCCCCGGGTGCCGTACCGCTGTCCCCGGAGGCCGGTCCCGCCGTGCCGGAGAGGGTCTGCGGGCTGCTCGCGGAGCCGTCGTCCGAACCGCAGGCGGCCACCAGGCCGAGTGCCCCGGTCACCGCGAGCACGGCCGCGGCCCGGCGGAGGGCGGAGGACCGCCGGGGCCGCCGTGCGGGGGAGACAGGGCTGGTGGGAGAGCTGGGGGAGACGACGGGGGTGGGGGGAAGAACGGTCATGTCGACAACACTCCTGGGGTCGCATCGCGCGGACTCGGCGAGCCCGTGGACGGCGGCAGACTGCCCCGTCACAGAGGTCCGATGCGGGGTCGGGCGGAAAAGTTCGGCACCTGAGGGATTCTCGCGCGCGAGGACGGTCCTCACGAGGCGACCCGTACCGAGTCCAGGACCCGGTCGGCCTCGTCGCCGCCGTCGGACTCCCTGATCTGCACGTAGAGCTGCGGGTGCGCGGTGCCGTCGGCCGGGGTGAGGGCGGCCTCGGTGAGCGAGCCCTCCTCGCCCGGACACCCGCTCCAGGTGCGGACCCTGCCGTGCCAGTCGCCGCCGGCCCAGGCGTGGCCGCCCTCGTAGTGGCAGCCGGCGTGCCCGAGGGCCCCGACCCGGGCGGCGACGTCGCCGTGCCCGCTCAGGCCGAGGAAGACGCCGTTGACGGGGGTGTCCAGGTCCTGCCACCGGGAGAGGTCGTCGGCGACGGCCAGCCCGGGTTCCTTCCCGGCCCGCAGCCCGAGTGCCGCCGGGTCCCAGCCGGAGGCGCGCACCTGGCCGCCCCAGTCCGCGGGCACCTCGACCCGGACCCGTCCGGAGGAGTCGGTGACCCGCAGCCCCTCGTCCATCGCGGGCGGCGAGCGGTGCAGCAGTACGGCGGCGGCGGTCCCGCCGAGGACCACGGCGAGGGCGGCGAGGACGGCGGGCAGCACGAGCCGCCGGGGACGCCGGGCCGGGAGTGGTGCGGCCACCGTCGAGGCGGAGGCGGAGGCGGGAACGGGGGCGGCCGTGGGTGCGGAGTCGTGCGCGGGCGCGGCCGCGTCGGCCGCCCCGGTCCCGCCCGTGGCCTCCGCCGTGCCGGTCGCGCCCGTGGCTGCCGTCCCGTCCGTCAGCCGCTCCAGCTCCCGCGCGAACGCCAGCGCCGTGGGCCAGCGGTCCTCGCGGTCGGGGGCCAGGGCGCGCAGCAGGGCCCTCGACACCGCCGGGTCGAGCCCGGGCCGCAGCCGGTCCGGGCGGAGCACCTCGCCGGGCGGGCCCGGCACGGTGCCGGTGACGAGGTGGTGGCCGAGGGCGCCCAGGCCGTAGACGTCGGCCCGGGCGTCGATGCCCGCGCCGGGCACGGCCTGCTCGGGCGGGCGGTACCCCTCGGAGCCCGCCGCCCTCGTCAGCCCCGAGGCCTGCGCCAGGCTCTTGGCCAGGCCCAGGTCGGCGAGGAGCAGCCGGACGCGGCCGTCGGGGGAGGAGTGCCGCAGCACGTTGGAGGGCTTGATGTCCCGGTGCACGATGCCCGCCGTGTGCAGGGCCTCGGCGGCCCGTGCCGCGAGCGCGGTGAGCCGCAGTGCCTCGGGCAGCGGGAGGGGGGTGCCGGCGGCCAGGGCGGGATGGTCGGCGAGGGTGCCGCCGTCGGCGTACTCCATGACGAAGTAGGGCCTGCCGTCGGGCAGCTCCCCGATGTCGTACACCTGGACGATCCGGCTGGAGCCGGCCCGGCGCAGCAGCCGGGCCTCCTCCAGGAACCGCTCCCGGACGTCGAGCCGGCCGGCCCAGTTCTCCGCCAGTACCTTGATGGCGACGGGGGCTTCGAGCACGTCGTCGTGGGCGAGCCAGACCACCGCGAAGGCGCCGCTGCCGAGTCGTCGTTCGAGGCGGTACCGGCCGATCCGCTCCAACGAGTGCATGTGCCTATCATGCCTGCCTCCCCCCGACGCCCGAGGAGGCACCCTTGCAGGACACGGCACGGACCGAGGAGCTCGCCCGGCGGGCGGCCGCCGGTGACACGGCGGCCCTGGAGGAGCTGCTCGCGGCGGTCCGGCCCGAGGTGCTGCGGCGCTGCGGGCGCTTCCTGCCGTGCCGGGAGGACGCCGAGGAGGCCGCGCAGGACGTGCTGCTGCAGATCGCGCGCCGGATCTCGACGTTCGAGGGGCGCAGCCGGTTCGGGACGTGGCTGTACACGGTGGTGGCGAACTGCGCGCGGCAGAAGTACCGGGAGCTGAAGCGGCGGGCCGCCGAGGGCGCCGCGCCGCCGGTGGAGACGGTCCAGGTGGCCGACCCGAGGACGACGAGTGTCATCGCGGGCTCGCGGATCGATCTGCTGGAGGCGCTGGAGCGGCTGGAGCGCGAGGCCCCGCTGCTGGTGGAGCCGCTGGTGTACCGGGACCTGTGCCAACTGGAGTACGCGGAGGCGGCGGAGCGGGTGGGGGTGCCGCTCGGCACGTTCAAGTCACGTCTGCACGAGGCCCGCCGCAGGGTCAGGCCGTGGCTGCTCGCGGCGTCGTAGTCCGGGTCGCCCGCCATACCGCCGCAACACGGGCCGTCTACACTCTCCCCCTACGGCCTGCGTGACTCTCCCCCACGGCCTGCCCGCCAGCGATCATAAAAACGTGACCAGAACACGGCAGTTCCCGGCCACACCCGAAGGGTTTGCGGCGTCTTGATACGCATAGATTCAGTCACCAAGCGGTACCCGGACGGCACGGTGGCGGTGGACCGCCTGTCGCTCGAGATCCCGGACCGCTCCATCACGGTGCTCGTCGGGCCGTCCGGCTGCGGCAAGACGACGACCCTGCGCATGATCAACCGGATGATCGAGCCCAGCGAGGGCACCATCCTCATCGACGGCGTCGACATCCAGAAGCAGCCGGTCAACACGCTGCGCCGGGGCATGGGTTACGTCATCCAGAACGCGGGCCTCTTCCAGCACCGCACGATCGTCGACAACATCGCGACCGTGCCCCGGCTGCTCGGCTGGAGCAAGGACCGGGCGCGGGGCCGGGCCCGGGAGCTGATGACGCGGGTCGGGCTGGACGCCTCGCTCGCGAGCCGTTACCCCTACCAGCTCTCCGGCGGCCAGCAGCAACGCGTCGGCGTCGCCCGCGCGCTCGCCGCCGACCCGCCGGTGCTGCTGATGGACGAGCCCTTCTCCGCCGTCGACCCCATCGTGCGCAAGGGCCTGCAGGAGGAACTGCTGCGCATCCAGGAGGAGCTGGGCAAGACCATCGTCTTCGTCACGCACGACATCGACGAGGCGATCCGGCTCGGCACCATGGTCGCCGTGATGCGCACCGGCGGCCACCTCGCCCAGTACGCGCCGCCCGCCGAACTGCTCTCCTCGCCCGCCGACGCCTTCGTGGAGGACTTCCTCGGCGCCGACCGCGGCATCCGTCGGCTGTCCTTCTTCACCTCCGCCGGACTGGAACTGACCACCGCCCCGGTCGTCGCCCTCGACACCACGGCCCGTCAGCTGGCCGCGCGCGAGGCCGAGATCGCCGAGGTCGCGGCGCCCCACCTCCTCGTCACCGACCTCGACGGCAAGCCGCTCGGCTGGTGCGCCCCGGAGGACTTCCCCGGCGCCGAACCCGGCCGGCTGCTCTCCTTCGGCAGGCCCTTCGAGTTCGGCAAGGACTCGCTGCGGGCCGCCCTGGACTGCGCCGTGCTCTCGCCCACCGGCTGGGCGGTCGCCGTCGACGCCGAGGGCCGTGCCGTCGGCGTCGCCTCGCAGGAGACCATCGGCGAGGCCATCCGCGCCGCGCACGCCGAGCGGCGGAAGGCGGACGTCGCCGGATGAACGGCTTCTTCGACATCCCCAGCGACCTCCAGCACAGCTGGCTCGGGCTGATCGGGCTGCATCTGCGCGAGGCGCTGATCCCTGTCGCGGTGGGGCTCCTCCTCGCGCTGCCCATCGGGCAGTTGTGCGTGCGGGTGCGCTGGCTCTACCCGCCGGTGCTGTGGGTGACGACCATCCTGTACGCCGTGCCCTCGCTCGCGTTCTTCGTCGTCCTCATCGACTACACCGGGCAGAGCGAGACCACGGTGATGATCCCGCTCGCCGTGTACAGCCTGGTGGTGCTCGTCCCCGCCATCGTGGACGGCGTGCGCTCGGTGCCCCAGGAGACCCTCGCCGCCGCCACCGCCATGGGCCTCGGGCCCGTTCGCCGTTATCTCCAGGTGCAGTTGCCGATCGCGGTGCCCGCCCTCATCGCGGGGCTGCGGGTCGCCACGGTCTCCAGCATCTCCCTGGTCAGCGTCGGCACCCTGATCGGCAACCAGGGCGCGCTCGGCAACCTCCTCGCCGACGCGATGTTCTACCACCGGCCCGTGCTCGCGGTGAACTCCGTGGTCACCACCGCCGTCCTCGCCATCGTCATCGACGCCCTGCTGGTTCTCCTGCGCAAGGTGCTCACCCCCTGGGCGCCGCCCGCCTCCGGGGGCAGCCGGTCCGCCGGGCGCGGCGGCCGCCGGACGCCCGGCCGGGCGGCGAAGCAGCGATCCGTCGTACGTCCGCGACCGGCCGCGCTCGCCGTGCAGGACACCGCACCCGTGAAGGACACCGCCCGATGAACGTCCTGCACTTCATCAACGCCTTCTTCAGCGACAGCGCCCACTGGCACGGTTACGACGGCATCCCGCACCGCCTGCTCGAACACGTCCAGTACTCGCTGATGGCGCTCGCCATCGCCGCCGCGATCGGCCTGCCGGTCGGCCTGGTCACCGGCCACACCGGACGCGGCGGCACCACGCTGGCCCTCATCGCGACGGCGGCCCGTGCACTGCCCAGCTTCGGCCTGCTGGTCCTGATGTTCGTGCTCCTCGGCCTGGGCATGCTGCCGGTGATGATCCCGCTGGTCGTGCTCGCCATCCCGCCCATCCTCGTCACCACCTACGAGGCGGTCCGCACGGTCGAGCCCGCGCCCGTGGACGCCGCCCGGGGCATGGGCATGACGGAGCCGCGCATCCTCTTCCAGGTCGAGCTCCCGGTCGCGCTCCCGCTGATCCTCAGCGGGCTGCGCTCGGCCGCCATCCAGATCGTCTCCACGGCCACGATCGCCGCGTACGTCAGCCTCGGCGGCCTCGGACGGTACATCGTCGACGGCCTCTACCAGCGCAACTACGAGAAGGTCGTGGGCGGCGCGACCCTGGTGGCCGTGCTCGCCCTGATCACCCTCGGCCTGTTCTGGGCGGCCGCGAGGGCGGCGGTCTCCCCGGGCGTGCGCAGGAGCTAGACCACACCGGCGCCGGAGCCCGAACGCCCCCGGTGCGGAAGCCGCGCGGCTCCCGCACCGGGGGCGTTCGG
>BNBP01000102.1 GCA_014656015.1 Streptomyces griseoaurantiacus | reverse complement strand
GGCGGCCCGGGACTCGCCCAGGGCGTCGAGCGCCTGGGCGCGCGCCGGAGTGGCGGGCACCTCGCGCGCCCGCGCGCGCAGCGCCTCCTGGGCGGCGTGCCGGTCGCGGCCCGCGTACAGGGCGCGGGACAGCGCGAGCGCGGTGCGCCGCTCGGCGGCGGACAGGTAGCGGTTGCGGCTGGACAGCGCCAGCCCGTCCGCCTCGCGCACGGTGGGCACGCCGACGATGTCCACGCCGAAGTTCAGGTCGCGCACCATGCGGCGGATCAGGGCGAGCTGCTGGGCGTCCTTCTGCCCGTAGAACGCCACGTCGGGCCGGGTGAGGTGGAGCAGCTTGGCGACGACGGTGAGCATGCCGTCGAAGTGCCCGGGCCGGACGGCGCCCTCGAGACGGCCGCCCATGGGGCCGGCGCTCAGCCGCACCTGGGGCTCGCCGCCGGGGTAGACCTCCTCGGCGGAGGGCGCGAACACGAGGTCCGCGCCGGCCGCCTCGGCGACCGCCAGGTCGGCCTCCAGGGTGCGCGGGTAGCGGTCGAGGTCCTCGCCCGCACCGAACTGCAGCGGGTTGACGAAGACGGTGACCACGACGAGTCCCTCGGCGCCGACGCGTGCGCGGGCCGCCCGGACGAGCGTGGCGTGACCCTCGTGGAGGGCGCCCATGGTCATCACGACGCCGGTGGTGCTGCCGGGGACCGCGCGCTCGGCACGTAGTCGGCTCAGATCGTGGACGGTCGGGGCCAGGGCGAGGCCCTGCCCGGCGGGCCGTCCGTCGCTGGTACGGGGGCTCACTGGGTGTCCCCCTTTCCGGGGTTGTCGGGGTTGTCAGGGCTCTCCGGGCTCTCCGGGTTCTCCGGGTTCTCCGGGTTCTCCGGGTCGTGGGAGTCCGCGGGGCCGTCGGGCGTCGCTCCCGCGAGCACCCCGAGCAGGTCCTCCGCCAGTTCCGGCTTGAGCAGCCCGTGGGCCAGCGCCCGGTCGGCGGTGGTGCGCGCCATCGCGAGATAGCCCGGGACGGCCGCCGGGGCGTGCCGGCGCAGTTCGGCGACGTGTGCGGCCACCGTGCCCGCGTCCCCGCGCGCGACGGGACCCGTCAGGGCCGCGTCGCCGGAGCGCAGGGCGTTGTCGAGGGCCGCGCCGAGCAGGGGGCCGAGCATCCGGTCGGGTGCCGTGACCCCGGCCGTGCGCAGCAGCTCCATCGACTGGGCGACGAGGGTGACCAGGTGGTTGGCGCCCAGCGCGAGGGCCGCGTGGTACAGCGGGCGGCTGTCCTCGGCGATCCACTCGGGCTCGCCGCCCATCTCGATCACCAGCGCCTCGGCGGCCAGCCGCAGCTCCTCGGGCGCGGTGACGCCGAAGGAGCAGCCGGCCAGCCGCTGGACGTCCACCGGGGTGCCGGTGAAGGTCATCGCCGGGTGCAGGGCGAGCGGAAGCGCGCCGGCCCGCAGGGCGGGCTCCAGCACCTTCGTGCCGTAGCGGCCCGAGGTGTGCACGAGGAGCTGCCCCGGGCGGACGGCGCCGGTCTCGGCGAGGCCCGCCACCAGCGGGGGGAGCGCGTCGTCGGGCACGGTGAGCAGGACCAGCTCGGCGCGGCGCAGGACCTCCTCCGGGCCGACGAGGGGGACGCCGGGCAGCAGGGCCTCGGCGCGGCGGCGGGAGGCGTCGGAGACGCCGGACGCGGCCACCGGGCGGTGGCCGGCGAGCCCGAGGGAGGCGGCGAGGGCCGGGCCCACCCGGCCGGTGCCGACGACACCGACGGTGAGCCGGGCGGGGCGGTCCCGTGGGTCTGGCTGCTGGACTGTACTCACGCGAGGGTGACCTTCCCGTTCCAGTCCGCGAGGGGTACCGGACGATTTCTCGTCATGCTAACGCGATCCCCGGCCCCACGGGCCTCCCGCCCGGTGCCGCAGGGTCCCTCCGGTCCCTGCGGCACCGGCGGTGTCCACCTTGGGGAGTACGTGCCGGGCTCACGGATCGGCCCTCCGGTTGACTCCCGCATACCGTCCGGTTCCCTACGCTGGGTTACGTGCAGCGCCTCTACGACTTCCTCCGCCGGCACCCGACATGGGTCGACAGCTTCTGGGCCGTCGTTCTCTTCGGCCTGGCCGGTGTGAGCGTGGAGAGCACCAACAGGGCCCAAGGGCATCCGGGCGGTTACGCCCCGGCCCTCGGCCTGTCCGCCGTCCTGTGCCTCGTCGTCGCGCTGCGCCGGCGCATGCCGGAGCGGATGCTGCTGCTCGCCACGGCCGTCGGGCTGGTCCAGCTCGCGCTGGACGTCTCGCCGATGGCCTCGGACTTCGCGATGCTGGTGATCGTCTACACGGTGGCCGCGAACGGCGCCCGGTGGGCCTCCCGGTTCGCCCTGAGCGTCGGGCTGTGCGCCTCCGCCATCGGTGAGATCCGCTGGCCGGAGCCGCGCACGAGCGCGCTGGGGCACGTCGCCCTCGTCGTCTTCACGACCGTGCCGTTCGCCCTCGCCTGGGTGCTGGGGGACTCGCTGCGCACCCGCCGCGCCTACTTCGCGCAACTGGAGGAGCGGGCCGCCCGGCTGGAGAAGGAGCGCGAGGCGCAGGCCAAGGTCGCGGTCGCCGCCGAGCGCGCCCGCATCGCCCGGGAGCTGCACGACGTCGTCGCGCACAACGTCTCCGTGATGGTCGTCCAGGCCGACGGCGCCGCCTACGTCCTGGACGCGGCGCCCGAGCAGGCCAAGGGCGCCCTGGAGACGATCTCCTCCACCGGCCGCCAGGCCCTCGCCGAGATGCGCCGCCTGCTGGGCGTGCTGCGCACCGGCGAGCACGTGGAGGGCGGCGAGTACGTGCCGCAGCCGGACGTCGAGCAGATAGGCGACCTGATAGAGCAGTGCTGCGCCTCCGGGCTGCCCGTCGACTTCAAGGTCGAGGGCACCCCGCGCCCGCTGCCCAGCGGCGTCGAGCTGACGGCGTACCGGATCGTGCAGGAGGCGCTCACCAACACGCGCAAGCACGCCGGCCCGAACACGGGCGCCAGCGTGCGCCTGGTCTACTTCGACGACGGTCTCGGACTGCTCATCGAGGACGACGGCAAGGGCGCCCCGCACGAGCTGTACGAGGAGGGCGGCTTCGACGGGCAGGGGCACGGACTGATCGGCATGCGGGAGCGGGTCGGTATGGTCGGCGGAACGCTGGACGCGGGCCCGCGCCCGGGCGGGGGGTTCCGCATCAGCGCCCTGCTGCCGCTCAAGCCCGCCCACTGACACGTGCACGTTTCGAGCCACGGCACCTTCGAGATCCCGCCAGACCGCCGCCGGCCACCGTCGGCCCGCCACCAGACCGCCACCAGACCGCCGTCAGGACAGGGGTGAGGACACCACCATGCCGATCCGCGTGATGCTCGTCGACGACCAGGAACTGCTGCGCACCGGCTTCCGCATGGTGCTCGCCGCGCAGCCGGACATGGAGGTCGTCGCGGAGGCGGGCGACGGCGTCGCGGCCCTGCAGGCACTGCGCGCCACCGCGGTCGACGTCGTCCTGATGGACGTCCGCATGCCGAAGCTGGACGGCGTGGAGGCCACCCGCCGGATCTGCGCCCAGCCCGATCCGCCGAAGGTCCTCATCCTCACCACCTTCGACCTGGACGAGTACGCCTTCTCCGGGCTGAAGGCGGGCGCCTCCGGGTTCATGCTCAAGGACGTCCCGCCGGGCGAGCTCCTCGCCGCGATCCGCTCCGTGCACAGCGGGGACGCGGTGGTGGCCCCCTCCACCACGCGCCGGCTGCTCGACCGCTTCGCGCCGATGCTGCCGGACACGAACCAGCGCCCCCGCCACGAGGGCCTGGAGCGGCTGACCGAGCGCGAGCGCGAGGTGATGGTGCTGGTCGCCCAGGGCCTGTCGAACGGCGAGATCGCGGCCCGGCTGGTGCTGTCGGAGGCCACGGTGAAGACGCACGTGGGCCGCATACTCACCAAGCTGGGCCTCCGGGACCGGGTGCAGGTCGTGGTCCTCGCCTACGAGACGGGGCTGGTGCGCGCGGGCGGCAACGGCTGATCCCGCGGGGGCGGCCGCCGCGGCGGATCGGCCGAACCCGGCCGGCGCCCGGCGCCGTGGCACTAGGGTGCGCGCATGCTTCTGTGGATCAACGGGCCCTTCGGGGGCGGCAAGACACAGACCGCGTACGAGATACGGCGGCGGCTGCCCGGCAGCGTCGTCTGCGATCCCGAGCACGCCGGTTTCGGGCTGCGCCGCGTGCTGCCGCCCGAACTGCGGGGCGACTTCCAGGACCTCGCCTCCTGGCGGCAGGGGGTCGTGGAGGTGCTCGACCTCGCGCTCACCGGGCACGAGGGCGTGGTGATCGTCCCCATGACGGTCACCGACCCGGGGTACTTCGCCGAGACCGTCGGCCGGCTGCGCGAACTCGGCCACGACGTCCGGCACTTCTCGCTCCTCGCCGAACGTGAGACCGTACTGCGGCGGCTGCGCGAGCGCGGCCCCGGCGCCCTGCTGGGGCGTGCCGCGGGCCGGCGGACCGGGCCGCGCCGGGAGAGCTGGGCGGTCCGGCAGCTCGACCACTGCCTCGAACGGCTGCGCGAGCCGGAGTTCGCCGAGCACCTGTGGACCGACCACTCGACGGTGCCGAAGACCGCCGACCGGATCGCCGTCCTGGCCGGGCTCACCCTCCGCCCGAACCGCGAGGGGCGGCTGCGCACCCGGGTGCGCCAGGCACGCGTCGGCCTGCGGCACATCCGCCTCGACTGAGCCGCTCCGGACCGGCCCGCCCCGGCACACCCGCCCCGCCCCCGCACGGCCCGCTCCGTACGGCCGCGTGCCCGCGCATAGCCTGTGCGGGTGGACAGGGAAGCGGCGCACGGCCGGCGCGAGTGGCGCGGATGGCGGGAGGCGGCCCAGGAGGCCCTGTACGGCCCGGAGGGCTTCTACCGGCGGCCCGAGGGCCCCGCGGGTCACTTCCGGACGTCCGTGCACGCCTCGCCGCTCTACGCGGCCGCCGTGGCCCGGCTGCTGGCCCGGGTCGACGCGGCCCTCGACCGGCCCGCCGAGCTGACCTTCGTCGACATGGCGGCCGGCCGCGGCGAACTGGCCGCCGGGGTGCTCGCCGCGCTCCCCGGCGCCCTGGCGGCCCGCACGCGTGTGCACGCCGTGGAGCTCGCCGGCCGGCCCGCCGGGCTCGACCCCCGGATCGCGTGGTCGGCCGAGCCCCCCGCCGGCGTCACGGGCCTGCTGTTCGCCAACGAGTGGCTCGACAACGTGCCCGTGGACGTGGCCGAGACCGACACGGCGGGCGTACGGCGCCGGGTCCTCGTACGGCGGGACGGCACCGAACGGCTCGGGGAGCCCGTCACCGGGGCGGAGGCGGACTGGCTGGAGCGGTGGTGGCCCTCGCCCCCGGAGCCGGCCCCGCACACGGGCACGGGCGACACGGGCCCCCACGCCGGCACCGGACCGGCCGGCACCGGGCTGCGGGCCGAGATCGGGCTGCCCCGGGACCTCGCCTGGGCCTCCGCCGCCGGCTCGCTCGCCCGGGGCCTGGCCGTCGCCGTCGACTACGCGCACACGAGGGAGGCCCGGCCGCCCTTCGGGACCCTCACCGGGTTCCGGGAGGGCCGTCAGACGCGCCCCGTGCCGGACGGGCGCCACGACCTCACCGCCCACGTGGCGCTGGACGCCTGCGCGGGCCCCGGCGCCCTGCTGCTGAGCCAGCGGGAGGCCCTGGGCGCCCTGGGAGTCACCGGAGCCCGGCCGCCGCTCGCCCTCGCCACCACCGACCCGGCGGCCTACGTACGGGCCCTTGCCTCGGCCGGGGAGGCCGCCGAGCTGACGGCGAGGGGCGGACTCGGCGACTTCGGGTGGCTGCTCCAGCCCGTCGGCCTCGCGGACGTGCCCCTGGCCGGATGAGACCGGGCGCCCCGCCCGCCCGGGTGTCCTGCCCACGGGTCCCGGCTACGGGTCCCGTCTACGGGTCCCGTCTACGGGTCCCGGCCACGGGTCCCGGCTACTTGTCGATGTCGCCGACCACGAAGAACATCGACCCCAGGATGGCCACCATGTCCGCGACCAGCGTGCCCGGCAGCAGTTCGGTGAGCGCCTGGATGTTGTTGTACGAGGCCGAGCGCAGCTTGAGCCGGTACGGCGTCTTGTCGCCCTTGCTGACCAGGTAGTAGCCGTTGATGCCGAGCGGGTTCTCGGTCCAGGCGTAGGTGTGGCCCTCGGGGGCCTTGAGCACCTTGGGCAGGCGCTGGTTGACCGGCCCCGGCGGCAGTTCGGCGAGCCGGTCCAGGCAGGCATCGGCGAGGTCGAGGGCGTTGTGCGTCTGCTCGAGGAGGCACTCGAAGCGGGCCAGGCAGTCGCCCTCCTCCCGGGTGACCACCTTCAGCACGTCCTGGAGTTCCCCGTAGGCCAGGTACGGCTCGTCGCGCCGCAGGTCGAAGTCGACCCCTGAGGCGCGCGCGATGGGCCCGCTGACCCCGTAGGCGTGCACCGCCCCGGGCGCCAGGACGCCGACCCCGCGGGTCCGGCCGCGGAAGATCTCGTTGCCGAGCACCAGGTCGTCGTAGACGTCCATGCGCGAGCGGACGGAGGCGACGGCGGCCCGCGCGCGCCCGGTCCAGCCCGCGGGCAGGTCCTCCTTGAGGCCGCCGACCCGGTTGAACATGTAGTGCAGGCGGCCGCCGGAGACCTCCTCCATCACGTGCTGGATCTCCTCGCGCTCACGGAACGCGTAGAACATCGGCGTGATGCCGCCGAGTTCCAGCGGGTACGAGCCGAGGAACATCAGATGGTTCAGCACCCGGTTCAGCTCCGCGAGGAGGGTGCGCAGCCACACGGCACGAGCGGGGACCTCCATGCCGAGCATCCGCTCGACGGCGAGGACCACGCCCAGCTCGTTGGCGAAGGCCGACAGCCAGTCGTGGCGGTTGGCCAGCACGATGATCTGCCGGTAGTCGCGCGCCTCGAACAGCTTCTCCGCGCCCCGGTGCATGTAGCCGATCACCGGCTCGGCGGTGACGATCCGCTCGCCGTCCAGCACGAGCCGCAGCCGCAGCACGCCGTGCGTGGACGGGTGCTGGGGCCCGATGTTGAGCACCATGTCGGTGCTCTCCGCGGCGCCGCCGATACCGACCGTGGTCTCCGTCGTGGGAGTCATGGCGACAGTCTCTCGTACGTACGCTTGCGGCATGGAGCTGGGGAGCACCGCGGGCGGCACCGCGGCGGAGAACGACGGAGCCGGAGCCGGCGAGCGCGGCGCCGTCGGCGAGGGGGCGCCGGTGTGGCGGGCGCTGCCGCCCGGACTGCTGCGGGTACGGCGGCTGGTGCTCGCGCTGTGGCTGGTGCCGGCGGCCCTCGCCGCCGGGCTCCTGCCCGGGATGCTGGCCGGGCCCGGCTGGGCGCTCTTCGCGCTGCTGCCGCTCGCCGCGCTGGCCTGGGGCTGGGTGCTGCTCGGCCGCAACTGGCGCTCCTGGCGGTACGCCGAGCGCGCCGACGACCTGCTGATCAGCCGGGGCGTGCTGTGGCGCGAGGAGACCGTGGTGCCGTACGGCAGGATGCAGCTCGTGGAGGTCACCTCCGGACCCGTCGAGCGGCGGTTCGGGCTGGCGACCGTGCAACTCCACACGGCGGCCGCGGCGACGGACGCGACGATCCCGGGCCTCGTCCCGGCCGAGGCGGAACGTCTGCGCGACCACCTCACCCGGCTCGGCGAGGCCCGATCGGCGGGGCTGTGACGAGCGCGCGGGCGGGTTCCGCGCCGAAGGCGCACGACGGGGCGGGGCTCCGGCCCGGGGAGCGCCGGCTGCACCCCGTCACGCCCTTCCGGCGCGCCTGGGCGCCCCTCGCCGTCGTCTTCGGCTGGGCGGTGCACGATCCCGACCAGACGCAGCGCCAGCTCGACCGGCTGGCCACCACGACCCTGCTGCTCGCGCTCGCCGTCCTCGTCCCGGCGGCCGCCCTGTACGGCTTCCTGAGCTGGTGGTTCACCCATTTCTCGGTCACCGAGAGCGAACTGCGCATCCGCACCGGACTGCTCTTCCGCCGCACCGCGCACATCCGGCTCGAACGGCTGCAGGCGGTCGACGTCACGCAGCCGCTGCTCGCCCGGATCGCGGGCGTGGCCAAGCTGCGGCTGGACGTCATAGGGGTCGACAAGAAGGACGAGCTGGCCTACCTGGGCCAGTCCGAGGCCCGCGCGCTGCGCGCCGAACTCCTCGCCCGCGCCGCCGGGTTCGCGCCCGAGACCGCCCACGAGGTGGGCGAGGCCCCGTCCCGGGGGCTGCTGCGGGTGCCGCCCGGCATGCTCGCCGTGTCGCTCGCGCTGACCGCCGCCACCTGGGTCACCCTGCTCGCCGCACTGGTCGTGCCGGCCCTGCTCTGGCTCGCCACCCACAACCTGTGGACGGTGCTGGCGACCGCGCTGCCGCTGCTCGGCGCGGCCGGCGCGCGCAGCGTGGGCCGCTTCGCCGCCGAGTACGACTGGACGGTCGGCGAGTCGCCCGACGGCCTCCGCATCGACCGCGGGCTGCTCGACCGCGCACACGAGACGGTGCCGCCGGGACGGGTGCAGACGGTGCGGATCGTGCAACCGGTGCTGTGGCGGCGGCGCGACTGGGTGCGGGTGCAGCTGGAGGTCGCCGGCTCCTCCAACTCGGTGCTGGTGCCGGTCGCCCCGCGCGCGCTCGCCGAGGCGGTGGTGACACGGATACTGCCCGGGGTCACCGTGCCGGCCGCGCTGTCGCGCCCGCCGCGCCGGGCGGGCCGCTGCCTGCCGCTGTGGTGGCGCGGCCACGGGCTCGCGGTGACGGAGACGGTGTTCGCCGCCCGGCACGGGCTGCTGGGCCGCCGGCTCGCCCTGGTCCCGCACGCGAAGGTGCAGAGCGTGCGGCTGACGCAGGGGCCGTGGGCCCGGCTGCACGGGCTCGCCTCGGTGCACGTGGACAACGGCGCCGGCGGGACCGTCTCGGCCCGGCTGCGGGACGCGGACGAGGCCGCGGAGCTGCTGCGCGCCCAGGCGGACCGTTCCCGCACCGGACGCCGGGCCGCGCCACCGGACCGCTGGATGGCGTGAGGACCCCCGGCCCCGGGGGGACGGCCGGTGCGCCCTGTGCCTCACGGGACGGCCGGTGGCCTATCGCCTCACGGAACGGCCCGTGCCCTACCGCCTCACGCGACGCCCGGAGGCCTACCGCCTTGCGCGAACGGCCGGTGCCCTACCGCCTCACGGCACGCCCGGTGGCCTACGAGGCGGCCGTGCGCAGTCCCTCGATGTCGATCTGCTCGGTCTCGTCGTGCGCCGTCAGGTCGATGACCTGGCCGACCCGCACCTCGGGACCGGCCGGCTTGAACCCGGACTCGGCCTCCGCCTTGTGCAGCGCGAGCGCCTCCTGCCCGACGACGTCCGCGAGGTCCTCGTTCTGCACGGAGTCCGCCGTGCGCTCGGGGGCCGTCTTCTGGGTGCCGAAGAAGTCGAAGCCGCCCTGCACCGAGGGGCGCCGGGGCGCCTCGGTCGGGACGACGGCGACCGCGGTCGGCACGGTGAAGTGGCCGGGCCCGGTGGGCCGGGTCAGCGGGGCGGCGGCCGCCGGGGCGGGGGTCGCGGAGTCGGTCGGCCCGTGGGCGGCGGTGTCCTGCGCGGGAGCCTCGGCGGCCTCCGTGGCCGCGGCGGCGTCCTCGGCGGACCGCTGCCGGGGAGCGCGGGCCGGCGGGATGGGCGGGGTCGGCGGGTCCTCGGGGGCGTCGGCGTCGGTGGCCCGCTCCACGGGGGCGTCACCGCGCGCGGCTTCGGCGGAACCCGCGGCCTGCGCGGTGACCCCGGCGTCCCGGGACGGCTCGGTGTCCTCGGCGGAGGCGCCGGAGGCGCCGGAGGCGGCCTCGGTCACGGCCTCGGTTTCGGCGGTCTCGGCAGAGGCGTCCGGGGCCGCGCCCTCGGGTGCCTCGGGGACCTCGGTGCCCTCGGTGGTCTTCTCGCCGGCCCCGGCGCGCGCGAGGCGCTCCAGGGCGGAGTTGGCCAGCCGGAAGAGCGTGTCACCGGACGGGGAGAACGCCTTCGGCGCCTTCGGCGCCTCCGCATCCGGCATGCCGGCCGCACCCGCGGCCTCGGTCCTGGTGGCGTCCTCGGCCGAGGCGGCCGCCTCGCGCACGGGCGCGTCCGTGTCCCCGGCCGCCGTGGTCTCCGCGGGCTCCGCGGGCTCCGCGGACTCTGGGGCCGCCTCGATCTCCAGCAGGCGGCGTCCCTCCAGGGCGCTCGCGCGCTCCGTCTCCGCCGTGGCGTACCGGCGCAGCAGCGCGGCGTGCTCGTTGCGCAGCCGGGCCAGCTCCGTGCGCTTGGCGCGCAGCTTGTGCTCCAGCTTCTGGCGCAGCTCGCGCGATTCCTCGAGGTCGGTCTCGAGTTCCGCGACCCGCTCCTCGTGCCGCCACTCGTCGCTCGCCCGCGCGCGCGTGAGGTCGGCGACGCGCTTTCCGGCCGCGACGTCCCAGCGGCGCATGACGAACGTGCCGACGCCCGTCGTCACCGCGGCACCCGCGGCGAGCGCGCGGAGCAGCACGGCGTCCGTGAACAACCAGGGCCCCACGGCGCAGACGACCGAGACGCCTGCGATCACCGAGGGGGGCAACAGCCGGTGCAGGGGCGGGGAATGACGGTGACGACCACGTGGCATGGCCAGAAACTTACCGCGCGTAGGCGAATGATGGTGCCCCGCGCGGTAAAAACACGGCCACACCGAAACCTTCTCGATGCATCAGCCGTCCCAGGAGTGCGGGCCGGAAGTGCGGACGCGGTGCACGCGGGTTCCGACATCCCCCTTTCAAGATCATTTCCGCGACTGTCCGAGAACGGTCCGCGAGAGGAATTCCCGCCCTTCGCACCCCCTCCGACCTGCGAAGAGACCCCGTCCGCCATTTCCCGCCGGATTAACGGGCGTTCAGCCGGCCGCTCATCCAGCGCAGCGTCGCCGGGATCTCCCGCCGCCAGGTGTGGAAGTTGTGGCCGCCGCTGTCCAGGATGATCGAGGAGATCCGGGTGAGCCTCTTGGCCTTCACCCGCCTCAGGAACTCCAGCGTGTCCTTGTAGTTGTTCTCGCCCTCACGGCTGCTGCTGACGAGCAGTGAGGTGTCGGGCGCCGGCAGGTTCTCCAGACACCACCACAGGTCGGCGCGGTGGCGCAGGTTCCGGTCGCCGCCGTAGAGGTCGCCGGTGGTGCGGTCCGCGGGTGCCCTGTAGTACGCCGACAGGCCCGCGCCGGCGGCGTAGGCGCCCGGGTGATGCATGGCCAGTTTCAGTGCGCAGTAGCCGCCCGTCGAGTCGCCGACGACGCCCCAGCCGTCGGGTGCGCGGTCCACCCGGTAGTGCGCGCGGACGGCCTCGGGCAGGTCCTCGGCGAAGAAGGACTCGGTGCGCGGGCCGCCCGCCACGTCCACGCACTCCGTGTCGCGCGGCGGCGCCACGGTGGGCCGCAGCATCACGAGCACCATCGGCCGCATCCGTCCCGCCGCGGCCAGCCGGTGGGCCGTCTGCGGATAGCGCAGCCCCCGTACGAGCGCCTCGGCCGTGCCGGGATAGCCGGTGAGCACCACGGCGACGGGGAAGGTACGGGTGCGGTACCGGGGCCGGAAGTACTCCGGCGGCAGGTAGACCAGCGCGGACGTGGCGATCCTGGTCGTGCGGCCGACGATCCGCACGCGCTGGATCTGCCCGGCGGCCGCCGCCCGCCCCGCGAGCCCCTCGGCCCTCGCGAGGCCCACGACCCTCAGCGGCCCGCCCGCCCCGTCCGCGCCGCCGGGGGTGTGCTCGACCACCACGCCCTCACCCCGCTCCCGGCCGAGCAGGTCCGCCCAGCTCGCGTAGAAGCCGAAGCCGCGGTTGGCGGCCAGGGCCACGCAGACGAAGAGGGCGAGCTGGGTGGCGAGCAGCAGGCCGACGCGTCCGCCGACGGCCCGCCAGGAACGGCGGGCCAGCCGGGGCCAGCACCAGACGGTGCCGGCGAACAGCGCGGCGGCGGACAGCACGGCGGCGGTGAGGGTGCTGGTGCCGGTGAGGCCCATCGGCCTCCCTTCGCCTGTGCCGGGTCCCGGAATGTGCGGGGAGCACTTCGGGAGGGAACGGAGTGCATCAGGATAGAGGCGGGCAAGGCAGACGGCGGTGGGGCGCGTCGGGGCGCGCGCGGGCGGTGCGCCGGGCGGGCGTGGAGGCGGGGGCGGGCGCGGGCGGGCCCTCGCGCGGTACGTCCGCACGCGGTACGCCGCCTACGCTGAACACATGCGCGACAAGACCGGGCGGAGCCCCGTGGCTGGACTGCCGACATGGGACCGCTGTGCGGTCATGGGGGTCGTCAACGTGACACCCGACTCCTTCTCCGACGGCGGCCGCTGGTTCGACACCACCGCCGCCGTCAAGCACGGCCTGGACCTGGTCGCCAGGGGCGCCGACCTCGTCGACGTCGGCGGCGAGTCCACCCGGCCCGGCGCCACCCGCGTCGACGAGGCGGAGGAGCTGCGGCGGGTCGTCCCCGTCGTGCGGGGCCTGGCCTCCGAGGGCGTCGTCGTCTCCGTGGACACCATGCGGGCCCGGGTCGCCGAACAGGCGGTCGCCGCGGGTGCCGCCCTCGTCAACGACGTCAGCGGCGGCCTGTCCGACCCGGCGATGGTCCCCGCCGTCGCCGCCTCGGGCGTCCCCTTCGTCGTCATGCACTGGCGCGGCTTCCTGGAGGGCGGCAACGTCCGGGGCGTCTACCGGGACGTCGTCACCGAGGTCACCGAGGAGCTGCGGGCGCGGGTGGAGGCCGTCCTCGACGGCGGCGTCGCCCCCGACCGGATCGTCGTCGACCCGGGGCTCGGCTTCTCCAAGGACGTCGACCACGACCTCGCCCTGCTCGCCCGCCTGGACCGGCTGCTCGGCCTCGGCCACCCGCTGCTGGTGGCCGCCTCCCGCAAGCGCTTCCTGGGCCGGGTGCTGGCCGGTCCCGACGGTGCCCCGCCGCCCGCCCGGGAGCGGGACGCCGCCACCGCCGCCGTGTCCGCGCTGGCCGCGGAGGCGGGCGCCTGGGCGGTCCGGGTGCACGAGGTGCGCGCGACCGCCGACGCCGTGCGCGTGGCGCGCGCCGTGGAAGGAGCCCGGTGACCGCCCCCCATCTCGACGTCGAACAGGTCGAGCACGCGAACACCGCCTACTACGAGGCGATGGAGCGCGGTGACTTCGAGGAGCTGTCCTCGATGTGGCTGAGCCCGTCCGACGTGGGCGTCGACGAGGAGTACCACGACCCGGCCGAGGCCGGGGTGATCTCCTGCGTCCACCCGGGCTGGCCGGTGCTCACCGGGCGCGGCGAGGTGTTGCGCTCGTACGCGCTGATCATGGCGAACACGGAGTACATCCAGTTCTTCCTCACCGACGTGCACGTCTCGGTGACCGGGGACACCGCCGTGGTGACCTGCACCGAGAACATCCTCAGCGGCGGTCCCGCGCCCGAGGGCGGTGACGAGCCGGGGCCGCTGGTCGGGCAGCTCGTGGTCGCCACCAACGTCTTCCGCCGCACCCCGGACGGCTGGCGGCTGTGGTCCCACCACGCCTCGCCCGTCCTGGCCGAATCCGAGGACGGGAACGGCGAGGACGGCACAGCCGGCGGGAACGGCGGCACGCCGGACCGGAGGACCTGACCGGGCCGAGGGCCCGAACGGACCCGGCCGGACCGCCGGTACGGGAGCGAATGCCCCGGTTCGCCCTTCCGCACTCCGGACGTGGGGGGAATCACCACCCCCGGGGCACTGCCCCGCCCGCCGGAGCCTTCGTCCAGGTGAGAAGGCCGGAGCGACCCCTTCCGGCCGTCCTCGGGCCCGTGTCCCCGGGCGGGGGTGCTGTCGGTGGGCACGGGTAGATTCGTTCGTGGCCGGTATGCCGCCCGCATATGGCCCCGGCGGCCGTCGCCCGGCCGCTCCGTACCGACCGGCAGGAGTGAGGCGCGTGGACCGTGTCGCGTTGCGCGGGCTGAGGGCCCGCGGCCACCACGGTGTGTTCCCCGAGGAACGCGAACGGGGCCAGACCTTCGTCGTGGACCTCGTCCTCGGCCTGGACACCCGGCCCGCCGCGGCGGAGGACGACCTGACGAGGACGGTGCACTACGGGATCGTCGCCGAGGAGGTCGCCGCCCTCGTCGCGGGCGATCCCGTCGACCTGATCGAGACCCTCGCCGAACGCATCGCCGAGTCCTGCCTGCGGCACGAACGGGTCGAGGAGGTCGAGGTGTGCGTGCACAAGCCCGAGGCCCCCATCACCGTGCCGTTCGACGACGTGACCGTCACCATCACCCGGAGCCGCGTATGACAGCCTTCAGCCCCCAGTCCGGCGACCCCGTGGTCCAGCCCGTGCCCGCCTCCGTCACCGCGCGGGTGGACGCCGCCGACAGCACCCTGCAGAACCCCCGGGGCGCGGTGCTCTCCCTGGGCTCCAACCTCGGCAACCGCCTGGAGACCCTCCAGGGCGCCGTCGACGCCCTGGAGGACACGCCCGGCGTCCGCGTCAAGGCGGTCTCGCCCGTCTACGAGACGGAGCCGTGGGGCGTCGAGCCGGGCAGCCAGCCCTCCTACTTCAACGCGGTGGTCGTCCTCAGGACGACGCTGCCGCCGTCCTCGCTGCTGGAGCGGGCGCAGGCCGTGGAGGAGGCCTTCCACCGGGTCAGGGACGAACGCTGGGGCCCGCGCACGCTCGACGTGGACATCGTGTCCTACGAGGACGCCGTCTCCGAGGACCCCGTGCTGACCCTCCCCCACCCGCGCGCCCACCAGCGCGCCTTCGTCCTGGCGCCCTGGTACGACGTGGACCCCGCGGCGGCGCTCCCGGGCCACGGCCCCGTGGCCGCGCTGCTCGACGCGCTCACCCGGGACGGAGTGACGCCGCGCGCGGACCTGGAACTCCGGTTGCCCGAGTAGTCGTTAAGGTCTATCGAGCCGGAACGACCGCGCGACACCGACGAAGGGGCACCGTGAAAGAGCTGCGCATCAGGACGCTGGCGGCGGTGTTCGTGGTGGCCGGGGTGCTGTCCTGGGCGGGTGCCCGGCTGTGGACGGCGGTGGGGACCCTCCCGGGCGTCCCGCCGGCCGCGCCCGTCGTCCTGGCGCTGATCGCCGCGGTCCTGCTGGCCACCGCGCTGTCCCTGCGCTCCCGGCTGCGGGCCCAGCGCGAACGCCGGCCCGGGGCCAAGGGCGTCGACCCGCTGATGGCCGCCCGCTCGGTCGTCTTCGGCCAGGCGAGCGCCCTGGTCGCCGCGCTCGTCTCCGGCATGTACGGCGGTGTGGGCGTCTTCCTGCTGGAGTACCTCGACATCCCCAGCCGCCGCGACCAGGCGATCTACGCCGGTTCCTCCGTGGTCGCCGGCATCGGGGTCATAGCGGCCGCCTTCTTCCTGGAGCGCGTCTGCAAGCTCCCGGAGGACGGGGACGAGGACAAGAACGACGGCAACGCGGCCCCCGCCTGAGCCCTCGCGGCGCCGGCTCGACTCGGCCCCCGGCTCAGCGGGCCATGATCAGGCTCATCGCCTCGTTGCGGGTGGCGGCGTCGCGCAGCTGCCCGCGCACCGCCGAGGTGAGGGTCTTGGCGCCGGGCTTGCGGATGCCCCGCATCGACATGCACATGTGCTCGCACTCGACCACGACGATCACACCGCGCGGTTCGAGGATCTCCATGAGCGATTCGGCGATCTGGGTGGTCAGCCGTTCCTGCACCTGGGGGCGGCGGGCGTAGACGTCCACCAGCCGGGCCAGCTTCGACAGGCCGGTGATCTTCCCGTTGGCCGAGGGGATGTACCCCACGTGCGCCACGCCCCGGAAGGGCACCAGGTGGTGCTCGCAGGTCGAGAACACCTCGATGTCCTTCACCAGCACCATCTCGTCGTGGCCCAGGTCGAAGGTCGTGGTGAGCACGTCCTCCGGACGCTGCCGAAGACCCGCGAATATCTCCTGGTAGGCGCGGGCCACCCGTCCCGGGGTGTCCCTGAGTCCCTCGCGGTCCGGGTCCTCGCCGATGGCGAGGAGGAGCTCGCGCACGGCGTTCTCGGCGCGCTTCTCGTCGAACTCGCCGATCGTGCTCTCGCCGTCCAGCGTCACCGGGTCGGTCATGTGGTGCCTCGTTCCTGAGCCTGTGACGCGTTCCGGGTCTGCCACGCGTCGTGCGTACCGGCCGCGCGTACGCGGGCACATACGCGCGGGCATACGACGAATGCCGCGCCTCCCAGGCTAGAACCTGGGAGGCGCGGCATTTGTTCCGGGCCCGGCGGGCGGCCGACGGGCCGTGGGCTCAGCTGTCCCGACGGTCCTCCGGGGCCGGCTCGGCCGCCGGGGCGGGCTCCGCCGCCGTGGACTTGGCGGTGCTGATCGCCGTGGTGCCGTTCGCCCCGTTCGTCAGTGCGAGCTCCTTCGGGGAGAGCACCGGCGGGCGGGTGGACGGCGTGCGGCGCGAGGAACCGGTCCACGCGGGACGCGGGGGACGCTTGTGGATGGAGGCGAAGATCTCGGCGATCTCCTCCTTGCCCAGCGTCTCCTTCTCCAGCAGGGCCAGCACCAGGTTGTCGAGCACGTCGCGGTTCTCGACCAGGATCTCCCAGGCCTCGTTGTGCGCGTTCTCGATCAGCTTCTTGACTTCCTCGTCCACCAGCGCGGCGACCTCTTCCGAGTAGTCGCGCTGGTGCGCCATCTCACGGCCGAGGAACGGCTCGGTGTTGTCGCCGCCGAACTTGATGGCACCGAGGCGCTCGGTCATGCCGTACTGGGTGACCATGGCGCGGGCCGTGGACGTGGCCTTCTCGATGTCGTTGGCCGCGCCCGTGGTCGGGTCGTGGAAGACCAGTTCCTCGGCCGCCCGGCCGCCCAGCATGTAGGCGAGCTGGTCCAGCATCTCGTTGCGCGTGGTCGAGTACTTGTCCTCCTCGGGGAGGACCATCGTGTAACCGAGGGCCCGTCCGCGGGACAGGATGGTGATCTTGTGGACCGGGTCGGAGTTCGGGGAGGCCGCCGCGACCAGGGCGTGACCGCCCTCGTGGTACGCGGTGATCTTCTTCTCCTTGTCCGACATGATCCGGGTCCGCTTCTGCGGGCCCGCGACCACGCGGTCGATCGCCTCGTCCAGCATCTGGTTGTCGATCAGCTTGCGGTCGCTGCGGGCCGTCAGGAGCGCGGCCTCGTTCAGCACGTTCGACAGATCGGCACCGGTGAAGCCGGGGGTGCGGCGGGCGACGGCCGAGAGGTCGACGTCCGGGGCGACCGGCTTGCCCTTCTGGTGGACCTTGAGGATCTCCAGACGGCCCTGCATGTCCGGACGGTCGACGGCGATCTGCCGGTCGAACCGGCCGGGACGCAGCAGCGCCGGGTCCAGGATGTCGGGCCGGTTGGTGGCCGCGATGAGGATCACGCCGCCCTTGACGTCGAAGCCGTCCATCTCGACGAGGAGCTGGTTCAGGGTCTGCTCGCGCTCGTCGTGACCACCGCCGAGGCCGGCGCCGCGGTGGCGGCCGACCGCGTCGATCTCGTCGACGAAGACGATCGCCGGGGCGTTCGCCTTGGCCTGCTCGAACAGGTCACGGACCCGGGAGGCACCGACACCGACGAACATCTCGACGAAGTCGGAACCGGAGATCGAGTAGAAGGGGACCCCGGCCTCACCGGCGACGGCCCGCGCGAGCAGCGTCTTGCCGGTTCCGGGCGGGCCGTACAGCAGCACGCCCTTGGGGATCTTGGCGCCGACGGCCTGGAACTTCGCCGGCTCCTGGAGGAACTCCTTGATCTCGTGGAGCTCCTCGACGGCCTCGTCCGACCCGGCGACGTCCGAGAACGTCGTCTTCGGGGTGTCCTTGGTGATCAGCTTCGCCTTGGACTTCCCGAAGTTCATGACCCGGGAGCCGCCGCCCTGCATCTGATTCATCAGGAACAGGAAGATGACGACGATGAGGACGAAGGGGAGCAGCGTCAGCAGAATGCCCAGGAACGGGTTCTGCTTCGACGGCGAGACCGTGTAGCCGTCCGGGATCTGCTTGTTCTGGAACTTGTCCTGAAGAGTATTGGCCAGGTTGACGCCCTGGTCGCCGATGTAGCTCGCCTGGATCTTCGAGCTGCCCTCGACCTTGACGCCGTCCTTGAGCTGGACCTTGATGACCTGGTCGTCACCGGTGGTGAGCTTGGCCGACTCGACCTTGTTCTGGTTGATCGCCTGGACGACCTGGCCGGTGTCCACCGTCTTGTAGCCGCCGGAGGAGCCGACGACCTGCATCAACACGACCACGGCAAGGACGGCCAGCACGATCCACATGACCGGCCCACGGAAGTATCGCTTCACGTCCATCCATACGGAGCGGTGCCGCCCCGTCCCTCCTGCCATAGTGAGTTTGATAAAGACTGTTCTTCGGACGGTACCCCAGGATTGTCACCCGACGCCGCAGCGGAGTTCCCGCGATCCCGTCCTCGCATGCTTCAACGGCGCGGACCCCGCAGGGGTTCCCGGCCGTCCCGCGGAAAGCGCGCGGGAACCCTGCCGCCGCGGGATCAGCCGCCGTACACGTGGGGCGCGAGCGTACCGACGAACGGAAGGTTCCGGTACTTCTCGGCGTAGTCGAGCCCGTAGCCCACGACGAACTCGTTGGCGATGTCGAAGCCGACCCACTCCACGTCGATCGCGACCTTGGCCGCCTCCGGCTTGCGCAGCAGCGTGCACACCTTGAGGGAGGCGGGCTCGCGGGAGCCCAGGTTCGAGATCAGCCAGGACAGGGTCAGGCCCGAGTCGATGATGTCCTCGACGATCAGGACGTGCCGCCCCTTGATGTCGGTGTCGAGGTCCTTGAGGATCCGCACCACACCCGAGGACTGGGTGCCGGCCCCGTAGGAGGAGACCGCCATCCAGTCCATCGTGACGGGGGTGGACAGCGCCCGGGCGAGGTCCGCCATGACCATCACCGCGCCCTTGAGGACGCCGACGATCAGCAGGTCCTTGTCCGCGTACTCCGCGTCGATCTTCGCGGCCAGCTCCGCCAGCTTCGCGTCGATCTCTTCCTTGGTGATGAGCACCTCTTTGAGGTCGGTGCCCATGTCTTTCGCGTCCACCCGCATCACTTTCGGTCGTCCCACCGGCCATTCCGGGCCACTTCGCGACCCCTGCGGAGGGTCCGGTGGGAGGGGCCCGGATTCAGCCTTGCCGAATCACCAGTCTGCCACCCTGGCGACGGACCACGACTCTGCCCGGGAGATTGATGGCCCCCTGACCTCGCCAGGCGGTGACCAGGCGGTCGATCTCCTCGATGTGGCGGGCGAAGAGCGAGCCGCCCGGGGCCCCCGCGTCGAGGACGGCCCGGCGCAGGATGCGGCGGCGCACGGCCGGAGGAAGTACGTCGAGTTTGGCGCATTCCAGCCGCCCGGACTCGTCCCGTACGCCCCGCTCGGCCTCGCGGGCCCAGGCGTCGAGTGCGTCGGCGTCGTCCCGGGAGAGCTGCGCGGTGCGGGCGAGGGCCTCGACGACACCCTTGCCGAGTGCCTTCTCCAGGGCGGGCAGGCCCTCGTGGCGGAGCCGGGAGCGGGTGTAGGCGGGGTCGGCGTTGTGCGGATCGTCCCAGACGGGCAGGGACTGGGCCATGCAGGCCGTGCGGGCGGTCTGCCGGTCGAGCCGCAGGAAGGGGCGGCGGTAACGGCCGGCGGCCCCCGAGACCGCCGCCATTCCGGACAGGGAGCGGATGCCGGAGCCGCGGGCGAGGCCGAGCAGGACCGTCTCGGCCTGGTCGTCGCGGGTGTGGCCGAGGAGGACGGCGGTGGCGCCGTGCCGGTCCGCGGCGGCGTCGAGCGCCGCGTAGCGGGCGTCGCGGGCGGCGGCCTCGGGGCCTCCGTCGCGTCCGACGGAGACCGCGATCGACTCGACGGGGTCCAGGCCGAGGGCGCGCAGCCGTTCGGCGACCTCTTCGGCGCGCTGGTCGGAGCCTGCCTGCAGGCCGTGGTCGACGGTGACGCCTCCGGCGCGGATGCCGAGCCGGGGTGCCTCGAAGGCGAGGGCGGAGGCGAGGGCCATCGAGTCGGCGCCGCCGGAGCAGGCCACGAGCACGAGCGGCCCGGTACGGCCGGGGCCGAGCGGGGCGGGTACGGCGGGGAAGGCGCCGGGGGCGCGGCGCGTGGGGCCCGGGGCGACCGGCCGGCCGGCCTCGGCGGCGAGCGCGGCGGCGGCGGCCGCGT
>BNBP01000101.1 GCA_014656015.1 Streptomyces griseoaurantiacus | reverse complement strand
GGCGGGCCCCGGCTCCTCCGTGCCCGGAGGGCCCGGCGTGCCCGGCTCGCCCGGCGTGCCGGGCGGGCGCGCGCCGGTTCCGGGGGCGTGCGGGCCGTGCGCGTCCTCGCCGGGTTCCCCCGTGCCCGGCGCACCGGCACCGGTGTCGTCCTCGGAGGTGGGGGGCGGGTTTTCGGCCATGCCGTCAACCTAACCGCGCGGGCCGCGCACCGCGCGCGGGGCTGCTCCGCATCCTCTCCGCACCCTCTTCCCGGACGCCCCGGAAGCGCCGGGGAAGGGGCCCGTGGGAGCCGCACTCCCCATTTGCAGTCGGCCGAATAGCGCTCCCATCCCCCCTCGGTAAGCTGACGACATGACAGGACAAGTGCGTACCGTCGACGGCCGCGTGGCCGGTCGGCGCGGGCAGGCGACGCGGCAGAAACTGCTCGACTGCCTCGGTGAGATGCTCAGTTCCTCGCCCTACCGGGACGTCAAGGTCATCGACGTCGCGCGGAAGGCGGGCACGTCACCCGCGACCTTCTACCAGTACTTTCCGGACGTCGAGGGAGCCGTCCTGGAGATCGCCGAGCGCATGGCCGGCGAGAGCGCCGTGCTCGGCGAACTGGTGGAGGGGCGCTCCTGGACCGGCCGTTCCGGCTGGTCGACGGCCCAGGAGTTCGTCGACGGCTTCCTCGACTTCTGGCGCAAAAACGACGCCATCCTCCGCGTGGTCGAACTCGGTGCCGCGGAAGGGGATAAACGTTTCCACAAGATCAGAACGAAGACCCTCAACTCGCTGCACGGCTCGCTCTCGGAAGCGATCGCCGAACTCCAGTCCAAGGGCCGCGTCGACAAGGACGTCAGCCCGGCGGCGATGGCCGGCTCGATCGTGACGATGCTCGCCGCCGTCGCCTCGCACCAGAAGGGCCCCCAGTCCTGGGGCGTCAAGGCGGCCGAACTCAAGCCCAATCTGGCCCTGCTGGTGTACCTGGGCGTCACCGGCAGGAAACCGACGAAGTAGCCGGCGCGACCGTCCGGACGTCCGAGTCCTGTCAAGCGGACGCCCGGACGGCCGCCGGCCCGTGGTGGCCCCGCCGGGGCCACCACCCCACCGCTCAGGGCGCCACGACGACCTTGGCGCTGTCGTTCGCCGGCCTCGGGTCGTGCCGGTCGACCGACGGGTCCCTCTCCTTCACCGCCACCCTGCCCTCTCCGGCCCGGTCCAGGTCCAGCGTGAAGTCGAAGGTGCGGCTCCTGCCCGGCGGCAGGTTGCCCACGTCGCACATGTAGTCGGCGCCGTCCCGCCGGCAGTGGGGGTCGAAGGCGTCCTCGTCGATCTCGTCCATGGGCTGCTCGGTGACCACCGCTCCGGGTGGCGGGGTGAACACCAGCCACCGGCTGTGGCCCGGATCGCCGGGTCCGTCGTCGTGCACCGTCAGATGGACCACCCGCCCCTTGCCGACCCTGGTCCGTACCTCCTCGACCCGGAAGTCGGAGGTCGTGTCCAGGAGCACCGTCGTCGCGACCGAACCCGCCGCGAACGTCCCCCCGCCCTTCCTGGAGGTGCTCACGACCTCCAGCGGGGGTCCCTCGCCCGTCTCGCCGCCCTCCGGCACCGTGGCGTACTTGTCCGGCCCGATGTCGAGGGGCCAGACCGCGCGGGTGAACGAGCCGTCCATCCTGGTCCTCGAGGCGCGCAGCCGGAGTTCGGGGCCGAGCGTCACCGTCTCGCCGGGTTCGATCCGCACGTCGGGGAGCTCGCAGACGGCCACCTGGCCCTTGTACGGCTCCGGGTAGCGGCAGTTGGAGTACGCGCGCCGCAGTTCCAGCTCGCCCCCGCTCAGTTGCACCCCGAGTCCGCGCACGGGGAGCTGGCCGGTGTTGCGGACCACGAGGTCGGAGGTGATCTCCGCGCCGGGTGCGACCTTCTCGTAGGGCCCGGCCTTCCGCAGTCGCACCGCCGGTCCGCCGACGACGACCCTGCTGCGGGCGGTGTGCTTCTCGCCGTCCTCGGTGGTGAAGGTGAAGCGGACGACGCCGCCCTCCCCCGGCTCGCTGCCCTTGGCGGCGACGGGGTAGACACGGTCGAGCGCCGACCAGCTGTCGTACTCGCCCTCCACCTCGCACACCACCCGGCGGTCGGTCCCGGAACAGCGCGGGCCGCTGTGGCTCATCCCGACGATCTTCAGCCGCACGGCGCCGCCGGCGTCGCTCGCGTCCACGGTGAGCCGGTGGTCGTACCTGCCGTGGGGGCTCGGGGTCGTGGCGTCCCTGGCCCGGACGTGGAAGGGCGTCGTCCGGGCGTCCGAGGCCGCCTTGACCCCGTACGGCCGCAGATAGAACAGGTCCGGGACGCTCACGTAGGAGCGGGTCTCGGACTTTCCCGTGTCGCAGGCACTCGCCCCGGCCGCCAGGAGCAGTGATCCGCCCAGCGCCGCTCCCACCCCGCGCCACGGGCGCGCCGCCGTCCTCGTCACCACATCGTCCTCGCTGCCGCCACGTCGTCCTCTTGCTCGCCGCGCCCGTCGCCGGGCGGTTCCGCGCTTCCGGTCCAGTGATACTCGACGCATGGACCATGACCTCGAGTCGTTGCTGAGATCGTTGCGGGTGTGGGACCCGGAGGTCACCGAACTGAGGCGCTTCGACCCGGCGGACGCGCCCGGCGAACCCCTCGCCCTGTTCACCGACTGGTTCGCCGAGGCGGTGTCGGCGGGTCAGGCGGAGCCGCACACGGTCTCGTTGGCCACGGTGGACGCGGAGGGCCTGCCGGACGTCCGCACCGTGATGCTGCACGGCGCGGACGCGGCCGGCTGGTCCTTCGCCACGCACGACACCAGCCGCAAGGGCCGCCAGCTCGCCGTCCGCCCGGCCGCGGCCCTCGGCTTCTACTGGCCCGTGCTGGGCCGTCAGGTCCGGCTGCGCGGCCCGGTGACGCGGGCCTCCGCCGCCGAGGGCGCCGCCGATCTGCACGCCCGCTCGACGGGGGCCCTGGCGGCCGCGCTGGTGGGCCGGCAGAGCGAGGTGCTGGGCTCGGCGGAGGAGCTGGCGGAGCGGTCGGAGGCGGCCTGGGAGCGGGCCGCCGCGGAGCCCGAGGCTCCCGCCCCCACCTGGACGCTGTACCGGCTTGACCCGGTGGAGGCCGAGTTCTTCCAGGGCGACCCGCGCCGTCGCCACGTCCGCCTGCGCTACCGGCGCGAGCCGGACACCTGGGTGCGCGAGCTGCTGTGGCCGTGAACCGGGGCGCGGGCGCTCAGCCGAGGGCGGGTTCCGGGTCGGTGGCGAGACGGGCGTGCAGGTGGGCGTCGCGGAAGGCGTCCTGCCGCCCTTCGGCGAACATGGCGCCCCGCAGCGTCCCCTCGTAGCGGAAGCCGCACCGTTCGGCGATCCGGCAGGACGCCTCGTGCCGCAGTGCGTGGTCCAGCTCCAGCCGGTGCAGCTCGAGTTCGGAGAACGCCCACCTCGAGGTGAGCGCGAGCGCCCGGGTGGCGACCCCGCGGCCCCGCGCCCCGGGCAGTACCCAGTAGCCCAACGAGGCACGGCTCATGACGGGGTCCATGGCGTTGAGGCCGATGTGCCCCAGCACCGCGCCCCCGTCCGCCTCGGTGACGCAGTACGCGACGCTGGTCCCCCGGGCCACGCTCTCCGCCCGGGCCGCCATCGACTCCCGGGCGCTGTCGATGTCGTGGACCGTGCGCAGAGGGGTGTTCCAGCGCCGGAACACCGGATCGGTGTGCCCGTGCAGCCATGCCTCGACGTCCACGTCGGAGTCCGGGTCCCAGGGCCGCAGGCGCAGACCGTGCCCGTACAGGTCGGGAACCGACGGGGCGGGGTGGGCGGGAGCGGACGGGGCGGGGTGGGCGGGAGCGGACGGGGCGGGGTGGGCGGGAGCGGACGGGGCCGGGTGGGCGGGGGGTTTCGGTGGATGTGCGTCGACAGGGGGCATCCGTCCATTGAAACCCGTACGGAACGGGGCTTCACCTTCGGAGCGGGGCCCCGGGCCCGCCCGTTCACCACCCCTCCCCACACGTGATCATTTCGCAACCGATTCAGGTCTTGACCGATACCCATCAAGCCGGGGCGTCGTTACGCT
This sequence comes from Streptomyces griseoaurantiacus, assembly GCA_014656015.1. Classification (GTDB taxonomy): domain Bacteria; phylum Actinomycetota; class Actinomycetes; order Streptomycetales; family Streptomycetaceae; genus Streptomyces; species Streptomyces griseoaurantiacus. Next base: position 16,694 of record BNBP01000101.1, on the reverse strand, counting down.
CGCGCTCATGGCCGACTCGACTGCTTCCTCCGCCTCTTCCGGGCCGCGCGCCGTGCCGAGCCAGGAGGACCGTCCCGTCTACGTGATCGGCGGCGGCCCGGGCGGTCTCGCCGCGGCGCAGGCGCTGCGCGCCAAGGGCGTACGGGCCGTGGTGCTGGAGCGCTCCGACCAGGTCGGTTCCTCCTGGCGGGGCCACTACGAGCGGCTCCGGCTGCACACCACCCGGGGCCTGTCCTCCCTGCCGGGGCTTGCGATGCCGCGCTCCTTCGGCCGCTGGGTGAGCCGCGAGAACGTGGTGCGCTACCTGGAGAAGTACGCGGAGCACCACGAGTTGGAGATCGTCACCGGGGTCGAGGTCTCCCGGGTGGAGCGCGCGCCCGACGGCGAGGGCTGGCTGCTGCGCGCCTCCGGCGGCCGGGAGCTGACCGGGCGTGCGGTGGTTCTCGCGACCGGCTTCAACCACACGCCGTACGTGCCGCAGTGGCCCGGACGCGAGGACTGGAGCGGCGAGTTCCTGCACGCCGGGAGCTACCGCTCGCCCGCGCCGTACGCGGGGCGGGACGTCCTCGTCGTCGGGGCCGGGAACACCGGGGCGGAGATCGCGGTGGACCTGGTCGAGGGGGGCGCGCGGCGGGTGCGGCTGGCGGTGCGCACCGTGCCGCACATCGTGCGCCGCTCCACCGCCGGGTGGGCCGCCCAGTACAGCGCGGTCCTGGTGCGCCGGCTGCCGGTGCGGCTGGTGGACCGGCTGGCCCGGACGATGTGCCGGATCAGCGTGCCCGACCTGACCGCGCAGGGGCTGCCGCGCCCCGAAACGGGCCTGTACAGCAGGGTCCGGGAAGGGGCGATCCCGGTGCAGGACGCCGGGATCGTCGAGGCGGTGCGCACGGGCCGGGTCGAGGTCGTCGCCGCGGTCGAGGGCTTCGAGGGCGACGCGGTCCTGCTCACCGACGGCAGCCGCGTCGAGCCGGAGGCGGTCATCGCGGCCACGGGGTACGCACGGGGCCTGGAACCGCTGGTGGGCCACCTCGACGTGCTGGACGCCCGGGGGCGCCCGGTGACGAGCGGCGGCCGCACCCCCGAGAACGCCCCCGGCCTGTACTTCACCGGCTTCACCAACCCGATCAGCGGCATGCTCCGCGAGATGGCCCGTGACGCGGAGCGCATCGCCCGCGCGGTGGCCCGGGGGGTCCGGGCGGGGGCCTGAGCGCGCCGCGTCAGCAGAGGGCCTCCGCGATCCGGCCATCGGTGGTCGATGCCGGGAACACCGCGTCCGCTTCGCCGCCTCCCGCGAACGACCGCTCCGATCCCAGAACTCGCCGGACGCCCTCCGGCGCAGCCGTGCCGAATCCCGACGGCTCTCCCGTCTCTCCCGTGCGTCCGGCTTCGACCCAGTCGACCGGGACGGCGGAGTGCAGTCCTCCAGCCTCACCGGCGAGCGGGCACGAATGCTTTCGATCAGGGTCGAAAAGATGGCTGAGCCATGGCATCGAGGACACAGTGGCGACTGCGACCGTGCAACCCCGCCACAGGTCGAGCAGTGCACCACCGGCGTGACCGCCGACAGCAATCATGGAGGCCCCATGACGAACACCGCGCATTCGCAACGCGGTTGGACGATCAAGCTCGGATTGGCTCTCGCTTCGTCGCTGGCACTTCTTACTTCAGCAGCGCTCTCGGCGCAGGCGTCGCCCAATCCGGAGCTGCCCTTCGCCCACCAGGCGGACGAGGCCGGGCTGACGCACCAGCAGGCGCTGACCATGCAGAAAAGCGTCGACTCCTACCTCAAGCAGGTGGGAGGATCCCAAGTCGCCGTCAACGAGATCCGACTGGACGACCGAGGCAGCAGTCTCCTGCTGCCACTTCCCGGAGAGAAGAAGGTCCGGGATCTTGAAGCATCTCCGTCGACGATCCAGGATTCGGGGTGCTCGTACACGTATTTCTGCGTCTACTCGGGAATCAATTGGTCGGGTGCCCTGTGGCGCTGGTCGGACTGCAACAACCACCTCATGCCTACTCGCGGCACCGGTTCCTGGATCAACTACCAGACGACAGGAACGCGAGTGAAATTCCTGGACGCCTATGGTGTTCGCTGGATGGACGCCGGCGCACCGAGCGCGGACGATGTCGCCGACTTCTCCTGGGTGTTGTCGACCAAACCCTGCTGACGTACCGGCCGGCCCGACGCCGCGTGCTTCAGTCGTGACGGCCCCGGGCCCCTGTACGCACTGTCCGCGCGGCCCTCAGCCCGCGGACGCCCTTGTACGTGCCGTCGCTCTTCTCGCCTGTCGGCGCGGATTGTCGCTGGGCGGACAGGGCCCGTCACGGACGCCGCGAGGGGCCGGAGGGGGAAGTACGTCCCCTCCGGCCCCTCGCCACCGTGCTCGAGTGGGTCACTTCCCTGCGGCGTCGGTGCAGTAGAGGTCCTTGTGCGGCAGGCGGCCGGTGGTCAGGAAGGTGACGGTGGTCTTGTCGGCGCAGGAGGAACCGGCGTCGTAGACATAGTGGCCGCCGTTGTCGACGCCGACGAACGCGGAGCCGCGTCCCAGGGCCTTGTGCAGTCCGAGTCCGCCCTCCCAGGGGGTGGCGTTGTCCCGGCGGTTCTGCAGGATCAGGGTGTCGCGGGCGCCGCCCTTGGCGATCTTGACGGTCGGCTCGGCCGGCTTGTCCCAGAAGGCGCACGTCCAGATGTTGGCGGGCATGCCCGCGGTGAGCGGCCACTTGGCGCGCTCAGCGGCGGTGCGGGCGGCGTAGCCGTCGACGTCCTTGGGCCACTGGGCGTCGCCGCAGGTGAGGGCGAGGAACATGGTGGCCTGGTTGTCCGCGGGGACGCCCGGGGTCGTCGGCGTGTCGGCGAACACCTGCTTGAGGACCTCGGCGTCGGCGGCGGTGGTGCTGCCCTCGGCCAGGTCCTGGGCGGCCTTCCAGAACTGGGTGAGCACGGGAAGCGTGTCGTTGTGCAGCAGCAGGGAGTAGGTCACCGACCGCAGCATCGCCCCGTCCAGCGACACGGGGGCGCCGGGGATCGCCGCGGGCTCGCGGTCGAGCCGGTCGGCCAGCGCGAGGTAGGTGCGGGTCACCTCCGCCACGCTCCCGCCGAGGCCGAGGGTGCCGTTCTGGGCGGCGGCGACGCGGGCGGCGTCGGGGAACCGGTCGGCCATGCCCTTGCCCCAGGTGTCCGCGACCAGGTCGGCCCACACCTTGGTGGGGTCGACGTTGCCCTCCAGGATCATCCGGTCGGTCCGCTTCTGGAACAGGGAGCGGTAGACGGCGCCGAGGTAGGTGCCGTAGGACTGACCCCAGTAGGAGACCTTCTTCTCCCCGAGCGCCTGGCGGATGCGGTCGATGTCACGCGCGGTGTTGGCGGTGGTGTAGTACCGCAGGTTCCTGCCCGCCGTGTCGGCGCACTTCTTGGCGTTGGCCTTCGCCAGGGCGACGTTCTTCGTGATCGAGCCGTCCGCCGCGGGGAAGGGGAAGAGCCCGGCCACGCTGGGGTCGTTGAGACCGCAGCTCTGCGGGGTGCTGTGGTCGACGCCGCGCGGGTCGAAGCCGATGAGGTCGTAGCGCTCCCGCACGGACTTCGGCAGGGTGGGCGCCATCGTCCCGGGCATGTCCAGGCCGCCGAGGGCCGGTCCGCCGGGGTTGAGCACCAGCACCCCGCGCCGCTTCCCGGGCTTGGCGGTGGACAGCCGGGAGACCGCGACCTCGATCTTCGTGCCGCCCGGACGCGTGTAGTCCAGCGGGACCTTCAGCGTGCCGCAGGTCAGGTGGGGGTCGCGGGTCTGTCCCTCGGCCAGGGGCGGGCACGTGCCCCAGGTGATCCGCGCGGCCCCCGCGGACCGACCGGCGTCCTTGCCGACGCTCTTGGCGACGGCCCCGGACACCTCCACGCCCTGCGCCGAGCCGCCGCAGGCGGTCAGCACGCCCCCCACCACCGTGGAGGCCAGCAGAACCGCGGCGAACCGGCGTCCCCGGGGCGGGACGGGTGTCGCCGCACTGCGCTTCGTGGTCATGGTGTCGTCCTCACTGCTCGGCCGGCCGGCCCGCTCAGCCAGGCCGTCGTGTTGATGACCTGACTCAACAAGAACCCACCCCCTGTACGCGTCACCCCGCGGAGCGCACCTCTGGGTAGCTCTCGTGGGGGACACGGCCCGAGCCCGGGGGACGACAAGTGACCCGAACGACCCATCGGGGCCCCAACCGGCCACGCCAGGACGGTGGTTCGGACTTCGCGCGCGGGGTCACGCCGGCGCCGCCACTCCCCCGCGCGAGGTGCGGCGGATGGTCAGGGACATCAGGGCAGCCGTCGCGCACAGCGCGCCCGCCGCGTACCAGACCACGTCGTAGGAGCCGGTCGCGTCCCGCACCACGCCGCCCGCGTACGCCACCGCCGCCGCGCCCACCTGGTGGGAGGCGAGGACCCAGCCGAAGACGATCGCGCTGTCCTCCCCGAACCACTCCCGGCACAGCGCCAGCGTCGGCGGCACCGTGGCGACCCAGTCCAGGCCGTAGAAGACGATGAAGAACACCATCGGCGGGTGCACCGACGGGCCGAGCAGCACCGGCAGGAACATCAGGGACACGCCCCGCAGCGCGTAGTAGACCGCCAGCAGGCGGCGCGGCTCGAAGCGGTCGGTGAACCAGCCCGAGGCGATCGTGCCGAGCACGTCGAAGACCCCGACGACCGCGAGCAGCGAGGCCGCCGCCGTGATCGGCATGCCGTGGTCGTGCGCGGCGGGCACGAAGTGGGTCTGGACCAGGCCGTTGGTCGTGGCGCCGCAGATCGCGAAGGTCCCGGCCAGCAGCCAGAACGGCCCGGAGCGGACGGCGGAGGCGAGCACCGTCACCGTGCGACGGGCGGCGCCCCGCACGGGTTCCGGCTTCGGCACGAACTCGGTTGCTCCGTACGGCGCCTGGCCGACGTCGGCCGGGTGGTCGCGCAGCAGCAGCCAGACGAAGGGGACCACCGCGAGGGCGGCGAGGGCGACCGTCACGGCGGCCGGCCGCCAGTCGTGCCTCTCGACGATCCAGGACAGCAGCGGCAGGAACACGAGCTGCCCGGAGGCGGACGCGGCGGTCAGGATGCCGGTGACCAGCCCGCGCCGGGCGGTGAACCAGCGGTTGGTGACGGTCGCGGCGAAGGCCAGGGCCATCGAGCCGCTGCCGAGCCCGACCAGCAGGCCCCAGCAGAGCAGCAGTTGCCAGGCGGCGGTCATCCACACGGTTGTGCCCGAGCCGAGGGCGATGACCACGAGCGCCCCCGCGACGACCCGCCGGATGCCGAAGCGGTCCATGAGGGCGGCGGCGAAGGGCGCGGTGAGCCCGTAGAGCGCGAGGTTGAGGGAGACGGCGGCCCCGATCGTGCCCCGGGACCAGTGGAACTCGTGGTAGAACTTTGGGGCATACAGCACGGTGAGCAGGAACAAGGGGGGCCAGGCCAGATGGATGTCACCATGTACGTACGACTCAGCCTCGATCAGCACGGCGACGAGTTGGGCGTTCAGCGGCAGGAGGACGAGTGTCGGGCGTTCGCCGCAGCCCGTGGCTGGACCGTACGAGAGGTGATCGCGGACAACGACATCAGCGCTACCTCGGGGAAGGTGCGACCGGGGTTCGAGCGGCTGTTGGCATCCAAGCCTGACGCCATCCTCTGTTGGCACACCGACCGGCTCGTCCGCAAGACCGAAGATCTGCTCCGAGTGATCGAGCTCGGGGTGAACGTCCACGCCATCCACGCCGGACACCTGGACCTGTCCACTCCTGCCGGTCGGGCCACGGCCAAGACGGTCACAGCGTGGGCGGAGTACGAGGGCGAGCAGAAGGCGCTACGGCAGAAGGCGAGCAACCTTCAGGCGGCGAAGAACGGCACCCCGCACAAGGCAGGCATCCGCCCCTTCGGTTACGCCGACGACTACGTGACCGTGGTCGAGGAGGAGGCCGAGGCCATCCGCAAGGGTGCCGAGATGATCGTTCAGGGTGAGACCCTGGCGGCCGTCGCTCGTCTCTGGACCGGCCTCGGTCTGCTCGCCCCCCGCTCCTCGTCTGGGAAGGCGAAGGGCGAGGCGAAGGGGTGGGGCGTCGGCGGAGTCAAGAAGGTGTTGATCTCCCCCCGCTACATCGCTCAGGCCACCTACCACGGCGAGATCGTGGGGGCGGGGCAGTGGCCCGCCATCCTGGACGAGGCGACTCACTACGCCCTCGTCTCGGCGCTGACCAACCCGAAGCGCTTCACGGGCGGCGCCCGTACCGGCTCGGCACCTCAGACCCTTCTCGCCGGTCTGGCAACGTGCTCCCGCTGCGGAGAGACCGTGCGAGGCGGCATGTACCGAGGCACCCCCGTCTACCGGTGCGGACAGAAGCACGTCAGGGTGCCCCGAGAGCTGGCCGACAAGCGGGCCGGTAACGCCGTGATCGCCCGGCTCGCCTTCCCGGACTTCCTGCCCTCGATCCTCGCCGCTCGACAGGAGCAAGGCGATGACTCGGCCCACCTTCACCGGGAGGCGGAGACTCTGCGGGAACGGCTCGACGGTCTGGCCGTGGCCTACGCCTCGGGAGCCATCACCCTTTCGCAGATGACGGCCGGTTCCGGAGCGATCCGCGCCCGACTCGACGAGATCGACGAGAAGCTGTCCGGGATCACTGGCCTGCCTCCGATCGACCCCGTGAAGGGGGTCGCTGGCCTGATCGAGGACTGGCCGACCACTCCCCTTCCCGTCCGTCGCGCGTGGGTCAAGTTCGTCACCGCGATCACGATGCACCCGAACGGCTTCAAGAAGGCGGCGAAGATGACCGTGGACGACTACATGACCGTGAGCTGGAACCACACCGCAGACGACGACAAGGAGTGACGGCCGACTGAACTCTCCGCAGTCGCCGACTCGGCCCCGCCAGGCCCCTTCTCTGGGTGTCTGGCGGGGTCTCTGCGTTCGGCTAATCGGCTCGCTCAACGAGGGCGAGCGACGTGCACGACCGACGGAACGTCGCGTGTCCTGTCCGGCCGGTGTGGCTCATGCACTGGACGTCGACCCCCGCGCCGTCTGTCGACGGCTTGGCCTTCCAGTCGCACGTCATGCACTCGGCCTCGAACGTCATGCAGGAGTCCGGCTGCTGGGTGATCCGGTGCTTCACGTACCGCAGGACGGAACGGGTCACTGCGCGCCCTCTCGGGCTCTCATCGCCTCGGCCATCCGCTCGGCCACGTCCGCGCGCACCATGCCGACGTGCACGTACGCGGTCCCCTTGAAGGTGACGACGGGGCGCAGCGTTCCCCAGACGCTCTCTGGGACGCCGAGGGAGTCCAGGGCCGCCCGCAGTGCCTCGGTCGCTGCGACGGCCGAAGCTCGGCTGTCTCGCCACGTCTGCATGTCCATCACTCGGCCCCATGGTCTTCCCGCAGGTGCGTACGTAGCACGACGTTCGCGTCCGACACCTTCGAGTAGTCGCCGACCGATCGGGCGTTGGTTCGAGTCACGACGAGGCCGAGGCATTCCCGGCAGCTTGCTACGGGTTCCGGCTCCTGATCCGGGGCCGTAAGGTGCACCGGCCCCGTGATCGTCGTCTTCGGTGTACTCATTCCGTACGGCCTCCCGGACTTCGTATCTGCCGAATCATGATCCCGCGGAATGGGCCCCGATCCTCGGTTCATGCGTGTTGTCGACTGAAGTCATGCACGGCAGGCAGCCGACCACTCGGCGAGCCTCGCTCGAACTTCCTCACCGAACAGTGCACATTCCTCGTATCCGGCGAATTCCTTCAAGTAGGCATGCACGTCTCGACCGTCACGCAGTACGAGACTGCCCGCGGAAGTTTCGATGGTGACCAACGACGCGTCGTAGATGGTGAAGGTATTCAGTGGCACCCGAGGAGTTACCGTCCCCACGGGGATTACACCGATGTGCACATTCGGAAGGTAGGACAGGGAAGACAGGCGGTCCATCTGTTCGGCCAGAGCCAACGGCGAAACGACAGGCCAGCGAACGGCTTGCTCAGTCAGCAGGAACGTGAACTGTTTCGACGCGTCGTAGAGAACGGCTTGCCGTTCCAGCTTTCCCGCAACCGCCTTACTCGTATCTGCCGGGGAGTGAGCGAGGCTCGCCCGTACGTATTCCGGCGTGGCGAGGAGACCGGTAATCATCGAGAGCAGGAAGTAGCGCATGTGCGTCGAGGACGCTTCAAGCCCTTTCAGCTCCGCCTGTCGTGTTCCGAGCCCCTTACGGCGAAGCTCCCGAAGGTTCCGCCATTCCGTGTTGGCCATCCTGGCGAGCGCGGATGCCTCGGCGACCAGCTCGGGCGGCGCCTCCAAGGCTCTGAGGATCGCCTCCACGTCGACCAGGGACGGCCGTGTCCGGCCGTTCTCGATCCGGCTCACCTTGGACTGAGACATGTTGCAGCGCGCGGCGAGCCGATCCCCTGAGAGACCGGCTCGCTTGCGTAGCTCTCGGAGCAGTGAGGCAAGTTCCGGGCCGGACTCGCCAAGCTGCTCAGCTTCGAACGTCACCCTTCACGTACTCCAAGAACGGGACCGACTCGGCGACGGCGATGCGCTGGTACTCGACGAAGTCGGCCGGCTCGCCCTCGAACAGCTCCCGACTTACCTGCGTGCCGTCGCTCTCGTAACGCATGAGAACGACCGTCGAGCGGTCGAACATCCAGAAGTCCTGGACTCCCGGCAGAGGATTCTCTCGCTCGGTCACGTCGAGAATTCGGATGTCTTCCCCGGCGAGTACGTGCGGCGCGTAGTACCGGGAGAACTCGAATTGCAGATACTCGGAGAGTGGCCGAGTCACGATGTGCACTCGCCCCTTACGCCTCCCCTCACTGCGAAGCCTCTTCAGGTCTTCCGTGTACGGCGACGAGTAGGTTTCCGGGTCGACTCGCTTACCCGATCGGAAGGCTTCGAGCTCTCCGGACTCCTGCGGTACGAGGTACTGCGGCAACGTTTCCAGTCTCCACGCCTCGGACTGGAATCCCCGAAGAGTCGCCTTCCAGTCGTCACCATCCAAGAGCACGAACAGCCTCCCGAAGAACGCTCTCGGGAATCTCCACAAGCCCTTCCCCCTGCGGCGGATCGAAGGCACTGGAAACGTCGCCCTGCACGACGAACGTTCCCCGCTCGGTCCTGTAGACATTCGGGCAGTCGTCTTCGCCGCACTCGCCGTTTCCGTTGCCGGTAAGCCGAGTCAGTTCTTCGCGTGCCATCGAAACCCCCTTGTCTGACGGCCCGGCTGGGCCGTCGGACACGACCGTACGAGCGTCATGCTCGGCCGTCCATGCACGTTCGTGGGTATGCACGTTGTTGCATGAACTGCCCGGCGTGACACCGCCTCGTGGGAGAAGGGGGCGCCCCTCCTGCGCGGCCTTGATGTGCTCGGGCTTCAGCGCCTCCTCGCCGTACCGGGCAGTGAGGGCGCGCATTCGACCGAGGGGGAGTCTGGCGGGGGTGGCTCCTCGCTCACCGTGCCGCCGAGGATCAGGGCGCCGAACGCGGCGCCTACGTCTTGCGGATCGCTCATGTCCATGCGAGGACGGTAGGCCGAGGGTCTGATCAGTCGGGTGACCGGCGTCACGACGGACCAACCCTGACAAACCAAGATCGTTCTCCCACCAGTAAGTGAGGGCAGTCGACCCCTCGGCCAACGGGTGACCAGCGTCACTCAGGTCCCCCTTTCTGGGGGCCATGATCAACTTCCGTACAGTAAGTGAGGGTGGTTGGCTCCTCTCGTTGAGGTGCCCCTCGGGCTGGGTGAGCGCCGCCCCTGGCCAACCACCAGGGGGCCGAGACTTCACCTTCGAGGCGGAGCAGACAGTAGGCCCTGATCGGAGGCGCGGAGAACGCGCGAGGCCGCCTGCAAGAACATCTCCGTCGCGGCCCCGATGTCGGTGCTGGGGTAATCGTGGTAGGTGTCCCCCGGCGACGGGTCTCCGTGTTCGTATCGCAGTGCGTACCACCACTCTTGCGCCAGATGAAACACCTCCAAGGCCAGCTCGTAGATCTCGTCAGGACCTTCGAGCATTACAGCCGAGAGCGCTTCGCCGGCCTGCGTCATCTCCTCCGGCCAGCCGTCCGGCACTGGCCTCCCCTGGAGGGCAGCATTACTTGTCTCCCCAACGACCCGTTCTACCCGGTGCAGGCAGGCGACGAAGTGCGCGTAGGCATCCCTGCGCACTTGCCTCAGCCACTGTTCATGTTGGCTTCGTCGCTGCCCACGTCCAGCCAGCCACGCTGCGCTGACGGTGCCGATCACGCCGACCGCGCCGCCAACTGCGGCCCCCAGCAAGCCTGCTACCCCCTGATCCATACAGCGACATTACCCAAGGGGCAACTTGCTGGTGACCGAGGAAGATCGGCGCCGTGTGCGCATCGAACTGACCGAGCCCGTACCCGAGCAGGACTCTGCTGCCGTAGTCGCCATCGCGGACTACAAGAAGGAGCTCGGGCTCTGAATGCCGTCTACCCCCACCAAGAGGCAGGGGTAGACGGTTGGTCATTCGCGCTTCGCCCTGAACTCATCCGCTACAGCACGGATGGATCGGACGGCGGCGATGGCCTTCTCGGCGAGCGGCGGAATACGTTCAAGCAGTCGCTCGAACACCACCAGCGCAGCCACGAGGACGGCGCCGAAGATCGCCCAGTATTCGTTCATTTTTTTCCTTCGAAGTAGACGGCGTAAGTGGCGATGTCACCCGCCAAAGACACGCGTCTTCTCCTTTCCGTCTACCACGGTACGGCACCTCGCCTCCGACGCGCCAACGCGCAGGTGAGGCAAGTGACTTCGAGAGGTAATGCATGGCTGCACCTGCGCCGCTCGCCCTCGAAGAGATCGAGCTCCTGGAGCCGAACTACCTCGGCCCCACCTGGCAGAAGGATGCCTTCGACCGGTGGAAGCTCCCCGAGTTCATGCTCGGCTGGCGGATCGCCGGCTGGTGCGAAGTTGACCGGATCGGTCGGCAACATGTAGAAACTCTCTTCCGCCTCTTCGAGGTGCACCGTAGCTCCCGCCGCTCGACGGCGGTTGAGCTGGACACTCCGCGAGAGTCCGCCATCCCGAGGGGCTGGCAGGGGAAGCCGAGGGCACCCCGAGCGCGAACGGTACGCGCGATCTCCCACCCACAGAGGGAGGTCGCACCCCCGTGCCCAAGACCAACCCCGCCGCCCCGTCCTGGGTCGGCTACACGTCCCGCTACCTCACACTCCCCGCGAGCGAGCCGTTCCGGCTCTCCCCTCGGAAGCTGGCCCGGAAGTGCTCAATCCCCGCAGCCGAGTTCGAGTCCGGTCTCCGCTCCCTGCAAGAGGAGGGCTTCCTCCGGCGCCTCGGTTACGACACCTGGCAGCTCGCTCGGCCGGTGCAGTGACCATGCTCGAAGACCTGTTCCCCAAGATCGAGGAGAACCGAACCAAGCTACGGAAGCGCGGATACGCCCTGGCGGCCGAGCACTACCCACCGACCGGACAGGCTGCGCAGTGGTACGCCGACGTCATCCAGTGCGTGCCTCGCAGCGGCCAACGGGTGGCGAAGCAGCTTGCCCGGCTCTGCGCTGACGACTCGCGGGTGACGGTGCCGTGGCGCTCACTGGCCGATGCGGTGGGCGTCCGGGACAGCGCCGGTAGAGAGCGCGCGTACACCGAGCGAGGCGTACAGGTGCTCGTCGAGGCCGGATGGCTGACGGTCGAGACGATGGGCGTCAAGCGCGGAGCGAAGACGACGTTCAGTCTGGAGCCCGGAGACCGGGCCACAGAGTGGCTGGGCTGGGTCGACGCTGATGACTGGCTCGACGATGCCGCCTGAGAAGTTTTGGCCAGAGTAGGAGTCTCCGGCTCGGCCCCGAGCCTGCTCCTGCTGAGTCGAGAAGTTTTGGCCAGAGTAAGGATGCCTGGCGTATCGCCGGTCCATCCCGAACTTTTGGCCAGAGTAAGAGCACTGTCGTGCTCGACTCCTGGCGGAGTCTCCGCGCGGACAGACACAGTCCGTCTCGGGCAACGGCGAGAGCAAGCAGTAAGTAGCTCTGCGCTGTGGCCGGGCTCCCGCCCGGCACCTTCCCAAGACGTCTTGCAGCTCTGCTCTGTGGCGCCCTCCGGGCGCCCCTGACGCATGCCCGCTTACTTACTGGGGGCGCTACCGCGCCCCACATCCGAAGACACACACGGCAAGCAACTTCACCTTGCCGTTGCAGCTCTGCCCAAGGGGCCGCCGACAGGCGGCCCAACCCCAAGGAGGACAACCACAGTGGCACCCCGCAAGCTCCACCTGTCCGGCAACCGCTACGGCGCTCTCGTCGTCGTCGCCCAAGCTCACACCCACAGTCGTCCCGGTGGGGACGTCGTCACCTACTGGCGCTGTGACTGCGACTGCGGCCGGACGGTCGACGTTCCCGGCCCGTCGCTCCGACGCAAGAACAACCCGACCGTGACTTGTGGTGACCGAGGCGCCCACCGCTCGGGTAAGGCTCACCCGATGTTCGGCAAGCTCCGCGAGGAGTCCGGCAACTGGCAGGGCGACGCTGTCGCCTACACCACCGCTCACGCCCGAGTGAAGGCCGAGCACGGCCCTGCCTCGGGCTGGCGCTGCGCCTGTGGCTGCGGACGACAGGCCGCCGAGTGGGCGTACCTGGGCACGGACCCCAAGCCGAAGGTGTCGACGCACGCCGACTCCAAGGGCTCCCTGTATTCCACCGACCCCAAGCACTACGCCCCGCTCGCCAAGCCCTGTCACCGCAGCTTCGACGTGTGGCAGGCACAGCGCCATACCGGCGTCCCGATCGGTCTCGTCATCGCCGAAGCCCTGGCCGCTTGAGAAGGAGTTGATCCCCCTGTTTCTCGTCTCTCACGTCCACCACGCCGGCCGCCAGGCCGCCGAGCACTTCACAATCCTGCTCGACTCGCTCACCCTCCCCGGCGTGGACGTCCGGCTCATCTCTGCCGACGCACACCAGGGGCGAGGCTCTGCCCGCTGGCTCGACGTCGAGCTCTACGCCACGAAGGGTCACGGATACCCGAACGCCGACACGACGGACGCTCTCGACGCCGTGGTGCTCGCCCTGGACGTCATCACCGGCCACGAAGTGAAGGGCTTCGGTTCGGTCTGCGGTGGCGCTCTCGCGGGCTCTCATGCCATCCGCGAGGGCCTGGCTCTCTCGCTCCGACTGGACGTCGAGGCGGACGCACAGAGCCTTCCTGACTCTCACTTCCGGCTCGACGACCGGGAGCCCCGGCCCGTCGAGGAGGTGGCCGCGTAAGTCAGTGACCGCACCCAGGAGGGGCCGGCTCGGGAGTCTCGAAGCCAAGTCATCAAGACTCAGTACGAGTTGGTCCGCTCCTGGCGCCACACTGAAGGCATGGACGAACTGTATGTAGTCCGGCATCAGCCGACCTGGCGTGAGGAGCCGGACCCGGAGCCGGACGACGAGTACGACAACGACACGGACCACAAGACCGTGTACGCCCTCTTCGGGCTGGCCATCTACAAGGCCAACGTCCTCGAACACACCCTGGTCAACACCCTCGCGATGGCCAGGATCATCACGGCCGAGGAGCAGGGGGAACGACTCATCCGCGACCCTTGGGCGCAGGGGTTCAAGGACATGATGGGCAAGCTCATCCGGCGAGCCGAGCCGTACGTCAGCGCCTACCCGGAAGTGGTCGACGACCTCACCAACAGCTTGAAGCGGCGTAACTTCCTGGTTCACCACTTCTGGCGCGAGCGCATCCAAGAGATGATCACCGAGTCGAGCCGGGCCAAGCTGTGCGCGGACCTCAAGGCGGACTGTCGACTCTTCACCCAGACGGACGAGCGTCTGACCGAGAGGGTCTTTGACCCCCTGGCGAGGAAGCGGGGGATCACTCCCGAGATGATCGAGGCTCAGTACGCGAAGGAACGCCGCGAGGCCATGAAGCGCTACGAGCCCGAGTCGTTCACCGAGGGGGAAGGCTCGGCCTGACATCAGTTTCGAGCGGGCCACCGAAGCGCCGACTCCGGCCCGGACTCCGCTCGCGCCTCGCCGATGAGGTCGGGTACGACAAGCTGACCGACGATCACTTTGGCCTGCCAAGCTGGGATTGCCGTAACAGGCTTACCCAGGGGGAAGCTCCGGTATTTTCAGCGCATGAAGATGCTGGCGGGGCAGTGGTGGTCGAACGTCGACGTCTGGGCGATCATCGTCTCGTCCGTCGTCGGCATTCTCGTTGGGGTCCTCAGCACCTGGGCCACGTTCAGGTCGGCCAATCCAAAGCTGCGCCTGCAATGGTGGACTACGGCGCAGCCCCCACTCTTTGATACGCGGTTCGGGGGTCGGATCACCGTCAGCGCACACGACATCACCGCGGACGATCCTCGCATCGTGCAGCTCAGCGTCGCGAACGTCGGCCGCAGGGACATTACTTCGGCCATGTTCCACAACGGCGAGTGTCTGGAGTTCGAGTTCGGCTCCCCGGTCCTGGCAACTCTGGCGGTCGACCAAGAGCCCGAGGAGGGGGCGTATGCCGGCATCTTGCTGCCGGCGGTGGGAGGCAATGAGATCGCCTTCTCACCGGGCCACATCAGGCGAGGCCAGGTGATCACCTTGACGTGCCTGCTCGACGGCCAGGACGTGGGGGTGCGATGCAGGCGCATGCCTCTGGTTGACATTGACTTCGTCAATGCGGCCCCTGGTGATCGAGCTCGCGCGGTGGGTCTCACGTTCTACGAGACGCTTCGCCAGGCGGCCCCCCTTCCCTTGCCGCGCCTCACTCGCCGCTGAGACGAACTGCCGACCGACTGCCCAGGTCGACCCTGAAACGGTGGCGCAAGGGCAGGCGGTAAGACGTAGCGGTGAGGAAGAACGCGCCCAGGGGTTCATACCCCACCCCTTACGGCCGACCGGCGACGCGTCGACAGCCACCAGCACAGCCGAGGACGGGCCACGTCGACCGCTCGCAACCACTCACGCACGCATCGGCCCAACTCCTCAGCCACTCACTCAACGGCCAACACAGCGGCACTCAGCGGCTCGACGAGAACGACGACGACGGTCGCAAGCAGGCAAGACAGACCAGAGCCCCGGCCCATCTCTCCTCGCGAGGGTTGAGACCGAGGCCCTTCACGTCGTTGTGAGCTCAACCACATCCGACCATCTCAGGCTTGACGAGATCGACTCATCCGAGAGAGAACCGGGACGCAGGTTCGTTCCCCCAAGCATCACCATGCGAACTCCTCGTGCAGCGGGTCGATGAGGAGGCCCGGCAGCGAGCGGAAGGCGGCGGCGCCGACGATGGTGACGAAGGTGACGGCGGCCACGAACCAGGCACGGTGCACGCGTGCGCGCCGCACCGGGGGCGGCGTCTTGCCGGGGGCGGGCCCGGGGCGGGCGGTGGACGTGGTGGCGGCTTCGGCGGCGGCCCCGCCGGCCTTGTCGGCTGTCTGACTCACGACACAGAGCCTCCGTGAGACGGCCGGAGCGAACGAGTGGCCCGAAAGACAGCATTCGCTAGGATCGGGCCATGACCCTCGCAGGCCCGTCCCCGCGCCCCCACCGTGTCGCCGTCCTCGCCCTCGACGGGCTGCTCCCCTTCGAACTGGGCATCCCGCAGCGCATCTTCCGGCGCGCCCGGGATAGCGAGGGCCGCCCCCTGTACGAGGTGCTGACCTGCGCGGTCCGGGAGCCGGGCCCGGTGGCCACCGACGCCGACTACGCCGTGGTCGTCCCGCACGGCCCCGAGGCGCTGGCCACCGCCGACACCGTGATCGTGCCGTCCTCCTACGCACTCGGCCCGGTGTACGAGGAGGGCAGGCTGACCCCCGAACTGGCCGCCGCCCTGGCCCACATCCGGCCCGGCACCCGGCTCGTCGCCATCTGCACCGGCGGCTACGTGCTGGCCGCCGCCGGCTACCTCGACGGCCGGCCGGCGACCACGCACTGGGCCTCGGCCGAGAACTTCCAGCGCCTCTTCCCCCGGGTCCGCGTCGACGCCGACGTGCTGTTCGTGGACGACGGCGACGTGCTCACCTCGGCCGGGGTCGCGGCCGGCATCGACCTGTGCCTGCACCTGCTGCGGCGCGACCACGGCACGGCCGTCGCCAACGACGTGGCACGGCACACGGTCGTACCGCCCTACCGGGACGGCGGGCAGGCGCAGTACATCGAGCGGCCGCTCCCCCAGCCGCAGCGGGCGGGCACGGCGGCGGCGCGGGAATGGGCGCTGGCCCGGCTGCACGAGCCGATCCAGTTGCGGGACATGGCCGAGCGGGAGTCGATGTCCGTACGGACCTTCACGCGGCGGTTCCGCGAGGAGGTCGGGGTGAGCCCGGGACAGTGGCTGACGCGGCAGCGGGTGGAGCGGGCGCGGTATCTCCTGGAATCCAGCGATCTGTCCATCGACCAGGTCGCCCGGGACGCGGGCTTCGGCACGGCCCAGTCGATGCGCCAGCACCTGCAGGCGGTGCTGGGGGTGACGCCGACGGCGTACCGCCGGACGTTCAGGGCGGGGGGAGCGGAGCGGGCGGCCGAGGCGCGCGGGAGGGTCGGGACGGACATGGCGGACGAGGTGGGCGAGGCGGGCGACCCGGTCCAGGCGGGCCCCGGCAAGACGGAGGCCGCGGCCTAGGTGTATTGACTCGCAGCGTTGTTGACGCGGGTGATGGGCGGGTTGCCGCCGAGTGCGGTGTGGCAGCGGTGGTGGTTGTAGGTGTGGAGGAAGTCTGCCAGAGCTTGGGTCCGCTCGG
>BNBP01000100.1 GCA_014656015.1 Streptomyces griseoaurantiacus | reverse complement strand
GTGGTGCCCGGCACCCCCCGGGGGGTGCCGGGCACCACGCGCCTCTCCGCGACGGCCTACCCGGGTTCCTCCGCGCCCTCCCGCCCCGAGGACGCGGCGGCGCTCTCGCGGGGGTCCGGCAGGCGGGTCGGCCCGTGGCGGTCCAGCGCGTCCTCCAGGGCGGCCCGCACCCCGGGCGGAAGCACCCCCGTGCCGCCCCAGTGGACGAGCGTCTCCGCCAGGAGGCGCAGCTTGGTGTTGGTGTGCTGGGAGACCTCCACCAGCACCCGCCACCCCGCCTCCGGCGTCACCCGCGCCAGCCCGACGACGATGCCGATCGCCTGGTCCACCACCGCGTGCGAGCTGACGGCCTCCTTGAGCTGGCAGATCTCCTCCTGCATGGCGAAGATCCGCGCCGCGTCCGCCGCCGCCCCCTCGCGGTCCTGCGGTTCCTGCCCAGCCCGGGCACTCGAGGTCATCGTCCCTCCGGGTTCCTGTTCGGGGCCCACCGTGCGGGGCGTTGCCTCCATGGTCGCGGCGCGGGCCGCCGTGTGCGAGCCGGGACGGAGTGTCACGGTCACCACCTCGCGCCACCGGCTGGACGGCGCAACCCCGGGTACTCGGGTGCCATGCACGAGAACACCGCACGACACGAGGCGCACAGGACGGACGACACGGGCGGCAAGCCGGCCGGCACCGCGGCCGAGGAGGTCCTGGAGGAGCTGAAGGAGCTCGGCGAGGAGGAGGACACCGACACCTCCGCCGGCACCCCCGGCGGCTCCGGCGACCCCCTCACCACCAGCCGCCACGCCAACCGCGAGGCCGCCGAGGGCCACCCCGAGGGCGAACCCGGCCGGACCGGCCACCGCGACTGACCGCGGCGGTCCCGCGGCCCGGGTCCGGGTCGGGGCCCGGGCTCCCGGAACCGATGCGCAGCACGTGTTGCGCATCGGGCATCACCACAGCTCAGCCCGGTGGGATGTGGCAGCTTCCCCCTCCGGGTGAGTACGCTGTGGGCATGACCGAATCGGCCTCCGCGCCCGATCTCGACCTGCGGCTGGTCCGCTACTTCGTGGCGGTCGCCGAGCACCGGCACTTCGGCCGGGCCGCCACGCACCTCCACCTCACCCAGCCCTCGCTCAGCCGCCAGGTTCACCGGCTGGAGCAGCAGCTCGGAGCCCGGCTCCTGGACCGCACTCCGCAGGGCAACGTCCTCACCGCGGCCGGGGAGGTCTTCCTTCCCCGGGCCCGCTCCCTGCTGCGGTCCGCGGACCAGACCGTGGCCGCCACCCGGGCCGCCGCCGAACCCAGCAGGCTCCTCGTCGGCTACACCCGCGGCCTCATCGTCACCCCCGCCGTCCGCGCCCTGCGGCGCCGGCACCCGGACGCCGAGGTGCAGGCGGTGTTCGTGGAGTTCGGCGACTCGGCCGCGGCACTGCGGGAGCACCGCGTCGACGCGATGGTGACCCGGCTGCCCCTCCCCACCGAGGGACTGCGGGTGACGGTGCTGCGGGAGGAGATCCGCATGCTGCTGATGCCGGCCGACCACCCGCTGGCCGGCAAGGAGTCCCTCGGCCTTGAGGACATCGCGAACGAGCCGCTGCTCCGTGTGCCCGACCCGGAATGGAACGCCTACTGGCGGATGGACCCCCGGCCCGACGGGAGCCCCGTGCCCGACGGGCCGCTGGCCGAGTCCTACGAGGACAAGTTCGAACTCGTGGCGAGCGGGGAGGCGGTGGCCATCGTCCCCGCCGCCCGTGACGGAGGCGTGCCGCGCCCCGACCTGACCGTCGTGCCGCTGCGCGACGTCCCGCCCAGCCACGTCGTCCTCGCCACGCGCGCGGGGGACCGCAGCCGCCTGGTGGCCGCGTTCAGCAAGGCGGCGGAGGCGTACCTCACCGCACCGGACGACCACGCGCCCACCGGCCCCCTGTCCTGAGACCGCGCCGACCGGCTCCGCCTCACGCGTCGCCCAGCAGGACCACTTCCAGGGTGCGCGGCCCGTGCACCCCCTCCACCCGGTTCAGTTCGATGTCGCTCGTCGCCGAGGGGCCGGAGATCCAGGTGAGCGGGCGGCGCGGGTCCAGCCGTGCCACGGCCTGCGGGACGGAGCCCACCACCTGCTCCGGCACCCGCACCACGCAGATGTGGTGGTCCGGGATCAGCGTGATCCGGCGGCGGCCCTGGTCCGGGCTCCCGTCGAGGACGAGCGTGCCCGTCTCGGCGACCGCCACCGCGCAGCCGGTGACCACGGAGTCCACCCGGTCGAGCTCCGCCGCGGTGCTCGCCGCCTCGTCCGCGACCCGGGTCACCTCCGCGCCGGTGTCGGCCAGCCACGCCCCGTCGAGACCCGGCGGGACCAGCACCGACCGTGCGCCCCGGCCCGCGAGCAGCCCGGCGATCAGCGCGGACAGCTCGGGCACGCCGGCGCACCGGTGCACGAGGGCCCGGTAGTCCGCCAGGTTCTCGGCGAGCAGCTCCACCGTCCGTGCGAGCGACCGCTCCCCGTGCTCGCGCAGATAGTCGCGGGGGAGGGCCGCCTCGTAGGGCGTCCCGTCCGGTGTCACGTCGGCCAGCGCGCGCCGCACCCGGCCCAGAATGACGTCCCTGTCGCTCATTTCGCCCCGTCCTCTCCGCCGTTCGTCCGCCGCCACCAGTCCCGGAAGGGTTCCGCCGGCACCGGCGGCAGGTCCCGGCTCTCGCTCCACGCCCGGCCGGGACCGGGCAGCGTACGGGGGTGCAGGCGGCGGGTGCGGGAGGCGAGCCGCTGGCCGGCGCGCAGGGCGCCGGGGCGGCCGAAGGCCCAGCGGGCGGCCCGCATCGCCGCGCGTTCGGCGGCGTGCCCCTTGGCCGGCCGCAGCACCACCTTGGCGCCCTCACGGGTCGCCGTGCCGCCCTGCGCGACCCGCTCGCGCAGATGCACCAGCACCTCGGGGATGTCGATGGCGACCGGGCACACCTCGTAGCAGGCCCCGCACAGCGAGGAGGCGTACGGCAGCGAGGCGTCGATCTCGCTTCCGGTGCCCCTGAGTTGCGGGCTCAGGATGGCGCCGATCGGGCCCGGGTAGACGGAGCCGTAGGCGTGCCCGCCGGCCCGCTCGTACACCGGGCACACGTTCAGGCAGGCGGAGCAGCGGATGCAGCGCAGCGCCTGCCGGCCGACCTCGTCGGCGAGGGTGTCGGTGCGCCCGTTGTCCAGCAGCACCAGGTGGAAGGTTCTCGGCCCGTCGGCGCGGTCGGAGTCCGACGTCCCGGTCCACATCGAGGTGTACGGGTTCATCCGTTCAGCCGTCGAGGAGCG
Organism: Streptomyces griseoaurantiacus; assembly: GCA_014656015.1. Classification (GTDB taxonomy): domain Bacteria; phylum Actinomycetota; class Actinomycetes; order Streptomycetales; family Streptomycetaceae; genus Streptomyces; species Streptomyces griseoaurantiacus. Next base: position 17,911 of record BNBP01000100.1, on the reverse strand, counting down.
CGGGAGCGTCTGCAGGAACACCTCCAGGTCCCGCCAGGTCGGCACGATCTTCTCGATGCCGACCACCGAGATCAGCGTCTCCGGCAGGGTCAGGCACATCCGCCCGTTGCCCTCGGACTCCACGACGACGAGCGTGCCGGTCTCGGCGACCACGAAGTTGGCGCCCGAGATGCCGACCTTGGCGCGCAGGAACTTCTCCCGCAGGTGCAGCCGGGCCGCCTCGGCGAGTTCGGCGGGGGAGTCGGTGAGCCCCTCGGGCGCGGGCCTGCCCCACTCGCTCATCTCCCGCGCGAAGATCTCCCGGATCTCACCCCGGTTGCGGTGGATGGCGGGCACGAGGATGTGCGAGGGCCGGTCCTTGCCCAACTGCACGATCAGCTCGGCGAGGTCGGTCTCGTAGGCGCGGATGCCCTCGGCCTCCAGCGCCTCGTTGAGCCCGATCTCCTGCGTGGCCATCGACTTGACCTTGACGACCTCCGACTCGCCGGTCTCCCGGACGAGTCCGGCGACGATCCGGTTGGCCTCCTCGGCGTCGGCCGCCCAGTGCACGGTGCCGCCCGCCGCCGTCACCGTCTCCTCCACCTGCACCAGGTAGCGGTCCAGATGGCGCAGCGTGTGGTCCTTGATCCGCTTCCCCGCCTCGCGCAGTTCGGCCCAGTCGGACACCTCGGCGACCGCGTGGGCGCGCTTGGCGCGGATGGTGTGGGTGGCGTGCCGCAGGTTGCCGCGCAGGGTGGTGTCGCGGACCGCGTCGTGTGCCGCCTCGGGGAACGCGGGCATCCCGAGGTACGTGCCGCCGCTCGTCCCGCTCATACCAGGGGCTCCTCTTCCGTGCTCGCCAGGATCTCCGCCAGGTGCACCGGCCGCATGTCCACCTTCAGCCGGCTCATCGTGCCGCCCAGGTGCATCAGGCAGGAGTTGTCCGCCGCGCACAGCGCGTCCGCGCCGGTGGCCTCCGCGTTGCGCACCTTGTCGACGCCCATTGCGGTGGACACGTCGGCGTTCTTCACCGCGAACGTGCCGCCGAAGCCGCAGCACTCCTCGGCGCCCGGCAGTTCGACCAGCTCCAGCCCCTTCACCGCCCGCAGCAGCCGCAGCGGCCGGTCCCCGAGGCCCAGGGCGCGCAGCCCGTGGCAGGTGGGGTGGTAGGTCACCGTGTGCGGGTAGAAGGCGCCGACGTCGCTCACGCCCAGGACGTCGACCAGGAACTCGCTCAGCTCGTACGTCCTCGGCACGACCGGCGCGAGTGTGCGGGCCAGGGTGTCGCCCCGGCCCTCCGCCCGCGCGCGCTCGCCCATCCGCGGGTACAGCTCCCGCACCATCGCCCCGCAGGACCCGGAGGGCGTCACGATCGCGTCGTAGTCCGCGAAGACCTCGGCGTACCGCCGGGCCAGCGGTTCGGCCTCGTGCCGGTAGCCGGTGTTGTAGTGCGCCTGCCCGCAGCAGGTCTGGCCGGCGGGGAAGTCCACCTCGACGCCGAGCCGTCTCAGCAGCTTCACCACGGCACGGCCGGTGTCGGGATAGAGCGTGTCGTTGACGCAGGTCAGGAAGAGGGCGACACGCATGGTGGCTCCTTGCTGTCGATCATCTGAGAGGTACGGCGTACGACGCGACGGCGGTAGGGGACCTTACCCCGTGCCACCCGCCGCATCCCGTCGTCGTACGGGGGCGGACCCTGCCGCCCGCGCGGCGAGCCGGGCCCCGGCCGCCCGCCAGGCGGCGGTGCCGCCGCGCGGCTCGTAGCGCGTGAGCGGCTGGGTGCGGGCCAGCAGCCGGCGCATCCCGGCCCGGTCGCCGACCAGCCCGTGGGCGCGCGCCTGCACCAGGACGTTGCCGAGTGCCGCCGCCTCGGCGGGCCCCGCCACCACCGGCAGCCCGCAGGCGTCGGCCGTGAGCTGGCACAGCAGGGTGTTGCGGGCGCCGCCGCCGACGATGTGCACCACGTCGACCGGACGGTCCGCGAGCGACCGCGCCTCGGCGATCGCCCCGCGGTGGGCCAGCGCGAGCGAGTCGAGGATGACCCGGGTGGTCTCTGCGGGGGAGTCCGGCACCGGCTGCCCGGTGGCCCGGCACGCCTCCGCGATCCGCTCGGGCATGCGCCCCGGCGCGAGGAACGCGGCGTCCCCGGCGTCCACCACCGACCGCAGCGCGGGCACCTCGGCCGCCGCCCGCAGCAGCGCGGCCAGGTCCGGCTCGCCCCAGTCCCGCAGGCACTCCTGGAGCAGCCACAGGCCCATGATGTTGCGCAGGTACCGGACGGTGCCGTCCAGGCCCAGCTCGTTGGTGAAGTTGGCCTTCCGGCTCGTCTCCGTCAGCACCGGCGCGTCCAGCTCCAGGCCCGCCAGCGACCAGGTCCCGGTGCAGATGTACGCGAACCGCTCGCCCTCGGCCGGGACCGCGGCCACCGCCGAGGCGGTGTCGTGCGAGCCCACCGTCGTCACCGGCACCGGGCCGGTCAGCCCGGTCTCCTCCAGCACCCCGGGCCGCAGTAGTCCCGCCGGATCGCCCGGCCGCCGCAGCGGCGCGAACAGGTCCAGGTCGATGCCGAGGCGGGCGGCGAGGCCGTGCGCCCAGTCCCGGGTACGGGGGTCGAGGAGCTGGGTGGTGGAGGCGTTGGTCAGCTCGGTGCCCTGCTCGCCGGTGAGCCAGTACGCCAGCAGGTCCGGTATCAGCAACAGCCGCTCGGCACGCGCCAGTTGGGCGGTGCCGCGGGCGGCCACGAGTTGGTACAGGGTGTTGAAGGGCGCGTACTGCAGGCCGGTCGCCGCGTACAGCTCGGCGGCCGGCACCGTCTCCCACACCTTCTCCGCGACCCCCTCGGTGCGGGCGTCGCGGTAGTGCACCGGGTTGCCGAGCAGTGCCCCGTCCGCGTCGAGCAGCCCGTAGTCCACGGCCCAGCTGTCGATGCCGACGGAGTCCACCGGGCCGGCCGCCCGCAGCCCCGCGAGGACACCCCCGTACAGCCCCAGCACGTCCCAGCGCAGCCCCTCGGGCAGGCGCACCGGACGGTTGGGGAAGCGGTGCGCCTCGGACAGCTCCAGGGTGCCGGGGCCGACGCGGCCGACCATGACGCGCCCGCTGGAGGCGCCCAGGTCGACCGCGGCGTAGGACTTCACGGGCTCGCTCACCGCAGGAACGCGGCGGCGACGCCGGCGTCGACCGGGACGTGCAGCCCGGTGGTGTGCGTCAGGTCCCCGCCGGTCAGCGCGAACACCGCGTTCGCGACGTGCTCCGGCAGCACCTCGCGCTTGAGCAGGGTCCGCTGGGCGTAGAACTCGCCGAGCTTCTCCTCCTCGATGCCGTACGTCGCCGCCCGCTGGGCCCCCCAGCCGCCCGCGAAGATGCCCGAACCGCGCACCACGCCGTCCGGGTTGACGCCGTTGACGCGGATGCCGTGCCCGCCCAGCTCGGCCGCGAGCAGCCGCACCTGGTGGGCCTGGTCGGCCTTGGTCGCCGAGTAGGCGACGTTGTTCGGGCCGGCGAACACCGCGTTCTTCGAGGCGATGTAGACGAGGTCGCCGCCCAGCCCCTGCGCGATCATCACCCGGGCCGCCTCGCGGGAGACGAGGAAGGAACCGCGGGCCATGATGTCGTGCTGAAGGTCCCAGTCCTTCGCGGTGGTCTCCAGGAGCGGCTTGGAGATGGAGATGCCGGCGTTGTTGACGACCAGGTCGACCCCGCCGAAGGCGAGCACGGCGGCCCTGAACGCCTCCGCGATCTGCTCTTCGTCCGTCACGTCCACGGTGACCGCCACGGCCCGGTCCGCTCCGCCCAGCTCCTCGGCGACGGCGGCGGCGTTCTCCGCGTTCAGGTCGGCGACGACGACGCAGGCGCCCTCGGCCACCAGCCGGTGCGCGATCGCCTTCCCGATGCCGCTGCCCGCGCCGGTCACCAGCGCCACCCGGGTCGCCAGCGGTTTCGGCCTCGGCATCCGCCGCAGCTTGGCCTCCTCCAGCGCCCAGTACTCGATGCGGAACTTCTCCGACTCCTCGATCGGCGCGTACGTCGAGACGGCCTCCGCCCCCCGCATCACGTTGATCGCGTTGACGTAGAACTCGCCGGCCACCCGCGCCGTCTGCTTGTCCTTGCCGAAGGAGAACATGCCCACGCCCGGCACCAGCACGATCGCCGGGTCGGCGCCGCGCATCGCGGGGGAGTCGGGTCCGGCGTGCCGCCGGTAGTAGGCGGCGTACTCCTCGCGGTACTCCGCGTGCAGCTCCTTCAGCCGGGCGACGGCCTCCTCCAGCGGTGCGGTGGGAGCCACGTCGAGGACGAGCGGGCGGACCTTGGTGCGCAGGAAGTGGTCGGGGCAGGAGGTGCCGAGTGCCGCGAGCCGGGGGTGCTCGGCCCGGGACAGGAAGTCCAGGACGACGTCCGCGTCCTCGAAGTGCCCCACCTGCGGCTTGTCCCTGGAGGCGAGCGCCCGCACGTGGGGCGCCAGCGCCGCCGCCCGCTCCCGCCGCTCGGCCCCGGGCAGCGGCGCGTAGCCGTCGAGCACCGGGCCGAAGGGTTCGGGCCTGCCCTTCTCGGCCAGGAAGGCCTCGGCGGTGCGGATGATGTGCAGCGAATTGCGCGCGCACTCCTCGGAGGTGTCGCCCCACGCGGTGATGCCGTGCCCGCCGAGGACGCAGCCGACGGCTTCCGGGTGGGCCGCCTTGACGGCCGCGATGTCCAGGCCGAGCTGGAAGCCGGGGCGCCGCCAGGGCACCCACACCACGCTGTCGCCGAAACACTCGGCGGTGAGCTTCTCCCCGTCGGCCGCGCAGGCCAGCGCGATGCCGGAGTCGGGGTGCAGGTGGTCCACGTGGGCGGCGTCCACCAGGCCGTGCATGGCGGTGTCGATGGAGGGCGCGGCGCCGCCCCTGCCGTGCAGGCAGTAGTCGAAGGCGGCGACCATCTCGTCCTCGCGCTCGACGCCCGGGTAGACGTCCCTGAGCGCCCGCAGCCGGTCGAGGCGCAGCACGGCGAGGCCGTCCCCGGTCAGGGTGCCGAGGTCGCCGCCGGACCCCTTGACCCACATCAGGTCCACGTCACCGCCGGTGACGGGGTCGGTCGCGGTGCCCTTGGCGGAGGTGTTGCCGCCGGCGTAGTTGGTGTTGCGGGGGTCGGCGCCGAGCCGGTGCGAGCGGGCGAGCAGGTCCTCGGCGGCGGGATGCAGTGCCATGTGCGTCTTCCGTCCTTGTGTGACGTGGCGGCAGGGGGAGGGGAGCGCCCCGGGGGGCGCGGGGTTGTCGTCTCTCACGGCTCCGTCCGGCTCGTCCGGCCCCGGACCGGCCCGCGGCCGGACGAGCCGGACGGAGCCGGTCGATGACCTTCGGTGCCTACGCGCCCCACCCCGCCTGCTCGCCGCCCACCCGCTCGGCGACGATCCGCTCCTGCCACCCGTCGGCGCGGTACGCCGCCATCGGGTCCGGGGCCAGCCCCGACTCCTCGCGCAGTTCACGGAGCAACGGGCGCACATCGGTGTTGTACGCGTCCATCAGCACCGCGTTGGCCTCCAGCACGTCCCCGGCGCGCTGCGCCGCCGCGAGCGCCTCGCCGTCCACGAGCAGCGCCTTCGCCGTGGCCTCCTGGACGTTCATCACCGAGCGGATGATCGCCGGGATCTTCGCCTCGATGTTGTGGCACTGGTCGAGCATGAAGGCGGTCTCGGAGGTGTAGCCGCCGCCCCGGATCACCTCGTACATGATCCGGAAGAGCTGGAAGGGGTCGGCCGCGCCCACCATCAGGTCGTCGTCGGCGTAGAAGCGGGAGTTGAAGTCGAAGCCGCCGAGCTTCTCCTCGCGCAGCAGGGTGGCCACGATGAACTCGATGTTGGTGCCGGGCGCGTGATGGCCGGTGTCGACGACGACCTGCGCCTTCTCGCCCAGCTTGAGGCAGTGCGCGTAGGCGGTGCCCCAGTCCGGGACGTCCGTGGCGTAGAAGGCCGGCTCGAAGAACTTGTACTCCAGCAGCATCCGCTGCCCCTCGCCGAGGCGTTCGTAGACCTCGGCGAGGCCCTCGGCCAGGCGGTCCTGACGGGAGCGGAGGTCGTCCTGACCGGGGTAGTTGGTGCCGTCGGCGAACCAGAGCTTCAGGTCGCGGGAGCCGGTGGCGTCCATGATGTCGACGCATTCGAGCAGGTGGTCGACCGCCTTGCGGCGCACACCGGCCTCGGGATGGCAGATGCTGCCCAGCCGGTAGTCGTCGTCCTGGAAGGTGTTCGAATTGATCGCGCCGATCCTCACTCCGCGTTCCTCGGCGTGCGCGGCCAGCGCGGCGTAGTCGTCGACCCTGTCCCAGGGGATGTGCAGGGCGACCGTCGGGGCCGCGCCCGTGAACTCGTGGACCTTGGCCGCGTCGTCCAGTTTCTCGCGGGGGTCACGGGGCACGCCCTGCTGGGCGAAGACCTTGAACCGGGTTCCCGAGTTGCCGTACGCCCACGACGGCGTCTCGATGGCCTGGGTCTTGAGGGCGGCCTTCACCGCGGCGAGCTCGGTCACTTCGTGACTCCCGTGACGTCGGAACGATCCTCACGGCCGGGCACTGGCGCGTCCGTGCCGCGAAGCAGCAGGTTGTGAAACGATTCAGGAGGGAAGCTAAGGCGACCCGACAGGGGTGTCAACCCTTCGGGGAAGGACCGTTACGCGTGACGGTCTTGTGACCTACGGCGGACGAGAATTGTGTCCGGAACCCATTGACGCCGACTGTGCGGAACTTCTAACGTCCCGGCCATCCAGTTGAAACCTTTCACGACGTGGTGAGGGCCTCCTCCGTACGTCGTCGAGGAGCCCTCATGACCCAGCCGGCCGACAAGGGCCCGGTCCCCGTGCTCGCACTGAGGGGCGTGTCGAAGTCCTTCGGGGCCGTGCGTGCCCTGAGGGACGTGTCCCTGGAGCTGTTCCCAGGCGAGGTGCACGCCCTCGCCGGAGAGAACGGCGCGGGCAAGTCGACCCTCATCAAGGCACTCGCGGGAGTGCACCGGCCCGACTCCGGGCAGCTCCTGCTCGACGGCGCCCCGGCCGTCTTCCACGGGCCCGGCGACGCGCGGGACGCCGGCATCGCGGTGATCTACCAGGAGCCGACCCTCTTCCCCGACCTGTCGATCGCCGAGAACATCTTCATGGGCCGGCAGCCGCGGCGCGCCCTCGGCCGCATCGACCACCGGGCCACCCGCGCGGCCACGGCGGCCCTCATGGCGCGGCTCGGCGTCGACCTCGACCCCGAGCGCCCGGCGAGCGGACTGTCCATCGCCGACCAGCAGATCGTGGAGATCGCCAAGGCGCTCTCCTTCGACGCCCGCGTCCTGATCATGGACGAACCGACCGCCGCCCTCACCGGCAGCGAGGTCGCCCGCCTCTTCGGCGTGGTGCGCACCCTGCGCGAGCAGGGCGCCGCGGTGCTGTTCATCTCGCACCGCCTCGAGGAGATCTTCGAGATCTGCGAGCGGGTCACGACACTGCGCGACGGCGCCCGGATCGCGAGCGAACCGCTGGCCGGAATGACCGAGGACGACCTGGTCCGCCGCATGGTCGGCCGCGAACTCGACGAGCTCTACCCCAAACAGGACGTCAAGGCCGGCCAGGTCGCCCTGAGCGTCCGCCGGCTGACCCGCGAGGGCGTCTTCACCGACGTCTCCTTCGAGGTGCGGCGCGGCGAGATCGTCGGCCTGGCCGGACTCGTCGGCGCCGGGCGCACCGAGGTGGCCCGCGCGGTCTTCGGCATCGATCGCTGGGACGCCGGGGAGGTCGAACTCGACGGGCGCGGGCTCACCAACGGCGCACCCTCCACCGCGATGGCCGCCGGGCTCGCCCTGGTCCCCGAGGACCGCCGCGCCCAGGGCCTGGTGATGGACATGTCCATCGAGCGCAACATCGGACTCACCGGGCTGCGCACCACGGTGCGGGCCGGGCTGATGGACCGCGGCGCCGAACGCAGCCGCTCCCTGGACTGGGCCGTCAAACTCCAGGTCAAGTACGCCCGCATCGCCGACACCGTCAACACCTTGTCCGGCGGCAACCAGCAGAAGGTCGTCCTCGCCAAGTGGCTGGCCACCGGCCCCAAGGTGCTCATCGTCGACGAGCCCACCCGCGGCATCGACGTCGGCACCAAGGCCGAGGTGCACCGCCTGCTCGGCGAGCTGGCCGCCGACGGCGTCGCCATTTTGATGATCTCCTCCGACCTGCCCGAGATCCTCGGCATGGCCGACCGGGTCCTCGTCATGCACGAGGGCCGGCTCACCGCCGAGATCCCCCGCTCCGAAGCCACCGAGGAATCCGTGATGGCCGCTGCCACCGGGAGGGCCGCCGCATGACGGTGACCACTCCGCACCCCGCCGCCACCGAGGTGCCCAAGTCCAGCGGCACCCGGCTCGTCGACCGCGTCTTCAGGATGCGCGAACTCGCCATCCTCCTCGTCTTCCTGGTGATGATCGCCCTCACCCAGGCAGGCAACAGCGAGTTCCTGTCCGAACAGGGCATCAAGGACCTGCTGCTGAACGCGACCATCCTGGTGCTGGTCGCCACCGGCCAGTCCCTCGTCGTCCTCACCCGCAACGTCGACCTGTCGGTGGGCTCCACCCTCGGCATCAGCGCCTTCGCCGCGGGCCTCTACCTCCACGGCGGCGGCAACCCCGCCGTGGCGATCCTGCTCGCCGTGCTGCTCGGCATCGGCTTCGGCCTCCTCAACGGGCTGCTCGTCAGCCTCGGCCAGGTGCCCGCGCTCGTCGTCACCCTCGGCACGCTCTACATCATCCGCGGCATCGACTCCATCTGGGTCGGCTCCCGGCAGATCACCGCGGCCGACCTGCCCGGCGGCTTCGTCGACTTCGGCTCCGGCGGCCTCTCCGCCGTGCCGTGGCTCGCGATGATCGCGGCGGTGGTGCTCGTCGGCACCGCCTACTACCTCAAACACTTCGGCAGCGGCCGGGAGCTGTACGCGCTCGGCTCCAACCCGGAGGCCGCCCGCCTCGCCGGCATCCCCGTGCGCAAGCGCATCCTGCTGGCCTACACCTTCTGCGGCGCCCTCGCGGGCCTGGCCGGCGCGCTCTACCTCGCCCGCTTCGGCAACGTCGACTCCGGCACCGGCAACGGCTACGAACTCACCGTCGTCAGCGCCGTCGTCGTCGGCGGCGTCGTCTTCACCGGCGGCTCCGGCAGCGTGTACGGGGCCGCCCTCGGTGCCCTGCTGCTGACCTCCATCAACAGCGTGCTGCCCGCCCTCGGCGTCAGCTCCGTCTGGGTGCTCGCCATCAACGGTGTGCTGCTCATCCTGGCCATCGCGGTCGACCGGATCGTCGCCCTGCGGGTGGCCGACGCACTGAAGAAGAGGAACGCCCGCCATGCCTGACTCCCTGACGCGCCTCGTCCGCCGGCCCGCCCTGGGAAGGTGGGACTCGGCGGTGGGCGCCCTGCTCCTCGTCCTGCTGCTGCTCTCCTTCGGGTTCGTCGACGGCTTCGGCAACGCGCTGAACCTGTCCTTCCTCATCGGCAACACCCTGCCCATCGCGCTGATCGCGCTGCCGATGACCCTGCTCGTGGTCTCCGGCGAGATCGACCTGTCCGTCGCCTCCACCGCGGGCCTGTCCGGCTCCGTCATGGGCGCCCTGTGGAACCAGGGCATGAGCATCGAGACGATCATTCCGCTGTGCCTGCTGCTCGGCGCGGTGTGCGGACTGGTCAACGGGCTCCTGGTCACCCGGCTCGGACTGCCCTCCCTCGCCGTCACCATCGGCACCCTCGCCGCCTACCGGGGCATCGCGCAGATCGTGCTCGGCTCCGACGCGGTCACCGACTTCCCCACCCGGTACCTGGACTTCGCCGCCGGCCGTCTCGGCGACACCTTCCTGCCGCAGGCCTTCCTCCCGTTCCTGGTGCTGCTCGCGATCGCCGTGGTCGTCCTGCACGCCACCCCGTTCGGACGCTCGCTCTTCGCGATCGGCGCCAGCGAGGAGGCCGCCCGGTTCGCCGGCATCCGGGTCAAGCGGCACAAGCTGATCCTCTTCGTCGCCACCGGCTTCATGGCCTCCCTCACCGGAGTCTTCTGGGCCCTGCACTACGCCAGCGCCCGTTACGACAACGCCACCGGCCTCGAACTCTCCGTCGTCGCCGCGGTCCTGCTCGGCGGGATCGACTTCGACGGCGGCAAGGGCACCCTCGGCGGCGCGATCGCCGGTGTCTTCCTGCTCGGCGCGCTGCAGAACGCGATGAGCCTGCTCAACGTCTCCGCCCAGTCGCAGATCGTCGTCACCGGCGTCCTGCTGGTCGTCTCCGTGCTCGGCCCCCGGGTGGCACGGCAGATCTCCGTCGCGCGGGCGGGCCGCAGGGCCGCGCCACCGGCGAACCCCACGAGCCGCGAACCGACGGCCGCCCCGACTCCGTAAGCCCCCGCCCCGTCCCTCGTTGGTACACCCGTAAAGGAATCGACGTCATGCGCTCGCCGAACATCCGCCGTACCTGTGCCGCCCTCGCCGCCGCCACCTCCCTCGCGCTCGCCCTGACCGCGTGCGGGGGCACCACCAAGAACGACGTCAAGGACGAGGGCGGCACGAACAAGTCGGCCGGCAAGGCCGACCCGAACGCCGCGACGAAGAAGGGCCTGACGGTCGCCTTCCTGCCCAAGCAGGTCAACAACCCCTACTTCACCAGCGCCGACAAGGGCGGCGAGAAGGCGCTGAAGGAACTCGGCTCCAGCTACAAGGAGGTCGGCCCGAACAGCGCCACCGACACCTCCGGCCAGGTCTCCTACGTCAACACGCTGACCCAGCAACAGGTCGACGCGATGGCCGTCTCGGCGCAGGACCCGGGCGCGCTGTGCACCGCGCTCAAGCAGGCGATGAACAACAAGATCAAGGTCGTCACCTACGACTCCGACACCAAGACCGACTGCCGCAACGCCTTCATCTCCCAGGCCTCCGCCGAGGACCTCGGCCGCACCGAGGTGCAGCTCCTCGCCGAGCAGATCGGCTACAAGGGCGAGATCGCGATCCTGTCCGCCGCGCAGACCGCGACGAACCAGAACACCTGGATCGACTTCATGAAGGACGAGCTGAAGAAGGACAAGTACAAGGACATCAAGCTCGTCAAGACGGCCTACGGCAACGACGACGCCCAGCAGTCCTTCCAGCAGACCCAGGGCCTGCTCCAGGAGCACCCCGGGCTGAAGGGGATCATCTCGCCCACCACCGTCGGCATCAAGGCGGCCGCCCAGTACCTGTCCGGCTCCAAGTACAAGGGCAAGGTCAAGCTGACCGGCCTCGGGACCCCGAACGACATGCGCAAGTACGTCAAGAACGGCACCGTCGAGGCGTTCGAGCTGTGGGACCCGGCGAAGCTCGGCGAGCTCGCCGCCCGCACAGCCGTCGCGCTGTCCTCCGGACAGATCTCCGGCAAGGAGGGCGAGACCTTCAAGGCCGGTGACCTCGGCGAGTACACGATCGGCAAGGACGGCGTGATCGCGCTCGGCAAGCCCACCGTGTTCGACAAGAAGAACATCGACCGGTTCAACTTCTGAGCGACGGCCGAACGGTGCCTTATGGTGCCTTATTCTTCACTGATCGTTCGATCTCGCCGGGGGTCCCGGCGAGCGCGGGCCGGTCGCGGTACCGGTGGCCCTCGGGTCACCGGCCCCCCGGGCGGCCCGCTCCACCCCCTCAGGGAGCGGTAGTCCATGCAGCGCGTCTGTTTCCTCCTCAAGGTCCGCGAGGACCGCATCGGCGAGTACCGCGAGCGGCACGCCTCCGTGTGGCCGGAGATGCGCGAGGCACTGTCGTCCACGGGCTGGCACAACTACTCGCTCTTCCTGCGTGAGGACGGCCTGCTCGTCGGCTACCTGGAGACCGAGGACTTCGAGGCGGCCAGGGCCGGCATGGAGACCACCGAGGTCAACGGCCGCTGGCAGGCCGAGATGGGCCCGCTCTTCGAGAAGCTCGACGGAAGCCGCCCCGACGAGGCGATGAAACCGCTCACCGAGGTGTTCCACCTCGCCTGAGCCCCGCGGCCGGCCGTCCCGCGCGGACCGCCCGGCCGCCCGCTCCTCCCGCCCGCCCCGTCCGACCATCTCACCCGAGCCCTCACTGGAGGTCCCTGCGCCATGGCCCGTTCAGTGGGTATCAAGGACGTCGCCCGTGCCGCCGGAGTCTCGGTGGGCACCGTCTCCAACGTCATCAACCGGCCCGACACGGTCGCCTCCGAGACCCGTGCCCGGGTGCTCTCCGCGATCGACCGGCTCGGCTACGTCCGCAGCGAGTCCGCCCGCCAGCTCCGGGCCGGACGCAGCCGGATCATGGGGCTGCTCGTGCTCGACATGGGCAACCCCTTCTTCGTCGACGTCACCCGCGGCGCCGAACGGGCCGCCCGGGACGCCGGGCTCGGGGTGATGGTCTGCAACAGCGCCCAGAGCAGCGGCGAGGAGGCCGAGTACCTCGCCCTCTTCGCCGAACAGCGGGTGCGGGGCGTGCTGTTGACGCCCACCGACGCCAGTGGCCGCAACATCGACGCCTTCCGCCGCCACCGGATCCCGTTCGTCCTCGTCGACCGGGTCGCCGAGGGCACCACCGAGTGCTCCGTCTCCGTCGACGACGTCGCGGGCGGGGCGCTCGCGGTGCGGCACCTGGTCGACGCCGGGCACCGCTCGCTGGCGTACGTCAGCGGGCCGCCCGGGCTCAACCAGGTGCGGGACCGGCGCACGGGTGCGCTCAACGCGCTCGCCGAGGCGGGACTCGACGCGGACGTGCTGCGCGAACTGCCCACCGAGCGGCTCGACGTGGCCGCGGGCCGTGACGCGGGCGCGCGGCTCCTCGGTCTGGCCGAGCGGCCCACCGCCGTGTTCTGCGCGAACGACCTGCTGGCGCTGGGGGTGCTGCAGGCGATGTTCGCGGCGGGGGTGCGGGTGCCGGAGGACCTGGCGATCGTCGGCTACGACGACATCGAGTTCGCGGCGGCCGCCGCCGTGCCGCTCACCTCGGTGCGGCAGCCGGCGGTCACGATGGGCGCGCTGGCGGCGGAGCTGCTGCTGGAGGAGACGGAGGCGGAGGCGGAGGCGAAGACGAGGCCGACGGGTCGCCCGCACGAGCACCGCAGGGTCGTGCTCCAGCCCGAACTGGTGGTCCGCCGCTCCAGCCTGTCCCCGCGCTGAGCGCGAGCGCCGGGCCCCGAGGGGCGCTCAGCCGCCGTTGCCCTTGACGTGGGGCAGGGCCCTCGCCCCGCAGGCCCTCGCCGCCTGCGCGAGCAGCACGTGGATCCGCTCCGTCAACTGCGCCACGTCGTCCGCGGGGCGATGGAAGGTCAGCCGCACGTCGCCGTGCCCCCGGGTCCGCTCGACCCGCAGCGTCAGCCCGTGCCGGTCCACCGCGAGCGGCCGCACCCGCACCGCGCCCCGCAGATGCCCGTGCTCCATCAGCCGGCTCAGCCGCTCCACGGCGTCGGGGTGACAGTCCGCCAGGTGGGTCAGCAGTCTCGCCTCCGCCTCCGCCAGCGGGTCCGGCGCGGCGGCGGCGTACTCGTCGAGGTCGACCAGCACCGCGCCGGACGCCCGCCGCAGCACCATCCGCGTCGGCCGGAAGAGTAGGTGCTCCTCCCGCGCCGTGAACCAGCCGGCCAGCCACAGCCGGGCGCGGATCCGCGCCCGCACCGGCACGGGGGCGACATCGGCGAACTCCAGCACGGCCGCCGGTTCGCCGCGCGGCGCGCAGAGGGCGGCGGTGCGCAGACCGCTGTCCTCGGGCACGGTCAGCAGGATCCCGCCGTCGGCCTCGACACGGTGGGCGCCGAGGAATTCCTCCTTGCCGCCCTCCGAGGTCACCGCACAGCTCCACGCGGCGGCCGTCACCGACCGGGCGTGCTCCGCCGCGGTGGGCGCCGCCGTCCAGGTGTGGGAGTCACCCATGCCCAAGCCTCCTTAGGTAAGCCTCGCCTAACCTATCGGAGTTCGCGGGGTACGCCAACCGCACACCCCCGTGACCGCGCGTCCGCGCCCGGACCCGCCCTCAGGCCGAGACCGCTCCCCACAGCGCTCGCACGCACAGGTCCCGCACCTGTTCCCGGCTCAGCTCCCCGTGCCGCAGCCACTCCAGGCACACCGCCGTGGTGAAGGCCAGCCACCCGCGCACCGCCATTCGCAGTTCCGGCCCCTCCCCGGCGGGCCCGAACTCGGGGTCGGCCGCGAGCGCCGCGAGGATCTGCCGCTCCTGGGCGGCGAGCGAGCGCCGGTACACCTGACGCACCGCCCGGTCGCCGGCCGCGTCGGCGCGGTGGAAGGCGCGGAAGCCGTGCGCGTGCTCCGCCACGTAGCCGAGGAAGATGTCGAGCCCCGCGGGCAGTTGAGCGCGGACGGAGACTCCCGGCACGGCCGCCGTCATCCGCAGCATCCGCTCGCTCTCGCGCGCGACGACGGCGGCGAAGAAGTCCCGCTTGGTGGGGAAGTAGTGGTAGAGCAGTCCGCGCGACACCCCGGCGAGTTCGGCGACCCGCTCGATCCGCACGTCCTCGTAGGGGTCGTCCGAGAACAGCCGTGCCCCGACCGACAGCAACTGCTCCCGGCGCTCCTCCGTGCTCAGCCGCCGCCGCACCCGCGCCCTGCCCCCGTCGGTCATGGCCGCACTGTACTGGGGCCGCGCGCCGCCCCACGCCGCGCACGGGGCGGTCAGGAGGCCGGGGCCTCCTGGTGGACCTCCTCGAGCAGGGCGAGGGCTTCGGCGGGGTCGGGGCTCGCCCAGGCGCTCCACTCCGGCCGCCGTGATCCGCGCCCAGCGGCCGGCCCGCTCCCGCATCCGCTCCTCGAAGGCGCGGACGGCCTCGTCGGGGTCGGCGGGTCCGGCGGCGAGCGCCTCGGTGAGTTCGGCACCGTCCAGCACCGCGAGGTTCGCCCCCGCTCCCAGGGGCGGCGTCAGATGTGCGGCGTCACCCAACAGGGTCACCCCCGGAGCATGGGTCCAGGTGTGCGACGCCGGGAGGACGTACAGGGGGCGGCGGGTGAAGGAGGTGTCTGCCGCAGAAGGTCGAGGACGGGGGAGGCCCAGCCCTCGAACAGGGGGAGCAGTGAGGCCCGCACGGCCTCCCCGTCGGCCTGGTCCGGGTGCGCGGGACGGTCGAGGGGTGCGCGGAACGGGGCGTACCCCTTCACATGGCCGCCCCCGTTGCGCTGGGCGACGATCCCCCGGTTCACGCCGTACACCGCGACGGAACCGTCGCCGATCAGCCGGGCCGGGCCGGGGTGCCGCGTGTCGATGTCGTCGAGGGAGGTCTCGACCGCGGTGACGCCGGTGTGGCGCGGGCTCGCGGACGAGACCGCCGGGCGGACCCGCGACCGGGCGCCCCCGGCCCCGAGTCCGCGGGCCTCGCGGACGCTTGACGGAGCCTCGGGCGGGGACCACACTGGCCGCGTTATTGAACCCACGTACAACACGAGGTGCGCCGGGGGCGTGACCCGGCCGCCGCGCCGAGGGGAAGGGTGTCATGGCCCGGACGAGGACGGAGGCCGCCGCCCGGACGGCGCCCGGCACACCGGAAGGACTGCCCAAGGGGTTCCGCGGCGCGGAGGCGGGCTGGCCCGCACTGCACCGCATACCCCACCCCCCGCGCCGGCTGCCGCTGGCCGGGGACGTGCTCGGCGCCGACGTGCGCCGCCCGCTGCAGGACGCGATGCGCCACGGCCGCCTCCTCGGCCCGATATACCGGCGCAAGGTCTTCCGGCGGGAGTTCGTCTTCGTCTGGGGCGGCCGGTACGCCGCCGACCTGGCCGACGAGTCCAGGTTCGCCAAGCACGTCGGCCTCGGTGTGGCCAATCTGCGCCCCGTCGCCGGGGACGGGCTGTTCACCGCCTACAACCACGAGCCGAACTGGCAGCTCGCCCACGACGTGCTCGCGCCCGGCTTCAGCCGCGAGGCGATGAGCGGCTACCACCCGATGATGCTGGACGTCGCCGAACGGCTGCTCGACCGCTGGGACGCGGAGGAGAGGGCGGGCCGTCCCGTGGACGTACCCGCCGACATGACGAAACTGACCCTGGAGACGATCGCCCGCACCGGCTTCGGACACGACTTCGGCTCCTTCGAACGCCCCCGCCCGCACCCCTTCGTCACCGCGATGATCGGCACCCTCACCCACGCCCAGCGCCGCAACGCCGTCCCCGGGCCCCTCGCCCCGCTCCTCCTGCGGGCCGCCGCCCGCCGCAACGAGGACGACATCGCGCTGCTCAACCGCACGGTCGACGCGGTCGTCGCCGCCCGCCGCGAGGCCGACGGCTCCGGGAGCACCGGGGACCTGCTCGACCGGATGCTGGAGACCGCGCACCCCGAGACCGGCGAGCGGCTCGCCCCGGATAACGTGCGCCGGCAGGTCATCACCTTCCTCGTCGCCGGACACGAGACCACCTCGGGCGCGCTCTCCTTCGCCCTGTACCACCTCTCCCGCCACCCGGAGATCGCCGCCCGCGCCCGGGCCGAGGTCGACGAGGTCTGGGGCGAGGACCCCCGGCCCGGCTACGACCGGGTCGCCCGGCTCCGCCTGGTGCGCCGGATACTCGACGAGTCGCTGCGCCTGTGGCCCACCGCGCCCGCGTTCGCCCGCGAGGCACGCGAGGACACCGTGCTCGCCGGGGAGCACCCGATGCGGCGCGGCGCCTGGACGCTCGTCCTCACCCCGCTGCTGCACCGGGACCCCGAGGTGTGGGGCCCCGACGCGGAGCGCTTCGACCCCGGCCGCTTCGAGGCCGCCGCCGTACGGGCCCGCCCCGCGCACACCTTCAAGCCCTTCGGCACCGGCGCCCGCGCCTGCATCGGACGGCAGTTCGCCCTGCACGAGGCCACGCTCGTCCTGGGACTGCTCCTGCGCCGCTACACCGTGAAGCCGGACCCCGCCTACCGGCTCCGGATCGCCGAACGGCTCACGCTCATGCCCGAAGGACTGCGACTGGGACTGGAACGGCGCGAGGCCCCCGAACCGGTGCGGGCGTCACCGCCGGAGGACTCCTCAGCCCCGGGCCGTCCAGTGCGCGGGGCGGGGGAGTGAGGCCGGCAGCCTGGTGCCCGCGCCGCCGCGCGCGGCGGTGAGCTGCGGCCGGGTCAGGAACAGGGCGCCGGTGAGGTCGGCGTCCGTGAGGTCGGCATCGCGCAGATCGGTGCCGAGGAGATCCGCGCCGCGCAGATCCGCGCCGGTGAGGTCGGCCGCGATCAGACAGGCGCCGCGCAGGCTGACGCCCCGCAGGTCGGCTCCCCTGAGGCGGGCACCGGCCAGGTCGGCGCCCCGGCGGTCCTTGCGGCGGCCGCGCAGGCCCGCCCGGGCGAGCTCGCCGGCCCGCTGCAGCAGGGCGCCCACCTCCCGCCGGTGCGGTCCGACGTCCAGCCCGGCCAGTTCGTCCGGGGTGCCGAGGCTGAGCCGCTCCACGCGTTCCCGGGCGCGGCGCAGCTCGGCGTGGACAGGGCGGGCGGCGGGCAGGGCGAGGGCCTCGTCCAGGTGGTGGAGCAGCTCGTGCAACTGCTCGACGACCGGGAAGACGGCGAACATCAGCCGGGCGTGCTCCCGGCCGCCGGTCCGCCAGTCCCGCCCGCCGAAGGTGACCTGCGAGACCTTCTGTCCGGCGCCGAAGCAGTCGTAGACCGTGCAGCCCGTGTATCCCTCGGGCCGCAGCCGGTCGTGGATGCCGCACCGGTGGTCGCCGCCGAGGTTCGGGCACGGCGTGCCCGCCGCCTTGTCCCGGGCGAAGTCGGCGGAGGCGCTGAACGGCAGGGCCACGCAGCAGAGCGCGAAACAGCGGGAGCAGTCCGCGCGCAGCTCGGGACCGGCGGGGGAGACGGGCATGTGCCTACCCTAGTTGTTCTGTCCACGGAGGTTGGTGACAGGTTTCACGGTGGGTGATCTTGAATGAGTGAGGGCCTTCCGGGTTCGGTGTGGATTGCGACGTCAACACCGAGCGGAAGGCCCTCATGCCCCACCGT
>BNBP01000099.1 GCA_014656015.1 Streptomyces griseoaurantiacus | reverse complement strand
GGGCGGCTGCTGCCGCGCGCCGGAGCGCGCGCCACCGGCCGGGCGGGAGCCCCCGGTGGGCCGGGAACCGCCCGTGGGCCGGGCCTCACCGCCGGTCCGCGCGCCGCCGGTCGGCCGCGTGTCGCCACCCGTACGGGCGGAGCCACCGGTACGGGAGGGGCCGCCGGAGCGGGGCGGGGGAGTGGCGGAGGGGTCCTGCGGACGCCGCTGGGTGCGCTGCTCCGCGTACATCTCCGCGAGCCGCCCCGAGGGACGGTCGGGCAGATCGGGGGAGCCGCGCTGGGCCGGCGGCCGGGCGTCCGTCAGCCCCTGCGCCTCACGGGCGGCGATCTCCTTCAGGCGCAGCGACAGCTGCAGCGTGCTCGGCCGCTCCTCGGGATCCTTGGCCAGACAGGCCCGCACCAGCGGCGCCAGCGCGTCCGGCACCCCGCGCAAGTGCGCCTCCTCGTGCACCACGCGGTACAGCATCACCTCGGAGCTGCCGTGCCCGAAGGGCGAGTCGCCCGTCGCCGCGTAGGCGAGCGTGGCCCCGAGCGAGAACACGTCCGTGGCCGGCGTGACGGCGGCGCCGCGCACCTGCTCGGGCGCGAGGAAGCCGGGCGAACCGACCGCCGTGCCGACGTGCGTGAGCGTGGAGGCGCCGGTGGCCCAGGCGATGCCGAAGTCGATGATCCGGGGCCCCTTGGGGGACAGCAGGATGTTCGAGGGCTTCAGATCGCGGTGGACGACGCCGGCCTCGTGCACCGCCACCAGTCCCTCGGAGAGGGCGGCGCCCACGGCGGCCACGTCGGCGGCCGGCAGCGCGCCCTCGTCGGCCACCTTGTCGTGCAGGGAAGGCCCGGGCACGTACTGCGTGGCGAACCACGGCCGGTCCGCCTCCAGGTCCGCCGCCACCAGCCGTGCCGTACAGCCGCCCCGGATCCGCCGTGCCGCCGAGACCTCGCGCGCGAAACGCGAGCGGAACTCCTGGTCCTCGGCGAGGTCCGGCCGGATCACCTTCAGCGCGACCCGCTGGCCGCGCCGGTCGGAACCCAGGTAGACCACACCCATGCCGCCCGCGCCGAGCCGCCGGTGAAGCCTGAACGAGCCGACGACACGCGGGTCCTCACGCCTCAGGCGCATCATCGCCATGTCCATCCCCGCTGCCCGCTCCGTCTGACGAGCACAGCTTACGTACCGGGGGCCGGGTGCGCGCAGAGGCCGCGCCCTCTCGTTCCTGTCGATTGTCAGTACCGGGTACGACACTTGAAGGAGGGTCAGCGCGCCCGCCCGGGGGCGGGCCGCCCGCCGTGCAAGATCCCAACCACCGGCACGGCACGGCGCATTGGGCACGCGCCGGTCCGCCCCGCGAGCGCCCCGAAGGCGCCGGATCCCGCGGCGGGGGAGGGGACGAGGACCCGCCCCGGAGCCGCCCGTGACCGGACGGTCGCGGACGGCGAGCCCACCGGGCCCGTCCGGGAGTGAGCGAAGTCACCCGGCGGCGCCCCGCCGTCCGCCCCGGGAGGGACATACCGACCCGCTCCCGGGCCCGGCACCGGACAGATCGGACGCCCCCTCGGGGAACACCCTTAAGACCCATGTCCCCGTCTCCACCCAGGGGAGTAGTCCCCGGGGTGCCGCTCATCCTCCGGGAGGCCCGGCAATCGGTACGAGGGCATGACGTCCAGGAGGCGCCGCCCGCCTAGATTTGTCGTCAAGCGGCGGGTGCAGCACTCGTCCCCCGAGGTCAGACACCCGCCGCTGTCACCACATTCGGTCAGGAGAGGACCATGGCCCACACGGCACCGCGGACAGTGCTCCGCACGCGAGGACGCAGGGTGTACGGCACCACGTTCCGCACCCGCCGTACGGGCCGCCGTCACCCACTGGTGGCGACGGCGATGGCCCTTCCCCTGGCGGTCCTGCTCCTGCTCGTCTTCGACGGCTGGGAGACAGTGGCCACACAGGCGTCGTCCGTGGGCGTGATGCTGGGGCGCTGAGCGGCGCCCCAGGCCCGGAAGAGCGGTCCGGGCGGGGACATCCGGCCAGAGAAACCCCGTGGGGACGGGGGTGCGGCGGACGGCAAAAGACGCCCGCGCAGCTGGGGAGCTGCGCGGGCGTTGTTTTTTGCGTTTCTCCCCGCCGTGGCCGGTGCCGTCGCGGGACCCCGTACCCTCGCAGCCGCACCCTCGCCCCGTCCCGCCCGAGGAACCCGTGACCGTACTCCCCGCCCTCCACACCGCCGCCCGCGCGGCCGCGCACCCACGCCCGCACCACCCCTGCGGCTGCGCCCCGCACACCCTCGCCGACCGCCCGGACGCCACCGTCGTCCGCCACGCCGGGACCGTCGCCAAGGCCCACGCCCCCGGCACCGACCCCGCCGCCCTCACCCTGCGCCTCGCGACCGCCCGCGCCCTGCCCGGCGTCCTCCTCGCACCCCTGCGCCCCGACCCCCTCCCCGTCCACGACCGTCTCGTCACCTTCTGGCCGTACGGCACCCCCGTGGACCCCGACACCCCGGACGACGCCCCCTGGGAGGCCGCCGCCACCCTCCTCGCCCGGTTGCACACGAGCCCCGCCCCGGCCCCGCTGCCGCCCATGCGCGGCCCCGCCAAGGCCGCCCGGGCCCTCGCCCGGCTGCGGGCCGCCGGTCCGCACCCGGCCCGCGCCCCCGTCGAACGCGCCTGGGCCACGCTTCCGCCCTGGGCGCGCGCCGAGGCCCCGATGCCGCCGTCCACCACCGTGTGCCACGGCGACCTGCACCTCGGCCAGCTCGTCCGCGCCCCCGCCGCCGCGGACACCCCGCCCGCTCCCGGACCCTGGCGCCTGATCGACGTCGACGACCTCGGCACCGGGGTCCCCGCCTGGGACCTCGCCCGCCCCGCCGCCTGGTACGCCTGCGGCCTGCTGCCCCCGGAGGAGTGGTCCCGGTTCCTCACCGCCTACCGGACGGCCGGCGGCCCCGCCGTACCCCCGGCGGGCGACCCCTGGCCCGCCCTGGAGACCGCCGCCCGCGCCCTGACCGTGCAGACCGCCGCGCTCACCCTCGTCAAGGCGCTCGCCGCGGGCCGCGACCTGGACGAGGTCGAACAGGCGGTCGTGGACGCCTGTGACCGTATGGCTTAGCCAGGCCGCCGGGGGCGGAAGGGCGCGCACCGGCCGGTCACGGACCGGCCCCGGGGACATAGGCTGCAACCGAAGACCCGCCGGGCAGTGTCTCTACCTGGCGAAGTACCACCGACCGGCGAGGAGTTGAGCCGAGCATGCAGTGTCCGAAGTGCCATGCGCCGATGCACACCTACAACCGCAACGGCGTCCAGATCGAGCAGTGCAGCGGCTGCCGGGGGATCTTCCTGGACTACGGCGAGCTGGAGGCGCTGACCCGCGTGGAGTCCCAGTGGACGCAGCCCGCGCCGCCGCCCCCCGCCGGACCGCAGGCCTATCCCGCCGCGCCCGCCTGGGGCGCCCCGCAGGGCGGCCACTACGGTGGCCACCACCGCCGCCACAAGAGCTTCGGCCACATGCTGTTCTCCAGCTGAGCGGACGCGGAGAAGCGGACACGAAGAAGCCCCCGGTCCAGGACCGGGGGCTTCGAGGTGTGGACGATACTGGGATTGAACCAGTGACCTCTTCCGTGTCAGGGAAGCGCTCTCCCGCTGAGCTAATCGTCCTCGGGACCGCGACCGTACGGACTGCTGCGAGCCGTGGTCACGGGTACTGCGGATGCCGCGTGCGCGATACTGGGATTGAACCAGTGACCTCTTCCGTGTCAGGGAAGCGCTCTCCCGCTGAGCTAATCGCGCGGGTCCGGATCCCGCCGAAGGTTCCGGCGGATCCAGTGGACGATACTGGGATTGAACCAGTGACCTCTTCCGTGTCAGGGAAGCGCTCTCCCGCTGAGCTAATCGTCCTTGGAGGTGGAGACGGGATTTGAACCCGTGTAGACGGCTTTGCAGGCCGTTGCCTCGCCTCTCGGCCACTCCACCAGGAGCGGGCGAACCCCGAGGGGTTCCCCGCTGCCTTCGAGCGGACGACGAGGCTCGAACTCGCGACCTCAACCTTGGCAAGGTTGCGCTCTACCAACTGAGCTACGTCCGCCTGTCCTTCCGGCCCGCTCGCGCGGCCCGGCGACGTGTTGAACTCTAGCGGATTCCGGGGCCAGCACAAAAACGCGTTTGCGCAGCGTGCTGCCCCGCACCTGCTCAGGGGGCACGGCCGGACCGCGCACGGCGCGCCCGCCTAGACTCGTCCACGTGCTGGACCTGCCCCCTCTCGCCCGCTTCGGCGGTCTCCTCGCCACCGGGCTCCTCGACGTCACCGGCGATCCGGCCGCGCTGGACTCCACCGGTTTCTGGGCCGTGTGCGCCGACTTCGAGGGCCGCACGGTCTGCGCCCGCTTCCGCGACGTACGCCCCGCTCCGGTGCCCGCACCCGTGCCGGGCGCCTGGCGGGGCCCCGCCCCCGGCACCTGGACGTCCTCCCTGGACCGGGCCGCCTACACCGCGGGCGTACGGCGGATCCGTGCGCACATCGCGGCCGGCGAGGTCTACCAGGCCAACCTCTGCCGCGTGCTCTCCGCCCCGCTGGCGCCGGACGCCGACCTCGACGCGCTGACCGCCCTGCTGGCCGCGGGCAACCCGGCGCCGTACGCGGGAACGATCCGGCTGCCCGGGCACGGCGTCGAGATCGCCACCGCCTCGCCCGAGCTCTTCCTGCGCCGCACAGGGACGGCCGTCGAGTCCGGCCCCATCAAGGGCACCGGGCGGACCGAGGCCGACCTCCTGGACAAGGACCACGCCGAGAACGTGATGATCGTGGACCTCGTCCGCAACGATCTCGGACGCGTGTGCGTCCCCGGCAGCGTGAGCGTCCCCGACCTCTGCGCCGTCGAGAAGCACCCGGGCCTCGTGCACCTGGTCTCCACGGTCCGCGGCGAACTGCGCGCGGACACCGGCTGGCCCGGCCTGCTGGCCGCCACGTTCCCGCCCGGCTCGGTCACCGGCGCGCCCAAGGCCGCCGCCCTACGGATCATCGAGGCCCTGGAGACGGCGCCCCGCGGCCCCTACTGCGGCGGCATCGGCTGGGTCGACGCCGATCGGGGCACGGGCGAACTGGCAGTCGGCATCCGCACCTTCTGGGCCGACCGCGGGGCCGGTCTGCTCCGCTTCGGCACCGGCGCCGGGATCACCTGGGGCTCGGACCCGGAACGGGAGTGGCGGGAGACCGAGCTCAAGGCCTCCCGGCTGCTGGCGATAGCGTCGGGCACGTACGACGACGAGTGTGGAGGAACCGCGTGAAGATCTGGCTGGACGGCGGGCTGCAGGACATCGACTCCGCCCGCGTCTCCGTCCTCGACCACGGACTGACCGTCGGCGACGGCATCTTCGAGACGATGAAGGCGGCCGACGGCAGGCCGTTCGCGCTGACCCGGCACCTGGACCGGCTGACCCGCTCGGCCCGCGGGCTCGGCCTGCCGGACCCCGACCACGAGGAGATCCGCCGCGCCTGCGCCGCCGTCCTCGAGGCCAACCCCATGCCCCTGGGCCGGCTGCGGCTCACCTACACGGGCGGCCACGGCCCGCTCGGCTCCGACCGCGGCGACCGGGGCACCACGCTGGTCGTCGCCCTGGGCGAGACCGCCCCGCGGCCCGACTCCACCGCCGTGATCACCGTCCCCTGGACCCGCAACGAACGGGGCGCGCTCGCCGGGCTGAAGACCACGTCGTACGCCGAGAACGTCGTCGCCCTGGCCCGCGCCCGGGAGCACGGCGCCTCCGAGGCGCTCTTCGCCAACACGGTCGGACAGCTCTGCGAGGGCACGGGGTCCAATGTCTTCGTCGTCCTGGACGGCGAGATCCACACCCCGCCCCTCGCCTCCGGCTGCCTCGCGGGCATCACGCGCGCGCTGACCGTGGAGTGGACGGGCGCGAAGGAGACGGAACTGCCGCTGGACGTGCTGGAGCGCGCGGAGGAGGTTTTCCTCACCTCGACCCTGCGCGACGTCCAGGCCGTGCACCGGATCGACGACCGGGAACTCCCCGGTGCCCCGGGCCCGGTGACGGCCAAGGCGATGCGGATCTTCGCGGAGCGGGCGGCGGACGACCTCGACCCGTGAGCCGGCGGCAGGGCCGCGCGCCCGGCGGCCCGAGGGGAGGCGGCCCGGCGGGCGGCGGGCGGCGGCAGCGGGGGAAAACCCCGCTGACGCCGGGCCGGTCACCCGGTAGAAAAGACCTGATGACCACCACCCTGCGGCCGACCGAGCCGCTCCAGCAGTCCCCGGACGGCGCCCTGCGACGCCACTACCAGGTGTGCGACAACAGCCGTCCGATCGGCGAGATAACCCTCTCGACCGACCCGCGCTACGGCGTGGCCGCCGGCCTCGTGGAGGGGCTGCGCATCGAGGAGCCGGACCGGCGGCGCGGCCGCGCCACGGTCGCCGTGCTCGCCGCCGAGGAGGTCGCCCGCGGCTGGGGCTGCGAGCGGATCGAGGCGGATGTCCCGGGCGAGGCCGGGCCCGCCCTGCGGCTGGCCACCGTGCTCGGCTACGTGACGCGCAGCCGGATCATGTCGAAACCCCTCGACGGCACCCCGCCCGCGCTGCCCGCCGGCAGCCGGGCGCGGACGATGACCTCGGCGGAGTACGAGGTCTGGCGCGGACAGGCGGTCCAGCGCTACGTGGACGCCGGTGCGTCCCGGGGCCTGCCCGCGCAGCAGGCAAGGGAGCTGGCCGAACGGGACCAGGCGCGGATGCTCCCGCAAGGGCCCGCGACCCCGGGGGTGGCGCTGAGCGTCCTGGAGCACGAGGGGGACCCGGTGGGTCACCTGTGGCTGAGCCCGCGGGAGGGCATGGCCTACGTCTGGGACGTCGAGGTCGACGCCGCCCACCGGGGCCGGGGGCACGGTCGCTCCCTGATGCTGGCGGCGGAGGGGTACGCCCTCGGCCTGGGCAGCTCCGAGATCGGGCTGAACGTCTTCGCGGGCAACACCCCCGCCGAGCGCCTGTACGAGTCGCTCGGCTACCGGACGGTCACGTACCGGGTGCAGAAGAGCCTGAGGTAGCGGGGCGAGACGGGGCGGGGCGGGGAGGCGCGCGGCTCCGGGGGAGTCGTTGCCCGGCGCGGGGCGAGCGGCGGGCGCGGGTTCCGCTCGGCCCCGTCGGCCGCCGCTCAGCTTCCGGACGCGGCCAGCAGCCGGTCGGCGATCTCCTCGATGCGGGCGCGCAGCCCTTCCTGGCTACGACCGCCGTCGAGGCGCTCGTCCCCGATGACATAGGTCGGCGTGCCGGTCACGCCGATCGCCTTGCCCTCGGCCTGGTCGGCGTCGACGATCAGGATGTGGCGGCCGTCGATCAGCGCGGTGTCGAACTCCTCGGCGTCCAGACCCAGTTCCCGTGCCACCTCGACGAGCAGCGGCTCGCCCGCCCGCTCCAGCTCCTCGACCCGTGCGAGGACGGCCTCGACGTACGGCCAGCCCTGGCCCTGTGCCACGGCCTCCTCGGCGGCCTGCGCGGCGGCGAAGGCGTGCTTGTGCTTCTCCAGCGGGAAGTGCCGCAGCCGCGGTTCCAGCCGGTCGCCGTAGCGGGCACGCAGCGCACGCAGGTCCTCGAGGGCCCGACGGCAGTCGGGGCACTGGAGTTCGCACCAGATGTCCAGCACGACGGGTACGGCGGGTGCGGCGGGGGAGTCGGGGGAGGAGTCGTTCATGCGCTCAGTCTCCCAGGGCCGGTGGACCGGCCCAAAACGAAGGCCCTGCCCCGGCCGGGGGAGGAACCGACCCGGAGACGACCCTGAGGTTGTCCCTGAGGTTCGGGCCGGACCGTGGCACTTCGGGCCGCGGACGGTGCAGGATGGAAGGGACGAACCGACCGACCCGCCGACCCCGACCGCCGAGCCGCGTTCCCGACGACGTCGCCTCGCGCCCCACTGCCAGCCCTGTCGAGCTTCGCCTGGAGGACCGGATGCTTGCCGAGACCGTCTGTTCCGCCGTCTCCGCGGCCGGCCTGGGCGTCGCCGCGGTCACCGCCTACCGCAAGCGCTTCCTTTCCGCGTTCCGCATCGCCGCCTACTCGCTCGTCCCGATCGGGCTGGTGATGACCGGCGTGGTCGGCTGGCTGGCCGACACGGCCTTCAGCCCCACGGCCTGGGCGGGTTTCGGCGTGCTCGGACTGGCCTGGGTGCTGTTCGCGACGACCCGGGCGGTGGAGCGGCGCGGCGGCGGAACACGCAAGGAACGCAGGGCGGCCCGGGCGGCGGCCGGGCGGGACGCCGTGGCTCCCGCGGCCTCCGAGCCCTCCCTGGGCCGCGGCTCCACGCCGGCCGACCGGCCGCAGTCCGCTCCGCCGCGCTCCAAGGGCGCGGGGGACGACTTCAGCGACATCGAAGCCATCCTCAAGAAGCACGGGATATGACCGCCCCCGTGGCGACCTGCTGAAACGACACCGGGGATCACCGCTGCGCACCCAAACGATCACGTTCGTTCCGCCGCGCACGGATAATGGCGAACTCACGGTCATTACGGGCGTGTTGATCGCGTAGAGGGGTGGTGCTGCGTCATCATCGCCGCGAGATGCTGGACACACCCCAGAGCGACCCCGTCACTCCACCCGAGGAGCGGCGAGGCTGTCTCTTCGCACTCTCCCAGCCACCGCTGATGATCTTCCTTGCGGTGATCGGCTGCCTGCTGCTCATGGCATCACTGCACGATCTGCTGCTGCTCTGAGCCGTACGCGGAGCCCCTGGCGCCACCCGCCGAGGGCTCCGTCGCCCCGACCCGCCCGCTCCTCGGCCGTCCGCGCGGACGCGTCAGCCGGCCGCCTCCTTGCGGCGCGCCCGGTACGCGGCCACATGCAGACGGTTGCCGCAGGTGCGGCTGTCGCAGTAGCGGCGCGAACGATTGCGGGACAGGTCGACGAAGGCGCGCCGGCAGTCGGGCGCCTCGCACCGGCGCAGCCGCTCCTGCTCCCCGGCGACCACGAAGAAGGCCAGCGCCATTCCGCAGTCGGCCGCCAGGTGGTCCGCGACGGAGGCCCCGGGCGCGAAGTAGTGCACATGCCAGTCGTGGCCGTCGTGGTCGGTCAGCCGGGGCGTCGTCCCGGCGGCGGCGACCAGTTCGTTGATCAGCCCGGCCGCGGCGCGGGCGTCGGGCGCGGCGAAGATCTGCGCGAACCTGCCGCGCACCTTCCGCACGGCGGACAGGTCGAACTCCGAGAGCGACTGGACGTCGCTCATCCGGTGGCGCCGTACGAACGCGTCGAGGGAGGCGAGATCCGCCATCCCGTCGGCCGCGCCCTCGTCCTCCGGCACGGTGTTCACCAGTTCCACCGCGGCGTCCAGTGACCGCCGGGTGTCGTGGGTGATCAGCACGTATCGCTCCCTGGCCCTGGAAGACGGGCGGGCGCCCGCCTTGATGCTGGCCGAGCCTAGCGGCTCATGCCCCGGGCGGGGCCCGGCCGTCGCCGCGGGAGGCCCGCGGCCGGCCTGCCCGCGCCGGGGAGGCCCCGGCGTCCTCACGCTCCGTGGACACACCTCGGTGCGCCGCGTACACACACCTCGGCGCCGTCACCGCCGAGCTGAGCTGGGCGGTGACGGCGCCGGTGCGCCGGACAGGGCTCGTCGAGGCCCGAGCCGTCTCCCCGAGTGGACGGCATCGGGCGGATCAGTGGGGGGCTTCGGTCGTCTAGCTCTCCGCCAGGATGTGGGACAGCTCCTGATCGAGGTCGAAGTGCCGGTGTTCCGTGCCCGGGGGCACGGCGGCGTCCGTCCGCTTCAGGAAGGACTCCAGGGCCCGCGCCGGGGCCTCGAGCAGGGCCTCGCCCTCCGGGGAGCTCAGCGCGATGCAGACGACCCCCTGACCGTGACTCCGGGACGGCCAGACGCGGACGTCGCCGGTGCCGGTGGGCCGGTGCAGGCCTTCGGCGAGGAGGTCGCGGGCGAACACCCACTCGACGGTCTCCTCGGCTCCGGTGTGGAAGGTGGCGTGCACGGCGTAGGGATCGGCCGTGTCATACCGCAGTCCCGCGGGAACAGGCAGTGAGGACTCGCTCGACACAACGAGGCGCAGGTGCAGCTCGCAGCTGACCGTGGTGTTCATAAGCGCCAGGGCCTTTCGCTCAGTGTGCGCTCGGGGATTCGCACGTCGGCGAAATCGACATGCCACCTACGGTGCCGTTGTAAACCCCTCTGCGTGTTTTGCCTGCCTTTACGTAACTCTTCCGGCGGAGGGGGTCTTGGCCCGGTACGGCCATTCCGGTGACCGGATTCCCTCCGGTAAGGTTTGGGCGTATGAATACGGGGAGTGACGAGTCGGGCGAGAGTGCCGTGGCCACCGACGAAGCCGACGGCGGACAGGGTCTGGGATCCCGGGCGCCGGAGTTCATCAAGCGGCGCCGCGTACTGCACCTGAGCTGGCAGGTGGGCGTTTTCGTGGTGGGCCTGGCCGTGGTCGCGGCCGGCGTGGTGATGCTGCCGCTGCCCGGCCCGGGCTGGCTGGTGATCTTCGCGGGCATGGCGATCTGGGCGACCGAGTTCGTCTGGGCCCAGCTCGTGCTGCGCTGGACCAAGCGGAAGGTGACCGAGGCGACACAGGCCGCGCTCGACCCCCGGGTGCGCCGCCGGAACATCATCCTGACCTCGGTCGGCCTGGTGCTGATCGCCGCGTTCGTGGCCGTGTACGTGTGGAAGTTCGGCTTCGAGATGCCCTGGAACATCGAGCAGTAGGTCTCTAGCACCCTCGGTGCGTCCCCGGCGGGCGCCCGCCGGGCGGGCGTCGGGGGCACCCCCTGACATGGGGTAATGTTCTCCGTGCGCCCGGGCGATTAGCTCAGCGGGAGAGCGCTTCGTTCACACCGAAGAGGTCACTGGTTCGAACCCAGTATCGCCCACAGCCCACAGGCGGCCCCGGCACGGACACCGTGCCGGGGCCGCTTTCGTGTGCCCGAGGTCCGTGGGTGACGGGCCGTCACCCACGGGGAGCGGGGAAGAACGGCCGGAAAGGGCGGCCGGCGCCGTCACGTCGTCGAGTTCCTCGCGAGAAGGACTATCCGCGCCCCGAGACACGACCGACTTCCAGCGCTGCGCGCCTTTTCCGGGGAAGTGCCGCGGGAAGTGCCGGACGCGGGTGCCCGGTGGAAATCCGTCCGGCCCTTTTCCGAAAGGCCGTCACATTTCTTCGGAAGTACGACAAGCGGAGCCTTCCGCTCTGTCGGCGGAGTCGCCCGTTCCGGGAAAAGAGAATCTCCGCTTCCGTGCGAGGCGCGCGTACGGCCACGGCAGGTGACGTGCCGGTACCCCTTCGCGGGCACACTCCCCCCATGGACTGGACCCGGTACCGCTTCCGCAGCCTGTGGACCCTGCCCGTGCCTCCGGACACCGTGTACGAGGCTTTGGAACGGGTCGAGGACTACCCCCGCTGGTGGCCCCAGGTCCGCGAGGTCGCCCGCCGCGACGACACCACCGGCGTCCTGCGCGTCCGCTCCCTGCTGCCCTACGACCTCACCTTCACCGCGCACGCCCTGCGGCGCGACCGGGCGGCCGGTGTGCTGCGAAGCTCCCTCACCGGCGACATCGAGGGCTGGGCCGGCTGGACGGTGACCGCCGTCGGCCCCGGCAGCCTGGTCCGCTACGACCAGGTCGTCGAGGTGCGCAAGGCGTTGCTCCGGCGGTTCGCCGTGCCCGGACGCCCGCTGTTCCTCGCCAACCACCGGCTGATGATGCGGGCCGGACGGCGCGGCCTCCTGGCGCACCTCGGTGGCGACCGGCCCGGCGAGCGCCGAGCGGTTTGATGGAAACGCGCGGCGCCCTGTATTGTTCAGTGCGTTCCCGGGCGATTAGCTCAGTGGGAGAGCGCTTCGTTCACACCGAAGAGGTCACTGGTTCGAACCCAGTATCGCCCACCGGGGAGAGGCCGGTCCGCCAGCGCGGACCGGCCTTTCGCATGTCCAGCGCCTCTTCAGCCGCGCCGGCCGCTCGACGACGGAGCCGGTGTGTTCCGCGCCCCACGCCACGCTGACGGCGTGGGCTTCGATCACTTCGCGGTCGGCGACCGCCTGCTGGACCAGAGGTCGATCAAGTTCCGCGAGTGGCCGGGTTGTTGGTGACGGCCGGGTCCAGGAGCTGCGGGGTGCTCACCACGGTGGCGCAGCGCTCGGCGAAGCCGAGGACCTGGAGGCAGTACTCGCGGCCGACGACGCTGTCGGCGACGCCGTGTGCGGAACCGGGGAACAGGGCTGCGTCGACAGAGGGCGACCGGGTGCGCAGTGCGTCGGCGAACTCGGCGACGAGGTCAGGACGGGCGGTCCACAGTGTGTCGAACTCCCCCAGCCGGTAGTGGACGGGCACGGTGATCCGCGAGGCGACGTGCCGCCACTCCCGCGGCCAGCCGCCGACGATCTCCAGCCCCTCGGCCCGTACGACGGGTTCCAGGATGCCCGGCAGGCTGTGCAGGCCGAACTGATGGGGGGCCAGTGTCCACAGGGGAGGCGCGGTGATCCTGCCCCGGAGTTCCGACATGTCGATGCGTTCCTCGGCCGGAGTGGACCGCCAGGCGTCGACCACGTTCTCCGGCGGCAGTTGGCCGATGTCCACGACGGCCAGACCGAGCAGCGGCCAGCCCGGCCGTTCCTGGTCGCTCCACAGGGCGGCCAGGTGGGTGGCGACCGCGCCGCCGATGGAGCAACCGATCACGACGACCCCGGGCGCCGTCGTGGCATGGCGCTGCCACAGCTCGGTGACGGCCTCGTCGAGCCGTTCCGCGGCGGCCCGCAGCACCCCCGTGTCGGAGTCGGCCGGCAGGCCCAGAGGCTCGCTGCCGCCGTAGCCGGGGCGGTCGAGGGCGTAGGCGGGGAATCCGTTCCGCGCGGCCCGCAGGATCTGCGAGTGGCCCGGGATGTCGAACGACCGCGAGGTGGCGCCGCCACCGTGCACGAACACGAGCAGGGGCTGGTCGGTGGCCTCGTCCGGCAGAGCGGCGATGCCGGTCGTCCTGCCGTGGAGCAGCGTGATGTCACTGGAGAGGATTTTCATGGATCGCTCCTGGGTGGGGGACGCGGTACCGGCGGGACGTCGCCCCGCGGGTACCGGCCACCGTAGGAGTGTGTGCCGTAGAGTGGCAGCACAGATGCCAATGAATGGAACAGGAAGCTGAGGAATGGCTCAGGCGGTCCCACCCGGTGAACCGGCGCCGCGGCGCGGGCGCAGGCCCGCGCAGGGTGACGCGGTCGTCGACCGCGCTTTCACGATCCTGGGCGCCTTCGACCCGACGCATCGGGTCCTGTCCCTGGCCGAACTGACGCGGCGCACGGGTATGCCGCGCAGTACCACCCTGCGCCTGGCGAGGAAACTGGTCGGAACGGGAGCACTGGAACGACGCGAGGACGGCCGGTACGCCATCGGTCTGCGACTCCTGGAGATCGCCTCGCTGGCACTTCGCGGCCATGGCCTGCGGGCCGTCGCCATGCCGTTCATGGAGGACCTCTTCCACATCACCCGCCAGCACGTCCTGCTGGCCGTCCGCGACGGCGACGAGGCACTGCTGGTCGAACGGCTGTCCGCCCACGACGCCGATCCGGTGCTCTACCGCGTCGGCGGCCGCATGCCGCTGCACTCCACCGGGGCCGGACTGGTCCTGCTCGCCGGCGCACCCCCCGCCGAGCAGGAGCGGATCCTGCAGGGCATCTCCGCCCGGCCCGCCGGGGCGCAGGCGCCGGACCTCACGGAACTGCGCCGGACCCTGGCCGACGTACGCCGAGGCGGGTTCGCCACCGTGACACTCGGCACTCCGTGGCCGCGGACCTCCGTGGCCGCGCCGCTCCTGGGCCCCGGCGACACCCTCTGCGGCGCCCTGTCGGTGGTCCTGCCGAGCGGGACCGTCGACCACAGGGCGATGACACCCGCCGTCCGCACCTGCGCACGAGCGATCTCCCGCGAACTGAGCAGCGGACCCCGCGAGGACGCCCCCGACCACGAGCGCCGGTGACTCACCGCACCATGTGAGCGGCACGGCGAAGACGCGCACGAGCCGCACATGCCGCGCGTGCCGCACATGATGCTCGGCCTGTTGCACGCGTCCACGCGCAGCACCGGGTGCAGAGCTGTTGTGGAGCACGGGCGGACAACCGTCCGCGCGGCCGGCACTGCCTCCGCCCGGCTTCTTTCCGACAGACCAGGACGGCGGGGAATGGACCCGGCGGACTCATGGTTGCCATAACCGAATCTGATTCGGATAGTGGAAGGACAGTCATGACTGACTCCTCGCGGCGGCGCGCACTCCTGGAGGCCCGCTACGGGCAGCAGGCGACGCCGGAGAACATCATCTGGAACGAGCAGATCGAAACGCTGCTCGCGCACCGCTCAGTGCGCGCGTTCACCGACGAACCGCTGCCCGACGGTGCTCTGGAGACGGTGGTGGCGGCCGCCCAGTCGGCCTCCACGTCGTCGAACCTTCACCAGTGGAGTCTCGTGGCCGTATCGGACCCCGGGACGAAGGCCGAGCTCGCGAGGCTGACACACGGCGCGAAGTTCGCCGGGTTCGATTTCGTCGCCCAGGCCCCCAGCGTGCTGCTGTGGGTGGCGGACATGTCGCGCAGCCACGAGATCAGCGTGGAGCAGGGCGGTGACCCCGTCGTCACCGACTACGTCGACTCCTTCCTGATGTCGTCGGTCGACGCGGCCCTGGCAGCCCAGAACGGTCTCGTCGCGGCAGAGGCGATCGGCCTGGGAGGCGTGTACCTGGGCTCGCTGCGCAACCACGCCAAGGAGCTCGCCGACCTGATCGGGCTTCCCGCGTACGCCTACGTCGTATTCGGCATGGCCATCGGCACCCCGGACCCCCACCGCCCGAGCGCGGTGCATCCCCGCCCGGCGCAGGACGTCGTGCTGCACCGCGAGCGCTACCGGACACGGCCGACCAAGGAGTGGATCGAGGACTACGAGATCGCGTTCAAGGATTTCCGCACCGAGTACGGACTGCGTGACAAGACGTGGAGCCACTCCGTCGTGATGGGCACGGGCCTGGAGTACATGGACGGGCGTGAGAACCTGCGTCGTACGCTGGAGGAGCGCGGCTACCTGCTGCGCTGAACACCATTCGACGGGGGTGGCGGGCGTGGCCAGGCCGAAGACGCCGCTGTTGTCCGCCGAACGGATCGCGGACGGTGCGATCGAACTCGCCGACCGCACCGGTGACGTCCAGATGACTCAGCTGGCCCGGCACCTCGGTGTCGCCCCGTCGTCCCTCTACTCCCACGTCTCGGGCCGGGCGGAGGTCATCGACCTCGCCCGGCTGCGGATGCTGGAACGGATGGAACCCCTCGGCGCCGCGCACGACTGGCGCGAAGCCGTGGCCGACCTCCTGCGCCGGCTCACCACCCTGTACGCCACGCACCGGCGCATCCTGCCGCTCCTCGCCGCCACCGCGATGACCTGCGACCGTTCCCTCGCGGTGTACGAGCCGATGTTCGCCGCGCTGATCGACGGAGGCTTCCGGCGAGACCAGCTCCGCCTGGTCGTCGCCATGGTCGAGTTCCAGGCGTTCGGTCTTGCCCAGGGTCTGCCGGCGCCGGCCATGTCCGACCACATCCGCGAAACCCTCCCCGCCTACACCGCGTCGGTGGATCACTCGCGCTACGACCTGGCCACCGCGACCGAGTTCTCCGTGGCCATGGTCATCGGCGGGCTGGAAGCGATCCGGACCCACCCCGGCGGGCCGTGACGCCCTCCGGCACACGACGGACGAACTCCTTGGACGGCCCTCTCCGCGGGTGCTGAACGCGGCCCGCCGGGCTGTCCGGCGTCGCCGAGGACGGCGATGTCCGAGTCGAGGACGAGTCGCGCGTCCGGCCGGGAAGCGGGCGCGTGGACGGTGCGCGCGTCCATGCCCTGCGCCGAGGAGTTCTGACACCGCCCCGACGATCTGCTCCCGGGTACTGCCCTCGATCACGGTTGACACCTTAACAGTGTTCAGGCAAGCTGGTCACAGTCCTGAACTTAGTTAAGGAGAGCCTTGAGGCTCGGAGAAGAGAGAACCGTGCAGAAGAGGGCATTAGTGGTCGGGCTCGGGATCGCGGGGATGTCCGCGGCCATCGGGCTGCGCCAGGCCGGCTGGACGCCGGTGATCGTCGAACGGGCACCCGAGCGCCGTACCGGGGGCTACTTCATCTTCATGTTCCCGGAAGGAGTGCAGGCCGCGGCCGACCTCGGGATCGCCGACCACCTGCACACCCGCAATCCGGAGTGGCGCCCGGGCGGGAACTCGTGGTCGGTGGATCGCAAGGGCAGGCGGAAGCCGGCTCTGGGACTGCTGGACGCGCCCAGCGGGCTGGCAGCGGTGCTGCGCAGCGACATCGAGGCCGCGTTGTGGCAGGGCATCACCGGTGACGGGACCGAGGGCGCGGTCGAGGTGCGGTTCGCGACCACTCCGGTCGAGATCACCGAGGGCGCCGACGGGGTGCGGGTCCTGCTCGAGGACGCCGGCACCGGGAAGCGGTACAGCGAGGACTTCGATCTCGTGGTCGGTGCGGACGGGATGCGCTCGAGCGTGCGCCGGATGGTGTTCGGTCCGGACGAGGAGTACCTGGCGAACTGGAAGGCGATGATCTGCGCGTTCCAGCTGAAGGAACAGGTGCCTGGCTACGAGGCGAGCGACAGCATCATCGTCTCGCGCCCCAAGCGTGCGATGTGGGTGTTCGGACTCGCCGACCACGCACCCTGCGCCTGGCTGACCTACCGCACCGAGGACATCCCGGACCGGTCCGCCGGGCCGTCGGTCGAACAGGTGCGCGCGGCCTTCTCCGGGATGGACGACGACCCCGTCGTGCGCCACGTCCTGGACTCCCTGGACCAGGCCCCTGACCACGTGTTCGACTCGATCCACCAGGTGCTGATGCCCAAGTGGAGCACGAGGCGGGTCGTGCTGGTGGGGGACGCGGCCTGGTGCATGAACACCTACTCGGCCATGGGCTCCTCCTCCTCGCTGCGCGGCGGCGCCGCACTGGGCACGGCCCTGCGGGAGCACCCCGACGATCTCGCCGCCGCTCTGGAGGCGTGGGAGGCCGGCCTGCGTCCCTACATCACCAGGCAGCGGCGCTCCGCACGGGTCAAGCAACAGCGGTTCGTACCGTCCAGCCGTCCGGTCCAGGTGGTGGTTTCGGGTGCTCTCGAGCTGCTCCGCAGGGTCGTCCACCGCCGGATGGCAGCGGAGTTCACCGCGGCGGCGATCGCCGCCCCGTCCGGTACGGCCCGGTGACCGCCATGGCGAAGAGGGCGTTGGTGGTCGGGCTCGGGATCGCGGGGATGTCCGCGGCGATCGGGCTGCGCCGGGCCGGCTGGACGCCGGTGATCGTCGAACGGGCGCCCGAACGGCGCACCGGGGGCTACTTCGTCGGGCTGTTCCCGGAGGGCCGGCAGGCCGCGGTCGACCTGGGGATCGCCGACCATCTGCACACCCGCAACCCGGAACAGGCGGCCGGCACGAATGCGTGGTCGGTGGATCGCCGGGGCAGGCGCAGGCCGGCTCTGGGATTCCTGGATCAGCCCGGGGAGCCGGCAGCGGTGCTGCGCGGGGACATCGAGGCCGCGCTGTGGCAGAGCATCACGGGCGTCGAGGTGCGGTTCGGGACCACTCCGGTCGAGATCACCGAGGGCGCCGACGGGGTGCGGGTCCTGCTCGAGGACGCCGGCACCGGGAAGCGGTACAGCGAGGACTTCGATCTCGTGGTCGGCGCGGACGGAATGCGCTCGAGCGTGCGCCGGATGGTGTTCGGTCCGCACGAGGACCACCTGACCACGTGGAACGCGATGATCTGCGCCTTCCAGCTGAAGGAGCAGGTGCCCACGTACGAGGCGAGCGACAGCGTCATCATCGCGCGCGCCAAGCGGGCGGTGTGGGTGTTCGGGCTCGCCGACCACGCGCCCACCGCGCTGCTGACCTACCGGACGAAGGACGTCCAGAAGCAGTTCGGCGGATCGCGGGTCGAGCGGCTGCGTGCGGTCTTCTCCGGGATGGACGACGACCCCGTGGTGCGCCACGTCCTGGACTCCCTGGAGGAGGCTCCCGACCACCTGTTCGACTCGGTGCACCAGGTGCGGATGCCGCGGTGGAGCGCGGGGCGGGTCGTGCTGGTGGGGGACGCGGCCTGGTGCATGAACCTCTACTCGGGCATGGGCGCCACGTCCTCGCTGCGCGGCGGCGCCGCACTGGGCGCGGCCCTGCGGGAGCACCCCGACGATCTCGCCGCCGCTCTGGATGCCTGGGAGACAGGGTTGCGTCCGTTCATCACCAAGCACCAGCGCACCGCGCGCCTCAAGCAGCAGATGTTCGTCCCGTCCAGCCGTCGGGCCGAGGCGCTGCGCTCGGTCCTTCTCGGTCTGGCCCGCAGGATCCGCGGCCGCCGGTCGGCGACGGAGGCGGGCGGGTCGCGGGCCTCGGCGCTGTCCGGCACGTCGCGGTGACGACGGCGTCCGCGTCGAGGAGGGACGATGCGTGACGCCGGAGCCCGGTGCGCCCGCGCTGCGGGCACCGTGATGGGCGGGGGCCTCGAAAGGCTCCCTCAAGGCACCCCTGTAGGCCGGGGGTGCCTTCGCCCGTATGAACGCCGACCCCGCCCCCGCGCCCAGGACGACAGGCGAAGAGGCGGACAGGAACGGCTCATGCCCTGCTCGCGCAGGAGGAGGGCATGGACAACATGGACTCCCGTGGGAGCATCGGCAACCGCGAGGCCGGTGCTCCCACGCCCGTCACGGCGCCGAACGTTTCCGCTGCAGCAACCAGGTACCGCCTGTCACTGTCCCCGTCACCAGTAAGCCCACCATCAGTGACATCTTGAGTTCCTCCATCCTGCTGCCGTCGTCCGCCATGATCACCGACAGCGTCGTGATGACGGTCGTGATGACCAGCCCGATGGCCAGGTTCTTCCGCACCAGCGATTTCCGCATCTTCTCCTCGTTTCTCGATGAGGGGGGCGCTGCGCGCCCCCCTACCGACGTTGCCGGCCGCCCCCTCTGACAGGGCGTCGTGCTTCTCATCGCCGGACGGCCGTCAGTCAGCCAGTGAGCCAGTCAGAGCGGTCAATAGTTCGGCGGTTCGTGTCTGTTCCTCGCGTGATCCCAGAAGCGCCGCCACGACGTCAGTGGCGCCCGCGTCGAACAGACGCCGGATCTGTTGTTCGACGCGTACCTCGTCGCCGAGGACGATCGCGTCCTGGGGGCCCGCGGCGCCGCCGCGGTCGAGGATGGCGCGGTAACTGGGGAGGTCGGCGACCGCGGCGAGGTTCTCGGCGGCCCAAGCCCGCAGTCGGTCCTCGCGGGCGGTGAGACAGACCGGCACCGAGGCGACCACGCGAGGCGTACGTCGCCCCGCCGCCTTGGTGATCGTGGGCACGATGTGATCGGCGACGGCCGTCGGGGTGGCCCATGTGGTGATGGTTCCGTCAGCCAGTTCGCCGGCCACCCGGAGCATCGCCGGGCCGAGCGCACCGACGAGTACGGTGGGTGCGCCGCGCGTCGGCACCTGAACCTCACCGATCGCCGTCAGTGTCTCGTCCCGGTAGGAGACGCGTTCGCCGCGCAGCGCGGGCATCAGCGCGGACAGGTATCCGCGGAGGTGGCGTGCGGGACGATCGAAGGAATAGCCGTACTGGCCTTCGACGACGCCCCGGTGGCTGACGCCGACCCCCAGCACCAGGCGGCCGCCTACGGCCTCCTGCACGGTCAGCGCCTGTGCGGCGAGTGCCAGCGGGTGTCTGGGGTACGTGGGGACCACCGCCGTGCCGAGCTCGATGCCCGGCACTTCCCGTCCCGCGACCGCCAGTGTGGTCAGTGCGTCCCGGCTCGTACGCTGGCTCAGCCAGACCCCGTCGAAACCGGCTGCGGCAGCAGCCCGGGTCTGGTCGAGGACCGCCCCCAAGGACGGTCCTGCCTCATCCACGACAATTCCGATGCGCATCCAGTCTCCTCGGTGGTGCCGGCGGCGTGCGGGTCGCGCATTGCGGGGAGGGACACGCGAGTTCGGCGCGGCAAGGGGTGAGCCGCCCGGGGCGAGCCGTCCGCGTGACGCTCCGTCCGGTCGGCATGTCGAACGTCCTTCGGTGATCCAACCAGTGCCTCGGTCCGGCCGGTAATGCCGATGCGAACACCCCCGCCCATGCCGACCGGGCATGGACCGAAGGACGTTCCCCGCCCTCGCCGATGGGCAAGAGCTTCAGCGTCCGGCGACTCCTTAACGTCGTTCAGGTGCTGTGTTCTTTATAGCATGAACTTAGTTCAGGTCGCAGGGTGCTGAGGCCGACGAGTTCTCGAACGGGTGTGTGGCGCACCAGGGGAGGCCGTGGAGCCGGAGGCGCTGGGCCTGCCCTCCGGCAGGCGCGGTCAGGACCGTCCTGGACCGGACCTCACGCAACCCCCGGCGGGTCCGGGCGTGGAAGGGCGACGATCAGCCGCTCCGCCGTGGAGCGGACACTCCGGACGACATGACGGTCCGCCGGCAGGCAGCCTGGCCCGGTGTCAGACCTTCAGCCGGGCGGCGAGCCCGTCGAGGACGATGCCGAGGTGCCGCTCGAAGCGCTGGTCGCCGTGGTCGTGAAGGTGGCCCGCTCGCTTGACCAGGGGCGCGTCCCCGCCCAGCCATGCGTCGCGCTCGGCGAGGGAATAGCGAGCGGGGTCGGTCTCGGCGGACTGGCGGTGTTCCT
Source organism: Streptomyces griseoaurantiacus (assembly GCA_014656015.1). Classification (GTDB taxonomy): domain Bacteria; phylum Actinomycetota; class Actinomycetes; order Streptomycetales; family Streptomycetaceae; genus Streptomyces; species Streptomyces griseoaurantiacus. The sequence continues at coordinate 728 of BNBP01000099.1, read as the reverse complement.
GCTCCTCGATCACGAAGCCGACGACGAAGGCGGTCACCAGGTCGACGGCGTCGTCCGCGTCGGAGAGGCCGACCCCGGACGCGGTCCAGCGGACGAACCAGAACTCCTTCACCCGTACCACTTCCGGGTCGGCGATGCGCGTGCCGCTGAAGATGCGAGCGCCGTCGCGGTGACGCAGGAACTCCGCTCGCAGCACACTCGCGAACGCCGCCAGATCATCGCGCCAGTCGTCACCCGGGGGGAGTTCCGACAGGGCGGAGCCGACCCGGCGCATGACGGCGGTGCCCATCTCGTCGAGCAGTTCCCGCTTGTTGCGCACGTGCCAGTACAAGGCGGAGGGGCGTACGTCGAGCCTGGTCGCCAGGGCACGCACGGTCACGCCGTCCATGCCCTTCTCGTCGAGAAGGTCCAGCGCCGCTGTCACGATCCGGTCCCGGGTGACGCCCTTGTTCATACCGGATACCTTAACGCTGTTCAGGCTCGCTGGACGGGCCGCCTCACCCACAGTTATCGATCAGCAACTCGCGGGGGCTCGCGCGCGTCGCAGCGGGCGTGCGCCAGGCCGATCAGGCCCCCGCTTCGCCAGGGCGTGCTTCGGAACACGCCCTAGGTGTATTGACTCGCAGCGTTGTTGACGCGGGTGATGGGCGGGTTGCCGCCGAGTGCGGTGTGGCAGCGGTGGTGGTTGTAGGTGTGGAGGAAGTCTGCCAGAGCTTGGGTCCGCTCGG
>BNBP01000098.1 GCA_014656015.1 Streptomyces griseoaurantiacus | reverse complement strand
CGAACGTGTCGTTGTTCGAGAAGGCGTTGACGTCCTGGTTGCCGACGTAGTCGTGGGTGTGGTGCGCGCCGTTGGTCACGCCGGGCGCCACGATCACGTTGTCGGTGTTGTAGTTCTTGTTCTGGTTCACCCCGCAGTTGACGGAGAACGTGCCGGTCGAGGCGCCCTTGGTGCTGTTCCGGCCCTTGCCGAACCGGCCGGCCTTGCGGGTGTTCGCCTTCTTCGAGACGTTCGGCCGGACCTTGGTGATGTCGACGAAGTCCGCGGCCACGGGGCCGTTGCCGGCCTGGCCGCCGTTGCCGCCCTGCTGACCGCCGCCGTTCTGGTCCTGACCGCCGCCGGCCTGGCCGCCGTTCTGGCCCTGACCGCCGTTCTGGTTCTGGTCGCCGTTCTGACCGCCGTTCTGGCCGCCCCCGTTGCCGCCCGCGTTGGTCTGGCCGGCGGGCGTTCCGGTGCAGGGGGCCAGGGCGTCCAGTCCGTCGGGCGCGGTGGCGCCGACCCGCTTGAAGTCGATCCTGATGCGCTCGAGCGCCGCGGACCGCTTCTCCTTCAGCGGGCCGAAGATCGCGTTCTGCGCGAAGTTGGCGTCGTTCTGCTGTGCCCGGCGCGTGGCGGCCAGGCGTGCGTACGCCTCGGTGATCTGCTTGTCGAGGTTCGCCAGCTCCTTGTCGACGTTGGCCTTCGCCCCGCCCGGCACGTCGGTCAGCTTCTGGCCGACGTCCGGGCAGGAGATCGTGGCCATCTGTGCTCCGGCGGCCTTGGTCCGGTTCTGGCCCGAGTTCTCCTCGTGCGCAGAAGCATAGAAGTTCGCCCAGATCAGCCCGCCCCCACCGAGCGCTAGGGCCGCCGATGCGGCTATGGCCTTGGTGGCCAGCGACGAGCGGCGTTTTCTTGTGTTGCGTCCCATGGAACTCCTCTGACTTCCTTGGCGGGGCGGAGGCGCCCGACAGGAGTGAAGCGGCTCCATTCCATACGCGAGGGACTCGTGGGGCGTTCAGAGGCACGGGAAAAAACTTGCCGCACATTCTTGAAGGGCGTTCAAAGAAGGGCCGGTCGGGGATTGCCGGGAATTCCGTCCGGCCTGGTCACCGGTCAGTTTCCGGCGGTGCCCGGGGCGGTGCCCAGCACCTTCGCCTCGACCGCCGGATCCACCCCCACTCCCGGCCGGTCGGCCCGCAGGGGCGCGGGGCCGTCCAGGGTGCGCAGCCACGCCCAGGTGTCGGCGACCGTCTCCTCCGCCGGCCGGTGCCGCAGCCCCTCGCGCACCGCGCGGGAGACGTCCATGCCGTAGACGGCGGTCTCCAGTTCGGTGCCCCGGGGCACCCACACGGGGAGCTGCGTCCAGGGTTCGATCCCGGCGGCCAGGATGGTGGCGGGCGGGGTCCAGCGCAGCCGGGCCGCGCCGCCGGTCACCCGGACGCAGGCGTCCAGCAGTTCGCCCATCGTGGCCCGGCCGGGCGTCCCCGCGACGTTGTACGGGCCGCTCGACCCCCGCTCGACGGCCGAGAGCACCCATGCGGCGAGGTCCCGGGCGTCCACGTACGGCACCGCCAGCTCCCGCGGTCCGGGAGCGAGTACGTCCCCGCCCCGGGCGACGCGGTGCAGCCACCAGGGCAGCCGGCCGATGTTCTCGTGCGGGCCGAGGATCAGCCCGGCCCGCACCAGCAGCGCCCCGTCCGGGCCGAAGGACTCGACGGCCGCCAGTTCGCCGCCGCGCTTGTCCCGGGCGTAGTCCGTCCGCCCGGCGCCCGGGTCGGCGCCCGCCACGACCGGGGCCTCCTCGGTGAAGCCGTCCTGGCGCGGGCGGTCGTACACCGAGACGCTCGACACGTACGCGTAGCGGCCGGCCCGCCCGGCCAGCAGCCTCGCCGACTCCCGCACGGCGCGCGGCGCCGCCGACCAGGTGTCGACGACCACGTCCCAGGTGCCCTCGGCCAGCGCGGCGAGCCCTTCGGGAGCCGTGCGGTCACCGAGCAGCGAACGGGCGCCGCGCGGGACGGCGTTGCGGCCCCGGTGGAAGACGGTCACCTCCCAGCCCCGGCGGACGGCGTCCTCCACCACGGCCCTGCCCACGAAATCCGTTCCGCCCAGCATCAGCAGTCTCATGCCGAGGACTCTGCCCGCCGGGGCCGGGGGAGGGAACGCCGCTCTGCTGACAGAAGAGCGGCGCTTCGGTGCGCGGCGGGTCAGGCCCCGGTCGGCGGGGTGTACTTGTACCCGACCCGGCGGACCGTCTGGATCGCCGCGCGGTGCTCGGCGCCCAGCTTGCGCCGCAGCCTGGCGACGTGGACGTCGACGGTGCGGCCGTCGCCCACGTGCCCGTAGCCCCACACGGTGGTGACGAGCTGGTCCCGTGTGTGCACCCGGTGCGGATGCGCGACGAGGTGCGCCAGCAGCTCGAACTCCAGGTAGGTCAGGTCCAGCCGGCGTCCGTCCACCTCGGCGGTGCGGCGCACCGGGTCGATGCGGACCAGCGGATCGCCGGACTCGGCTCCCCGCTCCGGGGCGGGCGCCTCGGCGGTGACCTCGGCGGGGGCCGGGCGCTCCGGCCCGGCGGGCACCGCGGCGGGCGCGAACGGCGGCTGCTGCCCGGCCGGTACGAGGACCAGGTAGCCGACCATCGGCGGCCGGCCAGGCAGCGTCGGGAGGGCGTGCGGGGGAGCGGGCAGCCAGGTGGCGCCCGGCGGCAGGAAGTCGGCGATCTCGACCACCTCGTCCCGGTCGACGGCACGCAGCCGGTGGCGCGCGCCGCGGGCGGCCGGGCCGGTGACGGGAGAGGCGGAGGCGGTGGAGGCGGTGGAGAGGGAACGGGTGGTCGCCATGAGACGTCAGCTCTTTCGCGCGAGGGGTTCGACGGAAGGCTCGACGGCCGCGGAGCGTGGAGGCGGGTGGCCCGGCTGCCGGGGCGTCGAGGAAACGCGTCTTGTCGCGCCGGCCGAAGACCGGGGTACGGCGTTAGAGGGCCGGCGCGTTCGTCGCGCGGCAACACACCCGGTCGAAGTCGTGGTGCTGACGGGAAGGCCAGAACGGCTCCAGGTCGTGGCGACCCGTCGCGGTGCGCTGCTGAATGCCGGCCATGCTCACATTGAAGCAGATGCCCGTCACCCGGGGGAGCCTCCTCTCACAGCGTGGACGCCCGGTGCGGACCCGGAACGGGCGGTGGGGTACGCGGAAGGGGCGCCCGCCGTCACGGCGGGCGCCCCTTCGCGTTCGGCGGGGGCCGGTCAGACCTGGCCGGCCTTCTCCAGCGCGGTGCAGCACGTGTCGACCAGCAGTCGCGTCACCGTGTACGGGTCGACGTTGGCGTTCGGGCGACGGTCCTCGATGTACCCCTTGCGGTCCTTCTCGACCTGCCAGGGGATGCGGACCGAGGCACCGCGGTCGGAGACACCGTAGGAGTACTCGTTCCACGGGGCCGTCTCGTGCAGACCGGTGAGGCGGTCGTCGATCCCGGCGCCGTAGTTCTTCACGTGGTCCATCGGCTTGGAGCCCTCGCCGAGCGACTCGCACGCCGTGATGATGGCGTCGTACCCCTCGCGCATGGCCTTCGTCGAGAAGTTGGTGTGCGCGCCCGCGCCGTTCCAGTCGCCCTTGACCGGCTTGGGGTCGAGGGTGGCGGAGACCTCGAAGTCCTCGGCGGTGCGGTAGAGCAGCCAGCGGGCCACCCAGAGCTGGTCGGAGACCTCCAGGGGGGCCAGCGGGCCGACCTGGAACTCCCACTGGCCGGGCATGACCTCGGCGTTGATGCCGGAGATGCCGAGGCCGGCCTTCAGGCAGTTCTCCAGGTGCGCCTCGACGACGTCACGGCCGAAGATCTCGTCCGAGCCGACGCCGCAGTAGTAGCCGCCCTGCGCGGCCGGGAAACCGCCCGCGGGGAAGCCGAGCGGGCGGGAGCCCTTGAAGAAGGTGTACTCCTGCTCGATGCCGAAGATCGGCTCCTGCGCGGCGAACCGCTCGGCGACCTCGGCCAGCGCGGCACGGGTGTTGGACTCGTGCGGCGTCATGTCGGTGTTGAGCACCTCGCACAGCACCAGGACGTTGTCACCGCCGCGGATCGGGTCGGGACAGACGAAGACCGGCTTGAGCACGCGGTCCGAGGCGTGGCCCTCGGCCTGGTTGGTGGAGGACCCGTCGAAGCCCCAGTACGGAAGGTCGGCGGCCGTGTCCCGCTTGTCCGAGGAAGCCATGATCTTGGTCTTGGAACGGAGCTTGGCGGTCGGCTCGGTGCCGTCGATCCAGATGTACTCAGCCTTGAAGGTCACGGGGCCACGTCCTTACGAAGTCCCGGCCGGGGCTTTGAGGGTGCCGCGCGGCCGGTGCGGGTGCGGGTGCGTCACGCGGCGCTGCGGCACTGGGGCGCCGCGTGGTGCTTCCAGCCTGTCAACAGGCGGTTTCCCGTCCATTGCCCATGTGTGAACCCCGTGTTACCCGCGGCGGCCGTGTGCGGAGTCACAGCCGCCGCGGGCGTATCGGGCCCGGGCCCCGTGCGGTCAGCCCACCTTCTCGATGAGCGCCCGGCGGATGAGGAACTTGCCGGGCTCCCGCACCTGTTCGAAGGCCGCGTTGTTCAGCAGGGCGCAACTCCCGGAGACCGAGGTGACCTCGACGGTGGTGGACTTGTCGTTGTCCAGGTTGGTCACCCGCAGCTTCGTACCGGCCGGGAACTGGTTGCTGGAGGCCGCGGGGGCGCCGTCCTCGCCGGACAGCGTGACGGTCGAGCCCTTGCAGACCTGCTCACCGGCGGCGGCCGCGTCCCCGCCGCCGGCGGCCCCGGCGGTTGCGCCCCCACCCTGGGCAGGGGGCTGGGACTGGGCAGGGGGCTGGGACTGAGCAGGTGGCCGCGACTGCGCCGGGGGGTCGGCGGGAGCGGCCGGGGAGCCCTGAGCCGACTCCCCGACCTCGCAGCCGGACGCCTCCTGCTTGCGCCTGATCTCGGCGAGGACCGCCTCGCGGTTCGCGATCCGCGCCTCCGACAGGGCGTCGGGGGCGGCCCGCTGATCGGCGATGAACTTCTCGTTGTTGCCGAGTGCGGTGGCCAGGCCCTGGCAGACGGTCGAGGTCGACGCGTTCTGCACGGACGCGGCGTTCGACGTGGCCGCGAGGGCGAAGGCGCCGCCGCCGGCCAGCGTCGCGGCACCGGCCAGCAGCGCGATCTTCTTCTTCGTGCCGAGCTTTCTCCTGCGCGACATGCGCGCCTCCTGGGAGGTAGGGGAGCGTACGCCGCTATGTACGAGATCCCGAACAGGAGCTACTCACCGGTCGCGTCCGTCACGTGAGTGACCTGCGCCACACTGCCCCGGCGGTACGGGGCCCGGATCAGCGGGAGAGCGCCTCGCGCACGGCGTCCTCGTCGCGGGCCACCACGGCGGTGCCGTCCTCGGCGGTGATGATCGGCCGCTGGATCAGCTTCGGGTGCTCCGCCAGGGCCCGCACCCAGCGGTCCCGGGACCCCGCCTCCCGGGGCCAGTCCTTGACGCCGAGTTCCCGGGCCTCCGCCTCGCCGGTCCGCGTGATGTCCCACGGTTCGAGCCCGAGACGCCCGAGCACCCCGCGGATCTCGTCCTCGCTCGGCACGTCCTCCAGATAGCGGCGGACGGTGTAGTCGGCGCCCTCGGCGTCGAGCAGGCTGAGCGCGCTGCGGCACTTGGAACACGCGGGATTGATCCAGATCTCCATGCGGCCCACGGTAGCGGGGCCCACGCGCGCCCCGGAGGCCCCACGCGCCCCGGAGGCCCCGAGCCACCCCCGTACCCCCCAACCCCCGTTCTGACCAGCAGTTTTGACGCCCTCTCACGCCCCGCGCTGTCAGTGCCGCGCAGTAGAATAGAAGCAGTGTTCGAGGCCGTCGCCGGAGGATCCGGACGGTGTCCCGACCGCGACAGGAGGATGCCCGTGCCCACTGCCACCCTCACGTCCACGCCGTTGCCCACCCAGTCGACCGCCGCCCGGCAGATCCCGCTGGACCTGCCGTACGCCCCCGTCACCAAGCGCCCGCTCCCGGCGGGCCGGCCCCGCGAGTGGTACGTCACCCACAACCGCCGGCTGAAGGCGATGCGTCTGGCGATCGCCCTGCTCGACTCCGGGATCTACGTCCCGAACCAGGCGCGCGACGAGGTCATCCGCCGCACGGCGGACCTGATCGGCGTCCACGCCCCGTCGGCCCGCACCTGCCACATGGTCCGAGCGCTGCTGCGCTACACGCGCTGATCGGTCTGCCCGCGCCGAACGGTCTCCCCGCGCTCCGCAAGGGGCCCGGGGAGGCCCCGCACACCCCGCTCACAGCCCCGGCGCCCCCCACACCGGGAACCACCGTCCCAGGTCGTCCTCCATCCGCAGCTCCCCCGCCAGCAGTGACTTCACCCGCAGTTCCAGCGCCGTGTCCCGCCTCCCGCCCCCCAGGGGCACGAACGGGTAGAACGTCCCCCGCTTGAACAGGTACACCAGCCCCAGCCGCCGCCCCGCGGTCCCGGCGGCCCCGTCCCCCGCCTCACGGAACCCGGCCACCGAGCACAGCAACTGCGGCCCGAAGCCGTTGGCCTCCATCGCGCTGTTGACCGCGTGCAGATCGTTGACCAGCGAGACCAGCTCACCCGGCCCACGCCGCGAGACCAGCCAGGAGTAGCCGTACTCGTCCCGCCGCAGCTCCACCCCCACGCCCCTCCGTTCCGCGTCCGCGTCCAGCAGCGCCCGCACCTCCCTGTGCGTCTGTTCGAACGCCGCCCCCTCGACCGTCGCGAAACACACGGCCCCTTCGCCCGTCGGAGTGAACCCGGCGCCCGCCTCCAGCGTCACCGCCGCCGAGGGCAGCCCGAAGAGCTGATCGAGGTCCGGCGCCACCGGTTTCGTCCGCCCGAGCAGGATGTCCCAGAGCCCCACGCCGCCTCAGTCCGCCCTTCCGGTCCCGCCGGTCCCGGCCTCGCCCAGCTCCGCCGAGATCCGCCCCAGCTGCTCCAGCCGCTGCTCCAGACTCGGATGGGTGGAGAACAGCCGGGCGAGCCCCGCGCCCTTGCCGAACGCGGGGGTGAAGTAGAACGCGTTGAACGCCTGCGCGGTGCGCAGGTCCTGGCTGGGGATGCGCGCGATGTCGCCGTCGACCTTCGTCAGCGCGGCGGCCAGCTCCGAGGGCCGCCCGGTGAGCAGCGCGGCGGCCCGGTCCGCGGCCAGCTCCCGGTAGCGGGAGAGCGCGCGGATGAGGACGAAGCTCAGCGCGTACACGGCCATCGAGACGCCCATCACGATGCCGAGCACGGCCAGCGTGTTCTGGTCCCGCCGGCCCCGCCCCCCGAACAACTGCGAGTAGAAGGCGAACCGGACGACGAGCCCGGCGAGGACCCCGAGGAAGGAGGCGACGGTGATCACGGCGACGTCCCTGTGCGCCACGTGCGAGAGCTCGTGTGCGAGGACGCCCTCCAGCTCCGCCGGTTCCAGCCTGCGCAGCAGCCCGGTGGTCACGCACACCACCGCGTGATCGGCGTTCCGCCCGGTCGCGAAGGCGTTCGGCATGTCCATGTTGGAGACGGCGACGAGCGGCTTCGGCATGTCGGCGACCGCGCACAGCCGGTCCACGACCCCGTGCAGCTCCGGATACTCCTCGCGCTCCACGATCTTCCCGTGCATCGCGTACAGCGCGATCCGGTCGGAGAACCAGTACTGCGCCCCGAGCACCGCCGCCGCGATCACGACGACCAGCACCAACGACTTCAGCAGGACGACGAGCGCCGCCACGAAGCCCACGTACAGCAGCCCGAGCAGGAACATGGTGACCGTCATCCGCACGGTCAGCCGCCGATCGCTCTGGAACCGGCTCCGCATTCCGCATCACCTCGCGGTACCTCGTCCTCGGGGACTCGTCCCGGTCTCCATTGTGCGCCCGGCCCCGCCCGCGCGGCCCATGCACGGCCCCCGAACGCCCCCAGGGACGGCAAAAGGCCTCCGGGGCCGCCGTCCACGAGGGACGACGGCCCCGGAGGCCGCGGAACGGGTGCGCGCACCCGCCCGGGGGTGCTCACACGTCGAAGTAGAGCTCGAACTCGTGCGGGTGCGGGCGGAGCTGCAGCGGGGCGATCTCGTTGGTGCGCTTGAAGTCGATCCACGTCTCGATCAGGTCGGACGTGAAGACGTCGCCCTGGAGGAGGAACTCGTGGTCGGCCTCGAGGCGGTCGAGGACGGCGCCGAGGGAGGTCGGGACCTGCGCGACGCCCGCGTGCTCCTCGGGGGCCAGCTCGTAGAGGTCCTTGTCGATCGGCTCGGCCGGCTCGATCTTGTTCTTGATGCCGTCCAGGCCCGCGAGGAGCAGCGCCGAGAAGGCGAGGTAGGGGTTGCCGGAGGAGTCCGGGGCGCGGAACTCGACGCGCTTGGCCTTGGCGTTGGAACCGGTGATCGGGATACGCATGGCCGCAGAGCGGTTGCGCTGCGAATACACCAGGTTGACCGGGGCCTCGAAGCCCGGCACCAGGCGGTGGTACGAGTTCACCGTGGGGTTGGTGAAGGCCAGCAGCGAGGGGGCGTGCTTGAGGATGCCGCCGATGTAGTAGCGGGCGGTGTCCGACAGGCCCGCGTAACCGGCCTCGTCGTAGAACAGCGGGGAGCCGCCGGCCCAGAGCGAGGAGTGGATGTGCATGCCCGAGCCGTTGTCGCCGAAGATCGGCTTCGGCATGAAGGTCGCGGTCTTGCCGTTGCGCCAGGCCACGTTCTTCACGATGTACTTGAAGAGCTGGAGGTCGTCCGCGGCGGCGAGCAGCGTGTTGAACTTGTAGTTGATCTCGGCCTGGCCGGCGGTGCCCACCTCGTGGTGCTGGCGCTCCACCTTCAGACCGGAGCGCTCCAGCTCGAGGGAGATCTCGGCGCGCAGGTCGGCGAAGTGGTCGACCGGCGGGACCGGGAAGTAGCCGCCCTTGTAACGCACCTTGTAACCGCGGTTGTCCTCGACCGCACCGGTGTTCCAGGCGCCGGCCTCGGAGTCGATGTGGTAGAAGGACTCGTTCTCGGCGGTCCGGAAACGGACGCTGTCGAACACGTAGAACTCGGCCTCGGGGCCGAAGTACGCGGTGTCGGCGATGCCGGTGGAGGCGAGGTACGCCTCGGCCTTCTTGGCCACGTTCCGCGGGTCGCGGGAGTACTGCTCGCCCGTGATCGGGTCGTGGATGAAGAAGTTGATGTTGACCGTCTTGTCGCGGCGGAACGGGTCGACGCGCGCGGTGGACAGGTCGGCGCGGAGTGCCATGTCCGACTCGTGGATGGCCTGGAAGCCGCGGATCGAGGAGCCGTCGAACGCGAGCTCCTCGGCCGGGTCGAAGGCCTCGGCCGGGATCGTGAAGTGCTGCATCACACCCGGCAGGTCGCAGAAGCGGACATCGACGAACTTGACGTCCTCGTCCGCGATGAACTTCTTGGCCTCGTCGGCGTTCTGGAACATCCAGCTCCTCCTACTCCCGGCCGTTCCTTGCCGGGGTGGTAGTTCGTTCGTGCGGCCGGTGCGGTGGCACAACCGGTTTCGACCCTAGGGAGGGGTGATTTCTCTGGCGTGACCCATTTGTTTCGTCGAGGTTAACCAGCTCGTCCCCCATTGTGACGTGTGCCGGGCGTTCGCGTGCGGTGCGACGGGGGCCGTCCGCCCGCCCGAGGGGCCGCAGTACCGTGGACGCGTGGACAACAGGCAAGCAATCGGATCATGGCTGTCCGGGCCCCGTGCCGCCGCCGAAGAGGCCGGGGCGGACTTCGGTTACCGCGGTGAACAGCTGGGGCTGCCGGAGGAGGGACCGGGCTCGATCGCCCGGCCCGGACGGCGCCTCGGCGCCCTCGTCGTCGACTGGGCGCTGTGCCTGCTGATCGCATACGGCCTCATCACCGACGGCTACGAGCAGGCCACGAGCAACTGGACGCTGCTCGTCTTCCTGCTCCTCGGTGTGCTGACCGTGGGAACCCTCGGCTTCACCCCGGGCAAGCGGCTGTTCGGGCTGCGCGTGCTCGCGCTGGCGACCGGACGGGTCAGCCCGTGGCGCGCCGCGCTGCGGACCGTCCTGCTGTGCCTGGCGATCCCCGCCCTGGTCTGGGACCGCGACGGCCGCGGCCTCCACGACCGCCTGGCCGGCACGGTCGAGGTCCGCGCCTGAGGGCCGTCCCGCCAGGGATCGCGGGCAGCCCTCGGCGAGGTACGGCCTAGAGGCCGGGGAGTTCCAGGTCGGGGCGCTCGCCGCGGGCCATGCGGCGGCCGTTCTCGGCCGCCTGGAGCTCGAAGGCGTCGTGCGGGCTGGAGACCCTCGTGCCGCTGCCGTCGTCGGTGCCGGCCACCTCGCCCATGGCCTGCTGCCAGATGTGCCCGCCCTCGTGGTAGAGGGTCTCGTCGTCGAGCTGCGACCGGGCGCTGACGATGTGCGAGCCGGTGGTGTACGCCACGGCGCCGTGGTCGGCCGCCGAGCGCTGCGCGACGGGACCGTCGTGGAGGCGGACGTGGCCGAAGGACATCGGATACTCCTGCTCCATCCGCGCGACGATCCGCGCGGGCAGCGGTCTGCCGGGGGTCGCAATCGCGTCGGCGGGCGAGACCCGGCGCTGCACCGGCGTCGCCTCGTGCGCGCAGTCGGGACCGTGCTGGTGCGCCGCGTTGTCCTCGAAGCCCTCGGCGCGCTGCACGGAGGCGTCGGTCCGCCCACCTCCGGAGCCCTCGCGGTGCCTGCCCTCGGCGAGGGCGCGCGAGACGGCCGCGTTGCCGGCCCGGCGCTGGAGGGCGAGGACGTCGTCCGCCCACCCGGGACGCTGCGGCGGCACCGGCCGGCGGGCCGCCGGCCCGTTCCCGCGGCTCTGCTCCCTGCCGCTGTCCTGCGTGTGCATGACCGCCCCCACCTCGACCGTGGCCACTCGTCGGGAGGACAGTCTGCTCCGGCGGGCCTCCTCACGACAGGGCCGCGGGGGCACCTCCGGGGGCAGACCGGCCGCCGCGGCACAGCGGAAGGGCCCCCGGCGATCCGTGGATCGCCGGGGGCCCTGCGGTTCCGGACCGGGGGCGCCGGTCAGCGCATGCGGCCGCCCCGAGGCATGCGCATGCCCTTGGGCATCGGGCCCTTCGGCAGCGGCATGTTGCTCATCAGGTCGCCCAGTGCCCGCAGCCGGTCGTTCGTCGCCGTGACCTGGGGGCCGGTGAGGACCCGCGGGTACTTCAGCATCGTCGTCCGCAGCTTCTTCAGGTCGACCTGGTCCTCGCCCGTGCCGACGATGATGTCGTGCACCGGCACGTCCGCCACGATGCGGGCCATCCTCTTCTTCTCGGCCGCCAGCAGCGTCTTCAGCCGGTTCGGGTTGCCCTCCGCGACCAGCACGATGCCGGCCTTGCCGACCGCGCGGTGCACCACGTCCTGGTTGCGGTTCATCGCCACCGCGGGTGTCGTCGTCCATCCGCGCCCGACGTTGTCGAGCACGGCCGCCGCCGCTCCCGGCTGGCCCTCCATCTGCCCGAACGCCGCGCGTTCGGCCCTTCGGCCGAAGACGATCGCCATCGCCAGCAGGGCGATCAGCAGACCGAAGATGCCGACATAGATGGGGTGACCGATCAGGAAACCGATCGCGAGGAAGACACCAAGGGTGACGATTCCGACAGCCGCGAGTACAAGACCGATCTTCTTGTCGGCCCTGCGGGTCATCTTGTAGGTCAGGGCGATCTGCTTCAGTCGCCCGGGGTTCGCAGTCTCCGCCGCGGATTCCTTCCTCGCCATGGCACGAAGTCTACGTGTCCCGGGAGGCGCCCACGACGGCAGTCTCCACTGTGGTGCGGGAGGGCGGCCCCGTACGCCGAATCGTTACGGCGCCGCGGTCACCCGTCGGCGCGGAGCCCGGTCAGCAGCGGGGCGGCGGTGGCGGCAGTGACCGCGGTGACGGTGGTGACGGTGGTGACGTCGAGGAAGCGCTCCGCCTCGACGCGGTCCTTGGCGCGGCGGCGGTCCTCCAGGACCGAGTTCCAGGCGTTGCGGCGGGCCGTGCGCTGGCCGCCGCTCATCAACAGCGACTCGACGGCACGGAGTGCATCGGTGAACTTCGGAAGGGCGGTGGCGCGGACGGGTGCGGCCTGCATGACGGAGGTTCCCCCTCGGGAAAACGGCGGCCAGGGCGGGGCCCTACAAGTGGTGAGCCCAGGGTCACGCTTCGGTGTTACCAGGGCGTGACCGACCGGTCAAACGCACATGAAGCCTGGACACGGCGCCGGAAACGGCCCTCTCCGCCCCGGCGCGGCCGCTAGCTGCGGGGACGCGGGGTCCGCGCGGAACCGGCCACTACTCGCAGGTAGCGCCCTGTGCGCCGATTCACACGACGGACGGTCCCGGGAACCGCCGAGCGGCGGCACTGGGTGCCAGTGCCGCCGCTCGGGTGAAGGCCGGTCCGGGTCAGACCGCCTGCGAGGCGACGTAGCTGCCGCGCTTCTCGACGGCCATCCGGTACAGCCGGCCGGCGCGGTACGAGGACCGGACCAGCGGGCCGGACATCACACCGGAGAAGCCGATGCGCTCGGCCTCCTCCTTCAGCTCCACGAACTCCTGCGGCTTGACCCAGCGCTCCACCGGGTGGTGACGGACGCTCGGCCGCAGGTACTGCGTGATGGTGATCAGCTCGCAGCCGGCGTCGTGGAGCTGCCGCAGCGCGTCGACGACCTCCTCGCGGGTCTCGCCCATGCCGAGGATGAGGTTCGACTTGGTCACCAGGCCGTAGTCCCGGGCCGCGGTGATGACCTGGAGGGAACGGTCGTAACGGAAGCCGGGGCGGATCCGCTTGAAGATCCGGGGCACCGTCTCGACGTTGTGGGCGAAGACCTCGGGGCGCGAGGAGAAGACCTCCTCGAGCTGCTCGGGGACCGCGTTGAAGTCGGGGGCCAGCAGTTCGACCTTGGTGCGGCCCTCGGCCCGCTCGGCGGTCTGCGCGTGGATCTGACGGACCGTCTCCGCGTAGAGCCAGGCTCCGCCGTCCGCCAGGTCGTCGCGGGCGACGCCGGTGATGGTGGCGTAGTTCAGGTCCATGGTGACCACGGACTCGCCGACGCGGCGGGGCTCGTCACGGTCCAGCGCCTCGGGCCTGCCGGTGTCGATCTGGCAGAAGTCGCAACGCCGGGTGCACTGGTCGCCACCGATGAGGAAGGTCGCCTCCCGGTCCTCCCAGCATTCGTAGATGTTCGGACAGCCGGCCTCCTGGCAGACCGTGTGCAGCCCCTCGCTCTTCACGAGGCTCTGCATCTTGGTGTACTCGGGGCCCATTTTCGCCCGGGTCTTGATCCACTCGGGCTTGCGCTCGATGGGGGTCTGGCTGTTGCGGACCTCCAGGCGCAGCATCTTGCGTCCGTCGGGTGCGACTGCGGACACATCGGCTCCCTGTAGCTTCGATTCTTCGGCGTACACCAGGGTACGCCCGTGGTTACTGCGCCCAGTCGCTGAGACAAACCTCAGGGCTGCGGGGATCATTCCCCGGGACGGCGGCTTCCGCGGGGACGGCTCACACGGCCGCCCGCTCGATCTCGCGCGGCTTCAACTCCGCGTTCTCCAGTACCTCCCGCAGGTGCCGCTCCACGACCGGCAGCACCTCCGCGATGGTCACGTCCCGGCCCAGCTCGCCCGCGAGGGAGGCGACGCCCGCGTCACGGATGCCGCACGGGATGATCCGGTCGAACCAGGTGGCGTCGGGATTCACGTTGAGTGCGAAGCCGTGCATGGTGACGCCCTTGGCGACCCGGATCCCGATGGCCGCGACCTTGCGGTCCTCCCGGCGCTGCCCCGCGTTCGAGGGCGCGTACTCGGGCCCGTCGAGCCGCGGGTCGAACTCCTCGTCCGTCAGCCGCGGATCGAAGTCCAGGGACAGCCCGCCGAGCGCGGGCCGCCGCTCGACGGGGTCGCCGAGCACCCACACCCCGCTGCGCCCCTCGACCCGGCTCGTCTCCAGGCCGAACTCCGCGCAGGTACGGATCAGCGCCTCCTCCAGACGCCGCACGTGCGCCACGACGTCCACCGGGCGCGGCAGCTTCTGGATCGGGTAGCCGACGAGCTGGCCGGGACCGTGCCAGGTGATCTTGCCGCCGCGGTCCACGTCGATGACCGGGGTGCCGTCGAGCGGTCGCTCGCTGTCCTCCGTGCGCCGGCCGGCGGTGTAGACGGGCGGGTGCTCCAGGAGCAGCACGGTGTCGGGGACCTCGTCGGCGAACCGGGCCGCGTGCACCCGGCGCTGCTCGTCCCACGCCTCCTGGTACTCCACGGCATCCGGGCCGAACCCCATATGGACGAACCGCACCTCACCCACGGCGAGCGCCTCCCTCAGTGAGCTCTCGGACGCGTGCGCCGCGCCCAAGCCACTGTACGTCCGTGCGAAAGGAACCCCCGCCGACGGGGTCGACGGGGTCGACGGGGTCGACGGGGGCCAGCCGGGTCCGGACGGGGGGCGTGCGGGGAGCGCGCCGGAGACGGATGCGGCGCGTACGTGGGTTCTCGCGCGGCCGCCCCGCTCCAGCTCCGTCAGCCGGTCGGGCGCATCCTCACACGATCGGATGAATGGACGCCGACGTGTGCGATCGGTCGTTCACTCTCCGCTACATTCGCGCCGACGGCAGTAGACGCACGAAGCAAGTGAGCACCAAAAACGGCTGCTCAGAGGCGATCCGGGCAGCTCGTTCAGTCCGCCCCCGCGCCCCCGTGCCCCGTGCACGGGGGACCGGCGGACGACGTGCGGCACCGGACGGCACCGGAAGGCAGGAGACCGCACCGCAGATGACGGAACGACCCGCGCAGCGCACCCCCAACCGCCAGCTCGCCGCACTCATCGCAGAAGCGGGGTTCTCCAACGCAGGTCTGGCCCGTCGTGTGGACCAGCTCGGCCTCGAACACGGACTCGACCTCAGATACGACAAGACCTCCGTCACGCGGTGGCTGCGCGGGCAGCAGCCCCGCGGCACGACGCCCGCGCTGATCGCCGAGGTCTTCACCCGGCGACTCGGCCGCAGGCTCAGCGCCCAGGACCTCGGCCTCGACGCCTGCGCCCCCGTCTACGCGGGACTGGAGTTCGCCGCGACGCCGGAGGAGGCCGTCGACATCGTCGGCGGGCTGTGGCGCAAGGACTCCGGCAGCCACGCCGAACTCCGCAAGATCGCCTTCACCCCGGCCGGTCTCGTCGTCCCCAGCCGCGACTGGCTGATCGGGCGCGCCGACGACCGCGTCGCCCACGGCGAGCCCGGCCCCGTCCGGCTGCCCGCCCAGGGCCGCCCCGCCGTCCCGCGCCAGCGCGGGCACTCCGAGCGGGGCCCCGGCCAGCGGGTCACCGGCGGCGACATCGCCGCGCTGCGCTCGGTCGGCGAGCTGTTCCGCACCCTCGACCACGCCTACGGCGGCGGCCACGCCCGCCAGGCCCTCGTCCGCTACCTGGAGCACGAGGTCGAGCCGATGCTGCGCGGCACCTACGGGGAGCAGACCGGGCGCCGCCTGTTCGGCGCCGCGGCCGATCTGACCCGGCTGGCCGGCTGGACCTCCTACGACATCGGCGCGCACGGCCTCGCCCAGCGCTACTTCGTCCAGGCGCTGCGGCTGGCGCAGGCGGCCGGTGACCGGGTGTACGGGGCGTACGTCCTGGTCTCTATGAGCAGGCAGGCCGTCTACCTCGGGCACGGCAGGGAGGCCGTGCAGCTCGCCCGGGTCGCCCAGCAGGGCGCGGTCGCCGGCGCGCCGCCCGCCGTGCAGGCGCTGCTGCACGCCGTCGAGGCGCGCGGGCACGGGGTGCTGGGGGAGGTGCGGGCGTGCACGGCCTCGCTGGTGCGGGCCGAGCGGGCCCTGGAGGCGAGCCGGCCGGGGGACGAACTCCCGCCCTGGGCCCGCTTCTTCGACGAGGCCCAGCTCGCCGACGAGTTCGGACACTGCCACCGGGACCTCCAGCAGTACCGGGCGGCGGTGCAGCACGCGGAGCGCTCGCTGCAACTGCGGCCCGTGGCCTTCGCGCGCAGCAGGCTGTTCTGCCGGGTGGTGCTGGCCTCGGCCCGGCTCGGCCTCGGCGAGCTTGACCAGGCCTGCCAACTGGGCGCCGAGGCGGCCGCACAGGCCTCGGAGATGCGGTCCACGCGGGCGGTGGAGTACGTCCGCGACTTCGAACGCCGCCTGGAGCCCTACCGGGACGCGGCCCCCGTGCGCGGCTACCGCGACCGGGTGGGGGTCCTGCAGTAGCGCGGTCGGCGCGCGGCTCCCCGGCCCGGCCCCGCCGGGGGACGGCACCCGGGGACGGCACCCAGGGACGGCACCCAGGGGCGGCGCCGGGGGCGAGTGAACGCCGTCGGCACCGCCCCGGACCTACGCCGCCGTCTCCAGCGAGCGGCCCGCCGCCAGGGGCCGCCGCACCCCCGCGTCGGCGAGCACCGCCCGCGCCGCCCTGCGCGCCGAGAGCAGCTCCCCCTGGAGCCCGCTCACCCCGCGGTGGTCGCCGCACACGTACAGCCCCGACAGCACCCGCACCGGCCGCCGCGCGTCGTGCGGCACGTTCATCGCCGGCACCGCCTCCGCGTCGTGGTGCACCGCCAGCAGCTCCCACCGGCTCGTCGAGGTCCGGTACAGCCGGGCGAGATGCGCCCGCACCTCCGCGTCCAGCGCGGTGGTCCCGCCGGGTCCGTCCGGGCCCGCGGGACGCCCCAGCACCACCGAGGTCACCAGCGCCCGCCCCGCCGGAGCCCGTCCGGGGTCCACCTGGCTGAGCACCGCCGTGTGTGCCACCGGCCCGCCCCGGTCGGCGTCGAGCAGCAGGACCGGTTCGGTGAGCGGCGGTTCGTCGGTGGTGTGGTGCAGCACCGTCGCCGCGTGATGGGCCGGCACCCGCAGCCCGGGCAGCAGCGCGGCGGCGGACCGCGCCCCGGTCGCCAGCACGACCGCCCGGCAGCCGATCTCGCCCGCCTCCCGCGTGGTCACCGAGGTCGTGGACACGGCCGTCACCCGTACCCCCGTGCGCACCGAACCCGGCGGCAGCCCGGCGGCGAGCAGCTCCGGCAGGGCGTCCGCGCCGCCCTCGGGCAGACACAGCCGCCCCGTCGCGAAGGCGTGCAGCGCGAGGTCGGCGCAGCGGCTGGACGAGGTCAGCGCCGGGTCGCCGAGCAGTGCGGCGAGGAGCGGCCGCAGGAACCCCTCGACCGTGCCCGGCGGCACCCCGTAGCCCGACAGAGCCTGCGCGGCGGACACCTGCGGCCGCGAGAGCAGCCGTTCGGGCGGGGTGGCGGCGAGCCGGGCCAGCACCGTGGCCAGCCGGGCCCGGTCCGCCGGCCCGCCCAGAGGTCCGGGCGCGGCCGGATGCGGACGGCCGCGGTGGGACGCCTGCGGACGCGCGGACCTGGGGGCGCTTGCGAGGGCGCGTACTGCCGTGAGTGCGCCCCGCGTGCCCCGTACCGCGCTCAGGGCGGCGCCCCGGCGTGCTCCCCGCCGGCCCGCCGTGGGCTGGAAGGACTCCCCGGCCCGGTGGTGACGGCCCTCGCTGTGCAGCACCACCCCGGGGGAGAAGGTGCGCAGTGACAGCGTCTCCAGGCCCGGGGCGCGGGCCAGCTCCGGATACGAGGTGCACAGGAGCCGGCCACTGCGGTCGAGGCGGAAGCCGTCGACCTTCTCGCTGGTCATGCGGCCGCCGACGGTGCCGGCCGCCTCCAGGACCAGGACGCTCAGTCCCGCCCCGGTCAGATGCCGGGCCGCCGCGAGCCCGGCGACCCCGGCCCCCACGACGACGACGTCCACGGTGTCCGTGCTGCCCCCGGTATCCATGAGGCGCACGGGATCGGAGGGACCCACGGTGTTCGTGAGACCTCCGGTGTCCGTGGGACCCCCGGGATCCGCGGTGTGCGGGATGTACGGGGTGTGCGGGGGATTCGCTGTGCTGACGATGTGCGCATCCGCCTGGTGCACCGGCTCAAGCACGTGCCCTCCTCGAGGTCGCGCGACTGCTGGGGACGTGATGCCCCCAACAGGCTCCCGGAATACGCGAGTTCGGCACGAGGGTAGGCGGCGGCAAGAAGCACGTCAGGGGGCACGGGGACCTCGTACGGGTGCACGGGGGCGCTCCCCGGTGGAGCGGGACGCCCCCCTCGGCGCGCCCCCTCGCCGCCCGAGTCGGCCACGCGCCGGTCGCCCGGAGCCCGTCACCCGTCGATCGCCCGCCGGCCCCCGTCGACCGCCGGTCAACCGTCCCCGCTCAGTCGGCCGGGCGCAGGGCCGCCCGCAACGCCTCCTCGATGCCCGGGAACGCGAAGTGGAAACCCGCGTCCAGCAGCTTCGCCGGCAGCACCCGCTGGCTGACGAGGATGTCGCCCGCCATCTCGCCGAGCGCCACCCGCAGCAGCGCCTCGGGCGTCGGCACCAGCGCCGGGCGGTGCAGCACCCGCCCCATCGCCCGGGTGATCTCCGCGTTGGTCAGGGGGTTCGGCGCGGTCAGGTTGACCGGCCCCGACAGCGACCCCGTGTCCAGCGCGAACCGCAGCGCGGCCACCTCGTCGTGCAGGGAGATGTAGCTCCAGTACTGCCGTCCGCTGCCCATCCGGCCGCCGAGCCCCGCGCGGAACAGCGGGAACAGGCGCCCCCACGCACCGCCGCCGCGCGCCACCACGAGTCCGGTGCGGGCCAGCACCGTACGGATGCCGGCCTCCCGCGCCGGGTCCGCCGCCGCCTCCCACTCCACGCACACCGAGGGCAGGAAGCCCTCCCCGGGCGGCGCCGTCTCGTCCACCGCGCGGTCGCCCGTGTCGCCGTAGTAGCCCATCGCGCTGCCGTTGACGAACACCCGCGGCGGCTCGTCGAGCGCGGCCGCCGCCCGCGCGAGCGTCGTGGTGCCCCGCACCCTGCTGTCCCGGATCAGCCGCTTGTAGCTCTCCGTCCAGCGCCGTGAGCCCACCCCGGCGGCGGCGAGGTTCACCACCGCCGCGCAGCCGGCCAGGCCCGCCGTGTCGACACTGCCCCCGGCGGGGTCCCAGCGCACCTCGCCGGGGCCGCGCGGCGGGCGCCGCACGAGTCGTACGACGGTGTGGCCGTCCCGTTCCAGCGAGCGGGCCAGGGCCGATCCGATCAGCCCGGAGGCACCGGCGAGCGCCACCCGGGAACCGGCGGGGAGCGCGGACCCGGGGGACGGCGGGGGAGGGGGGGAGTCGGCTGTCATACGTCCATCCTGCCCCGCATCCGCGCGTGTGCCCGTGGGGACCGCCGACCGTGCGCCCGACCGGCCCCCGGCGCCCTCGACGTACAGTGATCGGCATGTCAGTCCCGCACCCGCCGCGCATACGCCGGGCCACCGCCGCCGACGAGGACGCGCTCGGGCGGCTCGACCGCGCCACCTGGTCCACGCTGCACGCCGTCCAGCCCCCGCCGCGGCCGCCGTACGAGCCGTTCTTCACCGAGCGGTTCGG
Organism: Streptomyces griseoaurantiacus; assembly: GCA_014656015.1. Classification (GTDB taxonomy): domain Bacteria; phylum Actinomycetota; class Actinomycetes; order Streptomycetales; family Streptomycetaceae; genus Streptomyces; species Streptomyces griseoaurantiacus. The sequence goes on along the minus strand of BNBP01000098.1, from coordinate 2,123 downwards.
GCCGGGCGACCACCTCGTGGCCGAGCGGGAGGGGCGGGTGCTCGGCTACCTCAGGCTCGGCTTCCCGACCTCGCTGGCGGCCAACGCGCATGTGCGGCAGATCCTCGGGTTCGTCGTCGCCGAGGAGGCGCGCGGCGCCGGGGTCGGACGGGCGCTGCTGCGGGCCGCGGCGGAGGAGGCCAGGCGGCAGGGCGCCCGCCGCCTCACCCTGCGCGTCCTCGGGCACAACACCCCCGCCCGGCGGCTGTACGAGTCGGAGGGGTTCGTGGTCGAGGGGGTGCTCCCGGAGGAGTTCCTGCTCGACGGCGCGTACGTGGACGACGTCCTCATGGGACGCACGCTGTAGCGGCCGCGCGCCGCCCACGCCGTTCGCGACCGTTCGGGACCCTTCGCGGCCGTTCGGCGCCGTCGGCTACGACTCCACCGGATCGCCCGTGTCCACCGGAACCGTCCTGTCCGCCGCCTCGCGGGCGTCCCCCGCGACCTCCTTCGCGGTGAGCACGTAGCCGGTGCGCGCGTCGGAGGTGGAGCGGGCGAACACCACCCCGTACACCCGGCCGTCGGTGCTCAGCAGCGGGCCGCCCGAGTTGCCCGGCAGCACCGTGGAGCGGATCGAGTAGACCTGCCGGGTGACCGTGCCGGTGTTGTAGATGTTCCGGCCCGTCGCCTCGATCGTGCTCGCGACCGTGGCCGCCCGCAGGTTCAGCCCGCCGTCCTGCGGGTAGCCGGCCACCACCGACGGGTCGCCGCGCCCCGCCGTGTCGTCGAAGCGGAGCGCCGGGGCGGTCAGCTCCGGCACGTAGAGCACCGCCACGTCCCGGTCCGGGTCGAAGAGCACCACGTGGGCCGCGTACATCGTGCCGACCCCGCCCACCCGGACCGAGGGATCGTCGATGCCGGCCACGACGTGGGCGTTGGTCATCACGTGCCGGGGCGCGTAGACGAAGCCGCTGCCCTCGCGGCCCTGGTCGCCCGCGATGCCCTCGACCTTGACCGTGCTCAGCCTCGCCGCCTCGCTCGCGCGCGGCGTCACGTTGTCCCCGGTGGGCTCGGCGACGCCCGCCGTCGGCTCGTTCTCGAAGGGGTTGAACACCTGCGGGAAGCCCGCCTCGGTGAGCGCCGTCGTGGCCCGGGAGAACCACGAGGGGGTCGTCTCCGGCATGACGTCCTGCACCGCGCCCAGCAGCGCCGAGTCGCGGATCGAGGAGGAGACCACCGTGGACGAGGAGGCACCCACCACGCTCGCCGCGACCCACGCCACGAGCAGGACGGACACCGTGTTGGCGGCCGCCCCGCCGACGCCGTCCGCCACCCGCAGCGGACCCCGGTCCAGCTCGCCGCGCAGCCGCAGGGCCAGCCGGCCCGCCAGCTCGTGCCCCACCGCGGCCGGCGCGAGCAGCGTCAGCACCGCCGTCAGCGTGGCCGTGGGGGTGCCCCGGGTGACCAGCTCCATGATCCAGGGCAGCACCCACACGCCGAGCACGGCACCGGCCGCGAAGCCCGCCAGCGAGACGCAGCCCGCGACCAGACCGCGCCGGTAGCCGGACGCCGCGTAGACCACGATCACCAGCAGCAGGAGTACGTCGAGCAGGTCCACAGGGCCGCCTTTCTCTCGGGCCGCCGCTCGGCACGCGCCGGGCGCACCGGTGCGTACGCGCCGGGCGCACTGTGGTGCATACGCGCCGGGCGCGCCCGTTGATCAGGACCAGTGCCCTGTGAACGGCACCGGTACCCGCACGCCTCGGAAAACGCTCCGGGACGGGGCGATGGTTCCACCGGGTGGCGCGGCACACATCTGGCAGCGCACGCGTCGCGGAGGCGGCGGGGGCGGGTCAGGGTGAGGAACATGCGTGTGGTCCGAGGAACGCGCGGGCGCCTGTGGGCGAGGATGCGCGGCAGGCACAGACATCGCGCCGGACACGCCGTGTCCGGCCTCCACGACGCCACACCCGGCGCCCTGCGGGACACCGGCCGCGGCGGCACCGTGCGGGGCGGCTCCCGCGGGACCGGCTCCGCGGGTGCGGGGCAGGAGAGCTCCGGCGAGGCCGACGCCGAACCGGGCGCCGCGGTGCACGGCGGCGGCACCGGCACCGGTCCCGGCTCCCTGCGGGGCCGCCCCCCGG
>BNBP01000097.1 GCA_014656015.1 Streptomyces griseoaurantiacus | reverse complement strand
GCCCCGCTCCTCCCTCGGGAGGAGCGGGGCCGCGGTGCCGTCCGCCCGGGGCCGCCGAGGCGGCCGTCGGGGCGACGGGCGTGTCAGGCCGTCCATTCCTTCCAGGACATGTTCCAGCCGTTGAGGCCGTTGTCCGGGGCGACGGTTTTGTCGTGGGAGTGCTTCACGACCACCACGTCGCCGACCATCGAGCGGTTGAAGAACCAGGCCGCCGAGACGCTGCCGTCGTAGCCGCCCTTGACGTCACGCAGGCCGACGCAGCCGTGGCTGGAGGCGTAGTTGCCGAAGGTGCCGCCGCCCCAGTAGTTGCCGTGGATGAACGTGCCGGAGGTGGTCAGGCGCATGGCGTGCGGCACGTCCTTGATGTCGTACTCGCCGCCGTAGCCGACCGTCTCGCCGTTCATCCGGGTCACCGAGAGGCGCTCGGTGATGACCATCTGGCCGTTCCACGTGTCGTAGCCGGACTTGCCGGTGGTGACCGGGATGGTCTTGATGACCTTGCCGTCGCGGCGGACGGTCATCTTCTGGGTCTTGACGTCGACCGTGGAGATCTGGCTGCGCCCGATCGTGAAGTCGACCTTCTTGGCCTGCTTGCCGTAGACGCCGGGCCGGCCCTCGACGCCGTCCAGGTTCAGCGTGACGCTGACCTTGGTGCCGGGCTTCCAGTACTCCTCGGGCCGGAAGTCGAGCCGGTCGTTGCCGAACCAGTGGCCGCGGACCTCGACGGCCGGCTCGGTCTTGATGGTGATCGCCTTCTCGACGTCCTCCGGGTGCGTGATGCCCCGGGTGAAGTTGACCGAGAAGGGCATCCCGACGCCGACCTTCGTGCCGTCCTCCGGCGTGAAGTTGCCGGTGAAGGTGGCCTTCGGGGTCAGCGTGGTGAAGCTGGACTTCTGTGTCGTGCTGCGGCCGCCGGCGTCCTTGGCGACCGCGCGGACGGTGTAGCGGGTGTGGGTGGCCAGGTGGACGGAAGGCTCCCAGCCGGTCCCCCCGCCGGTGATCTTCCCCTCGACCTCGTGGCCCTTGGCGTCCTCGACGCTCACCTCGGTCAGCTTGCCCTTGGCGGCGGCGACCTTCAGCGCACCGGTCGTGGCCACGCGGTCGGCGCCGTCCTTCGGCGCGATCGTCACCACGGCCTGCGGGGAGGCGTTCTTCGCGCCCTCCGCGTCCTTGCCGCCGCTCGCCGCCCCCGAGTCCGATCCGCCCCCGCCGCACGCGGTCACCGCGAGCAGCAGTGAGCCGAGCAGCGTCGCGCGGACCACCCCCCTGCCGCCGCGTATGCGTGCGCCAACCGACGCCCCCGGTATCGGTCGTCTGTTCACTTGTCGTTCTCCCCTCGCACGGCCTGTCGAGGCCCGCACTCCAGCGCGTCATACGCGCGTACAGCGCAAATGAATCACACGGCGCGGCCCGCCGGACCCCCGCGATTGTCACTGTTCAGTCCCAATCCGCTCCGGGCGCGGGTGCGCCGGGGCACGCGCGGCTCCGGCGCCCCGCGCGTGCCCCCACCTGTCGTGTCGCCGCGTCGGCCGCCCCGGGACACGTGAGTGCGTGCCACGCTCTGGGCAGAACCTTGGGGAGGACGACGCGAGGAGGTGCCGCGGCCGGGACGCCGTGCGCCCTTTTCCGCACCGTCGCACCGAGCCGCGGGAGGCCTACCGGTGTCGAGCGCAGCCGAGCAGGAGGCAGTACAGGAAGCGGCGGGGCACGCGCGCCGCCGCGAGGCCGTGCTGAACGGCGCCCCGCGCGCGGCGCCCCCGCCGCCGGTGTGGCCGGGGGCGCCGACCCCGCTCGGGGCACGCTTCCGCACCGGCCCGGACGGCACCGCGGGCACCAACTTCGCGCTGTGGGCCGGGGGCGCGGAGGCCGTGGAGCTGTGTCTCTTCGACGGGCCGGGCCCCGGGGCCACGGAGACCCGGGCCCCGCTGACCGAGCTGACGCACGGGATCTGGCACGGCTTCGTGCCCGGTGTCCGCCCCGGGCAGCGCTACGGCTTCCGGGTGCACGGCCGCTGGGACCCGTGGACCGGCGCCCGCTGGAACCCGGCGAAGCTGCTCCTCGACCCCTACGCCCGGGCGGTGGACGGTGAGTTCGGGCTGCCGCCCGAGGTGTACGGGCATGTGCGGGACTGGCCGGAGCAGCACGTCGCCGACACCGTGCGCGACGAGCGGGACTCCGCGCCCCACGTCCCCAAGGGGGTCGTCGTCCACGACGAGGACGACTGGTCCGAGGACCGGCGGCCGAAGACCCCCTGGGCCGACACCGTCCTGTACGAACTGCACGTGCGGGGCTTCACCAGAGCGCACCCGGACGTCCCGCCCGAGCTGCGCGGCACCTACGCGGGTCTGGCGCACCCCGCGGCCCTCGCGCATCTGACGCGGCTGGGCGTGACGGCCGTGGAACTGCTGCCGGTGCACCAGTTCGCCCACGAGGACCACCTGCTGTGCCGGGGCCTGCGCAACCACTGGGGCTACAACTCGATCGGCTACTTCGCCCCGCACGCGGCGTACGCGGCCTCCGGGACGGCCGGGCAGCAGGTCGGCGAGTTCAAGCGGATGGTGCGGGCGCTGCACGCGGCCGGGATCGAGGTGATCCTCGACGTGGTCTACAACCACACGGCGGAGGCCGGCGAGCTGGGCCCGACGCTGTCCCTCAAGGGCATCGACAACCGCGGCTACTACCGCCTCCAGCACGACGCCCGCCGCTACGCCGACTACACCGGCTGCGGCAACACCCTGCACGTCGTCCAGCCGCACGTGCTGCGGCTGATCACCGACTCGCTGCGCTACTGGGTGACGGAGATGGGGGTGGACGGCTTCCGCTTCGACCTGGCGGCGGCGCTGGCGCGTTCGATGCACGACGTCGACATGCTCTCCCCGTTCCTCGCGGTGATCGCCCAGGACCCGGTGCTGCGCCGGGTGAAGCTGATCGCGGAGCCGTGGGACGTCGGCTCCGGCGGCTACCAGGTGGGCGCCTTCCCGCCGCTGTGGACGGAGTGGAACGACCGCTACCGCGACACCGTGCGGGACTTCTGGCGGCACGCGCTGCCGGACGTGCGGGAGATGGGCTACCGGCTGTCCGGCTCCAGCGACCTGTACGCCTGGGGCGGGCGCCGCCCGTACGCCTCGGTCAACTTCGTCACCGCGCACGACGGTTTCACGCTGCGCGACCTGGTCTCCTACGAGCGCAAGCACAACGAGGCCAACGGGGAGGGCAACCGGGACGGCAACGACGACAACCGGTCCTGGAACTGCGGGGCGGAGGGCGAGACGGAGGACGAGGGGGTGCGGGCGCTGCGGCGCCGGCAGCTCCGCAACCTGCTGACCACGCTGCTGCTGTCCACGGGCGTGCCGATGCTGGTCGCGGGCGACGAGATGGGGCGCACCCAGCGCGGCAACAACAACGCCTACTGCCAGGACAACGAGATCGGCTGGGTCGACTGGAGCCTGCTGCGGGAGCCCGGCTGGCGGGCGCTGTACGACCTCACGTCCCGCCTGATCGCGCTGCGGCACGCGCACCCGGTGCTGCGGCGGCGGGCGTTCTTCTCCGGCCGGGCGCACTCGGCGGACGGGCTGCGGGACCTGGCGTGGTTCACGGCACGGGGCGAGGAGATGACGGAGGAGGACTGGTACGCGCCGGCGGCGACGCTGGGGATGTACCTGTCGGGCCGGGACATCCCGGGGCGGGACGCGCGGGGGGAGCCGGTGGTGGACGACAGTTTCCTCGCGGTGCTGCACGCGGGCGGCGAGGACGTGGACTTCACGCTGCCGGGGGTGCCCTGGGGCGAGCGGTACGAGGTGCTCGTCGACACGGGCCGGGAGCCGCAGGACACCGCTCCCGGCGAGATGCACGAGGGCGGCGCCCGGGTGCGGGTGCCGGGGCGGACGGTGCTGCTGCTGCGGGTGGTGGCGTAAGGGGGCGTGCGGGGGGGGGGCGGAGTCGGGGCCGGGGGGCCGGGGGTTGGGGGGGCGGGGGTCGGGGGGCCAGGGGTCGGGGGCGGGAGGTCAGCCGAGGATGCCGCGGTCGTAGGCGGCCGCCACCGCCGCGGCCCGGTCCTTGACGCCCAGCTTCCCGTAGAGGTGCGTCAGGTGCGTCTTGACCGTGGCCTCGCTGATGAACAGCGCCCGCGCGATCTCCCGGTTCGGGGTGCCCCGGGCGACCAGCGCCAGGACCTCCCGCTCGCGGGCGGACAGCGGCTCGCCGCCCGGCGACCGCACCGCGGAGACCAGGCGCGTGGCCACCGCCGGGGAGAGCACGGTGCGCCCTCGCGCGGCGGCGCGTACCGCCGTGAACAACTCCTCGCGGGGCGCGTCCTTGAGCAGACAGCCGGTGGCCCCGGCCTCGATCGCCTGGAGGGTGTCGGTATCGGTGTCGTAGGTGGTCAGGACGAGGATCTTTGCCCGTGCGCCCCGCCGGCCCAGCTCCCGGATCGCGTCCACCCCCGATCCGCCCGGCATCCGCAGGTCCATCAGGACCACGTCCGGGTCGAGCGCGAGCGCCCGTTCCACCGCCTCGACGCCGCCCGCCGCCTCCCCCAGCACGGTGAAGCCGGGCGCGGACTCGAACATGCCGCGCAGCCCGTCCCGTACGACGGGGTGGTCGTCGACGACGAGGAGGGAGATCGCCGGGTTCCCGGCCGCTTCGTCAGTCATGGCGCACCAACGGTACGCGAGCCGACACCGCCGTGCCCTGCCCCGGTTCGGACTCCACGGCGACGGAGCCGGCGATGCGTTCGGCGCGGGCCCGCATGCCCTCCAGGCCGAAGCCGCCGCCGCGGGTGCGGGCGGGGACGGCGGCCGGGGCGAAGCCGGTGCCGTCGTCGCGGATGTCGAGGCTGACCTCGTCGCCCATGAAGGACAGGGTGACGCCGACCCGGCCGGCGCGGGCGTGCCGGGCCGCGTTGGACAGGGCCTCCTGGGCGATGCGGAGCAGGGTCGCGGAGACCTCGTCGTGGAGGTGTTCGGCGGTGCCGGTGAGGGTGAAGTCGGCGCGGGTGCCGTTGCGCTCGCCCCATTCGGCGACCGTCTTCCGCAGCGCCTCGGGCAGCCCGTCGGCGGCGAGGGCGACGGGGGCCAGGTTGTGCACGGAGCGGCGGGCCTCGCCGAGGCTGTGCCGGGCCAGCGCGGCGGCGCGCTCCACGTGGACGCGGGCGGTGGCGGCGTCGGGGGCGGCGGTGACCACCTGGAGCTGGGCGATGATGCCGGTCAGGCCCTGGGCGAGGGTGTCGTGGATCTCGGCGGCCAGCCGGCGGCGCTCGTCGGCGATGCCGGCCTCGCGGGCCTGCACCAGCAGTTGCGCGTGCAGGGCGGCGTTCTCCTCCAGGGCCTGCTGCAGCGCCGTGTTGGTGCGCTCCAGTTCGGCGATGGTCTCGGCCTGGGTGGTGACCCGCGCCTGCTCCTGCTCGGCGAAGCGGGTGAAGAGGGAGACCATGCCGATGTTGACGCCGAGGACCACGGCGAAGCCGGTCCAGGCGACGGCGCCGCGGGGCGGCATGCCGCCGATCTCGCTGCCCGCCATGGTGACGGCGGTCAGGCACACGCCGGGCAGCATCAGCCGACGGGGAAGCTGTCTGCCGACCGTGTAGTAGCCGGTCACCGCGTAGAAGGCGCAGAAGGGGTTGAGCCAGGTGAGGACGAAGGCAATCGCCCAGCGCAGGAAGTACAGGAAGGCGCCCGTCCGGCCGCGCTCGGGCCGCCCGCGTGTCACCCGGGTCCCGGTCACCTCCAGGACCAGGGCGGCGGCCACCAGACCGGCGGCCGCGTACAGCTCGCCCCGGGTCATGCCGACCACGCCCGCCGAGCCGGCCGCCGTCAGGACGGCCACGCCGAGCAGCGCGTAGGGTCCCCAGTCCGCGAAGGTGGTCCGGCGCGACCACCACTCGGCTCTCGTCATCGCTCCAGTGTCGGGCACGGCCCCGCGCTCCGGTCCGTCCGCCGGCCCGCCCGCTCCCCCGTCCACGCCGTCCCTCACCTCCGGCTCACTCCTGCCCGGCCCCCGCCTCACTCCCAGCGGAACCAGCGGGCGGCCCCGGCGGTGAGCAGCACCGTCCAGGCGGCGAGCACGCCTAGGTGGGACCAGCCGGGCCAGTGTCCCGCCGCGGCCCCGTTCAGGGCCTGGGCGGCGGCGCCGAAGGGCGTCCAGCCGACGATCCGGGCGAGCAGGTCCGGCATGCTCTGCACCGGCACCCACAGACCCGCGCAGAACATCATCGGGAACAGCACCGCGCTGCCGACCGCCCCGGCGATCCTCGAGGTGGGCGTCAGCGCGGAGACGAGGGAGCCGAGCGCGAGGGCGGCCGCGACGGCGAGCAGCAGCGCGAGGGCGTAGCCGAAGCCCTGCGCGGGCAGCCGCACGCCGAACGCGAGCCGGCCGAGGAGGAGCGCGAGGAGCGCGGAGACGAGGGCCGCCCCCGCGAAGACGACCATGTGGGCGAGGAGCAGCGCGGCGGGCCGGACCGGGGTGGTGGACATCCGGCGCAGGATGCCGCGCTCGCGGTAGCCGGTGAGGACCTGCGGCATGGCCTGCAGCCCGCCGAGGATCATGCCGAGCAGCACGGTGACGGGGACGTAGGTGTCGACGAGGCGCAGGCCGCCGAGCGCCTCGTCGTGCTCGCGGAAGGAGGGGATCGAGCCGAGGATCGCGAGCAGGAGGGCGGGGAAGCAGACGATCCAGAAGAGGGCGCCCGGTTCGCGGCGGAACAGCCGGATCTCGGTGCGCAGGACGCCGGGGTGCACCAGGGTGCCGGCGCGGCGCGCGGGGGTCGTGGGCGTCGGGGCGCTGCTCATGGCGTGCTCGTCTCCGTGAGGTCGAGGAAGGCGTCGTCGAGGGTGGCGTCGGTGACGCGGAGCTGGTGGGCGGTGACGCGCCGGCGGGCGAGGAGGGTGAGGACGGCGTCGACGGTCTCGTCGGTGCCGGACAGGGTGAGCCGGCCGTCCTTGTGCGTCACCGAGGCCAGCCCGGGGAGCGCGGCGAGCGCGTCCTCGTCCAGGGGGGCGGACGGGGTGAAGCTGAGGACGGTGGCGCCCGCGGAGCGGCGGATCAGCCCCTGGGGGGTGTCCAGGGCGGCGAGCCGGCCCTTGTCGATCACGGCGATGCGGTCGCAGAGCCGCTGTGCCTCCTCCATGAAGTGGGTGACGAGGAGGACGGTGACGCCGCTCGCGCGGACGTCCTCGATGAGCTGCCAGGTGTCCCGGCGGGCCCGCGGGTCGAGTCCGGTGGTGAGTTCGTCGAGGACGACGACGCGGGGGTCGCCGATCAGGGCGAGCGCGATGAACAGCCGCTGTTTCTGGCCGCCGGACAGCTTCGCGAACCGGGTGCCGAGTCGGCTGTCGAGGCCGAGGCGTTCGGCGAGGGGGCGCCAGTCGGCGGGGTGCGGGGCGAAGGAGGCGTACAGCTCCAGTGCCTCGCGGACGGTGAGCTTGGCCTGGAGTTCGCTCTGCTGGAGCTGGACGCCGAGGACGCGGGTGACCCGGTCGTGCTCGGCGACCGGGTCGAGCCCGGCGACCCGGACGCGGCCGGCGTCGGGCGTCCGCAGGCCCTCGACGCACTCCACGGTGGTGGTCTTCCCGGCGCCGTTCGGGCCGAGGACGCCGAAGATCTCGCCCTCCTCGACGGTGAAGGACACGCCGTCGACGACGGTCCGGCCGCCGTAGGACTTGTACAGGCCGCTGACTTCGACGATGGGCCCGGCCGAGGTGGGTGACATGACTTCAGGGTCGCGGCGGACGGCCCCCGGCACATCGCCCGTCCCGCTCGGGCCCGCATCGTCCGATCGGTGGATGCGGGGCTACGACCAGGCGGGGCGGCGGGCGCCCGGAGGGCCCCGGACCTGCGGTCGTAGGACCTTCGGCGGGGGCGGGTCCGGCCGAAACTCGGTGGGCACTGTCAGTGGCGAACCGTACAGTCGCTCGTGATGTCCGAGACGCCTGCCCCCGCCGACGACCGTTCCGCCGTGCGCACCCTCGCGCGCCTGTGGCCCTATGTGCGCCCGGTGCGGGTGCGGCTGTTCACCGCCGCGTTCGTGGCGATAGTCGCCTCGTGCGTCGGGCTCGTGATCCCGCTCGTCCTGAAGTGGATGGTCGACGGCCCGGTCGCGGACAAGGACCAGCGGGGCGTCTGGCTGGGCGCGCTCTACCTGCTGCTGCTCGGGATCGCCGAGGCGCTGCTGTTCGGGCTGCGGCGCTGGCTGGTGGCGCGTCCGCTGACCCGGGTGGAGGCGGACATGCGGGCCGACCTGTACCGGCACCTGCAGCGGCTGCCGGTGGCCTTCCACGACCGGTGGGCGTCGGGGCAGTTGCTGTCCCGGGCGACGACGGATCTGATGCTGCTGCGTCAGTTCCTCGCCTTCCCACTGACGTTCCTGCTGGTCAACGGCGTGACGATTCTCGTGGGTGTCGTCATCATGCTGGTGCAGGACTGGGCGCTCGGGCTGGTGATCCTTGGCCCCGCGGTGCCGGTCGTGCTCATGTGCGCGATGTTCGAGCGGCGGTACTCGCTGGTCGCACGGCGGGCGCAGGACCAGGTGGGCGATCTGACGACCGTGGTCGAGGAGAGCGTGCTCGGCATCCGCATCGTCAAGGGCTTCGGCCGGCACCGCAGCCAGGCGCGCGCCTTCCGCGAGCTGTCGCGCACGCTGCGCGGGACGGAACTGGCGAAGGCCCGGCTGCTGGCGTCGATCTTCGCGGTGATGGTCACGCTGCCCGAACTGGCCATCGGTGCCGCGCTCGTCCTCGGCACGATGCGGGTGGCGGACGGCAGCCTGTCCGCGGGCACGCTGGTGGCCTTCCTGTCGACGGCGCTGGCGCTGCGCTGGCCGGTGGACTCGATCGGCTTCCTGCTGGCGATGAGCCAGGAGGCGGCGACGGCGACGGCGCGGTACTTCGAGGTGATGACGGAGCGGGAAGAGAACGCGAGGGACACGGAGAACGCCGGGGACGCCGCGGACGCCGGGGACGGTGCGGCGGCCACGGTCACGGCGGGGGCCGAACGAACCGGTGGGGTGCCGGACGCGGGGGCGAAGGCGGGGACGGACGCGGGGGCGGAGGCCGCCGAGCCGGTCGGCGGGGTGCTGTTCGACGGGGTGAGCTTCCGTTATCCGGACGCCCCGGCCGGCTCCCCGCCCGTCCTGGACCGGATCGACCTGCACATCCGGCCCGGCGAGACCATGGCCCTGGTCGGGGCGACCGGCAGCGGCAAGACCACGCTGACCGCGCTCGTCCCCCGGCTGCACGAGGTGAGCGCGGGACGGATCACGCTGGACGGACGGGACATCACCTCCCTGCCGAGGGCGGAGCTGCGCACGCTGGTCGCCGTGGCCTTCGAGGAGCCCACGCTGTTCTCCGCCTCCGTCGGCGAGAACGTTCTGATGGGCGCCCCGGACACGGCGGGCGAGGCCGAGTTGGAGCGGGCGCTCGCGGTGGCGCAGGCCGACTTCGTGCACGCGCTGCCGCACGGGACCGGGACGCAGGTCGGCGAGCAGGGCCTGAGTCTCTCGGGCGGTCAGCGGCAGCGGCTGGCGCTGGCCCGCGCGGTCGTCGGCCGGCCGCGCTTCCTCGTCCTGGACGACCCGCTGTCCGCGCTCGACGTGCACACGGAGGCCGCCGTGGAGGCGGCGCTGCGGAGGGTGCTGGCCGGGACGACGGCACTGGTCGTCGCCCACCGCCCCTCCACGGTGCTGCTCGCCGACCGGGTCGCGCTGCTGTCCGGCGGCCGGATCACCGCCGTCGGCACCCATCACGAACTGCTGCGCGAGAACGCCGAGTACGCCCATCTGATGTCCGGCACAAGGGCGGAGGCGAGCCTCCCGGGCCCGGCCCCGCACCCGGACCCGGCCGCCCGGGGCGCCGGTGCGTCCGGCGCCGGATGCGGCCCTGCCGCGAGGACGGCCACGGAAGAGGAGGTCCGCCGATGACGGCGCCCACGACGGCCGCCGGCCCCGATGAGGAGGAGAGCCCGCAGGGCACCCCCACCGCCGCGGACCCCACCGGTGCGGGATCGAAGGGGCCCGCGTCCGCCGCCCCCGGCGGCCCGGACGCCGGTGACCCCTTCGACCGGGACGCGCTGCCCGCCCCGCCCGGGGCGACCGGCACCCTGCTGCGCTCCCTGCTCGCGCCGATGCGCCCCCGTGTCGTCCTCACCGTCGTGCTGCTCCTGGTGCAGCAGGCCGCCGTCCAGGTCGGCCCGCTGCTCGTCGCGTACGCCATCGACCGGGCCGTCCCGGCGTTCCGGGACGGCCGGCACGGTCCGCTGATCGCGGTGGCGGTCGGCTACCTGCTGGCCTCTGCGGTCTCCGGCGCCCTGCAGTACGCGTTCGTCGCCGCCTCCGCCCGGGTCAGCCAGGACGTGCTGCTCGACCTGCGCGGCCGGATCTTCCGGCACGCCCAGGCGCTGAGCATCGACTTCCACGAGCGCTACACCTCCGGCCGGCTGATCTCCCGCTCCACGACCGACGTCGAGTCCCTGCGCGAGCTCCTCAACGAGGGGCTGCAGGAACTGGTCATGGTGATCCTCTCCTTCGTCTACATCTCGGCGATGCTGCTGTGGCTCGACCTCGGCATCGGCGCGGTGGCGGTGGCCTCGTTCCTCCCGCTGTACGGGATGGTGCGGCTGTACCGGCGCCGCGCGGGCCGGGTGTTCCGGCTGCGCTCGACGGCGATCGCCGCGGTGATCGTGAAGTTCGCGGAGACGATGAACGGCATCCGCCCGGTCCGCGCCTTCCGCCGCGAGGAGGTCAACGAGGCCGACTTCCGCGTCCTGAACGAGCGGCACGCCCGCACGAACGGCGACGGCATGCTGGAGATGGCCCGCTATGTCATCGGCTCCCGGCTGGTGGCGAACACGGCGGTGGCCGGGATGGTGCTGTGGGGCGCCTACCGGGTGGCCGGCGGCACGCTGGCGCTGGGCGTGCTGGCGGCGGCCGTGCTGTACCTGCGGCGGCTGTACGACCCGATCGACCGGCTCGGCATGTTCCTCAACTCCTACCAGTCGGCGGCGGCCTCGCTGGAGAAGATCGCGGGGCTGCTCGCGCAGCGGCCGACGGTGCCCGAGCCGGCCGAACCGCTGCCGCTGCCCCCGGCCCCCTCGGAACTGCCGGGGCGGGAGGTCGTGTTCGAGGAGGTTCGGTTCGCGTACCGCACGGGCGGCGAGGTGCTGCCCCGCTTCTCGCTGACGCTGCCCGCCGGGCAGACGGTCGCGGTGGTCGGCTCCACGGGCGCCGGCAAGTCGACGCTGGCGAAGCTGCTCGCCCGGTTCTACGACCCGACCGAGGGCAGGGTCCTCCTGGACGGCGTCGACCTGCGCACGCTGAGCACGGCGGAGCTGCGCCGGGGCGTGGTCATGGTGACGCAGGAGGCGTTCCTGTTCTCCGGCTCGGTCGCCGACAACATCGCGCTGGGGCGCCCGGAGGCGACGCGGGAGGAGATCGAACGGGCCGCGAAGGCGATCGGCGCGCACGACTTCATCGCCGCGCTGCCGGACGGCTACGACACGGACGTCCGCAAGCGGGGCGGCCGCATCTCCGCAGGCCAGCGCCAACTTGTCGCGTTCGCGCGGGCGCTGCTCGCGGACCCCGGGGTGCTCATCCTCGACGAGGCGACCAGCTCGCTGGACGTGCCGGGCGAGCGGGCGGTGCAGCGGGCGATGGAGACGGTGCTGCGGGGCCGTACGGCGGTGGTGATCGCCCACCGCCTGTCGACGGTGGAGATCGCGGACCGGGTGCTGGTGATGGAGCACGGCCGGGTGGTGGAGGACGGCGCCCCGGCCGACCTGATCGCGGGCACCGGCCGCTTCTCGGACCTGCACCGGGCATGGCGGGAGAGTCTCGCGTAGGCAGCGGCGGCGGACGACTGCGAGGGGGAGTGGATGATCGACGCCCAGGGCGACCCGGGTACGCCCGACGCGCGCGGGGGCGGCCGCTATCTGTGGTGGCTGGTGACGCGCCAGCCGGGCCGCTCGGCCGCCGGGGCGGTCCTCGGCACGGTGTGGATGGTGCTGCTGGCGGTGACCCCGTACCTGATGTCCCGGGCGGTCGACGACGGGCTGCAGCGCGGCGACCTCGGGGCGCTGGCCGGCTGGTCGGCGGTGCTGCTGGGGGTCGGGGCGGGCAACGCGTGGGTGGGCGCCGTGCGGCACCGGGTGATGACCCGGGTCCGGATGGACGCCAACTTCCGCACGGTCAAGGTGGTGATGGGGCAGGCCGTGCGGCTGGGCGTGGTGCTGCCGCGCCGGGTCGGGACCGGTGAGGTGGTCACGATCGGCGTGGGCGACGTCCAGACGATCGCGGGGTCCCTGACCGTGGTGGGGCCGGGGGTGGGCGCGGTCGTCGCGTATCTCGTGGTGGCCGCGCTGCTGCTGTCCGTCTCACCGTTGCTGGCGGCGGTGGTGCTGCTCGGGGTGCCGGTGATGGTGCTGGTCGTCGGCCCGCTGCTGAACCGGCTGCAGGGCGCGGAGGCGGAGTACCGGGAGCGTCAGTCGCTGCTGACCGCGCGGATCGGGGACCTGGCGGGCGGGCTGCGGGTGCTGAACGGGCTGGGCGGCAAGGGGCTGTTCGCGGACGCCTTCCGGGCGGACTCGGAGCGGTTGCGCGCGCAGGGCTACCGGGTGGGCGCGGTGACGAGCTGGGTGCAGGCGGTGGGCCTGGGGCTGCCCACGCTGTTCCTGGCGGCGGTGACCTGGCCGGCGGCCCGGCTGGCGGCGCAGGGGTCGATCACGGTGGGCGAACTGGTGTCGGTCTACGGGTATGTGGCGGCGCTGGTGGCGCCGGTGGCGTTCTTCCTGGAATGCGGCTACCAGATCAGCCGGGGGCTGGTCGCGGCCCGCCGGGTCGTGGCGTTCCTGCGGCTCGCCCCGCTGCCGGACACCGGCACGGCGCAGCCGCCCGCCGGACCGGCCGAGCTGTACGACCCGGACTCGGGCGTGCGGCTGGTGCCGGGTCTGCTGACCGCGCTGGCCGGGGCCCGGTCCGCGGACACGGCGGCGGTGGTGGACCGGCTGGGCAGGTGCGTGGAATCGGCGGCGACGTGGGGCGGGGCGCGGCTCGACGCGGTGCCCGTGGCCCGGGTGCGGGAGCGGATCCTGGTCGCCGACAACGAGGCCGACCTGTTCGCCGGGCCGCTGCGCGAAGTGATCGGCGGCGCAGCGGGTGCCGGCGGCCGGGGCGAGGGGGCACTCGCCCGCGCGGTGCGCGCGGCGGCGGCCGAGGACGTCGTACGGGGGCTGCCGCGGGGGCTGGACGAGCCGATCGACGCGCAGGGCCGCAATCTGTCGGGCGGTCAGCGGCAGCGGGTGCGGCTTGCGCGGGCGCTGCTGGCCGATCCGGAGGTGCTGCTGGCGGTGGAGCCGACCTCCGCGCTCGACGCCCACACGGAGGCGGTGATCGCGGCCCGGCTGCGGGAGGTCCGCAGCGGGCGCACGACGCTGCTCGTCACCGGTTCTCCCCTGCTGCTGGAGCGCGCGGACACGGTGTACCACCTCGTCGACGGCAAGGTCGCGGCGCACGGCCCGCACGAGCGGTTGCTCGCCGGGAGCCCGGAGTACCGGGCGCTGGTGTCGCGGGACGACGATGGCCCCGATGACCCCGGAGCGCCCGTCGCGACCTGCGGCGGCGCCGGTGCTGACGCGGACGCGGAAGAGGCCGTACGGTGACCGCGCCCGCGCACCCGGCACCGGCCCCCCGGGAGAGCGGCGCCGAGGAGCGGGAGGCCGGGCGGTTCCCGGTGGCCGGGGCCGCCGAGGTGCGGCGGGCCGCGGTGCGGCTGGTGCGGGCCGACGGCCGGGCGTTCGGTGCCGTGCTCGCGCTCAACGCGGTGACGGCCCTCGTCGGCCTGACCGGGCCGTGGCTGGTGGGACGGATGGTCGACGAGGTGCGGGCCGGGGCGGGCACCGGCGCCGTGGACCGGCTCGCGCCCTGGCTCCTGCTGACCGCACTGGTGGAGATGCTGCTCTCGCGCTGGGCCCGCTACCTGGGCCACCGCTTCGGCGAGCGCACGCTGGCCCGGATCCGGGAGCGGTTCGTGGACCGGGTGCTGGCGCTGCCCGCCTCGGTGGTGGAGCGGGCCGGTACGGGTGATCTGACCGCCCGGGGCACCGCCGATGTGACCGCGGTCGGCACCGCGCTGCGCGACGCCGGCCCCCAGTTGCTGATCTCCTCGGCGCAGGTGCTGTTCCTCTTCGGCGCGGTGCTGCTGCTCAATCCGCTGCTCGGCGTCTGCGGTCTGCTCGGCACGGTGGGCATCGGGTGCGCGCTGCGCTGGTACCTGCGGCGGGCGCGTACCGCGTACCTCGCGGAGGGCGCGGCCAACTCGGACGTGGCCGAGATCCTCGCCGCGACCGCCGAGGGCGCGCGCACGGTGGACCTGCTGGGGCTCGGCCGGCGCAGGATCTCGGCGAGCCGTGAGGCGCTGGCCACCTCCCGTGCCGCCCGGCTGCGCACGCTGTTCCTGCGCAGTGTGTTCTTCCCGGCGGTGGACTTCTCCTACGTCGTGCCGGTGGCCGTCGTGCTGACGGCGGGCGGGGTGCTGCACCGCCACGGGCTGGTGAGCGTCGGCGAGGTGGTGGCGGCGGCGCTGTATCTGCGGCAGCTCACCGAGCCGCTGGACACCATCCTGACGCACGTGGAGCAACTGCAGAGCAGCGGCGCCTCGTTCGCGCGCGTGGAGGGGCTGGCGGGCGCCCCGCGCACGGAGGGGGCCGGGCGGGCCCCGGCCGCGGAGCCGGCGGACGATCGGATCGACGTGCGCGGGGTGCGTTTCTCCTACGACCGGGGCGAGGAGGTGCTGCACGGCGTGGACCTGACGGTGCGGCCCGGGGAGCGGCTGGCGGTGGTGGGGCCCTCGGGGGCGGGCAAGAGCACGCTGTGCCGGCTGCTGGCGGGCATCGACGCGCCGAGCGAGGGCACGGTGACCGTGGGCGGGGTGCCGGTCTCCTCCCTCGGCCCGGAGCGGCTGCGCCGCCAGGTCGTACTGGTCACCCAGGAGCACCACGTGTTCCTCGGCACGGTCCGGGACAACCTGCGGATCGCCGAGCCCTCGGCCCCCGACGGCGACCTGTGGCGGGCGCTGACCGCGGTGGGGGCGGACGGCTGGGTCGCCGCGCTGCCGGGCGGACTGGACTGCCTACTGGGATCGGGCGGGCACGCCACCGACGGTTCGCAGGCGCAGCAACTGGCGCTGGCCCGGGTGGTGCTGGCCGATCCGCACACCCTGATCCTCGACGAGGCGACGGCGCTGCTGGATCCGGCGAGTGCCAGGAGCACCGAACGCGCCCTGGCCGCGGTGCTCTCGGGCCGCACGGTCCTCGCGATCGCGCACCGCCTGCACACCGCGCACGACGCGGACCGGGTGGCGGTGATGGAGGAGGGCCGGGTGACCGAGCTGGGCACGCACGAGAGCCTGGTGGCGGCGGGCGGGACGTATGCGGCGCTCTGGCACTCCTGGCACGGCGAGGGAAAGGTTTCGGCCACGGGGGCCGAATCGGCCGGTGTGACGGGAGGGGCGCCCGGGGCGGGGACCGCCGGCGGCTCACGGCCGGGGCCGGTCGACTGAGCACGGACGGAAGTGATCCGTCCGATTGCTGACGGACGCTCAACTCACGGTCAGAGCGCCGGGATCCGTCCGACGAGCCCCGAGGAGCCGCCCGGCGGCGCCGTGCGGGCGCCCGCACGGCGCTCGGGGCGCCCCGGAGAGAGATCGCTTCCGCATTGCGTACACCGATGTTCACTGGCCGGACGATTTTCGGCCAACGTCCCGTGGGGGTCCTGACATGCACACGTCTTCAATGTCACTCTTCCAGCGCACGGACGGCACATCGCACCGCAACTTCGTCTGTCCGCGAGGCCCCCCACGCCTCACGGGCACCCCCACATAAGGAGCTTGCGTGACTCCCCTCTACGCGCGTCACAAGCGCACCACTCTGGCCATCGCCACCGCCGTCGCGGCCGGAGCCCTGCTGACCACCGGGATGAGCACCGGGGCAGCCGCACAGACCCCCGCCGACCAGGGCGGAGCCACCCTCGCCGCGGCACCGCTGAAGCTGTCGGCGAACGCACGCACGGAGCTCATCCAGCGGGCCGAGGACGCCGCCCCCGAGACGGCGCGGAAGATAGGCCTCGGCGCCAAGGAGAAGCTGGTCGCCAGAGACGTCGTCAAGGACGCCGACGGCACCGTCCACACCCGTTACGAGCGCACCTACGCCGGCCTGCCGGTGCTGGGCGGCGACCTGGTCGTGCACGAGTCCGCCGCCGGCGCGACGAAGAGCGTGACCAAGGCGACCAAGGCCGACATCAAGGTCGCCTCGGTGACCGCGAAGGTCACCGCCGCCAAGGCCGAGAAGCAGGCGCTGACCGCCGCGAAGGACGCCGGCTCCGCCAGGACCGAGGCCGACCACGCCCCCCGCAAGGTGATCTGGGCGGCGAGCGGCACCCCCGTGCTCGCCTACGAGACGGTCGTCGGCGGTCTCCAGGACGACGGCACGCCCAACGAGCTGCACGTCATAACTGACGCCGCCACCGGCAAGAAGCTCTACGAGTACCAGGGCATCGAGACCGGCACCGGCAAGACCCTGTACTCGGGCTCCGTCACCCTGAGCACCACCAAGTCCGGCTCGACGTACCAGCTCTACGACACCACGCGCGGCGGCCACAAGACGTACAACCTGGCCCACCGCACCTCCGGGACCGGCTCGCTGTTCACCGACGCCGACGACGTGTGGGGCACCGGCGCGGCGTCCAGCTCCTCCACCGACCAGACCGCGGCCGCCGACGCCGCGTACGGCGCGCAGGAGACCTGGGACTTCTACAAGAGCACGTTCAACCGCAACGGCATCAAGAACAACGGTGTCGGGGCGTACTCCCGGGTCCACTACGGCAACAACTACGTCAACGCCTTCTGGGACGACAGCTGCTTCTGCATGACGTACGGCGACGGCTCCGGGAACAACCACCCGCTGACCGCGCTGGACGTCGCCGGCCACGAGATGAGCCACGGCGTCACGGCCGCCACCGCCGGGCTCAACTACTCGGGCGAGTCCGGCGGTCTCAACGAGGCGACCTCGGACATCTTCGGCACCGGCGTGGAGTTCTACGCCGACAACGCGTCCGACAAGGGTGACTACCTGATCGGCGAGAAGATCGACATCAACGGCGACGGCAGCCCGCTGCGCTACATGGACAAGCCCAGCAAGGACGGCGGCTCCGCCGACTACTGGTCCTCCTCGGTGGGCAACAAGGACGTGCACTACTCGTCCGGCGTCGCCAACCACTTCTTCTACCTGCTGTCCGAGGGCAGCGGCTCGAAGACGATCAACGGCGTCAGCTACAACTCGCCGACGTACAACGGCTCCACGGTCACCGGCATCGGCCGCGCCAAGGCGCTGCAGATCTGGTACAAGGCGCTCTCCTCGTACATGACCTCGACCACCAAGTACTCCGGCGCCCGCACGGCGACGCTGAGCGCGGCCTCGGCCCTGTACGGCTCCAGCAGCACCGAGTACAACGCGGTCAAGGCGGCCTGGAGCGCCGTGAACGTGAACTAGTCCGTGTCCCGGCACGCCCGAAGGTAGAGCCGCCCCCGGCGCGACGCGCGCCGGGGGCGGCTCTACCCTTGGGCCCCATGTCGTTCACGTACGAGGATGTCGGCGCCACGCGGGATCCGGAGCACTGCCCGCCGGGGTTCCACCGCCTGCACGTGCGCTCGCGCGTGGGCGAGGGCGAGGGGGTGTTCCGCCGCGCCACCGAGGCCCTGTTCGGGTGGGAGATGCACCGGGCCGTGGGCGTCGGCGTCGACACCGAGGCCCCGGTGGCGGCCCCGGACGTCGAGGTCACCGTCGTCCTGGGCGGGCTGATCAAGGCGCCGTGCCGGGTGGTGTGGACGGTGGAGGAGCCGCGCCGGCGCGGCTGGGCGTACGGCACGCTCCAGGGGCACCCGGAGACCGGCGAGGAGTCCTTCGTGCTCGACCGCACCGGGGACGGCACGGTGTGGCTGACGGTGACGGCGTTCAGCCGCCCGGCGAAGTGGTACGCGCGGGCGGGCGGCCCGGCCGTGCGGGGCCTGCAGCACGCGTACGCCCGCCGCTGCGGAGCGGTACTGCGCCGGCTGACGGCGGAGGAGAACGAGGCGGGGCTGCTCTAGGGTCTGTCCGACAATTCCCGTCGTCCGGCCGAAGGCGCGAATTGTCGGACAGACCCTGGGACACGCGGCCGGGCCGCTCGGGAACGCGAGGCGGGGCTGTCCCGGATACGCCCCGCTCCCCCGGTCCCTGGCCGACCCGCCGGTGCGGCCCCGGGCGGGGCCGCCTTCCCGGCGGGTCCTCGCCGGGTCACCGCATCAGCACTCCCGCCCCCTCCCCCGTGCCGTCCGCGGGGACGGTGAGGAGGCCCAGCTCGGCGGGTGCGGCCAGCAGCGGATGGGAGGGGAGGATGCGGACCGTGTAGCCGAAGGGGCCCGCGCGGTCCAGCGAGAGCGGGCCCTCGTAGACCCAGCGGCCCTCCTCGCCGCCGCCCGCCGGTTTCAGCGGGACCACCGACGCGTCCGCGATGCGGTCCTCCTCGTCGACCCGGCCCGAGACCACCTGCACCTCGACGTCGTCCGGTGCCAGTTCGCCGAGGCCCACCCGGACCCGTACGACCAGCGCGGCGCCGAGTTCGGCCCGGTCCGCCGCCGAGGACGTCTCCACGTGCTCGACCGTGACCCGCGGCCAGGCCTCGCGCACCCGCGTCTTCCATCCGGCCAGGTCACGGGCCGCCTGCGGGGTCATCGCCCGGTGGGCGCGGGCGGCCGGGGTGTACAGGCGCTCCACGTACTCCCGGACCATCCGCCCGGCCAGCACCTTCGGGCCCAGGTGCGTGAGGGTGCGGCGGACCATCTGGATCCAGCGGTCGGGCAGCCCCTCCGCGCCGCGCTCGTAGAAGCGGGGCGCCACCCGGTGCTCGAGGAGGTCGTACAGCGCCGCCGCCTCCAGCTCGTCCCGCCGGTCCTCGTCGGTGCCCACGCCGTCCGCCGTGGGGATGGACCAGCCGAAGTCGGGCTGGAACCACTCGTCCCACCAGCCGTCCCGCACGGACAGGTTGAGGCAGCCGTTGAGCGCGGCCTTCATGCCGCTGGTGCCGCAGGCCTCCAGCGGCCGCAGCGGATTGTTCAGCCACACGTCGCAGCCCGGGTACAGCTTCTGCGCCATCGCCATGCCGTAGTCGGGCAGGAAGACGATGCGGTGCCGCACCCGGGGGTCGTCGGCGAACCGGACCAGCTCCTGGATGAGCCGCTTGCCGCCGTCGTCCGCGGGGTGCGCCTTGCCGGCGACGACGATCTGCACCGGCCGCTCGGGGTGCAGCAGCAGCCGCGTCAGCCGGTCCCGGTCGCGCAGCATCAGCGTGAGCCGCTTGTAGGAGGGGACACGGCGGGCGAAGCCGATGGTCAGCACGTCCGGGTCGAGGACGTCGTCGATCCAGCCCAGCTCTGCGGTGCCGGCCCCGCGCTGCCGCCAGGAGGCGCGCAGCCGCTCCCGCACCTCCCCCACCAGTTTCTCCCGCAGCACCCGGCGCAGTTCCCAGATGTCCTGGTCGGCGATGTCGGCGACCGAGTCCCAGCGGTCGGAGTCGCCGACGGTCAGGGCGTCCTCGGCGCGCTTCGCACCGATCTGCCGGGCGCCGAGCCGGATCACCTCGGGGGCCACCCACGTCGGGGCGTGCACCCCGTTGGTGACGGAGGTGATCGGCACCTCCTCGGCGTCGAATCCCGGCCAGAGTCCGGAGAACATCTCCCGGCTGACCCTGCCGTGCAGCAGGGAGACGCCGTTGGCGCGCTGCCCGAGGCGCAGGCCCATCACGGCCATGTTGAACAGGTGGGACTCGCCGCCGGGGTAGGTCTCCCTCCCGAGGTGGAGGACGCGCCGCGCGTCGATGCCGGGCAGTTCGGCCTCGGGGCCGAAGTGGCGGGCGACCAGTTCCCGGTCGAAGCGGTCGATGCCGGCCGGGACGGGCGTGTGCGTGGTGAACACCGTGCCCGCGCGGACGGCCTCCAGGGCGGCGTCGAAGTCGAGCCCGGCCTCGCACAGCTCGGCGATCCGCTCCAGGCCGAGGAACCCGGCGTGCCCCTCGTTGGTGTGGAAGACCTCCGGTGCGGGGTGGCCGGTGAGCCGGCAGTAGGTGCGCACGGCCCGGACACCCCCTATGCCCAGGAGCATCTCCTGCAACAGCCGGTGCTCGCTGCCGCCGCCGTAGAGCCGGTCGGTGACGTCGCGCTCGCCGAGGTCGTTCTCCTCGACGTCGGAGTCGAGCAGGAGCAGCGGGATCCTGCCGACCCGGGCGAGCCAGATCCGGGCGGTCAGCCGCCGCCCGCCGGGCAGGGCGAGGGTGACGTGGCACGGCGTGCCGTCCTGCTCGGTGAGCGGGGCGAGGGCCAGCTCGTGCGGGTCGAGCACCGGGTAGTGCTCCTGCTGCCAGCCCTCGCGGGAGAGGGACTGGCGGAAGTAGCCGTGCCGGTAGAGCAGGCCGACGCCGATCAGGGGGACGCCCAGGTCGCTGGCGGCCTTGAGGTGGTCACCGGCCAGGATGCCGAGCCCGCCGGAGTACTGCGGCAGGGCGGCGGTGATGCCGAATTCCGGCGAGAAGTAGGCGATCGCGGCGGGCAGCCCGGCCGACTGCGTCTGGTACCAGCGCTCGCCGCCCGTGTACTCGGCGAGATCCTCGGACGCGGCGGTCAGCCGGCGCAGGAACCGGTGGTCCCCGGCCAGCTCGGTCAGGCGCGCGGAGGGCACGCTGCCCAGCAGCCGCACGGGGTCGCCGCCCGCGGCGGCCCATCGTTCGGGGTCCACGGACTGGAAGAGGTCACGGGTCTCGGCATGCCAGGACCAGCGCAGATTGTGCGCGAGGTCGCTCAGCGGCTTGAGGGCATCGGGGAGTACGGGACGGACGGTGAACCTGCGGATGGCCTTCAAGAGTCCCACCTTCACCAGGGGCGTACGCGGCTTCGGACCGCACTGTGCGTACGGTCCTCGTCACTCACGACGGTAACGGCGCCGGGGGCCCGGCAACCACGGCGCCCGACGGCGCGTTGCGTCAGTACCGCGCACTCGGCGGGGAAAACACCCCTTTCGGCACAGGGGACACGCCCACCACGCGGGGCTCACCACCGGGCGCGCCCGGCCCGCGGGCACCCGGCCCGTGAGGGGGGCGCCCGGCTTGCGGAGGGCGCGCGCTTACCGGCACCTCTCGCGCCGGTAATCCGCCCTTCACCTGGCGCGCCTACTCTCGACCGCGCCGACGCCACCCCCGCGTGCCCGCACCGACTCCTCCGTCCCCCACTCCCCTCCCCTTTCGTCCCTCCGGCCCCTCCGGCCCCTCCTTCGTGCCGCCCTTCTCCGTACCGCTTCCGTCCGCTCCCGGCAAAAATTCGGCCGCTTCTCGAACATGGCCGACTCGACCGGGTTTGAACTCAGACATACGCGTGAGTAGTTAACAAAGTGCCGGATTGCTCACCCGAACAGAGTGGGCAGGCTCCTCCGGTACGTCCCGCAGGCCCCGCACCACACACCACCCCCCGCCAGCCGCCCACCCACGTTTCGCAGCGGACAGGAGCGGTCATGCCCGCCACGCACCACACGTCGGCAACCTCGACCACCGGCCCCGCCGGCGCCGCGAGCGCCGGACCACCGGGCCGGGACGCACGTCCACCGGCCGCCGGGCCGGGGGCCGCCCCCGCACGCACCGAACCGGCTCCGGCGGCGGGGTCCGCCCGGGCCGCCGCCGCCACGACGTCCGCTCCGGACCCGGTTCCGACACCGGTTCCGGTTCCGGCCCGCGCCCCGGCCGTGGGGCGCATACCCGTGCTGGACGTGACGCCGGTCGTCCTGCGCGGCCGCCGTCCGGCCAAGGCGGTGGTCGGGGAGGAGTTCGAGATCTCGGCCACCGTGTTCCGCGAGGGCCACGACGCGGTGGCCGCCGATGTCGTGCTGACGGATCCGGAGGGCCGTCCGGGGCCCTGGACGCCGATGCGGGAGCTGGCCCCCGGCACCGACCGCTGGGGCGCCCGGGTGTCGCTCCCCACCGAGGGCCTCTGGACGTTCCGGGTGGACGCCTGGGGCGATCCCGTCACCACCTGGCGGCACCACGCCCGGATCAAGATTCCCGCAGGTCAGGACGTCGAGCTGGTACTGGAGGAGGGCGCGCGGCTGTACGAGCGGGCCGCCGGGGGCGTACCGGAGGAGGACGGGCGGGCCCGTGAGGTGCTGCGCACCGCCGTGGACGCCCTGCGCGACACCGCCCGCCCCGTCGCCTCCCGGCTCGCGGCGGCGCTCACCCCCGAGGTGGACCGGGTCCTGGCCCGCCGTCCGCTGCGGGATCCCGTCAGCGCCTCGGAGGAGCTGGAACTGCGGGTGGAGCGGGAGCGGGCGCTGTTCGGCTCGTGGTACGAGTTCTTCCCGCGCAGCGAGAGCGGGCAACTGGACCCGCCGATGCACGGCACCTTCCGCACCGCCGCGGAACGACTTCCGGCCATCGCGGAGATGGGTTTCGACGTCGTTTACCTGCCCCCCATCCACCCCATCGGCACCACCTTCCGCAAGGGCCCCAACAACACCCTGTCGCCGGGCCCGGAGGACGTGGGCGTGCCCTGGGCCATCGGCTCCTCGGAGGGCGGGCACGACGCGGTCCATCCGGCGCTGGGGACGCTGGAGGACTTCGACGCCTTCGTCGCCCGCGCCCGGCGGCTCAACATGGAGATCGCGCTCGATTTCGCCCTGCAGTGCTCGCCGGACCATCCGTGGGTGGAGAAGCACCCGGAGTGGTTCCAC
>BNBP01000096.1 GCA_014656015.1 Streptomyces griseoaurantiacus | reverse complement strand
GGCCCGGCATCCCCAGGGGATGCCGGGCCGCGGCCGTGCGAGCGGTGAGTCCTCAGCGCACGAACACCCCCGCCTGGCTCGCCAGGTCCAGGAAGTACTGCGGGGCCACGCCCAGGACCACGGTGACCGCGACGCCCGCCGCGATCGCCACCGTCGTCAGGGGGGAGGCGACCGCGACCGTCGGGCCCTCGGGGTGGGGGCGGCTGAAGAACATCAGGACGATGACCCTGATGTAGAAGAACGCCGCGATCGCCGAGGAGATCACGCCGACCACGACCAGCGGCATCGCGCCGCCCTCCGCCGCCGCCTTGAAGACGGCGAACTTGCCCGCGAACCCGGAGGTCAGCGGGATGCCCGCGAAGGCCAGGAGGAAGACCGCGAACACGGCCGCGACCAGCGGCGAGCGGCGGCCGAGCCCGGCCCACTTCGACAGGTGCGTGGCCTCGCCGCCCGCGTCCCTGACCAGCGTGACGACCGCGAAGGCGCCGATCGTCACGAAGGAGTACGCGGCCAGGTAGAACAGCACGGACGAGATGCCCGAGGGCGTCGTCGCGATGACACCGGCGAGGATGAAGCCGGCGTGCGCGATCGAGGAGTACGCCAGGAGCCGCTTGATGTCGGTCTGGGTGATCGCCACGATGGCGCCGCCCAGCATGGTGACGATCGCCACCGCCCACATCACCGGCCGCCAGTCCCAGCGCAGCCCCGGCAGGACGACGTACAGCAGCCGCAGCAGCGCACCGAAGGCCGCGACCTTCGTCGCCGAGGCCATGAAGCCGGTGACCGGGGTCGGCGCGCCCTGGTAGACGTCCGGGGTCCACATGTGGAACGGGACCGCGCCCACCTTGAACAGCAGGCCCATGACGATCATCGCGGCTCCGACCAGCAGCAGCGCGTCGTTGCCCATCGTCCCGGCGAGCGCCGGATCGACGTCGGTGACCGTGCCGTCGACGACCTGCGCGATCCGCGCGTAGGACACCGAGCCCGCGTACCCGTACAGCAGGGCGATGCCGAACAGGGTGAACGCGGAGGCGAAGGCGCCGAGCAGGAAGTACTTGACCGCGGCCTCCTGCGACATGAGCCGCTTGCGGCGGGCCAGGGCGCACAGCAGGTACAGCGGGAGCGAGAAGACCTCCAGGGCCACGAACAGCGTCAGCAGGTCGTTGGCGGAGGGGAAGACGAGCATGCCGCCGATCGCGAAGAGCAGCAGCGGGAACGCCTCGGTGGTGGTGAACCCCGCCTTGACCGCGGCCCTCTCGCTGTCGCTGCCGGGCACGGAGGCGGCCTGCGCGGCGAAGGAGTCGACCCGGTTGCCGTGCGCCGCCGGGTCGAGCCGGCGCTCGGCGAAGGTGAAGACGCCGAGCAGCCCGACGAGCAGGATCGTGCCCTGCAGGAACAGGGCGGGTCCGTCGACGGAGATCGCGCCCATGGCGGCGACATGGGCCTTGGTGGTGCCGTAGCCACCGGCCGCCAGGGCGATCACCGCGGCGAAGGCGGCGCACAGCGCCACGGCGGACACGAACACCTGGGCGTAGTAGCGGTTCTTGCGCGGGACGAACGCCTCGACGAGGACCCCGACGAGTGCCGCGCCCAGCACGATCAGGGTGGGCGACAACTGCCCGTACTCGATCTTCGGCGCGTCGATCTTGGAGATCGGGTCGGCCGAGGCCGCCGCGGTTGTCCACAGGCTGTGGACGGCTGCTGTGCTCACCGTGCCGCCTCCACGTCGGGCTTGGGATCGGTCTTGTGTACGTCGGACATCGTGTGCTCCACCGCCGGGTTGACGAGGTCGGCGACGGGCTTCGGGTAGACGCCCAGGAAGAGCAGCAGGGCGATCAGCGGGGCGACCACGACCAGCTCGCGCACCCTCAGGTCCGGCATCGTGGCGACCTCCGCCTTCACCGGGCCCGTCATCGTCCGCTGGTAGAGGACGAGCGTGTAGAGCGCGGCGAGGACGATGCCGACGGTCGCGACGATCCCGATGACCGGGTGCCGGGTGAAGGTGCCGACCAGGACGAGGAACTCGCTGACGAACGGGGCGAGCCCCGGCAGCGACAGCGTCGCCAGACCGCCGACCAGGAAGGTGCCGGCCAGCACGGGCGCGACCTTCTGCACCCCGCCGTAGTCCGCGATCAGGCGCGAACCGCGGCGCGAGATCAGGAAGCCGGCCACCAGCAGCAGCGCGGCGGTCGAGATGCCGTGGTTGACCATGTACAGCGTGGCGCCGGACTGGCCCTGGCTGGTCATCGCGAAGATGCCCATGATGATGAAGCCGAAGTGGGAGATCGAGGCGTAGGCGATCAGTCGCTTGATGTCGCGCTGACCGACGGCGAGCAGCGCCCCGTAGAGGATGCTGATCACCGCGAGCACCAGGATCACCGGGGTCGCCCACTTCGACGCCTCCGGGAAGAGCTGGAGGCAGAAGCGGAGCATCGCGAAGGTGCCCACCTTGTCGACGACCGCCGTGATCAGCACCGCGACCGGGGCGGTGGACTCCCCCATCGCGTTGGGCAGCCAGGTGTGCAGCGGCCACAGCGGCGCCTTCACCGCGAAGGCGAAGAAGAAGCCGAGGAACAGCCAGCGTTCGGTGCTCGTCGCCATGTGGAGCGAGCCGTCGGCCCGTGCCTGCGCGATCTCCTGGAGGGAGAAGTTCCCGGCGACGGTGTACAGGCCGATCACCGCGGCCAGCATGATCAGTCCGCCGGCCAGGTTGTAGAGCAGGAACTTCACCGCGGCGTAGGACCGCTGGGTCGACGCCGTCTCCTCGCCGCCCTGGTGGGCGCGGTCCCCGAAGCCTCCGATGAGGAAGTACAGGGGGATCAGCATGGCTTCGAAGAAGATGTAGAAGAGGAAGACGTCGGTGGCCTCGAAGGAGAGGATCACCATCGCCTCGACCGCCAGGATCAGCGCGAAGAAGCCCTGGGTGGGCCGCCAGCGGCTACTGCCGGTCTCCAGGGGGTCGGCGTCGTGCCAGCCCGCCAGGACGATGAACGGGATCAGCAGCGCGGTCAGCGCGAGGAGCGCGACCCCGATGCCGTCGACGCCCAGTTCGTAGCGGACGCCGAAGTCACTGATCCAGGAGTGCGACTCGGTGAGCTGGTAGCGGTCGCCGTCCGGGTCGAAGCGGACCAGGACCGCGACCGCGAGGCCGAGGGTGGCCAGCGAGACGGCCAGCGCCAGCCATTTGGCCGCGGTGCGCCGCGCGGCCGGCACGGCGGCCGTGGCGACCGCTCCCACCGCGGGGAGCGCCGCCGTCACTGTCAGCAGGGGAAAGGACATCGCTATCAGACCGCCCTCATCAGCAGGGTCAGGGCGATGAGCACCGCAGCACCGCCGAACATGGAGACCGCGTAGGAGCGCGCGTAGCCGTTCTGCAGCCGCCGCAGCCGCCCGGACAGGCCGCCCATCGACGCGGCCGAGCCGTTGACGACGCCGTCGACCAGGGTGTGGTCGACGTACACGAGCGAGCGCGTGAGGTGCTCGCCGCCGCGGACCAGGACCACGTGGTTGAAGTCGTCCTGGAGCAGGTCGCGCCGGGCGGCCCGGGTGAGCAGCGAGCCGCGCGGGGCGACGGCCGGCACCGGACGGCGCCCGTACTGCAGGTAGGCGATGCCGACGCCGACGAGCAGCAGCACCAGCGTGGCCGCGGTGACCGTGGCCGCGCTGACCGGGGAATTGCCCTCCTCGTGGCCGGTGACGGGCTCCAGCCAGTGCAGGAAGCGGTTGCCGACGCCGAAGAAGGCGCCCGCGAAGACGGAGCCGAAGGCCAGCACGATCATGGGAATGGTCATGATCCAGGGCGACTCGTGCGGATGCGGCTCGGCGTGGGTGCCGCGCTCCTCGGCGGCCGGTTCCACGTCGGGCTCCGCCGGGGAGGCGGTGGGCCGCGCGCGCCAGCGCTCCTCGCCGAAGAAGGTCATCAGCATCACGCGCGTCATGTAGTACGCGGTGAGGGCGGCGCCCAGCAGGGCCGCGCCGCCGAGGATCCAGCCCTCGGTGCCGCCCTTGGCGAAGGCCGCCTCGATGATCTTGTCCTTGGAGAAGAAGCCGGACAGGCCCGGGAAGCCGATGATGGCGAGGTAGCCGAGACCGAAGGTGACGAAGGTGACCGGCATGTACTTGCGCAGGCCGCCGTAGCGCCGCATGTCGACCTCGTCGTTCATGCCGTGCATGACGGAACCGGCGCCGAGGAACAGCCCGGCCTTGAAGAAGCCGTGCGTCACCAGGTGCATGATCGCGAAGGCGTAGCCGATGGGGCCGAGACCCGCGGCGAGCACCATGTACCCGATCTGCGACATCGTCGAGCCGGCCAGCGCCTTCTTGATGTCGTCCTTCGCGCAACCGACGATCGCACCGAACAGCAGCGTGACCGCGCCGACGACGGTCACGACGAGCTGGGCGTCGGGCGCGGCGTCGAAGAGGGCGCCCGAGCGGACGATCAGGTAGACGCCGGCGGTCACCATCGTGGCCGCGTGGATGAGCGCGGAGACCGGGGTCGGGCCCTCCATCGCGTCTCCCAGCCAGGACTGCAGCGGCACCTGGGCGGACTTGCCGCAGGCGGCGAGCAGCAGCATCAGCGCGATGGCGGTGAGCTTGCCCTCAGAGGCCCCGTCCACCGCGCCGAGGACCGGCGTGAAGGCGAAGGTCCCGAAGGTGGTGAACATCAGCATGATGGCGATGGACAGGCCCACGTCGCCCACGCGGTTGACCAGGAATGCCTTCTTGGCCGCGGTGGCCGCGCTGGGCTTGTGCTGCCAGAAGCCGATCAGCAGGTAGGAGGCGAGACCGACGCCCTCCCAGCCGACGTAGAGCAGCAGGTAGTTGTCGGCGAGGACCAGCAGCAGCATCGCCGCGAGGAACAGGTTCAGATAGCCGAAGAAGCGGCGCCTGCGCTCGTCGTGCTCCATGTACCCGACCGAGTACAGGTGGATGAGCGAGCCGACGCCGGTGATCAGCAGGACGAACGTCATCGAGAGCTGGTCGAGCCGGAAGGTGACGTCGGCCTGGAAGCCGGCGACGGGGATCCAGCTGAACAGGTGCTGGGTGACGGCGCGGTGGTCGGCCGCCTTGCCGAGCATGTCGGCGAAGAGGAGCACGCCGATCACGAAGGAGGCGGCGGCCAGCACCGTGCCGATCCAGTGGCCGACGGCGTCCAGGCGGCGGCCGCCGCACAGCAGCACGGCCGCTCCGAGCAGGGGCGCCGCGATCAGCAGCGCAATCAGGTTCTCCACGATTCTTCCGACCCCTTACAGCTTCATCAGGCTGGCGTCGTCGACCGAGGCCGAGTGGCGGGAACGGAACAGCGACACGATGATCGCGAGGCCGACCACGACCTCGGCGGCGGCGACGACCATCGTGAAGAAGGCGATGATCTGGCCGTCGAGATTGCCGTGCATCCGGGAGAAGGTGACGAACGCCAGGTTGCAGGCGTTGAGCATCAGCTCGATGCACATGAACAGCACGATCGCGTTGCGCCTGATCAGCACGCCGGTGGCGCCGATCGTGAACAACAGGGCGGCGAGATACAGGTAGTTGACGGGATTCACTGTGTGCCCTCCCCGCTCCTCGTGCGCTCCAGGCGTTCCTCGGAGCGCTGTTCCAGGGCCTTCAGGTCGCCGAGCGCCTCCCGCGACACGTCACGGACCTGACCGCGCTCGCGCAGCGTCGGGTTGACGGTCAGTTCGGAGGGGGTGCCGTCGGGCAGCAGACCGGCGATGTCCACCGCGTTGTGCCGGGCGTAGACGCCGGGGGCGGGCAGCGGCGGCAGGTGCTTGCCCTCGCGGACGCGCCGCTCGGACATCTCGCGCTGGGTGAGGGCCCGCTCGGTGCGCTCCCGGTGGGTGAGCACCATGGCGCCGACGGCGGCCGTGATGAGCAGGGCGCCGGTGATCTCGAAGGCGAAGACGTACTTGGTGAAGATCAGCGCGGCCAGGCCCTGCACGTTGCCCGGGGCGTTGGCCTCGCTCAGGCCGTCGAACTGGGTGAGCGAGGCGTTGCCGATGCCGGCGAGCAGCAGGACGCCGAAGCCGAGCCCGCACAGCAGGGCGAGCCAGCGCTGGCCCTTGATCGTCTCCTTGAGGGAGTCCGCGGCCGTGACGCCGACGAGCATCACGACGAACAGGAACAGCATCATGATCGCGCCGGTGTAGACGACGATCTGCACGATGCCCAGGAAGTAGGCGCCGTTGGCGAGGTAGAACACCGCCAGGACGATCATGGTGCCGGCCAGCGAGAGCGCGCTGTGCACGGCCCGCCGCATGAACACCGTGCACAGGGCGCCGATCACGGCGACCGTGCCGAGGATCCAGAACTGGACGGCCTCGCCGGTGGACGTGGAGTACGCCGCGAGCGTGAGGCCGTCCGTCAGGGGGGCGGCCGGGGTGGCGAGCGGGGTCATCGGCCGATCACCTCCTGCGAGGCCGGCTCGTCCGGGCCGAAGGTGTCGGCGGCCTCCTGGGGCGTCTCCCCCTTGGAGACGGCCACCTGGCGCTCCGTGCCGGGCGCCGCCCTGGTCACCAGACCGCGGTAGTAGTCCTGCTCGTCGGTGCCGGGGTAGATCGCGTGCGGGCTGTCGACCATGCCCTCCTCGAGACCGGCGAGGAGCTGTTCCTTGGTGTAGATGAGGTTGGCGCGGCTGGAGTCGGCCAGTTCGAACTCGTTGGTCATCGTGAGCGCCCGGGTGGGGCACGCCTCGATGCACAGGCCGCACAGGATGCAGCGGGCGTAGTTGATCTGGTAGACGCGGCCGTACCGCTCGCCCGGCGAGTAGCGCTCCTCGTCGGTGTTGTCGGCGCCCTCCACGTAGATGGCGTCGGCGGGGCAGGCCCAGGCGCACAGTTCGCAGCCCACGCACTTCTCCAGCCCGTCCGGATGGCGGTTGAGCTGATGCCGGCCGTGGAACCGCGGGGCGGTGGTCTTCTCCTGCTCCGGGTACTGCTCGGTCAGCCGCTTCTTGAACATGGCCTTGAAGGTCACGCCGAAGCCGGCCACCGGGTTGAGGAAACCGGGATCGGTGTCCTTGCGCTCGTCAGCCATCGGACGCCTCCTTTCCGTCACGCGTCGCAGGGGATTCGTCACTCGCAGTATCGGACCCGCCACTGACAATCAGCTCCCGCTCCCGGCTCGGGCGGCGCCTGGGTACCGGCGGCAGCGACTGTCCGGGCAGCGGCGGCACGGGGAATCCGCCCGCCATCGGGTCGAAGGCGGTCTGCTCCGCCGCGGCCTCCTGCTCCTGCCCCCGCTTGCCCTTGTCGCGGAACATGTCGACGAGGAAGGAGAGGAGCAGCAGCGCGAGGACGCCGCCGGCGACGTACAGGGCGATGTCGGTGAAGCCGTAGTTCTCGTTGCGGAGCGCGCGCACGGTGGCGACGAGCATCAGCCAGACCACGGAGACCGGGATGAGGACCTTCCAGCCGAGCTTCATCAGCTGGTCGTAGCGCACACGGGGCAGCGTGCCGCGCAGCCAGATGAAGAAGAACAGCAGGAGCTGCACCTTGACGACGAACCAGAGCATCGGCCACCAGCCGTGGTTCGCGCCCTCCCAGAAGGTGCTGATCGGCCAGGGTGCCCGCCAGCCGCCCAGGAAGAGCGTGGTGGACACGGCCGAGACGGTCACCATGTTGACGTACTCGGCGAGCATGAACATCGCGAACTTGATCGAGGAGTACTCGGTGTTGAAGCCGCCGACCAGGTCGCCCTCGGACTCCGGCATGTCGAAGGGGGCGCGGTTGGTCTCGCCCACCATGGTGACGATGTAGAGGATGAAGGAGACCGGCAGCAGCAGGATGTACCAGCGGTCCTGCTGCTGTTCCACGATCGTGGACGTCGACATGGAGCCCGAGTACAGGAAGACCGAGGCGAAGGCGGCGCCCATGGCGATCTCGTAGGAGATCATCTGCGCGGCCGAGCGCAGACCGCCGAGGAGCGGGTACGTCGATCCCGAGCTCCAGCCGGCCAGGACGATGCCGTAGATGCCGACCGAGGCGACCGCGAGGATGTAGAGCATCGCGATCGGCAGGTCGGTGAGCTGCATCGCGGTGCGGTGGCCGAAGATCGAGACCTCGTTGCCGGCCGGCCCGAAGGGGATGACCGCGATCGCCATGAAGGCGGGGATGGCCGCCACGATCGGCGCGAGGACGTACACCACCTTGTCCGCGCGCTTGACGACGAGGTCCTCCTTGAGCATCAGCTTGATGCCGTCGGCGAGCGACTGGAGCATGCCCCAGGGGCCGTGCCGGTTGGGGCCGATGCGCAGCTGCATCCAGGCGACGACCTTG
Organism: Streptomyces griseoaurantiacus; assembly: GCA_014656015.1. Lineage (GTDB taxonomy): Bacteria > Actinomycetota > Actinomycetes > Streptomycetales > Streptomycetaceae > Streptomyces > Streptomyces griseoaurantiacus. Next base: position 14,605 of record BNBP01000096.1, on the reverse strand, counting down.
CGTTCCCAGACGATGGAGAACAGCACGGTCACCATCAGGAAGGCGAAACAGAAGACCGCCTTGACGACGACCAGCCACCACGGGTCGGTGCCGAACATCGACAGGTCGTCGGCGGCGAAGTACCCGGTCACGCCTCCACCTCCTTCGGGTCTTCCTTCGGGGCGGCGGCGGGGACCGCCGGGCCGATGCGGACGAGGGCGCCGGGCAGCGCCCCGGCGTCGGAGGCGACGCCCCCACCGGTGGAGTTCAGCGGGAGCCAGACCACCCGGTCGGGCATCTCGGTGATCTCCAGCGGCAGCGCGGTGGTCCCGGCCGGGCCGGTGACGGCGAGCAGGTCGCCCTCCTTGACGCCCGCCTCGGCGGCCGTGGCGGGCGAGAGGCGGGCGTGGGCGGCGTGCCGGGTGCCGGCCAGGGCCTCGTCGCCCTCCTGCAGCCGGCCCCGGTCGAGCAGCAGCCGGTGACCGGCGAGGACGGCCTCCCCGGCGGCCGGACGCGGCAGCGGGACCGCCACCTCGACCGGGTCGGAGGCGCGGGTGCCGTCCCAGGCGCCGAGCCGGTCCAGTTCGGCGCGGGTGGTGCGCAGATCCGGCAGGCCCAGGTGGACGTCCATGGCGTCGGCGAGCATCTGCAGCACCCGGGCGTCGGCGGGGGCCAGGCGGCGGGTCATCTGGTCGGGCTTGAGCGCGGCCTCGAAGGGGCGTGCCCTGCCCTCCCAGTTGAGGAAGGTGCCCGCCTTCTCGACGACCGCGGCGACCGGCAGGACGACGTCGGCGCGCGCGGTGACCTCGCTGGGCCGCAGCTCCAGGGAGACCAGGAAGCCCACCTCGTCCAGGGCGGCCCGGGCGCGGGTCGGGTCGGGCAGGTCCTCGACCTCGACGCCCGCGACGACCAGGGCGCGCAGTTCGCCCGCGGCGGCGGCCTCCACGATCTGCCCGGTGTCGCGGCCGTAGCGGTGCGGGAGGGCGGCGACGCCCCAGGCGGCGGCGACCTCCTCGCGGGCGCGGGGGTCGGTGGCCGGGCGGCCGCCCGGCAGCAGCGAGGGCAGCGCGGTCGCCTCGACGGCGCCGCTCTCCCCGGCCCGGCGCGGGATCCACACCAGCCGGGCGCCGGTCGCGGAGGCGGCCCGTACGGCGGCGGTGAGCCCGCCGGCCACCGCGGCCAGCCGCTCGCCGACGAGGATGACGGCACCCTCGGCGCGCAGTGCCTCGGCCGCCGTGACACCGTCGCCCTCCAGGCCGACGCCGCCGGCCAGCGCGTCCAGCCACTCGGTCTCGGTGCCCGGCGCGGCCGGCAGCAGGGTGCCGCCCGCCTTCCGAAGGCCCCGCGTGGCGTGGGTGGCCAGGGCGAAGACCCGCTGTCCGTGCTTCCGCCAGGCCTTGCGCAGTCGCAGGAAGACGCCGGGCGCCTCCTCCTCGGCCTCGAACCCGACGAGGAGCACGGCGGGCGCCTTCTCCAGGGCGGTGTACGTGACGCCCGTACCGTCGAGGCTGTGGCCGCGGCCGGCGATCCGGGAGGCCAGGAAGTCGGCCTCCTCCGCGCTGTGCACGCGGGCGCGGAAGTCGATGTCGTTGGTGTCCAGTGCCACGCGCGCGAACTTGCTGTACGCGTAGGCGTCCTCCACCGTGAGCCGGCCGCCGGTCAGCACGCCGGCGCTGCCGCGGGCGGCCCGCAGGCCCTTCGCGGCGGCGTCGAGCGCCTCGGGCCAGGAGGCGGCCTCCAGGACACCCTCGGCGTTGCGCACCAGGGGGGTGGTCAGCCGGTCGGGCTGCTGTGCGTAGCGGAACGCGAAGCGCCCCTTGTCGCACATCCACTCCTCGTTGACCTCGGGGTCGTTGCCGGCGAGGCGCCGCATGACCTTGCCGCGCCGGTGGTCGGTGCGGGTGGCGCAGCCGCCGGAGCAGTGCTCGCACACCGAGGGGGACGACACCAGGTCGAAGGGGCGGGAGCGGAACCGGTAGGCGGCCGAGGTGAGCGCGCCGACCGGGCAGATCTGGATGGTGTTGCCGGAGAAGTACGACTCGAACGGGTCGCCCTCGCCGGTGCCGACCTGCTGGAGCGCGCCCCGCTCGATCAGTTCGATCATCGGGTCGCCGGCGACCTGGTTGGAGAAGCGGGTGCAGCGCGCGCACAGCACGCACCGCTCGCGGTCGAGCAGCACCTGGGTGGAGATCGGCACCGGCTTCTCGTAGGTGCGCTTCTTCCCGTCGAAGCGGGAGTCGGCGTGGCCGTGCGACATCGACTGGTTCTGCAGCGGGCACTCGCCGCCCTTGTCGCAGACGGGGCAGTCCAGGGGGTGGTTGATGAGCAGGAACTCCAGCATCCCCTTCTGCGCCTTCTCGGCGACGGGCGAGGTCAGCTGGGTCTTCACCACCATTCCGTCGGTGCACGTGATGGTGCAGGAGGCCATCGGCTTGCGCTGGCCCTCGACCTCGACGATGCACTGCCGGCAGGCACCCGCCGGGTCGAGCAGGGGGTGGTCGCAGAAGCGGGGGATCTCGATGCCGAGCTGCTCGGCGGCGCGGATCACCAGGGTGCCCTTGGGCACGCTGAGCTCGATGCCGTCGATCGTCAGCGTGACGAGGTCCTCCGGGGGCACCGCGGCCTCTCCGCCGCCCGAGGGCGCGTTCGTGGTCACGGTCATGCGTGCACCTCCGTGTGCTGGTCCGCCCAGGCGGTCGACCTGGCGGGGTCGAAGGGGCAGCCGCGGCCCGTGATGTGCTCCTCGTACTCCGCGCGGAAGTACTTCAGGGAGGAGAAGATCGGGGAGGCGGCACCGTCGCCGAGGGCGCAGAAGGCCTTGCCGTTGATGTTGTCGGCGATGTCGTTCAGCTTGTCGAGGTCGGACATGACGCCCTTGCCGGCCTCGATGTCGCGCAGCAACTGCACGAGCCAGTACGTCCCCTCGCGGCAGGGTGTGCACTTGCCGCAGGACTCGTGGGCGTAGAACTCGGTCCAGCGGGTGACGGCGCGCACGACGCAGGTCGTCTCGTCGAAGCACTGCAGGGCCTTGGTGCCGAGCATGGAGCCGGCGGCGCCCACTCCCTCGTAGTCGAGGGGCACGTCGAGGTGTTCCTCGGTGAACATCGGCGTGGAGGAGCCGCCCGGGGTCCAGAACTTGAGCCGGTGGCCGGGGCGCATCCCGCCGCTCATGTCGAGGAGCTGGCGCAGGGTGATGCCGAGCGGCGCCTCGTACTGGCCGGGGCTCGTGACGTGGCCGCTGAGCGAGTACAGCGTGAAGCCGGGCGACTTCTCGCTGCCCATGGACCTGAACCAGTTCTTGCCGTTTTTCAGGATGGCGGGAACCGAGGCGATCGACTCGACGTTGTTCACCACAGTGGGGCACGCGTAGAGGCCCGCGACGGCGGGGAAGGGGGGACGCAGCCGCGGCTGGCCGCGGCGGCCTTCGAGCGAGTCGAGCAGCGCGGTCTCCTCACCGCAGATGTACGCGCCGGCGCCGGCGTGCACGGTGAGTTCGAGGTCGAGTCCGCTGCCCAGGATGTCCTTGCCGAGGTAGCCGGCGGCGTAGGCCTCGCGGACGGCCTCGTGCAGCCGACGCAGCACGGGAACGACCTCGCCCCGCAGATAGATGAACGCGTGCGAGGACCTGATGGCGTAGCACGCGATGACGATGCCCTCGATGAGGCTGTGCGGATTGGCGAAGAGGAGCGGGATGTCCTTGCAGGTCCCGGGCTCCGACTCGTCGGCGTTGACAACGAGATAGTGGGGCTTGCCGTCTCCCTGGGGGATGAACTGCCATTTCATCCCGGTGGGGAAGCCGGCGCCGCCGCGGCCGCGGAGTCCGGATTCCTTGACGTAGGCGATGAGGTCGTCCGGCGACATCGCGAGCGCCTTGCGGAGTCCCTCGTACCCCTCGTGCCTGCGGTAGACGTCCAGCGTCCAGGACTCGTCCTCGTCCCAGAAGGCCGACAGTACGGGTGCGAGCAGTTTCTCGGGGCTCGTCTCCGCGCCGTCCTCGAACGTGTGCGGGCGGGCGGTGCCGCCGTCCTCGGCTGCCAAGGTCATCACTCCCCCTCCTCGGCGACGGGACCCGACGGGTGGGCCGGGTCGGACGCCGATGTGGCCTCGGGCGCGTCGTGCGAGCTGAGGTGCTCGCCCGGCGACGGGTCGTGCGGCGCCGCGTTCCCGGGCGCCCGGTCCGAGGGCCGGTCCCCCGGGGTCTCGTGGGTCGCGCCCTCGCGCGGGTGGACCACGCGGGGCGCGGCGGTCTCCCCCTTGGCCAGGCGCAGGCCGGTCAGCGAGGCGTGGCCGGCGCCGCCGGAGGCCGAGACGGCGCCCTCGCGCTCGTCGGGGAAGCCCGCCAGGATGCGGGCGGTCTCCTTGAAGGTGCACAGGGGGGCGCCGCGGGTCGGGGAGACCTCGGCCCCCTCGCGCAGCTCGTCGACGAGGCGCTTGGCGCTCTCCACCGTCTGGTTGTCGAAGAACTCCCAGTTGACCATCACGACCGGGGCGAAGTCGCAGGCCGCGTTGCACTCGATGTGCTCCAGGGTGACCTTGCCGTCGTCGGTGGTCTCGCCGTTGCCGACGCCGAGGTGCTCCTGGAGCGCGGAGTAGATGGCGTCGCCGCCCATGACCGCGCACAGCGTGTTGGTGCAGACGCCGACCTGGTAGTCGCCGCTCGGCCGGCGCCGGTACATGGAGTAGAAGGTGGCGACCGCGGTGACCTCGGCGGTGGTGAGGCCGAGCAGTTCGGCGCAGAACCGCATGCCGGTGCGGGTGACGTACCCCTCCTCCGACTGCACGAGGTGCAGCATCGGCAGGAGGGCGGAACGGGAGTCGGGGTAGCGGGCGATGATCTCGCGCGCGTCCCGCTCCAGCCGGGCGTGGACGTCGTCCGGGTAGGGGGGCGCGGGCAGCTCGGGCATGCCCAGGCCAACGCCCTTCGAAGGGGTGGTGGTCACCGGTCGACGCCTCCCATCACGGGGTCGATGGACGCCACGGCGACGATGACGTCGGCGACCTGGCCGCCCTCGCACATCGCCGCCATGGCCTGCAGGTTGGTGAAGGACGGGTCGCGGAAGTGGACCCGGTAGGGGCGGGTGCCGCCGTCGGAGACGACGTGCGCCCCGAGTTCGCCCTTGGGCGACTCGATGGCCACGTAGGCCTGTCCCGGCGGGACGCGGAAGCCCTCGGTGACCAGCTTGAAGTGGTGGATCAGGGCCTCCATGGAGGTGCCCATGATGTTCTTGATGTGGTCCAGGGAGTTGCCCAGGCCGTCCGGCCCCAGGGCGAGCTGCGCGGGCCAGGCGATCTTCTTGTCGGCGACCATGACCGGGCCGGGCTGGAGCCGGTCCAGGCACTGCTCGACGATCCTGAGCGACTGGCGCATCTCCTCCAGGCGGATCAGGAAGCGGCCGTAGGAGTCGCAGGTGTCGGCGGTGGGGACGTCGAAGTCGTACGTCTCGTAGCCGCAGTAGGGCTGCGACTTGCGCAGGTCGTGCGGCAGACCGGTGGAGCGCAGGATCGGTCCGGTGGCGCCGAGGGCCATGCAGCCGGCCAGGTCGAGGTAGCCGACGTCCTGCATGCGGGCCTTGAAGATGGGGTTCCCGGTGGCGAGCTTGTCGTACTCCGGGAGGTTCTTGCGCATCTTCTTCACGAACTCGCGGATCTGGTCGACCGCGCCGGGCGGCAGGTCCTGGGCGAGTCCGCCGGGGCGGATGAACGCGTGGTTCATGCGCAGGCCGGTGATGAGTTCGTAGATGTCGAGAATGAGTTCACGATCACGGAAGCCGTAGATCATGATCGTGGTCGCGCCCAGCTCCATGCCGCCGGTGGCGATGGCCACCAGGTGCGAGGAGAGCCGGTTGAGCTCCATGAGGAGCACGCGGATGATCGTGGCGCGGTCGGGTACCTGGTCCTCGATGCCGAGGAGCTTCTCCACGGCGAGGCAGTAGGCGGCCTCGTTGAAGAAGGGCGTCAGGTAGTCCATGCGCGTCACGAACGTGGTGCCCTGGGTCCACGTCCGGTACTCGAGGTTCTTCTCGATGCCGGTGTGCAGGTAGCCGATGCCGCAGCGGGCCTCGGTGACCGTCTCGCCGTCGATCTCCAGGATGAGCCGGAGCACGCCGTGCGTGGACGGGTGCTGGGGGCCCATGTTGACGATGATGCGTTCGTCGTCGGACTTCGCGGCGGTCTGGACGACCTCGTCCCAGTCGCCGCCGGTCACCGTGTAGACGGTGCCCTCGGTGGTCTCACGTGCTGATGCCGTCGAGGAGGCGGTCCCGGAGGGACTCGATGAGGGGTGGTGGCCGGGTGACGGGTTGGGAGTGCTCACGAGTACGACCTCCGCTGGTCCGGAGCCGGGATCTGGGCGCCCTTGTACTCGACGGGGATGCCGCCGAGGGGATAGTCCTTGCGCTGGGGATGGCCCTGCCAGTCGTCCGGCATCATGATCCGCGTCAGCGCGGGGTGGCCGTCGAAGACGATGCCGAAGAAGTCGTACGCCTCGCGCTCGTGCCAGTCGTTGGTCGGGTAGACGGCGACGAGCGAGGGGATGTGCGGGTCGGCGTCGGGGGCGCTGACCTCCAGCCGGATCAGCCGGTTGTGGGTGAGCGAGCGCAGGTGGTAGACGGCGTGCAGCTCGCGGCCCTTGTCCCCCGGGTAGTGCACGGCGCTCACCCCGGTGCACAGCTCGAAGCGGAGCGCCGGGTCGTCGCGCAGGGTCTTCGCGACGGCGGGCAGGAACTCGCGCTCGATGTGGAAGGTCAGTTCCCCGCGGTCGACGATCGTGCGGTCGATGACGTTGCCGGGGACCAGGCCCTGTTCCTCCAGGGCGCCCTCCAGCTCGTCGGCCACCTCGTCGAACCAGCCTCCGTAGGGGCGGTTCGTGGGGCCGGGGAGCCGGATGGAGCGGACGAGGCCGCCGTAACCGGAGGTGTCGCCGCCGTTGTCGGCGCCGAACATGCCGCGCTGGACGCGGATCTCCTCGCCGCCCTCGCCGCGCCGGCCGGGGAGGTTCTCGGCGGAGAGCTCCTTCTCGGGGTTGGGCACGTCCGGGGCTCCGGCGGCCTTCGCGTCACCCGACGTGTTCTGCGCGTCGCTCATCGCAGCAGCCCCTTCATCTCGATCGTGGGCAGGGCCTTGAGCGCCGCCTCCTCCGCCTCGCGGGCCGCCTCCTCGGCGTTCACGCCGAGCTTGGAGCTCTGGATCTTCTGGTGGAGCTTGAGGATCGCGTCCATCAGCATCTCGGGGCGCGGCGGGCAGCCCGGCAGGTAGATGTCGACCGGGACGACGTGGTCGACGCCCTGGACGATCGCGTAGTTGTTGAACATGCCGCCCGAGGAGGCGCAGACGCCCATGGAGATCACCCACTTGGGGTTCGGCATCTGGTCGTAGACCTGCCGCAGCACGGGCGCCATCTTCTGGCTGACCCGGCCCGCGACGATCATCAGGTCGGCCTGGCGCGGCGAGCCGCGGAAGACCTCCATGCCGAAGCGCGCCAGGTCGTAGCGGCCGGCCCCGGTGGTCATCATCTCGATGGCGCAGCAGGCCAGTCCGAAGGTCGCCGGGAACACCGACGACTTGCGCACCCAGCCCGCGGCCTGCTCGACGGTGGTCAGCAGGAAGCCGCTCGGCAGCTTTTCTTCGAGTCCCATGTCCTTTGGCCCCTCAGTCCCATTCCAGGCCGCCGCGCCGCCATACGTACGCGTACGCGACGAAGACGGTGAGCACGAAGAGCAGCATCTCCACGAGCCCGAAAATCCCCAGGGCGTCGAAGGTGACGGCCCAGGGATAGAGGAAGACGATCTCGATGTCGAAGACGATGAAGAGCATCGCCGTCAGGTAGTACTTGATGGGGAAACGCCCGCCGCCGGCCGGCGTGGGGGTCGGCTCGATTCCGCACTCGTAGGCCTCGAGCTTGGCGCGGTTGTACCGCTTCGGACCGATCAGCGTGGCCATGACCACGGAGAAGATCGCAAAGCCTGCCCCGAGGGCTCCCAGTACGAGGATGGGCGCATACGCGTTCACCGCTCCTCGCTCCTCTCAGTCGGCACTGACTGGCGGTTGCGCCGGGCCGGCGGCCTCCCACCGTTCCCGCTCTCCCCACCAGTTCCGACGAAGATCGCGTTCATGTGAAGCAGGTCACAAGCCCAACTGCCCCGCATCCTATGCCCGGGGGTCTGTGATCTGCGACACGGGGGTCAGCATGGACTTTGTGATCTCCACCACCTGGCGAACGATCATGAAGTCGGATGAGCGGTGATCTTCGTACGCGAAGCGTCCGGACGATCACCAAGAGCTGATATTTCCGCTCGTCCGCGCAGGTCACAGCGTCGACCCCTCTATCAAGGCGCCACCGTCCAGGGCAAATTGGCGCGACGCCAGATCCCTTGATAGAGGGGGGCGTTCGCACGGACGGGGGAGAAGGCGCCCGCAATGGTGACGGACCCGGACATGTGCGCGTATTCACGAGCGGCGCCGCTCCGCCGGGCGTCCATTACGGGCACTCCCGACCGGAGTCCGGACATGCGCGACCCCCAGGCCCTCCACACCCCCCCCCTCAGGTGTGACCTGCATCACAGTAGCGAGAGGTGCTCAGGAACCGGGCTTGGCCAACTGTCTCAACCGGTGGTAGGTGCGGGGCAATTCGGGCGAACGAACGAAAGACCATGATCACGGGCTTGATCGACTGCGCCCGCTATGCCCGTTACGGCGTCAATGGGGGGCGGCTCGGGGGAAATTCAGGTCTCGATTGAACAACTGTGGCGGAGCACACGTTTCTTGAAGGTATGGAGGAGCCCCTGGTACCGCTTAGACCCATGTCCCACACCGCTCACATACGAAGCCACCGGAAGCCCCGCCGCAACGCGTCCTCGGTCGCGGTGCGGGCCGGAGTCGCCGGTGGTGTGCTCAGCACCCTGGCCGTGGCCGGTGCCTCGGCCCAGGCCAGCGCGGCCGAGCCGGTGACGCAGACGCTGGAGCTGCCCACGCTCACGGCCGATCTCGCCCAGCAGATCGCGCAGTCCGCGGACGCCACCCAGCAGGCGGCGGCCAACTACCAGCTGCGGGCCGAGCGCGACGCGGCCGCCGAGAAGGCCGCCAAGGAGGCCAAGGCCGACCTCGCCGACGCCAAGAAGGAGGCGAAGGCCAAGGCCGAGGCCAAGCGCAAGGCGGAGGCCGCGCGCAAGACCGCCGAGGCCGCTTCCCGCTCCTCGGACCGCACCACACTGGCCACGCCCGCCTCGTCGGGCAGCAGCACGTCCTCGTCCACGGCCACCGGCTCCGCGGCGGCGGTCGTCTCCTTCGTCAAGGCGCAGGTCGGCAAGGCCTACGTCTCCGGCGCCACCGGCCCCTCGGCCTACGACTGTTCCGGTCTCGTGCAGACCGCCTTCAAGCAGGTGGGCATCAGCCTGCCGCGCGTCTCGCAGTCCCAGTCGACGGCCGGCACCCAGGTCTCGCTGAGCAACCTGCAGCCGGGCGACATCCTGTACTGGGGCAGCGCGGGCAGCGCCTACCACGTGGGCGTGTACGTCGGGAACGGCATGTTCGTCGGCGCGCAGAACTCGTCCACCGGTGTCGTCGAGCGTCCGCTCTCGTACGACCCGCCGAGCGGTGCGGTGCGCGTGCTCTGAGCGGTCCCCCCGCACACCCCGCACCACCCGGAACGCGCCGCAGGGCGCGCACATGATCCATACGGCCGGAAGCCACCGCCCCTCCCCACGGGCGGTGGCTTCCGCTGTGCCGCCCGTGGCCCCCTCGGGCGCCCCGGACACCGGGAAGCCCTCCGCGGGCCACTGAGGGCCCCTCGGAGGGCTTCCTGCGCCCCCTGGGGGGCTTGAGTCGTCCTACGCCTTCGGGGCCACCTTCGACAGGCCGTTGATGATGCGGTCCATCGCGTCGCCGCCCGTGGGGTCCGTGAGGTTGGCGAGGAGCTTGAGGGTGAACTTCATCAGCACCGGGTGGGTCAGGCCCCGCTGCGTGGCGATCTGCATGACCTTCGGGTTGCCGATCAGCTTCACGAAGGCGCGGCCGAGGTTGTAGTAGCCGCCGTAGGTGTCCTTCAGGACCTGCGGGTAGCGGCGCAGCGCGATCTCGCGCTGCGCGGGCGTCGCCCGGGCGTGCGCCTGCACGATGACGTCGGCGGCGATCTGCCCCGATTCCATCGCGTACGCGATGCCCTCGCCGTTGAACGGGTTGACCAGGCCGCCCGCGTCGCCGACCAGCAGCAGGCCCTTGGTGTAGTGCGGCTGCCGGTTGAACGCCATCGGGAGGGCGGCGCCGCGGATCGGGCCCGTCATGTTGTCCGGGGTGTAGCCCCAGTCCTCCGGCATCGAGGCGCACCAGGCCTTGAGGATCTCGCGCCAGTCGAGCTCCTTGAAGGCGGCGGAGGTGTTCAGCACGCCGAGGCCCACGTTGCTCGTCCCGTCGCCCATGCCGAAGATCCAGCCGTAGCCCGGCAGCAGCCGGTCCTGGGGGCCGCGGCGGTCCCACAGTTCCAGCCAGGACTCCAGGTAGTCGTCGTCGTGGCGGGGCGAGGTGAAGTAGGTGCGGACGGCGACGCCCATCGGGCGGTCCTCGCGGCGGTGCAGGCCCATCGCGAGGGACAGCCGGGTGGAGTTGCCGTCGGCGGCGACCACGAGGGGGGCGTGGAAGGTGACTTCCTTCTTCTCCTCGCCGAGCTTCGCGTGCACGCCGGTGATGCGGCCGGTGCGGTCGTCGACGATCGGGGCGCCCACGTTGCAGCGCTCGTACAGGCGGGCGCCTGCCTTCTGGGCCTGGCGGGCGAGCTGCTCGTCGAAGTCGTCGCGCTTGCGGACGAGTCCGTAGTCCGGGTAGCTGGCGAGGTCCGGCCAGTCCAGTTCGAGGCGGACGCCGCCGCCGATGATGCGCAGGCCCCTGTTGCGGAGCCAGCCGGCCTCCTCGGAGATGTCGATGCCCATGGCGACGAGCTGCTTGGTGGCGCGCGGGGTGAGGCCGTCGCCGCAGACCTTCTCGCGGGGGAAGGCGGTCTTCTCGAGGAGCAGGACGTCGAGGCCGGCCTTGGCGAGGTAGTAGGCGGTGGTGGAACCGGCTGGTCCGGCCCCGACGACGATCACATCGGCGGTGTGTTCGGTGAGGGGCTGGGGCTCGGTCACGTGGTCTCCCCGAGGCTCGAGGGTGGAATGCCGGGGCTCGGCGGTGGACAGGGGCAGTCTATTCAGGGGCGTTGGCCGAAACCGCCGAGGGGCGCGGGCACATCCCTCACCCTCCGTGACGATCTGTCACGGAACGGTGTCGGGCGCTTCCGGCCGGGCCCCCGCCGTGCGTACCCTGGGCGTACCGCTGGGGGTGACAGCCGTGCGAATAACACCCGAAACGCCCGAGGTGCGGGTCCCGCGCCTCGTCGGGCTGATGGCCGTGGACGCCCGGGAGAGTGCCGCCGCGCGAGGCGTGCTGCTCTCCGCGCCCGACCGGCCGGACTTCGCCATGACGACCGTGGTGGACTACGTGGTCCGCCAGTACCCGCCGCCCGGCACCGAGGTCCCGCGCGGCGCCGTGGTCACCGTCTGGTTCGAGTTCGGCGAGGGCGAGGGGGGCGGCGGCGTACGGGAGCCGCGGCGCCCGGTCCCGCCGCCCGGCGGGATACGGCGCGAACTGGACGAGCCGGGAGAGTCCCTGTTCACCCGGTGAGGTCCGCGGGTGCGGCCGGGCCACGGACGGGACCCGGCCCCGGACCACCGTGCCCGGCCCCGGACCACCGTGCCCGGAAGCGGGTTCACTCCGCCTTGAAGCCCCGGTGCAGTGCCACCACGCCGCCCGTCAGATTGCGCCAGGCCACCTTCGACCAGCCGGCCCCGGTCAGCCGCGCGGCCAGAGCGGACTGGTCGGGCCAGGCGCGGATGGACTCGGCGAGGTAGACGTAGGCGTCGGGGCTGGAGGACACCGAGCGGGCCACCGGCGGCAGCGCCCGCATCAGGTACTCGGTGTAGACGGTGCGGAACGGCGCCCACGTGGGGTGCGAGAACTCGCAGATGACGACCCGGCCGCCGGGCTTCGTCACCCGGTACAGCTCGCGCAGCGCGGCGTCCGTGTCCTGCACGTTGCGCAGCCCGAAGGAGATGGTGACGGCGTCGAACACGTCGTCCTTGAAGGGGAGCCGGGTCGCGTCGCCGGCCGTGTAGGGCAGCCAGCCGCGGTCGCGCTTGCCGACCTGGAGCATGCCGAGGGAGAAGTCGCAGGGCACGACGTAGGCGCCGGTGCGGGCGAAGGGCAGCGAGGAGGTGCCCGTGCCGGCGGCGAGGTCGAGGACCTTCTGCGCGGGCCGCGCGTCGACCGCCTTCGCGACCTCCTTGCGCCACCGCCGGTCCTGGCCGAGGGAGAGCACGTCGTTGGTGAGGTCGTACCGTTCCGCGACGTCGTCGAACATCGAGGCGACTTCGTGCGGCTGCTTGTCCAGGCTGGCTCGGGTCACGGACCCATTGTGGCAGGCGGGTTCCGGCCCGCTACGCGCGCCGGTGCACCATGCGGCCGCCGAGGACGGTGACCACGCAGGTGGCCGCGCCCTCGCGCACGAGGGCCTCCCGGTCGGGCACGTCGAACACCGCGAAGCGCGCGGGTCCCCCGGCGGCGAGGGCCGGGAGCAGCACGAGGGGCCTCGGGGAGAGCGCCGGGGTTCCGGGCGGCGCGACCGGGCGCGGCGCGAGGGCGAGTCCGGCCCGGCGCACCGCGTCCAGGGCCTCGCGGCCGCGCAGCTCACCGGCGAGGGCGACCGTGCCGTGCGCCAGCAGGCGCTGCACCCCGCGGCGGGCGCTGGCACCCCGCGCGGACGGGCCGGCGGCGAGCAGGGCCCGCGCGCGCTCCCCGGTCACCGGCTCGGTGCCGAGCCGGTCCGCCTCGCGCGGGTCGGGGTGGTAGGTGCGCTCCAGCAGCTCCGGGCCGTGGGGGTTGAGCAGCCCGGGGGTGAGGATGCCGGGCCAGCGCCGTACCCGGGCGGCCGGGTGGGCGGCGGCCAGTTCCTCGTACGGGCCGAGGGCGGCGAGGTGCGCGCCCTCGACCAGCACGGCGGCCCCGGGCGAGGCCTCGGCGACGTGGATCGTCAGCACCGTCGGTACCGGGCCGACTAGTTGGCGGGCAGGAGCTTCAGCTCCGGGTGCGCCGTGCCGCCCTCGATGGCGGTGGAGGAGATGTGCGAGACGACCCGCTCGTCGACCGGGTCGTTCGCCGGGTCCTCGTGCACGACGAGGTGCTCGTAGGTCGTGGCGCGCTGCGCCGGGACCCGGCCCGCCTTGCGGATCAGGTCGATGATCTCCAGGCGGTTGGAGCGGTGCTTGGCGCCGGCCGAGGAGACGACGTTCTCCTCCAGCATGATCGAGCCGAGGTCGTCCGCGCCGTAGTGCAGGGAGAGCTGGCCGACCTCCTTGCCGGTGGTCAGCCAGGAGCCCTGGATGTGCCGGACGTTGTCCAGGAAGAGGCGGGCGATGGCGATCATCCGCAGGTACTCGAAGAGCGTGGCCTGGGTGCGGCCCTTCAGGTGGTTGTTCTCGGGCTGGTAGGTGTACGGGATGAACGCGCGGAAGCCGCCCGTGCGGTCCTGCACGTCACGGATCATGCGCAGGTGCTCGATGCGCTCGGCGTTCGTCTCGCCCGTGCCCATCAGCATCGTGGAGGTGGACTCCACGCCCAGCCTGTGCGCGGTCTCCATGATCTCCAGCCAGCGCTCGCCGGACTCCTTCAGCGGGGCGATCGCCTTGCGCGGCCGCTCCGGGAGCAGTTCGGCGCCGGCACCGGCGAAGGAGTCGAGGCCGGCCGCGTGGATGCGGGTGACGGCCTCCTCGACGGACACCCCCGAGATGCGGGCCATGTGCTCGACCTCGCTCGCCCCCAGGCTGTGGATGACGAGCTGCGGGAACTCCTTCTTGATGGCCGCGAAGTGCTTCTCGTAGTACTCGACGCCGTAGTCGGGGTGGTGGCCGCCCTGGAACATGATCTGCGTGCCGCCCAGTTCGACGGTCTCCGCGCAGCGGCGCAGGATGTCGTCGAGGTCGCGCGTCCAGCCCTTGGCGGTGTCCTTGGGGGCCGCGTAGAAGGCGCAGAACTTGCACGCCGTCACGCAGACGTTCGTGTAGTTGATGTTCCGCTCGATGATGTACGTGGCGATGTGCTCGATGCCGGCGTACTTGAGGCGGCGGGCCGAGTCGGCGGCGGCGCCCAGCGCGTGCAGCGGGGCGTCGCGGTAGAGGGCGAGGGCCTCTTCGGGGGTGATGCGTCCACCCGCGGCGGCACGGTCGAGGACGGGCTGAAGGTCGGCCTTCTCGGTCACCGGGGGTGTCCCTTTCGTCCAGGGGTGGGGGCGGACCGGTCCAGCGTACGCCAGGGGCCCCTGGGGCATTCCGGGTGGCCTAGGGCCTCTCGTGCGGCGTTGTCGTCGGTTGCCAGGGCTCCGCCCTGGCGCCCTCCTCCGCCTTGCAGCCGCACGCACCGGACCCCGCTCGGGTCGGCCGAGGACGTACCGCGCCTCCCAGCCGGCCTGATCCAAACGAAAGGCCCTAGGTGTTCTGTCCACGGAGGTTGGTGACAGGTTTCACGGTGGGTGATCTTGAATGAGTGAGGGCCTTCCGGGTTCGGTGTGGATTGCGACGTCAACACCGAGCGGAAGGCCCTCATGCCC
>BNBP01000095.1 GCA_014656015.1 Streptomyces griseoaurantiacus | reverse complement strand
GGGACCCGTCGGGACGGCGGCCCGACGGGTCCCGGCGCGGCCACCGACTGGTCCTACGGGGGGCGTGGCCCCGGGTCCTACGGGGCGCGGCCCCCGACGGGTACCACGGGGTGTGGCCCGGGTGGCCGCGACCGCTCGCCGCTCGACGCGGACCGTTCGTCGCGCGCACCCCACCGCTCACCGCATACGGGCAAGCCGTTGCCTTCTCAACTACCGCCCGCGTGCCTACCGTTCCTGATCCATGAGCCCCCCTGTCGCACCCCCTGGCTGGAGCCGCTGGCTGGTCCCCCCGGCCGCCCTCGCCATCCACCTCTCCATCGGCCAGGCCTACGCCTGGAGCGTCTTCAAGCCGCCCCTCGAAGCGGCCCTCGGCCTCTCCGGCACGCAAAGCGCCCTGCCCTTCCAGCTCGGCATCGTGATGCTCGGCCTGTCCGCCGCCTTCGGCGGCACACTCGTCGAGCGCAACGGCCCCCGCTGGGCCATGACCGTCGCCCTGGTCTGCTTCTCCTCCGGCTTCCTGCTCTCCGCCCTCGGCGCCGCCACCGAGCAGTACTGGCTGATCGTCTTCGGCTACGGCTTCGTCGGCGGCATCGGCCTCGGCATCGGGTACATCTCCCCGGTCTCCACGCTCATCAAGTGGTTCCCCGACCGCCCCGGCATGGCCACCGGCATCGCCATCATGGGCTTCGGCGGCGGCGCGCTGATCGCCTCGCCCTGGTCGGCGCAGATGCTGGACTCCTTCGGCTCCGACAGCTCCGGCATCGCCCTCGCCTTCCTGGTGCACGGCCTGTCGTACGCCGTCTTCATGACCCTCGGCGTCCTCCTCGTCCGCGTCCCGCGCGGCCACGCTCCCGCGTCCGCCGTCGCGGCCGCCGAGGACCCGGGGGCCGGGACCGACGCGGCCGCCGTCCCGGAGGCGGCACCGCGGGTCTCCGCCCGCAGCGCGGTCCGCACCCCGCAGTTCTGGCTGTTGTGGGTGGTGCTCTGCACCAACGTGACCGCGGGCATCGGCATCCTGGAGAAGGCCGCGCCGATGATCACGGATTTCTTCGCGGACTCCTCGACGCCCGTCTCCGTCTCCGCGGCCGCCGGCTTCGTCGCCCTGCTGTCCGCGGCCAACATGGCCGGCCGCATCGGCTGGTCCACCACCTCGGACCTGATCGGCCGCAAGAACATCTACCGCGTCTACCTCGGCGTCGGCGCCGTGATGTACGCGCTGATCGCCTCCTTCGGCGACGACTCCAAGCCGCTGTTCGTCCTGTGCGCGCTGGTCGTCCTCTCCTTCTACGGCGGCGGCTTCTCGACCGTCCCCGCCTATCTGAAGGACCTCTTCGGCACCTACCAGGTCGGCGCCATCCACGGCCGGCTGCTCACCGCCTGGTCCCTGGCCGGCGTGCTCGGCCCGCTCATCGTGAACTGGATCGCCGACCACCAGGAGGACGCCGGCAAGCACGGCGCCGAGCTCTACACCCTGTCGTTCCTCATCATGATCGGACTGCTCGTCCTCGGCTTCGTCGCCAACGAACTCGTCCGCCCCGTCCACCCCCGTCACCACGTCGCCGCACCCGGCAAGGAGGCCGCCGATGACCGGCGAGAGCAGCCCGCCACCTGACCGCCGCCCACTGATCGCCTTCTCCTGGCTGTGGGTGTGCGCTCCGCTCGCCTACGGGCTGTACGAACTGGTGCGCAAGGCGACCCAACTGTTCACCGGCTGACCGGCCGCCCCACGGCGGGGTCCCGGGCCACTCGGCCCCCGGGCCACGCGGCCCCCGGGCCACTCGGCCCCCGGGCCACGCGGCCCCCGGGCCACGCGGCCGTTCGGCCACCGGGCCACTGAGGGAAGCCGACAATCCGCTCCCCGCTTTCCTGTTGCTTCACCTGCCGTCGTACCCGTGAGTCACTGATCAGACTGGTGGATCCGCCACCCACGCACCAGGGGGACCACCATGACGCTCGGCTCGCGCCTCACCGCCGTCGGCCACTACCAGCCCGCCAGGATCCTCACCAACGAGGACCTGGCGGGCATGGTCGACACCAGCGACGAGTGGATCCGCAGCCGGGTCGGCATCCGCACCCGCCACCTGGCCGGCCCCGACGAGCCGGTCGACGAACTCGCCGCGCACGCCGCCGCCAAGGCGCTCGCCGCGGCCGGGCACGGCCCCGAGACCGTCGACCTCGTCGTCGTCGCCACCTCCACCGCGATCGACCGGTCCCCGAACACCGCCGCCCGGGTCGCCGCCCGCCTCGGCATCCCCTCACCGGCCGCGATGGACGTCAACGTGGTCTGCGCCGGATTCCCGCACGCCCTGGCCACCGCCGACCACGCGGTGCGCGCCGGTGCCGCCACCCGCGCGCTGGTCATCGGCGCCGACAAGATGTCCGAGGTGACGGACTGGACGGACCGCACGACCTGCGTCCTGGTGGGCGACGGGGCGGGCGCGGCCGTCGTCGAGGCGGCCATCGACGAAGGCGCAGGCGCTGCCGGGGGTGCGGGGTCCGGGACGGCCGGGCTGCCCGGCATCGGACCCGTGCTGTGGGGCTCGGTGCCCGAGATGGGCAACGCCGTGCGGATCGAGGGCACCCCGCCCCGCTTCGCCCAGGAGGGCCAGAGCGTCTACCGCTGGGCGACCACCCGCCTCCCGGCCGTCGCCCGCCAGGTGTGCGAGCGCTCCGGCATCACCCCCGCGGACCTGGCCGGAGTGGTCCTGCACCAGGCCAACCTCCGCATCATCGAACCGCTCGCCGAGAAGATCGGCGCGGTCAACGCCGTCATCGCCCGGGACGTCGTCGAGTCCGGCAACACCTCGGCCGCCAGCATCCCGCTCGCCCTGTCCAAGCTCGTCGAACGCGGCGAGCTGACCAGTGGCGACCCGGTCCTCCTCTTCGGCTTCGGCGGCAACCTGTCCTACGCGGGGCAGGTCGTCCGCTGCCCCTGAGCCGCAGGCGGACGGGCGGGGCGACAGTAATTCGAACGGACAGACGAATAAAAAGGCGGCCGACGGGAAAGGGGGCAGCGGAGCGAGGGAAGGGCGGCATCGACCGACCCGTTCCGTCCTCCGCCACCGTGGGAGCGCACAGGTGTGCCGGAAGGGGGCGAGGGTGTCCACGGAATCGCCGACGAGCGCGGTGCCGGGGCCGTGGCGGCCCGGGCCGCTGCGCGACCGGGTCCACGAGGCGCTGCTCGACCTCATCACCAGCCGCGCCCTGCCGCCCGGCCGGCACCTCGTCGAGAGCGACCTCGCCCGCCGGCTCGGGGTGTCGCGGCAGCCGGTGCGCGAGGCACTGCAACGCCTGAGCACCGAGGGCTGGGTGGACCTCCGGCCCGCCCAGGGCGCGTTCGTGCACGTGCCGACACCGGCGGAGGCCGAGCAACTCGGCACCGTACGCACCCTGCTGGAGGGCGAGGCCGCCCGGCTCGCCGCCGCGGCCGCCGGCCCGGAGGGCGTCCGCGCCCTCGAGGAACTGTGCGCGGCGGGCGAACGGGCCGTGGCGGCGGGCGAGGCGGACGGCGCCGTGGCGCTCGCCGCCCGCTTCCACGCCAAGGTCATGGAACTCGCCGGGAACGCGGTCCTCGCCGAACTGGCCGCGCGTATCGACCGCCGGGTGCGCTGGTACCACGCCCCTGCCGCCCGGCAGCGCGGCCCCCGCTCCTGGGCCGAGCACCGCGAGGTGACCGCCGCGATCGCGGCCGGCGACCAGGCCCGCGCCACCGCCCTGATGCGCGCGCACACCGGGCACGCACACCACTGAGACCCGCCGCCCGCCCCCGTGCCGGCCCCGTCCGCGGCACCACCCCGCGCCCCGCCGGTGCCCCGTGGACCGCACTTTGTCCTGTCCGAGGAGAAAGACGCGGCAATTCCCGCACGACTTCTTCCCAGCCCCGGCGGCCGCTGCTACGTTCCTCTACCGAGCAAGCCACCAACGCGGCCGAACACCGCCGCGCACAGGCCGCATCGAGACGGGGAGGGGCTCGTGAGGCGCATGACGGCACGTCCTGGCAACGCCCATCAGGCCCGCCTGCTCCGGCTGTTGCGCGACGGCGGCCCCAACTCCCGGGCCCGGCTCGGCGACCGGGTCGAGCTGTCACGGTCCAAGCTGGCCGTGGAGATCGACCGGCTGCTGGAGACGGGCCTCGTCGTGGCCGACGGACTCGCCGCCTCCCGCGGCGGCCGCCGCTCCCACAACGTCCGCCTCAACCCCCGACTCCGCTTCCTGGGCGTCGACATCGGCGCGACCTCCGTCGACGTCGCCGTCACCAACGCCGAACTGGAGATCCTCGGCCACCTCAACGAGCCGATGGACGTGCGCGAGGGCCCCGTCGCGGTCTTCGAGCGGGTCCTGTCCCTGGCGGCGAAGCTCAGGGCCGCCGGGTGGGCGGAAGGGTTCGACGGCGCCGGCATCGGCGTACCCGGACCGGTCCGCTTCCCCGAGGGCGTCCCCGTGGCGCCCCCGATCATGCCCGGCTGGGACGGTTTCCCGGTACGGGAGGCGCTCAGCCAGGAACTCGGCTGCCCGGTCCTCGTCGACAACGACGTGAACCTCATGGCGCTGGGGGAGCAGCACGCCGGTGTCGCCCGCAGCGTCGCCGACTTCCTCTGCGTCAAGATCGGCACCGGCATCGGCTGCGGCATCGTCGTCGGCGGGCGCGTCCACCGCGGGACGACGGGCAGCGCGGGCGACATCGGGCACATCCAGGCGGTGCCCGAGGGCAGGCCGTGCGCCTGCGGCAACCGGGGCTGCCTGGAAGCCCACTTCAGCGGCGCGGCCCTGGCCCGCGACGCCGAGGAGGCCGCCCGGCAGGGCCTGTCGGGCGAACTCGCGGCCCGCCTGGAGGCGAACGGCACGCTCAGCGCCGTCGACGTCGCCGCCGCGGCCGCCGCGGGCGACGCCACCTCGCTCGACCTCATCAGGGAGGGCGGCACCCGCACCGGCCAGGTCATCGCCGGCCTGGTCAGCTTCTTCAACCCGGGCCTGGTCGTCATCGGCGGCGGCGTCACCGGCCTCGGCCACACCCTGCTCGCCGCCCTGCGCACCCAGGTCTACCGCCAGTCGCTCCCGCTGGCGACCGGCAACCTCCCCATCGTGCTGGGCGAACTGGGCCCCACCGCCGGCGTCATCGGCGGGGCCCGGCTCATCAGCGACCACCTGTTCTCGCCCGCGTAGCCGCCCGCCCCGTCGAGTCCGTCGAGCGCCCCGTCGCGTCCGTCGAGCCCGCCGGCCCGTTTCGAGTCTGCGGAGCCCGTCACGACCGGCTCCGCACCCGCACCCTGCCGTACCCGCACACCCTGCTGCTTCTGCCTCTGCTTCCGCTCCCGCGTCCCGCCCTGCATCCGGCCGTCCGTACGCCCGCCGAGGGGACCTCACATGGCACCGGAACCACCCCTGCTCAGCATGTCCGGCATCACCAAGTCCTTCCCCGGCGTCCGCGCCCTGGACGGCGTCGACCTCGACGTCCGGGCCGGCGAGGTGCACTGCCTGCTCGGCCAGAACGGCGCGGGCAAGTCCACCCTGATCAAGGTCCTGGCAGGCGTCCACCAGCCCGACAGCGGCACCCTGCGCTGGCGCGGCGAGCGGGTCGCCCCGCGCTCGCCGCTGGCCGCCGTACGCCTCGGCATCGCCACCATCCACCAGGAACTCGACCTGGTGGAACACCTCTCGGTCGCGGCCAACGTCCACCTGGGCCATGAACCGACCCGCGCCGGTTTCGTCCTGCGGCGCGGGGCGGCGACGTCCGCCACGGCCGCGCTGCTCGAACGGCTCGGGCACCCGGAGATCCACCCCGGGCGCCCGGTGGGCACGCTCTCGGCGGCGCAGCGGCAGATCGTGTCCATGGCACGGGCCCTCTCCCACGACGTGCGGCTCATCGTCATGGACGAACCCTCCGCGGCCCTCGACCCCGACGAGGTCGACAACCTGTTCCGCATCGTCGCCGGTCTCACCGCAGCCGACGTCGCCGTCGTGTACATCTCGCACCGGCTGGAGGAGATCCGCCGCATCGGCGACCGGGTCACCGTCCTCAAGGACGGCCGGGCCGTGGCCCGCGGACTGCCCGCCCGCTCCACGCCCACCCGCCAGGTGGTGGCGATGATGACCGGCCGCGACGTCGGCCACGTCTTCCCGGCCCGGAGGGCGCAGGCCCCGGCGCAGGACGCGGCGGTGCCGGACCCGGTGGTGCCGGACGCGGCGCTGCCGCACCGGGGCCCGGTGGCGACCGCCGCAACCCCGTCCCCTCCCACGTCCGCTCCCGTGCTGAGCGTGCGCGGTCTGTCCCGCCCCGGCGAGTTCGCCCCGCTCGACCTCGACGTCCGCGCGGGGGAGATCGTCGGCCTCGCCGGACTCGTCGGCTCCGGCCGCTCCGAGATCCTGGAGACCGTCTACGGCGCCCGCCGGCCCCGCACCGGCCGGGTCCTCGTCGACGGCCGCCCGCTGCGGCCCGGCAGCGTCCGCGCCGCCGTCCGCGCCGGACTCGGCCTCGCCCCCGAGGAACGCAAGGCACAGGCCCTGCTGATGACGGAGTCCGTCAGCCGCAACGTCTCCCTGTCCGCCCTGCCCCGCTTCGCACGCGGCGGCTGGATCGACCGGCGCGCCGAACGGGAGGCCGCCCGCGAGGCCACCCGCGAACTGTCGCTGCGCCCCGAGGTCCCCGCCGTGGCCGTGGCCACCCTGTCCGGCGGCAACCAGCAGAAGGCGGTCCTCGCCCGCTGGCTGCTGCGCGGCTGCCGCGTCCTGCTCCTCGACGAACCCACGCGCGGCGTCGACGTCGGGGCCCGCGCCGAGCTGTACGCGGTCGTACGGCGGCTGGCCGACGAGGGCCTCGCCGTCCTGCTGGTCTCCAGCGAGATCCCCGAGGTGCTCGGCCTCGCCGACCGTGTCCTGGTCCTCCGCGAGGGCCGCGTCGTGCACGAGGCACCCGCCCGGGCACTGGACGAACACCGCGTCCTCGACCTCGTCATGAACGCCCACCGGGACGAGACCGACACGGGACCGCGGGAGCGGGCGCACCGGAACGCGCCCGGGAGCGACACCCGCCCGCACAAGGACTCGTACAAAGACGCGTACGGAGAAGGGAACCCGGTCTCATGACGCAGCACGTGTCCCCGCCCCGGGACGGCACCAGGAGGACGGCGGCACCGGCAGGGCGGCCCGCCCGGCGGAGCCTGCCGGTCCGCGCCGACGTCCGCACCCTCACCCTGCTCGGCGTCCTCGCCGTCCTGGTCCTCATCGGCGGCCTCACCCGGCCGCACGAGTTCCTCGACACCCGCAACCTCCAACTCGTCCTCACCCAGGCCTCCGTGATCGGCGTCGTCACCGTCGGCATGACGTTCGTGATCACCTCGGGGGGCATCGACCTGTCCGTCGGCGCCATCGTCGCCCTGTCCTCGGTGTGGGCCACCACGGTCGCCACCCAGAGCCACGGCCTCGCCGGCATCCTCCTCGCCGCGACCCTGGTCGGCCTGGGCTGCGGGCTGGTCAACGGCGTCCTCATCGCGTACGGCGGCGTCGTCCCCTTCATCGCCACCCTCGCCATGCTGGCCTCCGCGCGCGGCCTGGCCCTGCAGATCACCGACGGCCGCACCCAGGTCGTCACCGTGCGCGGGGTCCTCGACCTCGGCGAACGCGAGACCTACGTGCTCGGCGTGCCGCCGCTCGTCCTGGTGTTCGCGGCGGTCGCGGTGGCCGGCTGGCTGCTGTTCCACCGCACCACCTTCGGCCGCCGCACGATCGCCGTCGGCGGCAACCCGGAGGCCGCCCGGCTGGCCGGCATCGACGTCCGCCGCCAGCGGCTCTACCTCTACCTGCTGTCCGGACTGTGCTGCGGCATCGCCGCCTTCCTCCTGATCGTCCTGGCCGGCTCGGGCCAGAACACCAACGGCAACCTCTACGAACTGGACGCCATCGCCGCCGTGATCATCGGTGGCACCCTGCTCAGCGGCGGCCGGGGCACCGTCACCGGCTCCGTGCTCGGCGTCCTGATCTTCACCACGATCACCAACCTCTTCGCCCTCAACAACCTGCAGACCGATGTCCAGCAGATCGCCAAGGGGGCGATCATCGTCGCCGCCGTGCTGGTCCAGCGCCGTACCGCGAGCACGGCCTGAGGAAAGGGTTCACCGCCATGCACCAGCTCACCGCCTCCCGCAGAAGACTGCTCCTCGGCGCCGCCGCCGCGTCCGCCGGTGCCCTCCTCACCGGCTGCACCAGCAACGACACCGGTGAGGGCGACGGAGACAGGACGGCCGCGAACGACCGTCCCGCCGCCGACGACAAGCCCGGCAAACGGATCACCATCGGCTACGCCGGTCCCCAGGCCGACCACGGCTGGCTCAACGCCGTCAACGACAACGCCCGGCAGCGCGCGGAGAAGTACCCGGACGTCACCCTGGAGGTCACCGAGGGCTCCAACGACACCGCCCAGCAGATCGGCCAGATCGAGACCCTCATCAACAGACAGGTCGACGTCCTCGTCGTGCTGCCCGCCGACGGCAAGGCCCTCACCCGGGTCGGCCTCAAGGCCATGCGCGCCGGCATCCCCGTCGTCAACCTCGATCGCGTCTTCAACACCCCGCAGGCCTACCGCTGCTGGGTGGGCGGCGACAACTACGGCATGGGCCTCAACGCCGGCCACTACATCGGCGAACGACTCAAGGACAAGCCGAACGCCAAGGTCGTCGAACTCGCCGGACTCGACAACCTGGAGCTGACCAAGCAGCGCACCCAGGGCTTCGACGACGCCCTGAAGAACTACCCGAACATCAAGAAGGTCGCCCGCCAGGCCGCCGAGTTCACCGTCGAGTCCGGCCAGGCCAAGATGGCCCAACTCCTCCAGGCGCAGCAGGACTTCGACGCCCTGTGGAACCACGACGACGACCAGGGCGTGGGCGCGCTCCGCGCCGTCGACCAGGCCGGAC
This sequence comes from Streptomyces griseoaurantiacus, assembly GCA_014656015.1. GTDB lineage: Bacteria > Actinomycetota > Actinomycetes > Streptomycetales > Streptomycetaceae > Streptomyces > Streptomyces griseoaurantiacus. The sequence continues at coordinate 14,867 of BNBP01000095.1, read as the reverse complement.
GCGAGGACTTCCTCATGGTCGGCGGGGCCGGCGCACTCTCCGCCTTCCAGGCCATCAAGGCCGGCCGCGGCGTCCTCAAGGCGACCGTGCTCTACCCGCCCACCATGGCCGCCTCCGCGATCGACCTGGCCCGCGCGCTCGGCCAGGGCAAGGGGGTCTCCGGCCTCGCCGAGTTCGAGATCCCCTCCTCCCTGACCTGCTACTCCGCCGTCGTCGACAAGGAGAACGTCGACCAGTACATGTCCACGGGCTTCAAGTGAGCCGCACCGGAGCCCGAGGACCCCGGCCGCGGACACCGCGCCCGCCGCGCCACGACCACGAGGAGGACCTCCGCATGGCAGAGCCGGGAACCGAGGACGGGCCGGGGGAGAGGCGGCGACCGCCCCTGCGCGTCGGCATGGTGGGCCACGCCTTCATGGGCGCCGCCCACTCCCAGGCCTGGCGCACCGCCCACCGGGTCTTCGACCTCCCGCTGCGCCCCGTCCCGGCCGCGCTCTGCGGACGGAACGCCGACGCGGTCCGCCGGGCCGCCGAACGGCACGGCTGGGCGAGCACCGAGACCGACTGGCGGGCCCTCGTCGCGCGGGAGGACATCGACCTCGTCGACATCTGCACCCCCGGCGACAGCCACGCCGACATCGCCCTGGCCGCACTCGCCGCCGGCAAACACGTCCTGTGCGAGAAACCGCTGGCCAACACGGTCGCGGAGGCCGAGGCGATGGCCCGCGCCGCCGAGGAGGCGGAGGCCCGGGGCCGGTTCGCGATGGTCGGCTTCAACTACCGGCGGGTCCCTGCCACCGCACTGGCCCGCCGCATGATCGCCGAGGGGCGCCTCGGCAGGCTGCGGCACGTACGGGCGACGTACCTCCAGGACTGGCTGGCGGACCCCGGAGCCCCGCTGACCTGGCGGCTGCGCCGGGAACGGGCCGGTTCCGGCGCGCTCGGCGACCTCGGCGCCCACGTCGTCGACCTCGCCCAGTACCTGGCGGGGGAGCCGCTCGCCGGGGTCTCCGCGCTCACCGAGACGTTCGTACGCCGCCGCCCGCTGCCGGCGGGCTCCGAAGCCGCCCGGGGACTGTCGGCGCGGGCGGCCGAGGACGCCACCGGGGAGGTCACCGTCGACGACGCCGCCCTGTTCACCGGCCGCTTCGCCTCCGGCGCCCTCGCCTCCTTCGAGGCCACCCGCTACGCCACCGGCCGCAAGAACTCCCTGCGCATCGAACTCAACGGCGAGCACGGCTCCCTCGCCTTCGACCTGGAACGGCTCAACGAACTCGCGTACCACGACGGCACGGAGCCGGGGGAGCGCGCCGGATTCCGCCGCATCCTCGTCACCGAACCCGAGCACCCCTACCTCGACGCCTGGTGGCCTCCGGGCCACGGACTCGGCTACGAGCACACCTTCGTCCACCAGATCCGCGACCTCGTCCACGCGATCGCCGAGGGCCGCCGCCCCGAGCCGTCCTTCGCCGACGGACTGCGGGTCCAGCGGGTCCTCGCGGCCGTCGAGGAGAGCGCCGCGAAGAACGCCGTCTACACCCCGACGGACCCCCGAAGCGTCCCGACCGCCCCCTGAGGAGGCTGAGCAGAGACATGCCGCGCGACTTCACGCTCTTCACCGGCCAATGGGCCGACCTGCCCCTGGAGGAGGTCTGCCGCCACGCCCGCGACTTCGGCTACGACGGCCTGGAGCTCGCCTGCTGGGGCGACCACTTCGAGGTCGACAAGGCCCTCGCCGACCCCTCCTACGTGGAATCCCGCCACCAGCTCCTCGACAAGTACGGCCTGAAGTGCCGGGCGATCTCGAACCACCTCGTCGGCCAGGCCGTCTGCGACGCGCTCATCGACGAACGCCACCGCGCCATCCTGCCCGCCCGCATCTGGGGCGACGGCGAGCCGGAGGGCGTCAGGCGGCGGGCCGCCGCCGAGATCGCGGACACCGCGCGGGCCGCCGCTCGCTTCGGCGTCGACACCGTCATCGGCTTCACCGGCTCGTCCATCTGGCACCTGGTCGCCATGTTCCCACCCGTACCCGAGGCCATGATCGAACGCGGCTACCAGGACTTCGCGGACCGCTGGAACCCCGTCCTCGACGTCTACGACACGGAAGGCGTGCGCTTCGCCCACGAGGTCCACCCCGGCGAGATCGCCTACGACTACTGGACCACGCGGCGGGCCCTGGAGGCCGTGGACCACCGCCCCGCCTTCGGCCTCAACTTCGACCCCTCCCACTTCGTGTGGCAGGACCTCGACCCCGTCGGCTTCCTGTGGGACTTCCGCGACCGGATCTACCACGTCGACTGCAAGGAGGCCCGCACCCGCCTCGACGGCCGCAACGGCCGCCTCGGCTCCCACCTGCCCTGGGGCGACCCGCGCCGCGGCTGGGACTTCGTCTCCGCCGGACACGGCGACGTGCCCTGGGAGGACGTCTTCCGCATGCTGCGCTCCATCGACTACCGGGGCCCGGTCTCGGTGGAATGGGAGGACGCCGGCATGGACCGCCTCCAGGGCGCCCCCGAGGCCCTCGCCCGACTGCGCACCTACGACTTCGAGCCACCCTCCGCCGCCTTCGACGCCGCGTTCGGCCACTGACCCGACCACCTCCCGCCGGGGCCTCGCCGGCCGACGGATACGCAGGTGAAAGGCACCGCCAAAGCTTGCTATTGTTGTCCGTGTCGCCGCGGGGCCCCACCCCGGCCGGGCGACGATCACCCCGTCCGGGTGGCGGAATGGCAGACGCGCTAGCTTGAGGTGCTAGTGCCCTTTATCGGGCGTGGGGGTTCAAGTCCCCCCTCGGACACTTGCGGGACGTTCACGAGATCGTCCCGAAGCGTTCACGAATTACCGGTCGAGTCATGTGACTCACCGGTATTTCGTCGTTTCTGGGGCCTTGAGCCTCGTGATCGGCTCGATGAGGGGGTGAGGCGGTGGCGGTTCAGGTAGTGCGCCTCTCACCTGCGGAAACAGGACATGCCTGCGCGACGGCTGGTAGCCGTGGCGCAGGCATGTGGGGTTTTCCGGGGGCGGAGCGCGGCGGGGGTGTGTCACTCGCGTGGCGGAGGCTCGGCCTGCTCGGTCGGAAGCGGCGCCGGGGGCGAGTCGGAGGGTTCACCGGCTTGGGCTGCGGCGCTCTGCGTGCTGGCTTTGCGGGGCTGGATGCCCTGGTCGCGGAGGAACCGTCGGATGGCTCTGAGGTTCACCACGAAGATGATGACGGCATTGAGCAGGGTCTGTGCGACGCGTCCGTGCGGCAGGCGGAGCTGGGGATTGTCGATGCTGTCGAGGGCGGACTTCTTCAGGTTGCCGTCGCCGCCCTCGTTCTGACTGCGCAGTCCGGACCAGGCTTCCTGCCACAGAGGGGTGAACAGGGCGTATTTCTGCCGCCACTTGGCCAAGACGGTGCCCGGGACGGTGATGCTCTTCCCTCTGCAGATGTCTGGGTAGACAGGGGTGTCCCTCTTGGGCCTGGGAATGGTGGGCAGGGCTGCCGGGGTACGGACAGTGGGGGCGTCGAGGTCGACGACGGTGGACGGGCGTGGCTGGGGTCGGCGGTAGCAGGTGACCGTGGCGTGCGGCCCGAGGGCGGGGCACTGTCGACGCTGGTCCCCTGCGGGCCCGTATTCCTTGATCTTGGTCTGGTAGTCCTTCCGGGACTGGATCAGGTTGAGTGCGTGGGCGCGGTCTTCGTCCGTGCGGCTGTCGATGTATGCCCGATCTCCGGCGGGCGGATGGGTTGGCGCCGATGTGTTCGAGCACTGGCTCGACCTGATCGACAAGCTCGTGCGACTGGCCGCCGAGGTCGGCACCCTCGAGGGGGGGGCGAACCGTTGCTGGTGTCAGAGGAAGTAGTCGCAATCCTCAAGAACGCTCGACTGGACGCGACCGTGCAGAAGATGCCTTGCCTGCGCAGCCTCGTCCGGCCAGAGCTGGCGCAGGAGATGGAACCGGTCGGCGTCATCGTGCGGACCGCAATGAACCGAGACCAGGGCATCGTGGAGAGGTTCACCGCGGAGACGACACCCTGTCCGGTTGGCAGATCCAGGAAGGCCAGTTCTGGCTGGTCCACCTGGCCGGCCCGGCCCGACACGGCGGGCAGTCCGCGAACAGGAGGCCCGCGCCTACGGCGACTACTTCTACTTTGACCGGGCACGTACCCTGCTGGACGACATGGGTTCCGAGCGACCTGCAACCGCCCCGCATGCTCCGTTGGCATTCAACGGGTTCGCGCCCGACTTCGTCTACCGGAGCATCCCCATGCCGGACCTGACGATCGAGCAGGTCGTCCAGCTCAGTGTGACCTTGGCGCGCAGGACGTTGACGTGGCACGCAGATGCGCGGGGCAAGGGATACGGGTGTCGCTGAGCGCTGAATGAGAGGGATGACAAAACTTCCGGACCCTGTCGACCCTCATGCCGGACGTGGCGAGTGCTCACGCTGTCGTCGATACGACAGTAGATGGTGAAGCCCTCGTCCAGGCGTGGGTGTCCCCGGCTCCTGTGGAATCGCTGCCAGAGGAAGGAAGTTGCGTCGGATTAGTGCCGCAGAGATCTATTTTTCCGACATCATCGGGGCATGCAGAAGCTCGAGGCGCACGAGATGCCCTTGCACAAGGTGTTCAGCAGTGACTACGACTTCCAGATACCTGACTACCAGCGCCCCTATGCCTGGCATGAGGAGCAGGCGGCTCAACTGCTGATGGACCTGCAGGAAGCCCTGGACCGTGGGACGGATGAGCCGTACTTCCTCGGATCCGTTGTGCTCGTCAAGAACAGTGCAGTCCCGACGGCGGACGTCATCGACGGCCAGCAGCGCCTCACGACCCTGACTATCCTCCTGTCAGTCCTCCGCGACCTCACCGAGGATCCGGAGCTGCGTGGCGACCTCGACCGGCTGGTCATGGAGCCGGGTGCCAAGATCCGTGGGCTCGCCCCGAGGCCGCGGCTCACTCTGCGGAGCCGTGACGCGGACTTCTTCGAGAAGTACGTGCAGACGAAGGGGGCGGTGGGCACTCTGCTGACGCTCAAGGAGGAGGCCCTGCGGACCGACGCGCAGAAGGCCGTTCTCCGCAACGCGACAGTCCTCCACCGCAGCCTCACCGCGTTGACCGAGGAACGCCGGCTGGAACTGGCTCAGATGCTCGCCGAGCGGACGTTCCTGGTCGTCGTCAGCACTCCTGACCTCGACAGCGCACACCGGATCTTCAGCGTCATGAACTCCCGCGGCCTGGACTTGTCTCCCACTGACATCTTCAAGTCGCAAATAATCGGGGATCTCGGGGCGGAGGCGTCTGAGGCATGCGCCACCACCTGGGAGGACGCCGAGGAGATGCTGGGGCGCGACGACTTCGCGGAACTCTTCCTCCACCTGCGGATGATCTTTGCCAAGAAGCGGGCGGAACAGGAGCTGCTCAAGGAGTTCCCTGAGCAGGTACTCAAACGCTACCTCCCCGGCAGGGGCGAGGTCTTCGTCCATGACGTTGTCCGGCCGTATGCCGAGGCTTATGCCCAGATCCGTGAAGCACGTTATGAGCCCGCTTCGGGTGCGGAGGCGGTCAACGCCTGGTTCAGGAGGCTCCAGCAGGTCGACAACTACGACTGGCGGCCCGCTGCTCTCTGGGCGCTGCGTCACCACGAGGACGACCCGGCATGGCTCGACACGTTCATGCGGGCCTTGGAGCGGCTGTCGGCCAGCATGTTCGTCCGCCGTGTCTACACGACTCCCCGCGTCACGCGGTACGCCGAGTTGCTTCGGCAGCTCGACGAGGGACAGGGCCTTGCCTCCCCGGCTCTCGAGCTGAGGGACGACGAGAAGGCCGAGACCCGGGCCAGGCTCGACGGCGATCTCTATCTGGTCGGCAAGATCCGCAAGTATGTGCTGCTCCGGCTCGACGAGCTGCTGGCCCGCGGGCAGGGGGTGACGTACGACCACCCGCTCATCACCGTGGAGCACGTGCTGCCGCAGAACCCGAACGCCGATTCGCAGTGGTTCGGGCTGTTCGACGAGGAGCAGCGTGCCCAGTGGACACACCGTCTGGGAAACCTGGTGCTGCTGAACCGCGCCAAGAACTCGGCGGCCCAGAACTACGACTTCACCGCCAAGAAGGCCAAGTACTTCACCGGCCGTGGGGGAGTGGTCCCCTTCGCGCTGACCAGCCAGGTGCTCCAGCACGTCGAGTGGACCCCCGAGGTGCTGAAGGCCAGGCAGGAGGAGCTGCTGGGGGTGCTCTTCGAGGAGTGGCGTTTGTGAGCGCGGGGGCCGGGGCGTCATACCCCGGCCCCGAATCCAATGATCTCCATGAAGTTCCAAAGAGTTCCATTGTTGGGTCTGTGTGGGCTATGGTCGTCCACAACTCAGGTCTCACGGCCCCGCGTTACCACGCTGCTCCCGTGTGTCCCCTGTCGTTCAGTTGCCGTAGGCCTGTCCGGCCGTACGCACCGCAGTCGTCGCCTCCACGAGAGTCCCGTCATGCCCGTACCCATCGATCCCGCCCCCGACCCGTCTCCAGCAGAGCAGCCCGCCCAGGATCCGACCGCCGGCACCCTCGCCAGTCTCATCGCCGGGCGGCTCGCCGGCTCGGACCTCGACGAGGACACCCGAGCCCTCCTGCTCACCGCCTTCCAGGACGACGGCGGGACGCGCGGCCGAATGCCGGGCGCCTACCTGCAGTCCGTCACGGTCAGCGGCTTCCGCGGCATCGGCCGTACCGCACGTCTCCCCCTCACACCCGGCCCGGGACTCACCCTGGTCACCGGCCGCAACGGCTCCGGCAAGTCGAGCTTCGCGGAGGCCGTCGAGATCGCGCTGACCGGCGACAACGCCCGCTGGCGCGGCCGCAGCGACATCTGGCGCAAGAGCTGGCGCAACCTCCACCACGGCCAGGAACCCCAGGTCGCCGTGGAGTTGCGCCTCGACGGCGATCCCGAGCCGGCCACCGTGCTGCGCACCTGGCACGGGGACGACGTCGCCGACTCCACCGCCGAACTCGACCGGCCCGCCCACGACCCCGTCCCCCTCCCGGACCTCGGCTGGCAGGAGGACCTGGCGACCTACCGCCCCTTCCTGTCGTACTCCGAGCTCGGCCAGGTGATCGGCGGCAAGCCCAGCGAGATGTACGACGCCGTCGCCTCCATCCTCGGGCTGGAGCAACTCGCCGCCGCCGACAAGTGGTTGCGCGACCTGAGTCGCGAGTACGACGCGCCCGCCAAGGAGGCGAAGGCCGAACTCCCCGCCCTGCTCACCCTCCTGGCCGGCACCGACGACCCCCGCGCCCGGAGCGCCCACACCGCACTGAGCGGGCGGCGCCCGGACCTCGCGCGGGCGGCCGAACTGGCCGTCGGGACCGGCCCGGTGGACGAGGCCCTCCTGTTCGACCTGCGCCGCCGCTCCACCCTGACCGGACCCGACACCGAGGCGGTCGCCACGGCCGTGACCCGGCTGCGCGAAGCCATCGCCTCCGCCGAGGACCTGCGGGGCACGTCCGCCGAGGACGCGCTGCGCCGCGCCGAACTCCTCGCCCGCGCGCTCGCGCACCACCGCGCCCACCCCGACCTCGACACCTGCCCGGTGTGCGGCGGCGCGGCCCGCCTCGACGAGGAATGGGCACGCGACGCCGCCGAGCAGGAACGCCTGCTGCGCGCCGAGGCCGAGCAGGTGCTCACCGTCCGCAGGGAACTCGACGCGGCCGCTCAGGCCGTCCGCGACCTGGCCGTCCCGCCCCCCGACTGGCTGCCGTCCGGGATCGCCGCCTGGGACGACTGGCTGCGGTGCCGCACCGTATCCGACCCGGCCGTGCTGGCGTCCGCCGCCGAGCACGCCGCGCGGATCGCCGCCGACGCCGCACGGGTCACCCGCCAGGAGGCCGCGGCGCGCCTCGCCGACCAGGATGACACCTGGCGCATCGCCGCGCGGGCGCTCGCCGCCTGGCTCGACAAGGCCCACGCGGCCGAGCGAGCGGCCCCGCACCTGGCCCGCGTCAAGGCCGCCCAGAAATGGCTCAGGGCCACCCACGACGAGATCCGCGCCGACCGGATGCGGCCCATCGCCGAGGACGCCCAGCGCATCTGGTCCAATCTGCGCCAGCAGAGCAACGTTGTCCTCGGCCCGGTCCGTCTGAGCGGCTCCGCAACTCAGCGCAAGGTCGCCCTCGACGTGACCGTCGACGACATCGACGCCCCCGCGCTCGGCGTAATGAGCCAGGGGGAACTGCACTCCCTCGCCCTGTCCCTCTTCCTCCCGCGCACCTTCCTCCCGGAGAACCCCTTCCGGTTCCTCGTCATCGACGACCCGGTGCAGTCCATGGACCCCGCCAAGGTGGACGGCCTCGCCCGCGTCCTCGCCCTCCTCGCCGAGCACCGCCAGGTCGTCGTCTTCACCCACGACACCCGCCTGCCGCAGGCCCTGAAGTACCTGCGGCTGCCCGCCACCGTCCTCACCGTCGACCGCCGCGAGCGCTCCGCCGTACGCGTCCGCTCCGGCGACGACCCCGTCAAGCAGGCCCTGTACGACGCGAAGGCGCTCGCCAGGACGCGCGACCTGCCCGGGGACGTCGTCGCCCGGGTCCTGCCCGGCCTGTGCCGCACCGCCCTGGAGGCCGCCCTCATCGAACCGGCCCGGCGCCGGCTCCTCGGCACGGGCCTGCCGCACGCCGAGATCGAGCAGCGCATCGCCAAGGCCCACAAACTCACCGAACTGGCCTCCCTCGCCCTCTACGGGGAGATGGACCGGGTGGGCGAGGCCATGACCGACCTGACCCGGGCCTACGGCCAGCAGGCCACCGACCACATCCGGTGGTGCAACAAGGGCTCCCACGAAGCCGTGCCCGTCGACGACGTGGAGGAGATCATCCGCCGCACCGCAGACCTCGCGAAGGCGGTGCGATCCCTGTGACCACGATCCGCCCGGCCACACCCGTGCCGTCCGCGCGCCCGCCCCGGCCCCCCGTGCCCCTCCCGCCTCCGCCGCCGTCCGTCTCGACCCCTGAGGAACTGCTCGCGGGCGCGGACCGGTTGCTCGGCACTGCCACCGCCTCCACCACGGGCGTCTGGCCGCGCGCCGTGGCCCTGCTGCTGCGCCACGCCCTCGAAGAGGCCCTGCGTCGCTACTGGCAGGCCCGCAAACCGCAGTTGGCCCGCTGCCCGCCGCATGCCCAGGCCCTGTGTCTGGAGTCCTACGCCGACCCTGACACGGCCCGCCGCTGGTCGGCGACCTGGGCCGGCCTCAGCCGGGCCTGCCACTACCACGGGTACGAGCTGGCTCCCACGCAGGGGGAGCTGTGTGCGTTGCGGGACGACGTAGAAAGGGTGATCGGGGCGTTGACGCTCCGGACGCGGTGACGGATCGCCGTCGGACCGCAGGCCCGTCGCGCGGGGCAGGCGGCGGACGTCGTCCGGTGGGCGGGGTGGCACGGTACGGGGTGCCGGGGAGGGGGCGTGCCCGGTTGCCCACCTCGACCGGCCGCACTCGCGCCGTCGTCATACGCGTATTACGATGTCTTCGTGGCGAAGACGCGCATCAGCATCAGCTTGGAGCAGGACCAGGCCGAACGCATCAGGCAGCACGCGGAACGGGCGGGCATGGACGTCTCGGCCTATCTGGTGCATGCCGCAACGCGCCAGATGGCCGAGAGCGATGCCATAGAGGAACAGTTCGCCGAGGTGGACGCACTCATCGCCCGGGCGGAGCGAGCGGCGGATGGGCTGCCCGCAGAACTCGCCCCGGAACCGACCGCGGAGCTGACGGAGCAGGAACGCCGCGATGTGGAGGAGGCCCTGGGGCTCGTCCACGGTCGCGACCGGCGAGGCCGCCGTCCGGGACACGCCGCGTGAGCGCACGGGTGCCGATCTACGACACCGGCATGCTCATCGCACTGGCCGACCGCAAGGCGAAGGCGGTGGCCCTCCATGAGGGGCTGCGCACGGTCCCGCACCGGGCGCTGGTGCTCGGACCGGTCCTCGCCCAGGTGTGGCGCCCCCAGCCGGCGCTGGTGCATGCCCTGTCCGGTGTCCTGAAGGACTGCACTGTCCCCCAGGCCCGTACGTCCGAGCCGCCCATGCGCGAGACGAAGGCGGGCCGTCCGGAGTGTCTGGCCTGCGCGACGGGCCCGGACCTCGCGGACTGGCGGCGCATCGGGACCGCTCTGGGGCGGGCGGCCCTGCCGGCGAAGAAGCGGCCGGACGCGGTGGACGCCTGGGTGGCCCTGGCAGCGGCCCGGCACGGCAGTGCGGTGATCTTCACCACCGACCCGGGGGACATCCGCGCCTACCTCACGATTCTCGCGCCGTCGGACGTGCACGTGGTCGCTGTCTGATGACCGGGAGCCACGCTCGGCCCCGTCCAGGCGTCGCGCAGGCGGTGAACGAGCCGTCGGCAGGAGCGGGGCACGGAACTCGGCCCTGCGCCCTGCGCAGACTCGCTCCGCGAGCGGGTGCCGAGGTGATCAGCCATCAACGGCAACGGCCATCCAGTGCCACGGCCTCCCCGCGCGCCGACCGCTGAACTCGCCCAGAGTCCTCCACCCGCTTCGCCATTTGCCACGGCCGTGGTACTTGGCACGGCAGGAGCAGGTGCACAGGAAGCCCTGGGCGTTCTGGCAGGACGAGTTGCACCTTTCACGTGGGTTGTACTCACGGCCGATCAGGACGCTCGGATACCTGCGGAGCAGCTCCCGGCTGATGTGGGGGAAGTGAGCGCTGGCCATCGTCCAGCACCCCTCGCGGCTGTCCCACCGGAACGATCTGTCGCTTCCGACCCAGCCAGACAGCCTCCGCTCGTGCTCCCACATCGTGTGAGCCGGGAACCAGACACCGAACCACCCTTTGGCGGGCAGGCCGATTGTCGGCAGGTGCTCACCCCGATAGTTCGGCAGCCACTCAGGGGGCTTGAGGTACTCGGTCTTCTCCCGCAAGGCACGCCCGCGCCCTTTGTCCCTGCCCGTAGTCCGCCGGTTACGTCGAGGCCCGGGCCCCCACTCGACCGACACAAGTGCGGCGAGCTGACCGGAGGCATAGCAGGGGAAACGACTTATCGGCCTGTCATGGGCGACCACGCGCCCGTCCTGGTCGACCTCGATGGAGTTGCGGCACTTCAAACACGTGCGGTTGAACCCTCCGTCGCCCACAAGCACCCCCTTGGTTGGGCCGATGTCTACCGTGCCTGCTGCCGTGTCCTGCCGGTCTCGGCTCGCATCACGTGGGATATCGCGGACGGGACGTTCCGCGTGAACTCGCCCCGATGGCCCGGAGCGAGCGGCCTCGCGGCAACCACATAGGCGCTGGACGCGCCGTAATCGACTGCGATGGCGGCGGCGGGGTGCTCGACGTACTTTCAGTGCACCGAGGGTCAGCCAGGCGGGTTCTCGGACGTGGGCGGCGCGCTGGACGTCAGCCCTGGCCACGACGTCGAGGGCGGGCCAAAGGCACGACGACCGGCCCTCACAGTCAGCGTGGCCATGGCGGCGTTGGCACCACCACCGATCACAGCGCCGATACCGAACGGTGCCACTCGACCGAGCACGATGATCCCCTGCTTGGTCCCGTACTTCGTGATGAAGTTCTTTCCCAGGATCTTGTTGATCTGACGCAACGTCTCGGCCGGTACCTTGGCGACGACCTGACGTCCCCAGTGTTGCCCCGTACGCTCGGCGACCTTGGTGATGGTGGCGGAGCCACTCCCGCCGAGCATGATTCCCATCACGATCGTTCGGCGGCGCTCGATCTCGTCGATGGGGACTCCGTGGACCTCGGCGAGCGAGAGCGCGAAGAGGGCGCTCAGTTCAAGGGACGAGAGCGCCTCACCTGCCGAGAGCGCCAGTGCGACTCCCGTGCCTACGCCGGGCGCGGCTGCGGTTCCTCCTACTGCGGCACCGGTCCCGGTCAAGGCGCTGACGTACATCCGCTCCAGATTGCGGATCACCTGTGCCGGCGTCGCTTCCGGGGTCCGTTGGCGGGCCCGGGCTATGTTCTTGCGCACGAGGAGGCTCTGGCTGTCGATCGCCTTGTCCAGGAGGTCGAGGACTCGCTGCCCACGTCCGTCTTCTGCCGGAACAGGTCCGCCGTGGGCATCTGTTGCCATGCTTTGAACTCCTTGGGTCGTTAGGCCCCAAGTCTCCCACTCAGGCAGCCGGTTCTGGGACGCTCTCCCCGACAGCACCTACAGGTTTCAAGCTTGGAGCCGTCGCGGTGGCGGTTCACCCAGACGTCTGGCTTGAACTCCTCAGTCATGGGCGAGGGTTGTGCTCAGCCGCGTGCCGCGTAGCGGGTGAACCGCGCCCTGCCGTCGCGGTCAGGTACGCCCGCTGTGCGTGTCCGGGCCGTGGGGCTCACGGGCGCATTCGGCCCAGACCGTCTTGCCGCCGGGCGGATACGGGTCCGTGCCCCAACGGTCGGCCAAGGCGGCGACCAGGAGGAGGCCTCGACCCGACTCGGCGTCGGGGAGAGAGCCTCCGTCTGCCGAGCCCGACAGGAGCGGGAGTCGATCGCCACGGGCGTCGGTGACGGCGATGCGGAGGGTGCGGTGTCGAGGGTGAGGACGAGGCGGAAGTCGCGTCCCTGGACGCGGCCGTGCAGGGCGGCGTTGCCGGCGAGTTCCGCCACGATCTGTTCGGCGCGCTCGGTGACCCCGGGTGACACTTCCCAGGCGCGGAGCTGTTCGACGGCGAGCAGACGGGCGAGGCGGGCTCCGCGGCGGGTGGACGACAAGAGCAGTGAGAACGTGCGTACAGTTGCGCAGAGTTGGGGTGTGATTGCGTTCATGAGGCCACGGTGACGGGCGCGCGGGGGCGTGTTCCAGGCGCCCGGCCCGTACGGTACGTCAGCGTACGGGTACATTCCGTGGACGGTACGCGGCACGGTCCGTCACTCTGGGTGCCGTCGGGCGCAGGTGCGCGGGACGGTACGTGTACGGAATCGGAGGTGGCCGCGGATGACTGGCGGCATCGACATCGACAGCGTAGGCAGCGACCACGGCGGCGGCAATGGCCGCGACAGCAGTCATGACGGTGGTCCTGGCGGCGACGACCTGGCCGCCTGTGAGCCGGACCGCGAGCCCGACCCCTCGGACAGCCTGCGGACCTGGGGTGCCGTCCAGCAGGCGCTGCGCGAGCACGCGGGGTACAGCAGGGCCGAGTTCGCGGACCTGGTGCGCTTCTCCAAGCACACCGTGGAGTCGGTGGAGCTGGGGCGGCGGATGCCCGACGAGTCGTACGTGGTGCGGTCGGAGGATCTCCTCGGGAACACAGGCGCGTTGCGGAAGTCGTCGAAGTACGTGACGCGGGGGCGGGGGGATGTGGGGCTCGCGGCGTGGTTCCGGGAGTGGGCCCGGCTGGAGCGGGTGGCGGTGAGTCTGTGCACGTATGAGTGTCGGCTGGTGCCGGGGTTGTTGCAGTCGGAGGGGTATGCGGGGGCGGTGTTCGAGGGGACCGTACCAGTGGCGCCGGACAACCAGTTGGAGGACTTCATGGCGAGGCGGATGGAGCGGCAGCGGATGCTTTTCGAGCGGCCGACCACGCCGTTCAGCTTCATCGTTGAAGAGCACATCTTCCGGCGTCGGTTCGAGGACAGAGAGCAGATGCTGGAGCTGTTCGACCATGTGCTGGAGCGGAGCGCACCACGCAACGTGACGCTTCAGATCGTGCCGTTGGAGGCCGGGCTGCACGCCTGCCTGGACGGTCCCGTTCAGCTTCTGGAAACCCCGAAGGGGCAGCGGCTCGCGTACTCCGAGGGGCAGCAGAACGGTCGCCTGATCTCCGACCCGAAAGAGGTGAGCCTGCTGTACCAGCGCTATGACACACTGCGGTCGCAGGCCCTGAACGCCAAGGACTCGCGGGGTCTGCTGGAGCGACTCCGAGGAGAGCTATGAGCACGACGGAACTGGCCTGGTTCAAGTCCAGCTACAGCGGCAGCCAGGGGGACAGCTGCGTCGAGGTCGCCGTCACCGAACAGGCCATCTGCGTACGGGACTCTAAGGACGTGGCGCGCCCTCACTTCGCGGTGGGGCGTGAGGGGTGGTCGCGGTTCGTGGGGTTCGTGACGGAGGTTTGAGCGGTGTCGGCGTCGATGGCCGATGACAGGTGATGCGGGAGCGGTGCCGCCCGATCCCGCATCACACTGGCGTTGAAGGCCGCGTACCGAGCCACGTATGCCCAACTGGGGTGGGCCCCTTTCTCATGCCCTCGCACAGGCCACGACCGGACTTTCAAATGGGATGGCAGAGTTCCGTCAGCTTTCGCGGCTTCGGCAGATGCCCGCGAAGTCGCAGCCGGCGCAGGACGAACACCAACTGTCCAGGCGGGGCAATCGGTTGGTGCGCAAGGAGTCGGCAGCCTCGGTGACCCGCTTGCTGAGGTCGGTCATGACCTCGGGGTCCACCATTTCGCGCGTGTCACGCCCCGCCTTGTCGAGGTTGAGGACCTCTACGACATCCGCGTTCTGGCCTGTCAGCTCCCGGTACCCGAGCACGTACAGGTGCAGTTGGTCACGGGTGAGGTTCTCGGCTTGGGCGCGTTCGCTCGACTTGAAGTCGACGACCGACGTCTCGTTCGTGTCCAGTCGCTTGATCAGGTCTACACGGCCGGTCACGGTGACGCCGGGAACCGGGTGGATCTCGACAGGCTGCTCGGAGTATCTCGTCTGGTGCAGGGTCGTGCCGTGGCGTTCCAGGTAGCGCCGCACGGCCGTCTCGGCGGCGGGGCGGAGCTGGTCGGCCGCCGCTTTGTTCGCGAAGGGGAGGTTGAGGTGGCGCTCCACTAGCCTCGCGCTTTCACGAGGGCGCCTGTCCGAGGGTTGATCGAAAAGACGGGAAGTGCTCCTGACCTGCAACGATAGGACTTGCTGAGGGTCCTGTTGGCTGCGAGGAAAGAAGCACTTCCCAGG
>BNBP01000094.1 GCA_014656015.1 Streptomyces griseoaurantiacus | reverse complement strand
CCGAGGCTGGCTCGCCGACTGGAACGAGCACCCCAGACCGTTCGTCTGGACGAAGACCGCCGACGAGATCCTCGACAAAGTCGCCGCCTACTGCCGACGAATCTCCGACTCAGGTCACTAGGGTCTTTCGTTTGGATCAGGCCGGCTGGCAGGTGCGGTACGTCTTCGCACGGACCCGAGCGGGGTCCGGTGCGTGCGGCTGCAAGGCGGAGGAGAGCGCCAGGGCGGAGCCCTGGCAACCGACGACAACGCCGCAGAGGTGCGTGCCGGACCCCGCGACGCCGGAATGATCCAAACGAGAGGCCCTAGCCTCCCGCGCCCCGCCCTCCGCCCTCCCTCGCCCGGTGTGGCGCGTCGCCGTCATGATGTTGTGCATTCCATTGACTGGGGTGAGAAAACAGCCCTACATTCCCCGAGTCGTTCGTTCAGTGCACTGATCATCGCCGTCGCCACCGGCTCCTCCGCACCCCGGCTCCCGCACTCCGACCGCCCCCGACGACCCTGGGATCGCCCATGTCCGACACCTCCGCGGCGCCGCGCGGCTCGCTGCCCCTCGGTACGCTCCTCGCCGGCTGCCTCGCCGTCTGCCTGGCGCAGATCGGCCTCGCCATGCCGGCCACCCTCAACGGTCTCTTCCAGGAACACCTGCACCCCGTCGGCTCCCAACTGACCTGGATATCGGATGCGTTCCTGCTGCCGGTCGCCGTCCTCGAACTCTCCTTCGGGGTCCTCGGCGACCTCTTCGGCCGCAAACGGCTCCTGGTCGGCGGGGCCGCTCTGCTGTGCGCGGGCGAGGTCGTCGCCGCCACCGCCTCCGGCATCCACCAGCTCTGGACCGGGCAGGCGCTGGCCGGGCTCGGCGCGGCGGCGCTCTTCCCCACCTCCCTCGCCATGATCGCTGCGGGCACCCGCACCGGCGCCCAGCGCGCCCGCTCGATCGCCCTGTGGGCCTCCAGCCTGTCCGCGGGCGGATTCCTGGCCCCGCTGATCGGCGGCATCACCGGTACCTACGGCTCCTGGCGCTCGGCCTTCGTCGTGGTCGTCGTCCTGGCCCTGATCAGCGCGCTCGTCAGCGGCCTGTTCGCCACCGACTCCCGCTCCCCGGAGGGCCGTTCCCTCGACATCGGCGGCCAGCTCGCCATCGGCGTCGGCCTGTTCGCCCTGCTCTACGCCGTCATCCAGGGGCCGGAGGACGGCTGGGACTCGACCCCCGTGATCGTCGCCTTCCTCGTGGCCGCCCTCTTCCTCGTCCTGTTCGTCGCCGCCGAACGGCGGGCCCGCTCGCCGCTGCTGCGGCTGGAGCTGTTCCGCAACCGCTCCTTCGCCGTGGCCTCCGTCGTCGCCGTCGTCGGCATGTTCAGCTTCCTGGGCACGGCCTACGCCGCCAGCATCCGGCTCGGCCCGATCCAGCACCAGAGCCCCATGCGGACCGCGTTCGCCTTCCTCCTGCTCAACGCCATCACCCCGGCCCTGACCCCGCTCACCTCACGGCTGCTGCACCGTCTGCACGCACGGGTCCTGCTCACCGCGGGCCTCGTGCTCATGGCCGCGGGCGACTTCCTCGCCGCGGGGCTGGACGTCGACGACCGCGCGCTGCCCTCGCTGATCCTGCCCCTCGGACTCGTCGGCTGCGGCTTCGCCCTCACCGTCTCGTCCATCACCGCGACCGCCGTCAACACGGTGCCCGTCCCGCTCGCCGGCATGGCGAGCGCGGCGACCAACCTGCTCCGCGACTTCGGCTTCACCCTCGGCCCCGCCGTGATCGGCGCGGTCGCGCTCAGCCAGGCGGCCTCGCGCGTGAACGGGGCACTGGCCGACGCCTCCTCGCTGGACGCGGAGTCCAGGGCGGCCGCGCACGAGGTGCTCGCCGAGGGCGGCCCCCTGGCCCTCAACTCGGTGCCGCCCGCCTCGCCGCCGGGCGCCGCCCGGGAGTACGCGCTCGACGCGCTCGGCCACGGGTACGGCATCGGCTTCGTGGTCTGCGGCTGCGCAGCCCTCCTCTCGGCGGTGCTGGTGGCCACCGCCCTGCGCGGAGGCAAGGCCGGGCCCGAGAAGGAGGACCCGCTGCTCGACGACCACCACTCCGCCCCGGCGGCCACCTGAGCGCGCCCCTGCCCGCCGACTTCCCCGCGTGGCCTCTCCCTCCCCGCCCCGCGGGGAAGGAGAGGATGTGATCACGGAGCAGTCCCGCGGCGGTGACGGAGGGTGAGCCCATGCGAGCGGTGGCCCGGTTCGACGCGTACCAGCGACGCCACCGCTGGGTGGGGCTGCCGCTCGCCGTCGTCTACAAGTTCTTCGACGACCAGGCCACCTACCTCGCCGCCCTCCTCGCCTACTACGCCTTCCTGTCCCTCTTCCCGATCATGCTGATCCTCGTCGCCGTCCTCGGCACCCTGCTCAGCCACAACCCCGGGCTGCAACAGGACGTGCTGGACTCCGCGCTCGGCGAGTTCCCCGTCCTCGGCGACCAGATCGCCGAGAACATCCACTCCTTCCACGGCAACGGACTCGCCCTCGCCGCCGGTGTCGCCGGCAGCCTCTACGGCGCCCTCGGGGTCGCCCAGGGCGCACAGCACGCGCTGAACAAGATCTGGGCGGTGCCCCGGTACGCCCGCCCCGATCCGCTCCGCTCCCGGCTCAAGGGGGCCCTGTTCCTGTCGGTGCTGGCGCTCGGGCTGTGCCTGACGACGCTGCTGTCGGTCACCGTCTCCGACGCGAACGTCTTCGGCACCCGCCTGGCCACCGGCATCCGGGTGAGCGCCGCGGTCGGCGCCATCATCCTCAACGCGGCGCTGCTCCAGCTGAGTTACCGGGTCCTGACGCACTGCAGGCTGCCCCTGCGGCACATGAACGGCGCGGCGCTCGGCGGGGCCTGCGTCTGGCAGGCGCTCCAATGGGCCGGCTCGTACTACGTGCAGGACGTGCTGCGCGGCGCGACCGCCACGTACGGCATGTTCGGGATCGTCCTCGGTCTGCTGGCCTGGATCTACCTCGGCGCCCTCGTCTTCCTGATGACGGCCGAGGTGAGCGCGGTGCGCGTACTGCGGCTGTGGCCGCGCAGCCTGCTCACCCCGTTCACCGACCGGGTGCGGCTGACCCGGGGCGACCGCCGCGCCTACCGGGCGTACGCGAGGACCGAGGCGTTCAAGGGCTTCGAGCACGTCGAGGTGCGCTTCGGCACCCCGCCGCCGCCCTGGCCCGCGCCCCTGCCCGGCGACCGTCCCGAGGGCGAATCCCGGTAGACGCTTGGCACCGCTATTTGCAGTGTGCAATGCTCCGTCGGGTCTGCCGGTGGCCGGGGCGCGGCCCGGTGCTCAGGAGTGACCTGTACCAGCGGCGGGGCGCTGGGCCCGCCGTCCGGCCACCGGCAGTCCTCTCAACCGCCCGAGGCGCTCACGGGTACGACACGACGGTGGACGGCACCGTCGACGTGCCCGAGGTGGGGGCGCCGATGTCGTTGATCACCCGCTCGTACTGCCCGGCCCCGCCCAGCGAGACCACCAGCAGGTCGTGGAACTTCACCCCCGGCGTGTTCGGAGCGGCGAAGCCGTGGTGCTGCACGATGGTCTCGTCGACGTTGTAGAAGCAGTAACTGCCCAGCCCCCAGCCCTCGTGGCTGGTGACCCGGTCGCCCACCTTGTAGGCGGCGTACCCCTTGATCGAGCCGTTCTGGATCGCCGCCTGGTTCGGGGCGTCGTAGGCCTTCTCGTTCTGGAAGAAGATCGTGCGTCCGCGCTGCCCGTTCCACTGCACGTCGTACTTGTTGAAGTGCTCCACGAACAGGCCGGTGGCCAGCACGTCGTCGCCGTTCACGACGAGGCCGTAGTCGGCCCGGTTGGTCTCCCAGCCCACACCGGTGCCGTGGTCGGCGCGCCAGAGCCAGGTGTGGTCGACGATGGTGTGCCTGCTGTTGATCACCATGCTGGTGGTCGCCCGGCCCGCGCCCGCCCCGCCGATGCGCACGAACACGTCCTGCACGGTGGTCGGGTTGGCGGAGTGGTCCTTGGAGGCGCCGGCCGGACCGACCTCCAGCAGGGTCGCGGAGTCGACCGGGCCCGCGTCGACGAGGAAGCCCGCGAGCCGCACGCCGTCGACGTCGGCGACCTTCACGGCGGTGGCGCCGTTGTCCGGGACGAGCGTGGCGTAACCGAGGCCCAGGACCACGGTGTTGGCACGGTCCACCCGCAGCGGCTCGTCCACGTGGTAGATGCCGGGCGTGAGCAGCAGGTTGAGCCCCTGGGTGAGCGCCTGGTTGAGGGTGGCGGCGCTGTCGCCCGGGTGGGCGACGTAGAACCGCGTCAGCGGCAGCGAGGTGCCGCGGGGTGTGCCGTTGCCCCAGCTGACGCCACGGGCGTCGGTGCGCTTCTCGGGCAGGAAGACGTGGTACTCGCTGCCGCTCAGGTACAGGAACGGCTTCTCACGGGAGACCGGGGTGGTGTTCAGCGTGGTGTACGGCGGGTCGGGGAAGCTCTGCGCCGGGGCGCCCTCGACGCCCGAGAACACCATGTTCCAGACGCCGTTGAGCCAGCTGCCGATCGCGCTGTCCCGGGTGTACCACTGCTGCTGGGAGTACGGCCCCACCTGGCCGTCGATCCGGGAGTCGGCGATGTAACCGCCGCTCGCCCAGCCGTACCCCGCAGGTTCCAGGTCGAGCCCGCCCCGTACGTGCATGCGCCGGAAGGGGGCCGCCTGGGCCACGGCCCACCGGTTGGTGCCGCTCACCGGCACGAGCGCGAGGTTCTCGGCCGAACGCCAGAAGTTCTGCGTGGCGTTGCCGTCGAACCAGCCGGCGTCGACCGTCACGTCCCCGTTGATGGTGGTGTCGTCGGGGGAGAGGCCGAGCCCGGCGATGGAGGTGTAGAAGCCGATCTGCGCGTTGAGCCCGTGGTACGTGCCGGGCTTGAAGAACAGGGCGTAGCGGCCGGTGTCGAACTGCGCCTTCTCCTGCTTGCGGAACACCTCGTCCAGCGTGGCCTGGATGTCGGGCGTGGACGGGTCGAAGACCAGCACGTTCGGGCCCAGATCCCCGCCGGCCGCGAGCCGGCGGGGGCGCGGGCGGGGCCGGGGATGCGGGGGCCGGTGGCCGGCGGGTGCGGCGGACGCCGGTGTGGACAGGGCGAGCAGAGCCGGCGCGGTGGCCGCCGCGGCCGCGGCGCCGAGGACGGCCCTGCGGCCCGGGGCGGGGTCGGAGGCGCCGGAAGGGGTGACGGGTGTGCCAGGCGTGGTGGGGTCCGGGGAGGACGAAGGGCGCATGGGGCGGCTCTCCTGAAGGGGGAGTGAGCGAACGGTTCAGGAACTGAACGATGTGCGGCTTTGAGAGCGCTCTCTTTTCGTGAATGCTTCATCTGGCCCGATCCGTGCGTCAAGAGCCGAGCGGCAAGTTTCTCCGGTGGCCCATGAGGAGACGTCAATTCGCCGCCGAAAGCGAGTTCTTGTCCCTTTCATGGCGGTCGGCACCGGACCGGCGACCTTCACGATGTCTTCAACACATGTGCGCCCCGGGGGCGGTCGCGAGCCTTGACGGACACGCGCGATCCGGCTTGACTCGCCTCCCGCGTCCGCCCCGTGTCACGGCGGCGGGCCGGAAAGCACCGGACCCCGCCGTCCGGGGCGGGGCCCGTGCTCCGTGTCCGCGGGGTGGGGCGTCGGCCGTCACTCCTCGGCGGCGTACCGTCGCATGCGCTCGTTGTGCCAGGCGATGGCCCGGCGCAGTTCGGGTTCGTGCAGCCCGGTGCGGCAGCCGAGCTGGTCCATGGTGAGCGTGGGCGGGCCCGTGGTGAGCACCCGCGTTATCTTCGCGGCCCACAACTCCTCCTGCACGTAGGGCCGTCGCAGGTACTGCCTGCGCAGCTCCTCGAAGTGCTCGTCGCCGCACGCGGTGAGGGCGCGCAGCCCGTCATAGCCGTCGTTCGTCGGATGGACGGACGAGGAGTCGGGCACGTAGCCGTGCTTGGCCTCGTCCTGCGGGAACGTCGCCGCGCACAGGTCGCACAGCTCCAGCGGGAGGATCCTGGCCGGTCGGGCGCCTTTCCTGCGCTTCCACATGGTTCCTCCAGGTCTCTTGTTCAGGCCGCCCTCTGCGAGGTGGCCGCATCGGGGCGGAGGTCCGCCAGGGTGAGCCGGTGCGCCGGTGGATCCGGCAGCACGACGTGGTGCGTGGCGTGCAGATCGGGGCCCACGTGCAGCAGTTCGCCCGGGTCCATCAGCCGCCACTGCGGGTTGTCGTCCATGCGTTCACTGGCGACCACCACGGCGGGCGAGTCGGCCAGATGCGCGGAGTGGACCCGCAGATGGCCTTCGCTGCCGCTGTGGTCCAGGTGCCGGGAGCCGTGGTGGCCGCCCGCGTGCCGGCGCAACGTGTAGAGCCGGTGGGTCTCGGGGTAGCGCAGCGCCCACAGTTCGCCGGGGGTGGTGAGGATCAGGTTGAGGGCGTAGACGGGCAGGTTCTCCGCGATCCAGCCGACGGCGCTCTCGATTCCGGCGGTCACGTCGCCGCCGTGGCGGCGGATCTCCCGGGTGATCAGGGCGAAGCACCGCTCGGAGTCGGTGTCCCCGCCGACCAGGGCCCGGTCCTCGCCCAGGTGCGCCTCGAGCCGGTCGAGGCCCTCGACCACGCCGTTGTGGGCGAACAGCCGTCCCTCCTGCGCGAAGGGATGGGTGTTGCGCGTGTCCAGGCCGCCGGTGGAGGCGAAGCGGATGTGGGCGAGGAAGGTCTCCGACTCCACCCGCCGGGCCTCCTCGGCGAACGCGCGGTCCTCGCGGGCGGAGAGCGGGGCCTTGTGCACCACGGGAGCGCCGTCGGCGGCGTAGTACCCGAGACCGGTGCCGTCGGGGTCGTGACGGCTCTGCTCGCTGAGGCTGTCGGGGGCGTCCAGCAGCCAGAACGTGGCGCGGGTGCGCCGCGGAGCGCTGCTGAGACCGAACAGACGGCACATCGCTCTCCTCCTCCGGCTCGGACCGGGTCAGTGGCGGCCCGGGGTGCGCGGGTTCTTGGTCTCGGCGCCGTGGGCGAAGCCGCCCGCGTCCTCGGCGTCGCGGTGCGGTTCGTGCTGCTTGTCCAGCCGGGCGAGGACGCGACGCAGGTCCCGCAGCAGCAGGTCGGCCAGGTCGTGGCTGAAGCCGTTGCGCACCACGATCCGCAGCACGGCCAGGTCGGTGCGGTGCGCGGGGAAGGTGTACGCGGGCACCAGCCAGCCCTGCTCGCGCAGTCCCGCGGAGACGTCGAAGACGCTGAAGTGCTCGATCCCGTCCCGCAGCCGGAAGGCGAACACCGGGATGTCGCCGCCGTCGGTCAGCAGTTCGAAGGGCCCGAGGCCGGCGATCCGCCGGGCGAGGCCGGTGGCGACGTCGCGGCAGGTCTGCTGCACCCGCCGGTAGCCGTCGAAGCCCAGCCGCAGAAAGTTGTAGTACTGGGCGACGATCTGGGCTCCGGGCCGGGAGAAGTTGAGCGCGAACGTCGGCATGTCGCCGCCGAGGTAGTTCACGTGGAACACCAGGTCCTCCGGCAGGGCCGCCTCGTTCCGCCACAGGGCCCAGCCGACCCCGGGCATGACCAGGCCGTACTTGTGGCCGGAGGTGTTGATGGAGGCGACCCGCGGCAGCCGGAAGTCCCATTCGAGCTCCGGGTCGAGGAAGGGGGCGATCATCGCCCCGGAGGCGCCGTCGACGTGGATCGGGATGTCGAGCCCGGTACGGGACTGAAGATCGTCCAGGGCCGCGGCGATGCCGGCCACGGGCTCGTAGGAGCCGTCGAAGGTGGAGCCGAGGACCGCGACGACGCCGATGGTGTTCTCGTCGCACAGCTGCGTCGCCGTCTCCGCGGTGAGGTGGAAGCGCTCGCCCTCCATCGGCACGTACCGGGGCTCGACCTCGAAGTAGTCGGCGAACTTCTCCCAGCAGATCTGCACATTGATGCCCATGACCAGGTTGGGCCGGTCGGTGGGCCTGCCCTCGGCGCGGCGCCGCTGCTGCCAGCGCCGCTTGAGGGCCAGGCCGCCGAGCATCGCCGCCTCGCTCGACCCCGTCGTCGAGCAGCCGATCGCGCGCTGCGGGTGCTCGGCGTGCCACAGCCGGGCCAGCATGTGGACGCACCGGGTCTCCAGCTCGGCGGTCTGCGGATACTCGTCCTTGTCGATCATGTTCTTCTCGGCGCACTCGTTCATCAGCCGCCGGGCCTGGGGCTCCGCCCAGGTCGAGACGAACGTCGCCAGGTTCTGCCGGGCGTTGCCGTCGAGCATCAGCTCGTCGTGGATCACCTGGTAGGCGGTGTCGGGTTCCATCTCGGCGTCCGGCAGCGCGTACCGCGGCACCCGCAGGGGCTCCCGGCTGAAGACCGGATTGATCTCCAGGTCACGGCTCGCACGGTCGTCGTCACCAGCGTGCTGCTCGGGCATGGGCGGTCCGCCTCTCCTCCGCTCGCCGGGTCCACCGGTTCGCTTCCCTCTGCGAGGAGTTCCCGCCGCCCGCCCCGCGAACCACCCACGGCGGACGAAAGAGGCTCCGGGACCCGGGGGACGACGCGTCCCGGCCCCCGTTCCGCGGTGGTGTCCCGCCGTGTCCGCGCGGCCCCGTCCCCGGGCGGCCGAAGCGTTTCCGCGGCCCGGATCACCCGGATGGGGGCCCTGACCGGGGCCCGGGGCCGCCGTCCGGGGTCTGCTGGAAACGGCGTCGTCCCAGGAGGTGGTGACCATGCACGAGATGCGCGTCGGTCCGGAACCCGGCAGTGGAAAACCGGTGTGGCACGTGGTGACCGAGCAGCGCGGCACCAGCCTGTGCGGTGCCGACGTCTCGGGCGGTCCGGCCGCGCCCGACCAGACGGACCACCACTGCTTGCCCTGCATGACCCGCTTCCAGCAGCTCCTGGAGGCGGGCCGGTGACGTCGTGCGGGGAGCGTGCGGCCCCGCCCTGAGCCTCCCGCGACCCGCCGTGGAGGCGGGTCGGCCCAGGTACCTCCGTGTGTCCCGCAGCAGACCGGGCAAGCGGTCCGGGTGCGTCCGGTGATCACCGCGGCGTGGCATTTCGCCCGGGCGGTACAGGAATGAAACCGCCCAAGCGAAGCAAACGGTACATGCAGGGCACGACGTGGAAAGGCGGCGGCGTGAGTGACGCGAGGCCGGACGGACAACTTTCTCCCCGGAACCGGACGAGGGTGCCGAAAAGCGTCGCGGAGCTGCCGCGGCAGGTCCGCGAGGAGCTGACCTCCAGGCTCCGGCGCAACCGGCGGGCATTCCGCGCGGAGGACGTGCAGGTCGTGGAGGGGCCCCTGCTCAAGCGGGCCGTCGGCGCCTCGGCGCTCGGCAACTGCATGGAGTGGTTCGACTTCGGCGTCTACAGCTACCTCGCCGCCACCCTCGGCAAGGTCTTCTTCCCCGGAGCCTCGCCCGGCGCCCAGCTCATCTCCTCCTTCGCGACGTTCGCCGCGGCCTTCGTGGTGCGCCCGCTCGGCGGCCTCGTCTTCGGACCGCTCGGCGACCGGCTGGGCCGGCAGAAGGTACTCGCCACCACCATGATCATGATGGCCATCGGCACCTTCGTCATCGGGATCATCCCCAGCTACTCCACCATCGGCATCGCCGCGCCGATCCTGCTGCTGCTCGCCCGCATGATCCAGGGCTTCTCCACCGGCGGTGAGTACGGCGGTGCCACCACCTTCGTCGCCGAGTACTCGCCCGACCGCCGCCGCGGCTTCCTCTCGAGCTGGCTCGACTTCGGCACCTTCGTCGGTTACGCGCTCGGCTCCGCCCTGGTCA
The DNA here is from genome assembly GCA_014656015.1 of Streptomyces griseoaurantiacus. Lineage (GTDB taxonomy): Bacteria > Actinomycetota > Actinomycetes > Streptomycetales > Streptomycetaceae > Streptomyces > Streptomyces griseoaurantiacus. The sequence goes on along the minus strand of BNBP01000094.1, from coordinate 14,308 downwards.
CCGTGCTGAACCTGGCGCTCAGCGACGCCGACATGCTCGCCTGGGGCTGGCGCATCCCCTTCCTCGTCGCCGGGCCGCTCGGTGTGATCGGCCTGTACATGCGGCTCAGGCTGGAGGAGTCCCCGGCCTTCCAGCAGCAGCTCGACGAGCACGAGAAGAGCCTCGCCCAGGAGTCGGCGGGCACGGAGTTCAGGACCATCGTCAGGGAGCACTGGCGGCCTCTGCTGATCTGCATGGGCCTGGTGCTCCTCTACAACGTCACCAACTACATGGTCACCGGCTTCCTGCCGACCTACCAGACCGAGACCCTGGGCCGCTCCAGCGGCTCCGCCGACGTGATGGTGCTGATCGGCATGGTGTGGATCGTCGTGCTGATCACCTTCCTCGGCCGGCTCTCCGACCGGGTCGGCCGACGGCCCGTCTACGCCGTCTCGGCGGTCGCGATGATCATCCTCGCGGTGCCCTCGTTCCTGCTGATCAAGACGGCGGGCACCTGGGCGCCGATCTGCGGGGTGCTGATCCTGTCCACGTTGCTCGCCGGGTTCGCCGCCCCGAGCGCCGCGACCCTGCCCGCGCTGTTCCCGACCGCCGTCCGCTACGCCGCCATGGGCATCGGCTTCAACATCGCCGTCTCGGCCTTCGGCGGTACGACTCCTCTGGTCACCGAGGCGCTGATCAACATCACGGGCAACGACATGATGCCCGCCTACTACCTGATCCTCGCCGGCGTCATCGGGCTGGTGACCGTCAGGTTCCTGCCCGAGAGCGCGCAGGTGCCGCTGCACGGGTCCCAGCCGATGGTCGGCTCCACGGAGGAGCGGAGCGAGCTGATCAGCACGTCGAAGGACCTGTACCACGTGGAACAGGCCTCCGGGGCGCGTTGAGGCCGCACCCGACGACCCGGACGTGGCCGAGGCCACGTCCGCCGCGTGGTCTGCGCCATATCGCGGGACGGGAGGGCGGGGATATCTTCCCGGTGTCCTCCCACCGCCCCCGCGATCGGAACGGCCCCGGCGTGTCCGCAGCTCTCTCCCCGCTCATCGCCGCCACCTCGCAGTGGCTGATGCTCGCCTTCCCGTCGGCCGGCACCGCGCTGGACTCCGCCCTCGCCGAGGTCCAGGCACGGCAGGCGGTGACCGTCGCCGCCTGGCTGCGCTACCCGACCGCGATCGACGCCGAGCTCGCCGTGATGGCCGGCCCCGGCGGCTCCGGCAGGCTCGACCGGCTCACCGGCCTGGAGATCATGGAACCCGCCGACGAGGCGGAATGGCTCGGCCACGCCTGGCGCACCTGGGTGGACGAGGTCGTGGCGAGCTGGGCGACCTGCCTGCTCACCGACCCGGACCTCGCCGGGGGCGCGGTCGCCGCGGTCACGGCGGGGGAGCACGGCGACGGTCTGCCCCTCGACTTCCGGCGGCTGCTCGCACCGGACGCACGGGACGTCCGGGCGGCGGCCCTGCTCCGCCACCCGGACCTGGTCTCACCGGTCGCCGCCCTGCACCGGGCGCGGCTGCTGGGATGCCTGGGACAGGGCGAGCGGCTCACGGCATAGCGCCCGCGGTGTGCGCACGGACCGCGTGCGGGTCCGTGCCCTCGGGCTCAGCCGACGTGGCGGGCCGGGGTCGCGTCCCCCGGGGAGACGGCGGGAGTGGGCCCCGGGGTCGCCGGGACCCGGAGCGGGGCGTCCTCCGACTGCTCCACCGTCGTGTCCTCGGTCCCGTAGCCCTCGCGCGAGCCGAGGGGCGCGCGTGAGGCGACCGTCCACAGCAGGACGACGGCGGTGGCCGCGCCGAGCAGCCGGGCGACCCGGCGGCGCCTGGCCCTGGCGTCCAGATCCCGCCAAAGGGGCCCGGCCGGGCGCTCCTCCGGCTGCCAGAGTTCCCCCACGGCCTCGTCGGCCGGGTGCCCTCCCCACTCGTCCGCCGTGTCCCGGCGCGAGCGCAGGACGGCCCAGGGGCCGGTGCGGGCGTGGCCCGGAGAAGCGGAGCGTTCGCTGCCGTGGCGGCCGGCACGGGTCGGGTCGGCACGGGGTGTCCGGGTGCCCTCTCCGAAAGGGCCGTCGGCGGCGGACGTGCCGGGGTCGGACCCACCGGCCCGTGAGCCGCCGGAGCCGGGCCCCGACACCTCGGGCCCCGACGCTTCGGGCCGTGACGCTCCGGACCCGCCGGCCTGGGGTTCGATCCGCGCCCCGTCCGCCCGTTCCCGCGCCGAGGGCTCCCGGGGCGCCGAACGCGCGATGGCCCGCTCCGTGTCGTGGGCGAAGCGCGCCCACACCTCGTCCGGTATGGCGGGCGTGCCGCCCTCGTCCTCGCGGGAGTCCCCGCCCCCCGCACCCTGATCGGTCACGACCGTCCCGCTCCCTGACTCGTCCGCCCCGCCCCGGCCCGCCCCCACGGAGAGGCCGGGGCGCGGGGCTCCGAGATTTTCGCACGGACGGGCGCCCCGCGCCGACCGGGTCCGACGGTGCCCCGCGTCGACGGGGTCCGGTGGTTTCTGTGCGGGCGGGGCTCGGCGGTGCCAGCGCGGGCCGGGTCTGGTGGTTTCTGTGCGGGCCGGGCTCGGCGGTGCCCGCGTCGACGGGGTCCGGTGGTTTCTGTGCGGGCCGGGTCTGGCGGTGTCTGTGCGGGCGGGGCTCGGCGGTCCTTGCGTCGACCGGGTCCGGTGGCTTCTGCGGGGGCCGGGTTCGACGGTGCCCCGCGTCGACGGGGTCCGGTGGTTTCTGTGCGGGCCGGGCTCGGCGGTGCCTGCGTCGGCCGGGTCCGGTGGTTTCTGCGCGGGCCGGGTCTGGCAGTCCCCGCGCCGGCCTGGCTCGACGGCTCCCGTGTCGGCCGGCCCCGGCCGCCCCCGCGACGGCGGGCGGGACGGCCGCACGCGCGCGTCGTTTACCGGGCGCGCCGCCGGGTCACCCAGGGGTGACCACGCGGATGCGAAGGCAGGCGGCCGGGCGGGACCGGCCGGATCGACGGGAGGGGACAGCACATGACGCGCAGCGGACCCGAGCCCTCCGGCGGCGTCCCGGCCGTGCCGCCGGATCCCGACTGCCCGGTCGACGCCGTCGACGTGCACGCCTTCGAGGTGCCCGTCGACGGCCCCGGGGGCACGGAGCAGGACGGCACCCTCGACTGGCACTCCACCACCATGGTGCTGGTCCGGGTGCACGCGGGCGGCCGTACCGGCATCGGCTACACGTACGGCGACCTCTCGGTCGCGGCGTTCGCCGAGTCCGTGCTGGCACCCGTGGTGCGGGGTGCCTCCGCCGCCGCGCCGGCCGCGCTGTGGCAGGCGATGGGGGTGCGGACACGCAACGCGGGCCGCCCCGGCGTCGGTGCCATGGCGGTCTCCGCCGTCGACGTGGCGCTGTGGGACCTCAAGGCCCGGCTGCTGGACCTCCCGCTCGTCCACCTCCTCCCGGCGTACCACGAGCGCGTGCCGGTCTACGGCAGCGGCGGCTTCACCAACTACCCGCTCGACCGGCTCACCGACCAGCTCGGCGGCTGGGTCCGGCAGGGAATACCCCGGGTGAAGCTGAAGACCTCCCGGGAACCCGGGCGTGACCCCGCGCGGCTGACCGCCGTGCGCCGGGCCCTCGGCGACGAGGTGGAGATCCTCACCGACGCCAACGGCGCGCTGGGACGCAAGGAGGCCCTGTACTGGGCGGGCCGCTTCCACGAGGAGTGGGACGTGCGCTGGTTCGAGGAACCCGTCAGCTCCGCCGACCTGGAGGGCCTGCGGCTGCTGCGCGAGCGGGGCCCGGCACGGCTGGAGATCGCCGCGGGCGAATACGCCTACACCGCGCGGGACTTCGTCAACCTCGTACACGCCGGCGCGGTGGACTGCCTGCAGGCCGACGTCACCCGCTGCGGCGGGATCACCGGGCTGCTGGAGATCGCCGGTCTCTCGGCCGCCGAGCACCTCGATCTGTCCGCGCACTGCGCCCCGGCCGTCTCCGCCCACGCCTTCCGCGCGGTGCGCCGGGCGCGGCACCTGGAGTACTTCCACGACCATGTCCGCGTGGAGGGGCTGCTCCTCGACGGCACCCTGTCCCCGGCCGGGGGTGCCCTGCGGCCCGACACCGGCCGCCCGGGACTGGGCCTCGACGTCAAGTGGGCCGACGCGGAGCCCTACCGCGTGCACGGGACGCGCCCGGTCTGATCCGGCCGGGCTCGGGGGGCACCGCCCCGTGCCCGTCTCCCCGGGCTGCGCCGTGGACCGCGTCCCGATGCGGCGCCTCGGCATCGAGAAGCCGGAAAACATTGCCTGAGTCCGGCAATGCGCGGCCCTTCTCCGGATCGGCATGATGAGGTCCGGGGGAGCACGGGGGACGGTCCGGGTGCCGGGCACTGGCAGGTGCCCGGCACCCGGACCGGTTGTGTCCCGCCGCGGTGCCGCAGTGCCGGCCCGCCGACCGTTCCACCGCGCGGACCCGGGACGAGGGGCTCGGGGCCGCCACCGAGAGGAGTGACCGTGGCCTTCCTGGTGCCGCTCGCCGCCGCCGTCCTGGTCGTCGCCGTCAGCACCGCGATCATGGTGCGCAGGGACCGCAGACGCATGCCCATGAGCGCGGACGGACGGCGCGTCGAGGCCGTCTCCGCCCGCGGACCGCGCGAGAACCACCGCCCGGCCCGTGCGGACACGGGCCGGCGTCCCCGCGAGCGCGCGTGAACCCCCTGCGACCTGCTGCTGTCAGCAGGCCCCTTTACCCTGTTCCCACGCACGCGGCTCCCGAAGCCGCGGCGCACGGGTGGGGGGAGAGAGCGCTGAGGACGGGGGCGGACATGGCGGGGGCCGATGCGAGCGAGGAGGAACTGGCGAAGTACGCGCGGATCCTCAAGGAGGTCTGCGCGACCGGCAGACGTCTCACCCGGGACGAGTTGGAGTCGCTGCGGGCGCAGGGTGAGCGCGCGGCCGAGGCGGGACACGGGCTGCGCGCCCTCGTCCGCCGGCACCTCGCGGTCACCCGGGAGCTCTGGCCGAGCCTGCCCGCCACCGGCACCGACCGCCTCCTCGCGGTGGTCGAGCACGCGGTGGACGCCTTCGCCGAGGGACACGAACGCGCCCAGAAGCTCGCGATGCGTCAAGAGGAGGCGGCCCGCCGAGAGTTCATCGACGACCTCCTCTACGGCCGCAGCGACCTGGGCCGGCTCTCCGAACGGGCCGAACGCTTCGGCCTGCTCTTCTCCCGCGCCCACGCCGTCGCCGTCGCCGTCGGCGAGCGCGCCGTGGACGACACCCATCCGGCCACCCGGCAGGTCGAGACGGCCCTCGTCGCCCGCTTCGGGGAGCGGCGCATCCTGCTCACGACCAAGGACGGCCGGCTGATCTGCATCGCCCCGGGCGACGAGAGCGAGGTGCTCGCCTACTTCGCCAAGCAGGCCCACGCCTGCCTGGACGGCGGCCAGGTCGGCCTCGGCCGCGCCCACCCCGGGGCCGGGGGAGTGGTGCACTCCTACGAGGAGGCACTCAACGCCCTCCATCTCGCCGAGCGGCTCGACCTGCGCGAGCCCGTACTGCACGCCGCCGACCTGCTCGTCTACCCCGTGCTTGCCCGTGACCGGCAGGCCATGGCCGATCTGGTGCGGCACGCCCTCGGCCCGCTGGAGGCCGCGCGCGGCGGGGCCCGCCCGCTGCTGGACACACTCACCGCCTACTTCGACTCCGGCTGCGTCGCCGCCGAGGCCGCCCGCCGGCTCAGTCTCAGCGTCCGCGCCTTCACCTACCGGCTGGAGCGCATCCGCAAGCTCACCGGCTCGGACCCCACCGATCCCGTGCACCGGTACACGCTGCAGACGGCGGCGATCGGCGCCCGGCTGCTGGGCTGGCCCGAGTCGGAGGTGTGAGGCGGGGCCGGGCCCGAGGGACCGGCCCGCGCCGGGGCGCGCCGGCCGCACCGAGCGCCCCCTCACCCCAGCGCCTGCTCCGCCCAGATGACCTTCCCCTCGCGCACGTACCGGGTCCCCCACCGCGAGGCGACCTGCGCGACGAGGAACAGTCCCCGTCCGCCCTCGTCCGTCGTCGCCGCGTACCGCAGGTGCGGCGAGGTCCCGCTGGCGTCGAACACCTCGCAGATCAGGCTCCGGTCCCGCAGCATCCGCACCCGGATCGGACCGCTGCCGTAGCGGATCGCGTTGGTCACCAGCTCGCTCAGGATCAGCTCCGTGGTGAAGACCAGCTCGTCCAGCCCCCACTCGGCCAGCCGCCGCGAGACCTGGGCGCGCACCGCGCCGACCGCCGCCGGATCGCAGGGCACGTCCCACTCCGCCACGTCCTCCGCGCCGAGCGCCCGCGTTCGCGCCACGATCAGGGCCACGTCGTCGTTCTGGCCGTCCGGCAGCAGCGTCTCCAGCACGGACCGGCAGGTGGCGTCCACGGACTCGTCGCCGGACGCGGCCAGCGCCCGCCGCAGCTCCTCGAGACCGGCGTCGATGTCCCGTTCCCTGCTCTCCACCAGGCCGTCCGTGTACAGCACCAGTCGGCTGCCCTCGGCCAGCTCCACCTCGGCCGTCTCGAAGGGCAGACCGCCGAGGCCGAGCGGGGGACCGGCCGGCACCTCGGGGAAGACGACCTCGCCGTCCGGACCCGCGACCGCGGGCGGCGGATGCCCGGCGCGCGCCATGGTGCACATCCGGGAGACCGGGTCGTAGATCGCGTACAGGCAGGTCGCGCCGGTGATCGCGGCGGCGTCGTCCTGCGCCTCGTCCTGGTCGATGCGGTCGACCAGCTCGTCGAGGTAGGCGAGGATCTCGTCCGGCGGCAGGTCGAGCGCCGAGAAGTTGCGCACCGCCGTGCGCAGCCGCCCCATCGTGGCGGCGGCGTGCAGCCCGTGCCCGACCACGTCCCCCACGACGAGGGCGACCCGGGCGCCGGACAGCGGCAGCACGTCGAACCAGTCGCCGCCCACCCCCGCCTGCGCCGGGAGGTAGCGGTGGGCGAGGTCCAGGGCGCTCTGCGCGGGGAAGTTGCGCGGCAGCAGGCTGCGCTGCAGGGTCACCGCCATCGTGTGCTCACGGGTGTAGCGGCGCGCGTTGTCGATGGAGACCGCCGCCCGCGCCACGAGTTCCTCGGCGAGGACCAGCTCCTCCTGGTCGAAGGGCTCCGGCCGCTCCGAGCGCCAGAAGTTGACCACACCCATCACCAGCGGGCCCACCCGCAGCGGCACGGTGATCAGCGAATGGATGCCCCGCTCCATCACCTGCGCGGAACGCTCCAGGTCCTGCGCCTGCCAGCCGGGGGCCCGGGACAGCTCCGGTATGAGGAGCGCCGTGCCGGTGCTCAGGCTGCGCGCCTGCGGGGAGCTCGCGACGAACGTGATGCGCTCGCCCACCGGGTACAGCGGCGCGTCCTTGCGGACACCGCACAGCGCCGAGCGGCGCAGCGTGCTGCCCGCCTTCGGCTCCTGGCCCTCCAGCACCTCGGGGGAGAGGTCCACGCTGACGAAGTCGGCGAAGCGCGGCACCGCCGTCTCGGCCAGCTCCTCGGCGGTCCGGGTGACGTCCAGGGTGGCGCCGATCCCGACCCCGGCGTCGTACAGCAGCCGCAGCCGCTCGCGTGCCACCTCGGCCCTGCCGGACAGGGCCCGCAGCTCGGTGGTGTCGCGCAGCGTGGCGACGCTGCCGAAGGGGCCGCCGCGCAGTTGGGTGGGCCGCTGGCTGACCGCCAGCAGCCGGTCCTCGACCAGGTGCACCTCGTCCGTCGCCACCCGCCGGGACGCCAGCAGATCGGCCATGTCCGGGACGAGGCCCAGCTCGTCCACCCGCCGGCCCTCGGCCACGTCCGGCAGGTCGAGCAGCCGGTGCGCCTCGTCGTTGGCGAGGACGAGACGCCCCCCGCCGTCGACGATGACCACGCCCTCTCGCACCGCGTGCAGCACCGCGTCGTGGTGCTCGTACATCCGCGTCATCTCGGCCGGGCCGAGGCCGTGCGTCTGGTGCTGCAGGCGGCGGGTCACCAGGGCCGTGCCCGCCGTGGCCAGGGCCATCGCGACGCCCGCGGCGCCGAGCAGGAGGGGCAGTTGCCGGTCGGCGGCGCCGCCGATGTTGTCGGTGGTGACGCCCGCCGACACCAGCCCCTCCACCGAACCGTCCGGGCCCTCGACGGGGACGACGGCCTGCACCAGCCGGCCGATCGTGCCGTCGATCTCCTCGGTGACGGGCCGTCCGGCCAGCGCGGGCGCCACCGTGCCGACGAACTTCTTCCCGATGCGGTCCGGCTTGGGGTGGGTGAAACGGATCGCGTCGGTGTTCATGACGACGACGAAGTCCACGTGCGCCTTCTTGCGCACCTCCTCCGCCCTGGGCTGCAGCACCTTGGTGGGATCCGGGCCGTGCAGTGCCTGGAGGGTGCCGGGCGCGTTGGCGAACGTCTCGGCGACGGCGAGGGACCGGTTGCGGGCCTCCTCCGTGCTGTCGTGACGTACCTGCAGCACCAGCGCGATCACCGAGGCGACGATCAGCAGCATGACGATGACGGCCTGGAGGAGGAACACCTGTCCGGCGACGCTGCGGCCGCCGACCGCCGCGCGCACCCCGGTGAGGGGACGCCGGCCGCGAGGGCGGGCGGAGGACGGCGGAGCATGCTCCTTGGCGCGACCGGCACGCGAGGCGCCGACGCGGCGGGGCGGCTGAGTCCGAGATCGACCCGGCAGTCGGACCATGCCCCATGTCTACACTGCGCGCCGCCCCGAGGCGAGGGCCACCCTGGAAGGGAGAGGGACGCGTTACCCGCCCACTTCCCTCTCCCGCCCGGCGAAACACGTCATTGCCGAAACGGCAAGGATGTTTGCCCCGTGCGCCGACCGGGTCGCACGCTTCCTCCACGGGCACCGGACATCCCGGCGCCGCACCACGCCGACGCACACAGGAGGGCCCCATGCGACCCACTCCCACCAGCGACCCCGCCGCCTTCTGGGAGGCCCGCTACCGGGACAACGGCCGGGTCTGGAGCGGCCGCCCCAACGCCCCGCTCGTCCGGGAGACGGAGGGACTGCCGCCCGGCCGCGCCCTCGACCTCGGCTGCGGTGAGGGCGCCGACGCCGTCTGGCTCGCCTCCCGCGGCTGGCGGGTCACCGGCGTCGACATCTCGGCCACCGCCCTGGAACGCGCCGCCGCGCACGCCGCCGAGGCCGGACTCGCCGACCGCACCACCTGGGAGCGGCACGAACTGGGCCGCTCCTTCCCCGAGGGCACCTTCGACCTGGTCAACGTCGAGTACCTGCAGTCCCCGGTCGCGCTGGACCAGGACGGGGCGCTGCGCCGGGCGGCCGACGCCCTCGCCCCCGGCGGGACCCTGCTGATCGTGATGCACGCCGGGTGGCCCTCGTGGCAGGAGGAGCCGCCGTTCGAGGCGGAGTTCCCCACGCTCGACGGGCTGCTGGAGCGGCTGGCGCTGCCGGAGGAGGAGTGGGTGCTCGAGACGAAGGAGACACTCCGCAGGCCGAGCACCTCCCCGGACGGGGCGGAGGGGTTCCGCGAGGACCACGTGTGGCGGCTGCGCCGGACGGGCGCGGCCCCGCGCTCGGCGACCTGAAACGGGGCCGACGCGGCGAGGGACCGGCGGGGTGGCCGGCCCTCGGGGCCGTCGGGGGTGGCCGGGCGCCTCGGTGACCCGCCGGCCGGGCCCCCGCCGGACCGCCGCCCCCGTCGGGAGGGATCCACGGCCGGGCGGTGTCGGCCGGTGGGGCGCGGGCCGGGGTCCCGCGACGTAACGTGCAGTCGCACGGCCCACCGGACGCGATCCGGTCCACCCCGACCACGAGAAGGCGCACTCCGAATGACCTCCTCCTCCACCACCACCCCCACCGTCGCCGTCCTCGGCACCGGCATCATGGGCGCGCCCATGGCGCGCAACCTCGCCCGGGCCGGGCTCGCCGTACGGGCCTGGAACCGTACGCGGGACAAGGCGGAGCCCCTGACCGCCGAGGGTGTCACCGTCACCGGCACCCCCGCCGAGGCGGTCACCGGTGCCGACGTCGTGCTCACCATGCTCTACGACGGTCCCGCGACCCTCGACGTCATGCGGCAGGCCGCCGAGGCCCTGCGGCCCGGGACCGCGTGGGTGCAGTCGACCACCGCCGGCATCGAGGCGATCGACGACCTCGCGGCCTTCGCCCGCGGTCACGACCTCGTCTTCTTCGACGCCCCGGTGCTCGGCACCCGTCAGCCGGCCGAGGCCGGGCAGCTCCTCGTCCTCGCGGCGGGCCCCGAGGCGCACCGCCCGGCCGTGGCGCCCGTCTTCGACGCCGTCGGCGCCCGTACCGTGTGGACCGGCGAGGACGGCGCGGCGGGAACCGCCACACGGCTGAAGCTCGTCGCCAACAGCTGGGTCCTCGCGGCCACCAGCGCCGCCGGCGAGGTGCTCGCCCTGGCGGAGGCGCTCGGCGTCGACCCGGCGCACTTCTTCGACGCCATCGGCGGCGGCGCCCTGGACCTGCCCTACCTGCGCGTCAAGGCCGATCTCGTGCTGAACGACCGGCTCACGCCCGCTCAGTTCGCCGTCGCGACGGCGGCCAAGGACGCCCGGCTGATCGTGAGCGCCGGGGAGCGCAACGGCGTCCGCCTCGACGTCGCCGCCGCGAGCGCCGCCCGTATGGAGCGTGCCGCCGCGCAGGGGCACGGGGAGGAGGACATGGCCGCCGCCTACTACGCCAGCTTCGAGCAGCCGCCCGCGCGCGGGAACGGCTGACGTCCCCGGCACCTCCGGGCGGGCCCCGCCCTCACGGGAGGCGGGACCACGGACTCGCGCTTTGATGGCGTATGCATTTAATGTCGATCGAAGCAAGCGTAACCGTGTGTCCGCCCGGAGGAGCAGCACCCTTGTCCAGCAGTCTCTTCACGCCGTACACCCTGCGGGGCGTCACCCTTCCCAACCGCGCCTGGATGGCCCCGATGTGCCAGTACAGCGCGCCCGCGGAGGGCGCCGACACCGGCGCCCCCACCGACTGGCACCTGCAGCACTACGGCGCCCGGGCGGTCGGCGGTCCCGGGCTGATCCTCGTCGAGGCCACCGCGGTGGTGCCCGAGGGCCGCATCAGCCCCTACGACCTGGGCATCTGGAACGACATCCAGGTCCGGGCGCACCGCCGGATCACCTCCTTCCTCGACGCGCACGGGGTGGTGCCGGGCATCCAGCTCGCCCACGCCGGCCGCAAGGCCAGCACCGACGCCGCATTCCACGGCGGTTCCCCGCTGACGTCCGACCGCCTCGGCTGGCGGCCCGTCGCGCCGAGCGCGCTCTCCTTCGACGAGGGTCACCCGGTGCCGCACGAACTGAGCGCGGAGGAGATCCGGGGCGTCGTCGACGGCTTCGTCGCCGCCGCCCGCCGGGCCGTCGAGGCCGGCTACCGGGTCCTGGAGGTCCACGCGGCGCACGGCTACCTCCTGCACGAGTTCCTCTCCCCGCTCTCCAACCACCGCGAGGACGGCTACGGGGGCCCCTTCGAGAACCGCGCCCGGCTCGCCGTGGAGGTCGCCGACGCCGTCCGCGCGGCCGTCCCCGAGGAGACCGCCCTCTTCTTCCGGGTGTCGGCCACCGACTGGGTCGAGCCGGAGGGCTGGACGGCGGACGACACCGTCCGGCTGGCCGCGCTGCTCAAGGAACACGGCGTCGACCTGCTCCACGTCTCCACCGGCGGCAACGTCCCACACGCCCGCATCCCCGCCGAGCCCGGCTACCAGGTGCCCTTCGCGGCCCGGGTGCGCCGGGAGACGGGGCTGCCCTCCGCCGCCGTCGGCCTGATCACGGAGCCCGAGCAGGCCGAGCGGATCCTCGCCGAGGGGGAGGCGGACGCGGTGGCGCTCGGCCGCGAGCTGCTGCTCAACCCGTACTGGCCGCGTGAGGCCGCCCTCGCGCTGGGCGAGGAGCACCCCTTCCCGCCCCAGTACGGGCGGGCCGCGCGCGTCCGCCGCACGAGCCGCGTCTGAGGGAGGGCGGGGGCACCTCCGGTCGCGCTCGCGCGCGAGGCCCGTACGGGCGCGGAGGTGCCCGCCGCCGTCACGGCTTGTGGCCGACGCCCACGTACAGCGGCTGGTCCCGGCGTACCGGAGCCTCGGGGTCCGGACGCCAGCGGGTGGCCAGTTCCACGCCCGGCTCGCACAGTTCGAGCCCGTCGAAGAAGCGGGTCACCTCGGCCCGGGAACGGGCCTTCACGGGCGTCCCCCCGGCCCGGTAGACGGCGTCGACCCGGTCCCAGATCTCGGGCTGGAACTCCCCGGTGACGTGCGAGAGCACGAGGTGACTGCCCGGTGCCAGCGGCTCCGTCAGGGTCGCGACGATCTCGTAGGGGTCGTGTCCGTCGGCGACGAACGGCAGCAGCGCGATGAGCGACAGGCCGATCGGCCGGTCGAAGTCCAGGTGCTTCCTCGCTCGGGCGAGTATCCGCTCCGGCTCCCGCACATCCGCGTGCAGATAGGCCGTTCGGCCCTCCGGCGTGCTGCGCAGCAGCGCCTCGGCGTGGCGTAACACGATGGGATCGTTGTCGACGTAGACCACCCTGGCCTCGGGCACGACGCCCTGCACGATCTGGTGGAGATTGGGTTCGGTCGGTATCCCCGTGCCGATGTCCAGGAACTGACGGACCCCCCGGTGCGCCAGGAAGCGGGCGGCCCGGTGCATGAACTCGCGGTTGGACCAGGCGGTCTCCTTGACATCGGGCAGCAGTTCGACGATCTTCTCGGCGGCCTCGACGTCGGCCGGGTAATGGTCCTTGCCGTCGAGGAACCAGTCGTACATACGGGCCGAATGCGGTGTGCCGGTGTCTATCTCGCTCGCGCTGAACCCGGTGTCGGTCATGTCGGCCTCCGCTGCGGTCTTCCCGGTGTGGTCGCGGCCCGCGGGAGTGCGGGCGGTTCAGCGGTACCACGGGGCCGGCCCGCCTGGCCAGGGAACGCCGGCGCCCCCGTGCGCCCGGCCAGGCCGCGGGCGGACGCGGTCGTGCACGGTGAGGCGCGCGCGCTCACTACGATGAGTCGATCCCGCCGGGCGGAAGGACGGGCGCCCGGACGGGTCGCGAGGGAGTGGGTGCGGTGGACGAGGAGCGCAGGGGGCCCGCCCGGCGGCGCGCCCAGGGGCAGTTGGAGGCACAGGTGCTGGCGGCGCTGCGCGCGGCACCGGGACCGGTGACGGCGGGGTGGGTGCGCGAACGGCTGGGCGCCACGCTCGCCTACACCACGGTGATCACGATCCTCACCCGGCTGCAGGGCAAGCACGCGGTGACCCGGGAGCGGGTGGGCCGCTCGTTCACCTGGACGGCGGCCTCGGACGAGGCGGGGCTGGCCGCCCACCGCATGCGCCGGGTGCTGGACGGCGAGAGCGACCGCGAGGCCGTCCTGGCGAGCTTCGTCTCCGGCCTCACGGACCAGGACGAACGGCTGCTGCGCGCCCTGCTGCGCAGCACGGAGGACGTACCGGCCGAGCACGGCACCGTGCCCGCCCCGTCCCCCGAAGGACCGCCGGCGGCAGGGCCGCCCGAGTCCCCGGCGGGCCTGCCGGAGGGGCGGGGGCGCTGAGCCGTGGGCGTCTTCGTCCTCCTGCCGCTCGTGCTGCCGCTGACCGCCTGGCCGATCGCCCGGCTCGCCGCGCACCGTCTCCATCCGCGCGCGGCCACCCGGCTGCTGACCGGCGTCGGCCTGGTCCTCTCGGTGTGCAGCACGCTCTGCCTGGGGCTGCTGGCGATCGTCGGCACCGCGCAACTGCCCGGCAATCCGCTCCCGGACGCCTGGGCGGACCCTCAGGTGCGGGCGGCGGTGCCGCGGGACGAGGTCGTCGGCAGGGCGGCCATCGGCGCGCTCGGCTGCGCGGCCTGGGCCTGCGCGGCCCTGCTGCTGCGGCACCACCGTGTACGGCGGCGCGCCGCACGGGCCCTGCACGGGCTGCGCGGCACGACCGTCGCCGTGCTCCGGGACCCCGTCCCCTACGCCCACACCCTGCCCGCCCGCGGTGCCCGGCGCGGACGGATCGTGGTCTCCACGGGGATGCTCGCCGCCCTCGGCCCGTCCGAGCGCCGGGCGCTGTTCGCGCACGAGCGGGCGCATCTCGGTGCCCGCCACCACCGCCATCTGCTGCTGGCGGGACTGGCCGCCCGGGCCAATCCCTTCCTGCGGCCGCTGCGCACCGGCGTGGCGTACAGCGTGGAGCGGTGGGCCGACGAGGAGGCCGCGGCCCGGGTGGGGGACCGGCGGGTGACGGCCCGGGCGGTGGCCCGGGCCGCGCTGCTCGCCGGCACCGTACCCGCTGCCGCGTCCGGGGCCGCCCTGCCGGCCTTCGCGGCCGTCGGGCCCGTGCCCCGCAGGGTGGCGGCCCTGCTGGAGCCGGCTCC
>BNBP01000093.1 GCA_014656015.1 Streptomyces griseoaurantiacus | reverse complement strand
GGACGGGCGCCTCGGCGGGGCGCCCGCGCCGGGCACGGTCCCGCCGGGCGAGCGCGCGCCGCGCGACTCGCCGGTGTCGGCGCCGGAGTCCGCGGCGACGTGTTCGTCGCCCTCCCCGTCGCCGCCCTGCACGGGCACCGCCACCGGGGTGTCCTCGGCGGCCGCGGCCGGGTCGGGCTCCCCGGCGGGAGCCGGCACCCGGGCCTCACCGTTGGTCTGGCGCCGGGGGGTGGACGCCTGGAGCGCCATCCCCCCTGTCGTGCGGAACAGTTCGTCGGCCCCCGGCAGACTCACTCGGCGTGACACCGGGCGAGCACCTCCCTGGCGAGCTGGCGATAGGCGGCGGCACCGACGGAGTTGGAGGCGTACGTGGTGATCGGCTCACCGGCGACCGTGGTCTCCGGGAAGCGGACCGTGCGCCCGATGACCGTGTGGTACACGTGGTCGTCGAAGGCCTCGACCACGCGCGCCAGCACCTCACGGCTGTGCACCGTGCGCGAGTCGTACATCGTGGCGAGGATGCCGTCGAGCTCCAGCTCGGGGTTGAGCCGCTCCTGGACCTTCTCGATCGTCTCGGTCAGCAGCGCGACCCCGCGCAGCGCGAAGAACTCGCACTCCAGCGGCACGATCACCTTGTGCGCGGCGGTGAGCGCGTTCACGGTGAGCAGGCCGAGGGAGGGCTGGCAGTCGATGACGATGTAGTCGTAGTCGGCCATCAGCGGCTTGAGCGCGCGCTGCAGCGTGGACTCGCGCGCGACCTCGGAGACGAGCTGCACCTCGGCCGCCGACAGGTCGATGTTGCTGGGCAGCAGGTCCATGTTGGGGACCGCCGTCTTGAGCAGCACCTCGTCCGCGGCCATGCCCCGCTCCATGAGCAGGTTGTAGACCGTGAGGTCGAGTTCCATCGGGTTGACGCCGAGGCCCACGGACAGGGCGCCCTGCGGGTCGAAGTCGACGAGCAGCACCCGGCGTCCGTACTCCGCGAGCGCGGCACCCAGGTTGATGGTCGACGTGGTCTTGCCGACGCCGCCCTTCTGGTTGCACATCGCGATGATCTTCGCGGGGCCGTGGTCGGTGAGCGGACCGGGGATGGGGAAGTACGGCAGCGGGCGCCCGGTCGGGCCGATGCGTTCACGCCGCTGGCGGGCCGCGTCGGGCGCGAGCGTGGCGGCGTACTCGGGGTCGGGCTCGTACTCCGCGTCGGGGTCGTAGAAGTGCCCGTCGGGCAGTTCGTCGTAGTCGGCGAAGTGGTTGTGCACCTCGCCCCTGCTGTCGCCGGCCATGGCGTTCACGTGTGGGCCATCCATGCTCTGGTGTGCTGTCGGAGCCATGTGGGGGCTGTGGCTCTGGTGGGCTGCGAAGGTACGGACAGCGACGGAGCCGACAGCCTCGAGCCTGGCGGAGTCGGAGCCCCGCGCAGGCATTCCTGGTTGACCACCCCCGGGAGTGAATGTCGACTCGTTCACAAGTCGTCTTACCTCCTTGGTGACCAGGAAACTTCTAGACAGGTCAGCGTGGCACCATGCCGACGGTTGGCGACTCTATGGCGTGTCGGCCGTCCGCAGCAACACAATCCGCCGGACCCGGCACGATGTGTCGGCAATGAAACACCCTGCTGTCAAGGGCGTACAGAGGGCGTACGGCCGCTGAATGCCGGATTCGTCCCGTGCGCGAATCGGTAGAACGGTTGTTTTTGCGACGAGTTGAACGAGCGTCGCAAAGTGACCATACACACACCCGGCCGGACCTTGTCGACAAGGTCCGGCCGGGTGCGCCTCGTTGACCACATATGTTGACCTGTCGCCTTGTGGTACAGGCGACTTGCGCGGGGCGGCGAGGCGTGTTCCGCGCCGCGGCGTGCTCCCGCCGCTCAGCCGAGCAGGGTGGACAGCTCCACGTGCTCCAGACCGTGTGCCTCGGCGACGCCCTGGTAAACCACCTTGCCGTCATGGGCGTTGAGGCCCTTGGCGAGCGCTGGGTCGCGGCGCAGCGCCTCGACCCAGCCCCGGTCGGCGAGTTCGACGATGTACGGCAGCGTGGCGTTGGTCAGCGCGTAGGTGGAGGTGTTGGGGACGGCGCCGGGCATGTTGGCGACGCAGTAGAACACCGACTCGTGGACCGGGAAGGTCGGTTCGGCGTGCGTGGTGGGGCGGGAGTCCTCGAAGCAGCCGCCCTGGTCGATGGCGATGTCGACAAGGACACTTCCGGGCTTCATCCGGGACACCAGCTCGTTGGTGACCAGTTTCGGCGCCTTCGCGCCCGGGATGAGCACCGCGCCGATGACGAGGTCGGCCTCCAGGCACGCCCGTTCCAGCTCGAAGGCGTTGGAGACGACCGTCTGGATGCGCGTGCCGAAGATCTTGTCGGCCTCGCGGAGCTTGCGGATGTCCTTGTCGAGCAGGGTCACGTGGAAGCCCATGCCGATCGCGATCTGCGCCGCGTTCCAGCCGGAGACGCCGCCGCCGATGACGACCGCCCGCCCGGCGGGCACCCCGGGGACGCCCCCGGGCAGCACACCGCGTCCGCCGCCCGCGCGCATCAGGTGGTAGGCGCCGACCTGGGGGGCGAGCCGGCCGGCCACCTCGGACATGGGGGCGAGCAGCGGCAGGGTGCGGCCGGGCAGCTCGACGGTCTCGTAGGCGATGGCCGTGGTGCCCGACTCCAGCAGGGCGTCGGTGCACTCTTTGGAGGCGGCCAGGTGCAGATAGGTGAAGAGGATCTGGTCCTTGCGCAGGCGGTGGTACTCCTCGGCCACCGGCTCCTTCACCTTCAGCAGCAGATCCGCCGTGGCCCACACCTCGTCGGGGGTGTCCAGGATGCGGGCGCCGGCGGCGGTGTACTCCTCGTCCGTGATGGAGGAGCCGAGGCCGGCGCCCCGCTCCACCACGACCTGGTGACCCCCTCGAACGAGCTCGTGCACACCGGCCGGGGTGATGGCCACGCGGAACTCGTTGTTCTTGACCTCGCGGGGAATACCGACCTTCACGTCGATCACGGTCCTTGGTTCGCAGGAAACGTCAATGACTACATACCCGGACGCGTGAGGGCACACCGGGGCAGACCGCGCGAGTGGCGCGGTCAAATCAGTCTAATGAAGGTGTTCCCTCTGTCCAGCCTTCCAAAGGGCAAATCTTCTGCGGATGCACTGCGGATTTCGTAGGTGTTTCCCGCCGTGTTCCTTGCCGTTGCCGACAGGATTCGAGCCGGGCCGCGTCGAACCGGCGCGGAGCCGTGCCCCTAGGCCCCGTCGGTTTCCGGCTCGGCGCGGCTCTCGCGCGGCCCGGCCTCCCGCAGCCGCGCGGCCGCGCCCCGGTGCAGACGGGCCCCCGCCGGGTCGCCGGTGCGTTCCAGTGCCTCGGCGAGCCGGGTGTGCAGCTCGGCCTGCAGGCCCTCCTCCTCCGCGCGCCGGGCCAGCTCGACCGCCTCCTGGCAGGTGTCCAGCGCCTCGTCCGCGTGCCCGGCGGCCTCCTGCACCCCGGCCAGTTCCCCCAGCGCCCGCGCCTGCGCGACGAGGTCGCCGCACCGCCGGTACCCGGTGACCGCGGACCGCCAGGAGCGCAGGGCCTCGGCGTACCGTCCCGCGCGGGCGTGCGCTCCGCCGATGCGGCCGTGCAGCCGGGCGGCGTCCGCGCGCTCGTCCCGCGCCAGCCGCTGGGCCAGCGCCCGGCCGAACCAGTCGGCGGCCCGGTCGGGGTCCCCCAGTGCCAGGTGGGCGGCGCCCACGGATTCCGTCGCGCGGCCGGTCGCGTACGCGTCGCCCGCCTCGCGTCCGGCGTCCAGCGCGGCCCGGTAGCGGGTCAGTGCCTCGCGGGTGCGGCCGGCCCTCACGTCCAGGTCGGCGAGGTTCATCAGCGCGGCCGCCCGCTCGCGGGGCAGAGCGCGGCGCTCGGCGACCTCGAGGACGAGCAGGTGGATGCCGTACAGATCGGGCGCCGCTGCCCGGGTCCCGAGGTGCGCCACCATGGCCCGCACGAGCTGGGACATCAGCCGGCGGGCCAGGGTGTCCAGTTCCCCGTCCTCGACGGCGAGCCGGGCGGCGGCGAGCAGCGCCGGTCTGCGGGCGCGCAGCCAGTCGGCAGCGGCGCGCGGATCGGGGAAGCGCAGCGCGGGCGGGGTGTTCAGCAGTTTCTCCCGCGCGCGCGGGCTGTCGGTCTCGGTGACGGCGCGGCAGGACTGGAGCAGCCGCAGTGTGCGTTCCAGCATCCGGGCGCGGGCCAGCCGCAACTCCCCGGGGCGGTCCTCGGCCTCGGCGCGGGCGCGCAGCAGGGGCTGGAGGCAGCCGGGGACCTCGTACTGGGGCAGCGCGGTGGGCAGGCGGTGCAGGAACCCGGCGTCGACGCACTCGTCGAGGAGCGCGCGGGCGGCCTCCACGGAGCAGCCGGCCAGCGCGGAGGCGGTCTGCGGGTCGGCCGGGACGGCGGGCACGAGGGAGAGCAGCCGCAGCATCCGCCGCCCGGCGGCGGGCAGTCCGGCGTAGGCGAGCCGGAAGACCCTGGCGAGCGGGGTGCCGGGCGGGGTGCCGCCCTCGGTGTCGGCGTCGAGGTGCCGGGTGACGTCGGCGACGGCGGCCTTGGGGCGGGCGGCGAGCCAGCCCCCGGCGAGGACCAGCGCGGCGGGCTGGCCGCCGCAGGCCTCGGCGAGCTGCTCGGCGGCGCGGGGGTCGACGGTGACGCGGACGGCGCCGGTGCGGCGGGCGAGCAGTTCCACCGCGGACGCGGTGTCCAGGCCGCCGAGCGTGCAGGGCCGGACGTCGGAGATGCCGGTCAGCGGTCCCCGGGAGACGGCGACGACGAGGCAGTCGGGGCTGTCCGGCAGCAGCGCGTCGACCTGTTCGGCGCCCGCCGCGTCGTCCAGCAGGAGCAGCAGGCGCCGCTCGCCGAGTGCCTCGCGCAGCAGGTCGCTCAGCTCGTCCTCACCGGCGCCGGGCGGTACGGGCCGGCCGAGCGCGGAGAGCAGGTCACGGGCGGTGCGTTCGGTGGGGACGGGGGTGCCGTCCGGTTCGCCGAGCCGGGCGCGGAGCACCCCGTCGGGGTAGCGGTCGGCGACCCGGCGCAGCAGTTCCTCGGCGAGCGCGGTGCGGCCCTGGCCGGGGCGTCCGGCGATGAGCAGCACCCGGGCGCGCGGGGCCTTGCGGCCGGAGAGGGTGTCGAGTCCGGCCCGGGCGATGTCGGCGCGCAGTTCGCGCAACTCGTGGGCGCGGCCGAGGAATTCACGGCCGGAGTCCTCACGGCCCGCGGGCTCGCCGGTGGGGGGTCCGCCGCCGGGGGCCGGAAGGCCGTGGAGCCCGCCGTCGTCCTCGGACCGGCCGCCGGGCCTGCCGTCGGACCGGGTGTCGGCCCGGCCGCCGGGGGTCCGGGGGCCGGTGGGCGCGGTGTCCGGCGCGGGGCCGGGCAGTCCGCTGCCGTCGGTGTCCACCGCCTGTTCCACCACGGGTCACGCTCCCGTCCCACTGCGCGCGCGGACCCGCCGCACTCCGCACGGGTCGTCCTCAGAGCCTAGTTGACTCCGCGTGACGTTCCGGGCGGCGCGGGGCGGCACGGCAGCACCTGTCGCCCGATCGGATCAGGCGATCGTAGGACCGGGGAAGGCGACCTGAAGGTCCGTCAGACCTCGAACGGGCGGGCCGGCCACGGGGCCAGTGCCGGGCGCAGGGCGTCGAGGCCCTCCCCGTTCCGCGCCGCCACCAGCGACAGCGCGCCCACCACGAGGCAGTTGTTGTGCAGCTCACCGGCGAGCACCCCGCGCACCAGCTCCGCCACGGGCACCCGGGCCAGCTCCATGTCGGCCTCCTCGTGCTCGACCTCGAAGCGCTCGCCCTCCGCCTCGGCCAGATCGCGGGCGAGGAAGATCCGTACGGCCTCGTCGCAGCCGCCGGGGGTGGTGTACACGTCGGCGAGCACCCGCCAGTCCCCCGCCTTGACGTGCGCCTCCTCGAACAGCTCGCGCTGGGCGGCGTGCAGCGGGTTCTCGCCGGGGACGTCGAGCAGGCCCGCCGGGATCTCCCACAGCTTCTGCCGCACCGGGTGCCGGTACTGGCGCAGCACCAGGACCCGGTCCTCCTCGTCCAGGGCGAGGACGGCCACCGAGCCGGGGTGCACCTGGTAGTCCCGGCGCGCGACCGATCCGTCGGGCATGACCACCTCGTCGGTGCGGACGGAGGTCTTCTTGCCGCGGAACGGGGTCTCGGTGCCCCGGATCTCCCACTCCTCGGCGGCGTCCTTGATCGTCATGCCTGTCCTTCCCGATGTGCCGTGTGCCCGGTGCCCGGTGCGCGAACCGGGGTGCCGGCCGCCGGACCTCGGAGGATCCACCGGCCGGCACCCCGGCCACCGTACCGCCGCCGCCCGGTGCGGCGGCCTTGCGGCTACTTCGCGGTCTTGCGCTCGACGGCCGCCTTGACCAGCCCGGCGAACAGCGGGTGCGGGCGGGTCGGGCGGGAGCGCAACTCCGGGTGGGCCTGGGTGGCCACGAGGTAGGGGTGGACCTCGCGCGGGTACTCCAGGTACTCCACGAGCTTGCCGTCCGGGGAGGTGCCGGAGAACAGCAGGCCGGCCTTCTTCTCCAGCTCCGCGCGGTAGGTGTTGTTCACCTCGTAGCGGTGGCGGTGGCGCTCCTCCACGTACTCCTTGCCGTCGTACACCTCGCGCACGATGGAGCCCTCGGCGAGCTTGGCCGGGTACATGCCGAGCCGCATGGTGCCGCCCATGTCGCCCTCGCCGGCGACGATGTCGAGCTGTTCGGCCATGGTGGAGATGACCGGGTGGGTGGTGGCCGGGTCGAACTCGGTGGAGTTGGCGTCCTCGACGCCGGCCAGGTTGCGCGCGGCCTCGATCACGACGCACTGCAGGCCGAGGCACAGGCCGAGCAGCGGGATGCGGTTCTCGCGGGCGTACTGGATGGCGCCGACCTTGCCGGTCACACCGCGCTCGCCGAAGCCGCCCGGGATGCAGATCGCGTCGACGTCGCCGAGTTCGCGGGCGGCGCCGGCCGGGGTCTTGCAGTCGTCGGAGGTGACCCACTTGATCGTGACGCGGGCCTTGTTGGCGAAGCCGCCGGCGCGCAGCGCCTCGGTGACCGAGAGGTAGGCGTCGGGCAGGTCGATGTACTTGCCGACCAGGGCGAGGGTGATCTCGTGGTCGGGGTTGTGGACGCGGTCGAGCAGGTCGTCCCAGGTCGTCCAGTCCACGTCGCGGAACGGCAGGTCCAGCTTGCGGACGACGTAGGCGTCCAGGCCCTCGCCGAACACGGTCTTGGGGATGTCGTAGATCGAGCGGGCGTCCGGGCAGGCGACCACGGCGGCCTCGTCGACGTCGCACATCAGCGAGATCTTCCGCTTGATGGCGGTGGGCACCTCGCGGTCGCAGCGCAGCACGATCGCGTCCGGCTGGATGCCGATGTTGCGCAGGGCGGCGACCGAGTGCTGGGTCGGCTTGGTCTTCAGCTCGCCGGAGGGGCCGATGTAGGGCAGCAGGGAGATGTGCACGACGAAGACGTTGTCGCGGCCCACCTCGTGGCGGACCTGGCGGACGGTCTCCAGGAAGGGCAGCGACTCGATGTCGCCGACCGTGCCGCCGACCTCCGTGATGACGACGTCCACCTCGTCGGTGGCCATGCGCCGGATGCGGTGCTTGATCTCGTTGGTGATGTGCGGGATGACCTGCACCGTGTCGCCCAGGTACTCGCCGCGCCGCTCCTTGGCGATCACGGTGGAGTACACCTGGCCGGTGGTGACGTTGGCGGACCCGTCCAGGTCGCGGTCGAGGAACCGCTCGTAGTGGCCGATGTCCAGGTCGGTCTCGGCGCCGTCGTTGGTGACGAACACCTCACCGTGCTGGAAGGGGTTCATCGTGCCCGGGTCGACGTTCAGGTAGGGGTCGAGCTTCTGCATCACGACCCGCAGTCCCCGGGCCTTGAGCAGCATGCCGAGGCTGGAGGCGGTCAGGCCCTTGCCGAGCGAGGAGGCGACACCCCCGGTGACGAAGATGTGCTTGGTCGTCGTGGCTGTGCTGTTGCGGAAAGCAGCGGGCGGCATGGCCAAGAGGGGGCTCCCGTGGTCGCGGTCTGGAATGCGGAGCGGCGTTGGGGGTCCGGATTTTTCCGGGGGCGCCGTCGCTGCGGTTCGGGGGTCTTTAAGTCCACCGGTCCACGGGCTACCAGCGTAACAGCGACGGAGAGCGGTCGCTCCCGGCGTCCGCGGGAGCGGGCCGCGCGGGGCACCCGGGGCACGTTTCGCGGGCGGATGCCGGGTTCCTCCCCGGTTGCCGCGAGGGGTCTCCGGACGCTTTCCGGTCCTGCCCGAAAGGCCGCGGGAGCGTCTTCACGGTGCCGCCGGAGCGTCCGGAGCGTCCGGTTCCGACCCGTCTTCGGCCATTACGACTGACCGGTTTCGACCACGCTCCGCACACGTGTCACCACGGACACGCGATACCTCCGCGCCTCTCACCCGATGCTCACTCGTTCGGGTCACTCGCGTTGCCCGGAGCGGCACGCGCACCACCCGGGTGCGTCGTATCCTGCTCGGACACTCGCTGCCGAGCGGCCCGGCAA
Source organism: Streptomyces griseoaurantiacus (assembly GCA_014656015.1). Lineage (GTDB taxonomy): Bacteria > Actinomycetota > Actinomycetes > Streptomycetales > Streptomycetaceae > Streptomyces > Streptomyces griseoaurantiacus. The sequence continues at coordinate 16,274 of BNBP01000093.1, read as the reverse complement.
ACGGCACACCCCCGCCTGCCACCGGAACACCCAAGCTCGTCAGTTCGTTGCACATCGACCGCACATCTACCGCATATTTTCCCGAACGCGTCGGTGTACAACGACATCTCACACCGACCCCTTGACCGCAAAGAGCGACCGCCCCATGCGGGGCGACGTGGCCGTTCGACTGGAGTTGCACGTGGCCGGGCGTATCGAAGACTACGCACTCATCGGAGACATGCAGACCGCCGCACTGGTCTGCCGGGACGGCACAGTGGACTGGCTGTGCCTGCCCCGCTTCGACTCCCACGCCGTCTTCGCGGGCCTGCTCGGCACGGAGGAACACGGCTTCTGGCGCCTCGGGCCGGCCCACGCCCCCGAGGCCGAACCGCCGACGGCGACCCGCCGGACCTACCGCGGCGAGTCACTCGTCCTCGAATCCGAGTGGGACACACCGCGCGGAACGGTCAGAGTGACCGATTTCATGCCCCCGCGCGACGGCGCCCCGCAGCTCGTGCGGATCGTCGAGGGCGTCACCGGCCGCGTCCCCATGCGTTCGGTGCTGCGGATGCGGTTCTCCTACGGGCGGATCACGCCCTGGGTGCACAAGCACGAGGGCCGCACCGTCGCCGTCGCCGGCCCCGACTCGGTGTGGTTCGACACCGAGGCCGAGACCTACGGCAAGTCGCTGACCACGTACAACGACTTCACCGTCGCGCCCGGTGACCGCATCGCCTTCACCATCTCCTGGCAGCCCTCGCACAAGGAGCCCCCGCCGCTGCCCGAACCGGAGCAGTCCCTCGAGGCCACCGAGGAGTTCTGGCGCGAGTGGGTCGGGCACTGCACGTACCACGGCCCCTACCGCGAGGCCGTGGTCCGCTCCCTGATCACGCTCAAGGCCCTGACGTACGCCCCGACCGGCGGCATCGTCGCCGCGCCCACCACCTCCCTGCCCGAGCACATGGGCGGCGTGCGCAACTGGGACTACCGCTACACCTGGCTGCGCGACGCGGCGATCACGCTCTCCTCGCTGCTGCGCACCGGCTACCGCGAGGAGGCCCGCGCCTGGCGCGAGTGGCTGCTGCGCGCGGTGGCCGGCGACCCGGAGAACCTGCAGATCATGTACGGCATCGCCGGCGAGCGCGAGCTCGGCGAGGCGGAGCTGGACTGGCTGCCGGGCTACGAGCACTCCGCGCCGGTGCGCATCGGCAACGGCGCCGCGAGCCAGCTCCAGCTCGACGTGTACGGCGAGGTCACCGAGGCCCTGCACCTGGGCCACATGACGGGCCTGGCCCGCAACGACTACGCCTCCGTCCTCCAGCTCCGGCTGATCCGCTACCTGGAGGACCACTGGGACGAGCCCGACGAGGGCATCTGGGAGGTGCGCGGCCCGCGCCGGCACTTCGTGCACTCCAAGGTGATGGCCTGGGTCGCGGTCGACCGCACCATCAAGCTGATCGAGTCCGGCGACGCCGACGGTCCGCTCGAGCGCTGGCGGGAACTGCGCGACGACATCCACCGGGACGTGTGCGAGCGGGGCTACGACAAGGAGCGCAACACCTTCACGCAGTCCTACGGCTCCAAGGAGCTGGACGCCTCCCTGCTGCTGATCCCGCAGATGGGCTTCCTGCCCCCGGACGACAAGCGGGTCATCGGCACCATCGAGGCCATCCAGCGGGAGCTGTCCACGCCGGACGGCTTCATCCTGCGGTACCCGACCTCGGGTTCCGAGGAGGGGGTGGACGGACTGCCGGGCGACGAGGGCGCCTTCCTGGCCTGCTCGTTCTGGATGGCGGACGACCTCGCGATGATCGGCCGGGTCGACGAGGCCCGCCGTCTCTTCGAGAAGCTGCTGTCCCTGCGCAACGACCTCGGTCTCCTGGCCGAGGAGTGGGACCCGCGCCTGCAGCGCCAGGTCGGCAACTTCCCCCAGGCGTTCAGCCATGTGCCCCTCATCGACACGGCCCTGCGCCTGACGGCCTCGGGCGCCTACGGGGGCTGAGGACACCGTGCCCCGCGCCCCCGAAGGGCGCGGGGCCGCCTTGTGTCTCGGGCCCCGGGTCCCGGGCCTCGTACCCCATGCCTCGGGTCCCGGGCCTCAGGCGAAGGGCACCGGCCGGGTCAGTTCGTCGTAGACGCTGAGCACCTGCGCCACCGTCGCGTCCTCCGTGGGCCAGGTCCCCGCCTGCCACGTGCCCCGCTCGACCAGCCACTGCCGCCGGCCCGGGTCCCCGAGCAGCCGCACCACCGCGCCGCCGAGCGCCCCCGCGTCCCCATAGGGCACCAACTCCGCCGCGTCGCCGACGAGTTCCGGCGTGCCGCCCACCTCCGTGGCCACCAGCGGCACCCCCGCCCGCAGCGCCTCCTGCGCGAACACCGAGCGCGACTCCCAACGGCTGGGCAGCAGCGCGAGATCCGCTGCGGCGAGCAGTTCCGGGACGTCCCGCCGGCTGCCCAGCAGCCGCACCGGCAGGTCCTCCGTCTCGATGCGCCTCTGCAGGTCCGGCCGCAGCACCCCCTCCCCCGCGATCACGAGCAGCGGCACCGGGTCCAGCTCCCGCCACATCGCCGCGGCGTCGAGCAGCACCTCGTGCCCGCCGTGCCGCTCCAGCGCGCCGACGGCCAGGAGCAACGGCCTCTCGGTCGCGCCGAGTTCGGCACGGGCCTTGGGCCCGTCCGCCGCCTCATGGTGCTCCTCCCCCGCACTGTCGGCGACCCTCCCGACCGGTGCCGGAAGCGCGACGGCGGCGAGCCGGGCGTCCCGCGCGCCCCGGGCCCGCGCCCGGTCGACCAGGTCGGAGGAGGTGCCGAGCAGCACGGAGGCGGCCTTGGCGACGCGCCGTTCGAGCAGCCGCAGCAGATGGGCCCGGGGTCCCTCGGCGTGTGCCCGGGTGTGCCAGGTGACGACGAACGGCACCCGGCGGCCGAGCGCGAGGGAGGCCCGCAGTCCCGCGTGCAGCCCGTGCGCGTGCACGAGGTCGGCCTCGGCGCAGACGGCACGCAGCGCGGCCACGGAGGCCGGGTCGGTGCTGCGGTCCACGGCGACGTGGGCGGCACCGGTCCCGGTGAAGTCGTAGAGGTGTTCCGCCTCGTCGGGGGCGCACACGGTCACCCGCACGCCCCTGGCGACCAGCCCGGCGGCGAGCGAGCGCACATGCACGCTGCTGCCCGCGCTGCCGCCGCCGAGCACCTGCACGGCATGCAGCGGCGACTGCCCGTGCGGTCGTGCGTGCGGCGGCTGGCTGCTCACGAGGGTCACGTGGCCGGGGCTCCTGGTTCGGCGTCGGACGGTCGCGGAGAGACGTACACGGGCGCTCGCGGGAGGGTGTACCGCGCGGGCCGTCCGGGGCGTGCGTGGGGTCAAGGATGCCAGGGCGCACGGGCGTTGCGGCTCCGGCGCCCGAACACGCCCACGGCGAAGGAGCGTACCCGTTCCGCGGCCCGGAACCGGGCGCGCCGGGCGCCGGCGGCGATGCCGGCCGCGCCCGGGTGCTTCCGGTGCGGCGGACGGTGCCGCCGCCCGGACCGGTCGGCGCCCAGGGCCCTTCGTTCGGATCAGGCCGGCTGGGAGGCGCGGTGCGTCCCCGGGCCGGCCCGAGCGGGGTCCGGCGCGTGCGGCTGCACAGCGGAGGAGGACGCCAGGGCGGAGCCCCGGCAACCGACGACAACGCCGCGGAGGCGCGTGCCAGGCCCCGCGACGCCGGAACGATCCGGACGAAGGGCCCTACGCGTCCCCGCGCGCCGAGGCCAGCAGTTCCTCCGCGTGCGCCCGCGCCGTCTCGGAGTCCTCCTGGCCCGCGAGCATCCGGGACAGCTCCCGCACCCGCTCCTCGCCCTCCAGGACCTTCACGCCCGAGCGGGTGACCGAGCCGTCGTCGGTCTTCTCCACCAGGAGCTGCCGGTCGGCGAACGCCGCCACCTGCGGCAGGTGCGTGACGACCACGACCTGCGCGCTCTTGGCGAGCTTCGCCAGCCGCCGGCCGATCTCGACGGCCGCCTTGCCGCCGACACCGGCGTCGACCTCGTCGAAGAGGTACGTCGGCACCGGGTCGGTGCCCGCGAAGACGACCTCCACCGCCAGCATCACCCGGGACAGCTCACCGCCGGAGGCGCCCTTGGCGATCGGCCGGGCCGGCGCCCCCGGGTGCGGGGCGAGCAGCAGCTCGACCTCGTCGGCGCCGGAGGGCCCGTAGGCGACCGTGCGCCCGCCGACCTCGACGCCCTCGGGGTCCTCGGTCTGCCGGACGGCGAACGTCACGCGCGCGTGCGGCATGGCGAGGGAGCCCAGCTCCGCGGTGACGGCGGCGGCGAACCGCTCGGCGGCGGCGGTCCGCGCGTCGGTGAGGGCCTGGGCGAGTCCGCCCAGCTCGGCCCGCAGCGCGTCCCGCTCGGCGGTCAGCTCCCCGATCCGGTCGTCGTCGCCGTCGAGCTCGGTCAGCCGTGCGGCGGCCCGCTCGGCCCAGGCGAGGACGGCGGCCACGCCCTCCGCGCCCTCCGCGCCCTTTACCGGCCCCCCGTACTTGCGGACGAGCTGGGTGAGGGCGGCCCGCCGCTCCTCGACCGCCGCCAGCCGCAGCGGGTCGGCGTCGAGGTCGTCGGCGTATCCGGCGAGCTCCCCGGACACGTCGGCGAGGAGGATCCCGATCTCCCCGATCCGCTCGGCGAGCCCGGCCAGCGCGTTGTCGTGCGACCGTACGGCCTCCAGTGCGCGGTGGGCGCCCGCGACGAGGGCGCCGGCGTCGATGCCCTCGGGGTCCTCCGGGTTGCCCGCGAGCGCGGCGTGCGCGGCCGTCGCGGCGGAGGCGAGGGCCTCCGCGTGCCCGAGCCGCTCGGCCTCGGCGGCCAGCTCCACGTCCTCGCCGGCCCGCGGCTCGACGGCCGCGATCTCGTCCAGGCCGAAGCGCAGCAGATCGGCCTCCTGCGCCCGCTCCCGCGCGCGCGTGGTGATCTCCTCGAGCTCGGCGGCGACGGCCCGCAGCCGCCGGTAGGCCCCGGTGTACTTGGCCAGGGGCACGGCGACGGTGTCCCCGGCGTACCGGTCGAGGGCCTGGCGCTGCCGGCTGAGCTTGAGCAGCCCCTGCTGGTCGGTCTGCCCGTGCACGGCGACCAGCTCGTCGGCGAGCTCCGCGAGCATGCCGACCGGCACGGACCGCCCGCCGAGGTGGGCCCGGGAGCGGCCCTCGGCGGAGACGGTGCGGCTGATGAGCAGCGCCCCGTCGTCCAGCTCGGCGCCGGCCTCCTCGGCCCGCACGGCCGCCGAACCGGCGTCGGGCACGCTGATACGTCCCTCGACGACGGCGTTCTTCGCGCCGATCCGTACGAGTGCCGCGTCCGCGCGCCCACCGAGCAGCAGCCCCAGGCTGGTGACCACCATCGTCTTGCCGGCACCGGTCTCACCGGTGACGGCGGTGAAGCCGGGCGACAGCTCGACGACCGCGTCGTCGATGACCCCGAGCGACCGTATCCGCATCTCCTCCAACACGACGTCGACCATACGAGGTTTCGGCCACGATGTGCGACGCCACCCCACCCGACCGGGGAAGCCGCAGGTCGTGACTTCCCCGGAGGTCGCTCGTTGCGCCCGCCCTCAGCGCCGCGCACGAGGGCCCGGCGGGGGGGGGAACGCCTCGAACACGCCCTAGTTCGGCGCGCCCCGCCAGCCCGACACCGGCAGCGCGAACTTCGCCACCAGGCGGTCGGTGAAGGAGGCGTGGTGCAGCCGGGCGAGCCGGACCGGCACCGCCCCCCGGCGCACCTCCACGCGGGCGCCCGGCGGCAGATCGACCGTGCGCCGGCCGTCGCACCACAGCACACCGGGCGGGATGTGCGGCAGCACCTCCACCGCGAGCACCGAGTCCGGGGAGGTCACGAGCGGCTTGGCGAACAGGGCGTGGGCGCTGATCGGCACCATGAGCAGCGCCTCCACCTCCGGCCACACCACGGGCCCGCCCGCCGAGAACGCGTAGGCCGTGGAGCCGGTGGGCGTGGCGCAGACGATGCCGTCGCAGCCGAAGCCGGTCACCGGGCGTCCGTCGATCTCCAGGACGACCTCGAGCAGCTTCTCGGCGCCGGCCTTCTGCACGGCGGCCTCGTTGAGCGCCCAGTCGGTGTGCACGATGTCGCCGTTGCGGTGCACGACGACGTCGACCGTCATGCGTTCCTCGACCTCGTAGGCCCGGTTGACCACCCGGTCGACGACCTTGTCGAGGTCGTCCCGCTCGGCCTCCGCGAGGAAGCCGACGCGCCCGAGGTTGACGCCGAGCATCGGCACGCCGGAGGCGCGGGCGAACTCGGCGCCGCGCAGCAGGGTGCCGTCACCGCCGAGGACGATGAGCAGCTCGCAGCCGTCCAGGCACTGCGGAGTGGCCTCCTTGACGAGCTGCACGCTCTCGGGCAGCGGCAGGTCGGCGGCCTCGGCCTCCAGGACCCGCACCCCGAGCCCGGCGCGCATCAGCCCGCCCACGACGAGCTCGGCACTGCGGATGGCCGCCGGACGCCCGGTGTGGGCGAGGAGGAATACGGTTCGAGCTTGGTTCTGTGTCAACGCGGCCCCTCCGCCACTGCACGGTCGATGTCGGCCGGGTCCGGTGCGGGTGCCCCGGCTCGCAGCCACAGAAAGTACTCGACATTGCCCGAGGGCCCGGGCAGCGGGCTGGCGGTCACCCCGTTCACCCCGAGCCCGATGTCCCACGCCCGCCCGGCCACCTGGCGCACGGCCTCCGCGCGCAGCTCGGGGCTGCGCACGACACCACCGCTGCCCAGCCGTTCCTTACCCACCTCGAACTGGGGCTTGACCATCATCACCAGGTCGGCGTCCGGCTTCGCGCACCGCGCGAGGGCGGGCAGTACCAGTCCGAGCGGGATGAAGGACAGGTCCCCCACGACAAGATCCACAGGCTCCCCATCGATCGCTTCGAGCGTCAACTCGCGTACGTTCGTACGGTCCTTGACGGTGACGCGTTCATCACTGCGAAGAGTCCAGGCGAGTTGTCCGTATCCGACGTCCACGGCGACGACGTGCGCGGCGCCCGCGCGCAGCAGCACGTCGGTGAAGCCGCCGGTGGAGGCGCCGGCGTCGAGCGCCCGCCGGCCCCGTACGAGGAGCCCGCGCGGGACGAAGGCCTCGAGCGCGCCGGCGAGCTTGTGGCCGCCCCGGGAGACGTAGTCGGGCTCGCCCTCGTTCTCCGCCACGAGGATCGCCGCGGCGGTCTCGACCTGGGTGGCCGGTTTGGTCGCGACGGTCTTGCCGACCGTCACCCGCCCGGCCGCGATGAGCTGGCTCGCGTGCTCCCGCGAGCGCGCCAGCCTGCGCCGTACCAGCTCGGCGTCCAGTCGGCGGCGTGCCACTCCTGCCACGTTCTCCTCAGTTCCTGGTCCCGTTGGTCCCGTTGTCCCGTGTTCCGGGTGTCGGTGAGGGCGGCGGAGGTCCCGGACGGGAGTCCAGCGCGGTCAGCGCGTCGCGCAGCCCTCGGTGTACATCCTCGTACACCTGGAGGTGGCCGTCGGTGGCGAGGTGGTCGGCGTCCGCCAGCCGGTCGAGGTGGGCGTCCACGCCGGGGTTGCCGGTGGGGGTGCGGGGCACCTGGAGCGGGGCGGGGGCCGCCGGGTCGCCACTCCCTTCGCCGGGCGCGCCGTGCCCGTCGCGCCCGGACTCGTCCTCGTGTGCGCCGGCGGTCTCCCGCCCGGCCCCGGCGTGCGCGGCGGCCTCGGCCTCGTGCGGGGCGCCCGGCTCCGGTCCTGCGTCGTTCATGCCCCGACGCTACCGCGTGGCGCTGGGGTACCGTCGACGCCGATGGCGACGATCGAGGAGTGCCGCAGGGCACTGGACAGGTTCTCCGAGGCGCTCGCGGGCGCCGAGGGCGACGCGGCACGGGCCGCCGCCCTGGACCGCTCGCTGAGCTGCCGGATCACCGACCTGGACGTCACGTTCGTCGGCCGGCTGCGGGACGGCCGTGTCGAGGTGCGCGACACGGTGCGCGGGCTGCCGCCCGAGAAGGCGCAGATACGGCTCACCACGACCGGCGACGATCTGGTGGCGCTGGTCGCCGGCGAGCTGCCGTTCGCCCGCGCCTGGGGCTCGGGCCGGGTCAGGCTGGAGGCGGGCCTGCGGGACCTGCTGCGGCTCAGGAAGCTCCTGTAGCCGAGGACTCCGCCACCTCGGCCGTCCCGGCCGCCCGGTCCCCTTCGACGTGCTCCGTCCGCTCCGCGGCGAGGCGTGCGCGGGCCCCGCGGGCCGCCGGCACCACCAGCGGCGTCCCCGTCTCCGGATCGTCGATGACCTGGCAGCGCAGCCCGAAGACCTCCTCGACCAGTTCCGCGGTGACGATCTCCTTGGGCGCCCCCTCGGCCACCACCCGCCCCTCCCGCAGCGCCACCAGATGGGTCGCGTACCGGGCCGCGTGGTTGAGGTCGTGCAGGACGGCGACGAGTGTGCGCCCCTGCTCGTGCAGGTCGGCGCAGAGGTCCAGGACGTCGATCTGGTGCTGGATGTCGAGGTAGGTGGTCGGCTCGTCCAGGAGGAGCAGCGGGGTCTGCTGGGCCAGCGCCATGGCGATCCACACCCGCTGCCGCTGCCCGCCGGACAGTTCGTCGACGTAGCGCTCGGCGAGGTCGCCGACCCCGGTGCGCGCCATCGACTCCCGCACGATCCGCTCGTCCTCGGCCGACCACTGCCGCAGCAGCCCCTGGTGCGGGTAGCGGCCGCGGCCGACCAGGTCGCCGACGGTGATCCCGTCCGGCGCGATCGAGGACTGCGGCAGCAGTCCGAGGGTGCGGGCCACCTTCTTCGCCGGCATCGACTGGATGACCTGCCCGTCCAGCAGCACCCGCCCCTCGTTCGGCCGGAGCATCCGCGACAGGGCGCGCAGCAGCGTGGACTTGCCGCAGGCGTTGGGGCCGACGATCACCGTGAAGGAGTTGTCGGGTATCTCCACCGACAGCCGCTCGGCGATCACGCGCTGATCGTAGGCGAGGGTGACGTTCTCGGCGGACAGGCGGTTCACGGTGCTCCTTCGGACGTTTCGGTTCGCCGGGCCGCTCATATCCGGCCCGCCCTGCGCTCGGTGACCAGCAGCCACAGCAGGTACGCCCCGCCGATCACGCCGGTGACCACGCCGACGGGAAGCTGGTCGGCCCCGAAGGCCCGCTGCGAGACGAGGTCGGCCACGATGAGCAGGGTGGCGCCCATGCACATGGCCGGCACGAGGTTGGGCCCGGGCGAGCGGGTCAGCCGCCGGGCGAGCTGCGGCGCGGTCAGCGCGACGAACCCGACCGGTCCGACGGCGGCGGTGGCACCGGAGGTGAGCAGCACCGCGGACACCATCAGCACCATGCGGACGCGTTCCACGCGCACCCCGAGGGCGTACGAGAGGTCGTCGCCCATCTCGGTCATCAGCAGCCGGCGCGCGTTGACGAGGACCAGCGGGACGAGGACCGCGCACAGCACGAGCAGCGGCCACACCTGGGTCCAGTCGCGGCCGTTGAGGGACCCGGTCATCCACACCACCGCGCGGGCCGCGTCGACGATGTCGGCCTTGGTGAGCAGATAGCCGTTGACGGCGGTGACGATCGCGGAGACGCCGATGCCGACCAGGACCAGCCGGTAGCCGTGCACGCCCCGCTTCCAGGCGAGCAGGTAGATCGCGAACCCGGTGACGAGCCCGCCGGCCAGCGCGCCGAGCGTGACGGCGGTGGCGCTGCCGGAGAACAGCACGATCACCACGAGCGCGCCGGCCGTGGCCCCCTGGCCGAGACCGAGCACGTCCGGACTGCCCAGCGGATTGCGCGAGATGGACTGGAACAGCGCCCCGCCGAGCCCCAGCGCGGCCCCCACGAGGAGGCCGACGAGGACCCGCGGCAGTCGCAGGTCGCGAACGATGTACTCCTGGATCCGCGTGCCGTCGCCGGTCAGCGTCCGCAGGACGTCGGCGGCGGAGATCGGGAAGTCGCCGGTGCCTATGAGGGCGACGCTCGCGGCGAGCGCGGCGAGCACCAGCAGGACGACGACGGTGCACGCGCGGGCGTCCACCCTGAGGGAGAGCCCGCCGCGGGTGCGGACCGCCCGGATGCGTGTGGCCTTCACAGTTGCGTCGTCCTCCTGCGCCGGACGAGGAAGATGAACACCGGACCCCCGAGGAGCGCGGTGACGATGCCGACCTGGAGTTCGGCCGGCCGGACGATCATGCGCCCGATCACGTCGGCGCCCAGCAGCAGCACCGGGGACAGCACGGTCGCGTACGGCAGGATCCAGCGCAGGTCGGGCCCGGTGAAGGAGCGCACGAGGTGCGGGACCATCAGCCCGACGAACACGATGGGGCCGCAGGCGGCGGTGGCCGCGCCGCACAGCATGGTGGCGGCGAGCATCGACAGGGCCCGGGTGCGGTTGAGGTGGGCGCCGAGCGCGCGGGCGGTGTCGTCCCCCATGGCCATCGCGTTCAGCGGCCGGGCGAGCCCCAGCGCGAGCAGGGTGCCCACCACCATGAACGGGGCGACCTGGACGATGGTCGACTGCGTGGCCGAGGCCAGCGAGCCGACCGTCCAGAAGCGCATCCTGCCCAGCGCCGCGTTGTCCATGATCATGACGGCCTGGAGGTAGCCGTAGAGCGCGGCGCTGATCGCGGTGCCCGCGAGCGCGAGCCGTACGGGGGTGGCGCCCCGGCTGCCGCCGAGGAACCACACGAGGGCGCCCACCGCGGCGGCCCCGAAGAACGCGAACCACACATAGCCGTTCAGCGAGGTGACGCCGAGGAAGGTGATGGCGGTGACGACCGCCGCGGAGGCGCCCGCGTTGATGCCGAGGATGCCGGGGTCGGCCAGCGGATTGCGGGTCAGCGCCTGCAGCACGGCCCCGGCGAGGCCGAGCGCGGCCCCGGCGAGCAGCCCGAGCAGCGTGCGCCACACCCGCTCGCCCACGACGACGTCGGCGTACGTGCCCGTGTCGTGGAACAGCCCGTGCCAGACCTGGTCCAGGGGCAGCTGTTTGGCGCCGATCGCGATGCTCGCGAGCGCGACCCCGGCCAGCACCACCACCGCGAGGAGCAGCCCGACGGCACGTGGCGCCGTCCGGCGGGCCGGCGGCGCGGGGGCTTCGGCCCCGCGCGGATGGGGAGGACTGTCGACCAACACCACGTTAGGTTAACCTAACCTGCCCACCGCCCCCGCGTGCGGGGCACGGAGGAACCTTCGGGGAGCCGGGCGGGACGGGACGCGGGCGGCAGCACACGGCGAAGGCCCGGCGTCCGCCCGGTCACACCCGGGGCCTCACAGCCCGGGCCTCGCAGCCGGGGCCTCACAGCCGGGGCCCGGGCCTCACAGTCCGAGCCGCGCCAGCGCCTTCCCCCCGTCCAGTTCGCACGCGCCCTCCCCGGCCGCAGTCCACGCCGCCGCGCAGAGCGCTCGCAGTCCGTCGAGCGCCTCGCCGTCCCCCTCCAGCCGGAGCACACTCCCGCCCGCCGCGGCCGTCCAGCCACCGCACCGGAAGCCCTCGTCACCGGCGGGCAACACCTCCGGCTGCCCCGTGAGCAGCCCCCGCAGGTCCGCGTCGACGTACGTCGGCCGGTGGTGCGGCGGCGCGGCCAGCAGCTGCGCCCCGTCCGTCACCCCGGTGAGCACCAGCAGCGAGTCCACCGACCCGTTGAACGCCCCCTCGATGTCCGTGTCGAGCCGGTCCCCGACCACCAGTGGCCGCTCGGCCCCGGTCCGCAGGACCGTCTCCCGGTGCATCGGCGGCAGCGGCTTCCCCGCCACCTGCGGCGTGGCCCCGGTCGCGATGCGCACGACCTCCACCGCCGCCCCGTTGCCCGGCGCGATGCCCCGCGCCCCGGGGATCGTCAGATCGGTGTTGGACGCGAACCACGGCACCCCCCGCGCGATCGCGTAACTCGCCTCCGCGAACCGCCCCCACGGCAGATCGGGGCCGCCGAAGCCCTGCACCACCGCGGCCGGCTCGTCCTCCGCCGACTCCACCGGCGTGAGGCCGCGCTCACGCAGCGCCACCCGCAGTCCCTCACCGCCGATCACCAGCACCCGCGAACCCGCCGGCAGCTGCTCGGCGATGAGCCGGGCCACCGCCTGCGCCGAGGTCACCACGTCGGAGGCCGCCGCCTCGATCCCCAGCTCCGTCAGATGCGCCGCCACCGCGTCGGGCGTGCGCAGCGCGTTGTTCGTGACGTACGCCAGGCGCATCCCCCCGTCCCGGGCCGTGCCGAGCGACTCCACCGCGTGGCCGATCGCCGCGCCTCCCGCGTACACGACCCCGTCCAGGTCGAGCAGCGCCGTGTCGTACGCCTCGCTCAGGGGCCGTTCGCTGCCCTCGGGCCGCGTCCTGACCGCACTCCGGCTCATTCCGCATCGCTCCTCGTCCACTCGTCTCCCCCGATCATCCCCCACCCCACCGGCGGCCCCACCGGCGCACTTACGATGCCTGAATGAACTCTGCAGGTCCCGGGGACGCACCCGCGCACATGGGCCTTGACCTGGCACCCTTCCGGGGCCTGCGCTACGACCCCCGACGTGTCGGCAGCCTGGCCGCCGTGACGTCCCCGCCCTACGACGTGGTGGTCCGCCCCGACGGGCTGCTCCACCTGGAATCCGCCGACCCCCACAACATCGTCCGTCTGATCCTGCCGCAGGCCGGCACGCCCGCCGCCCGCAACGAACGCGCCGCGGGCACCCTGAACCGCTGGATCGCCGAGGGCGTCCTCGCCCGCGACCCCGCGCCCGCCCTGTACGTCTACGAGCAGCGCGACGGCGAGGGACTCCTGCAGCGCGGACTGATCGGCGCGCTGCGCCTGTCCGAGCCCTCCGACGGCCTCGTCCTCCCGCACGAGGACGTCATGCCGCACGTCGTCGCCGACCGTGCCGACCTGATGCGCGCGACCCGCGCCAATCTCGAACCGCTGCTGCTGACCTACCGCGGCGAGGGCGGCACCACCGGCGCGCACGCCGTCGTGGAGCGCGCGACGGGGCGCCCGCCGCTGCTGTCCACCACCACGGAGGACGGCTTCGGCCACCGTCTCTGGGCGGTCACCGACCCCGCCGACATCGCCGAGGCCCGCGCCGACCTGGCAGGCCACCAGGCCCTCATCGCCGACGGGCACCACCGCTGGGCCACCTACCTGCGACTGCGCGCCGAGCACCCCGCTCCCGGCCCGTGGGACTTCGGCCTGGTCCTGCTCGTCGACACCGCCCGCCATCCGCTGCGCGTCCGCGCCATCCACCGGCTGCTGCCCCGGCTCCCGGTGGCGGACGCCCTGGCCGCGCTGACGGACCTGTTCCGGGTACGGCACCTGCGGACGGCGTCGCTCGACGAGGCCCTGGACGCGCTCGGGGAGGCGGTCCGCGACGGCAACGCCTTCCTGCTCGCCGGCGACGGCGCCTTCCACCTCGTCGACCGGCCCTCCCCCGACCTGCTCACCCGCACGGTCCCGAAGGACCGCCCCGAGGCCTGGCGCACCCTGGACGCGACGGTGCTGCACGCCACGCTCCTGGAGCACGTCTGGCGCATCCCCGAGGACTCGCCGGAGCACGTCGCCTACATCCACGACACCGCGTCCACGGTGGAGAAGGCGGAACGCGAGGGCGGCACGGCGGTCCTCCTCCACCCAGTCCAGGAGGACATCGTGCGCTCCCTCGCCCAGCGCGGCGTCACGATGCCCCGCAAGTCCACGTCCTTCGGCCCGAAGCCGGCGACGGGCCTGGTCCTGCGGACCCTGTAGACGACAAGACCGGGGGCGGAAGACCGGCGGAGGAAGACCGGGGCGGAAATGCGAACGGGGCGGCCGGGGCGGGAAGTTCCCCGCACCGACCGCCCCGCCCCGGCGTCTCAGTCCTCCTCGGACTCCGGCCCCGTCACCTCACGCACGGGCTCCGCCGACTCCCCCGGCTCCCCGGACTTCTCGGATTCCTCGGGGTTCTCGGGCTCCTCGTCCTCGTCCTCGACGAGCGCGTCGACGAACTCCACGCCGTCCAGCTCCGCCAGCCGGTCGGAGGCGTCGGTGCTGCCGTCCTTGTCGGACTCCACCGCCTTGGCGAACCACTCCCGCGCCTCGCCCTCACGTCCCGCCGCGAGCAGCGCGTCGGCGTAGGCGTACCGCAGGCGCGCGGTCCACGGCTGCACGGACGTGGACGCCAACTCGGGGCTCTGCAGCGTCACGATCGCCGCGTCGAGCTGCCCCATGTCCCGCCGCGCCCCCGCCGCGACGAGGCGCATCTCGACCTGGCCGGCCTTGTCCAGCTTGTGCACCTCGGGCGCCCCGGCCATGTCCAGCGCCTTCTCCGGCCGGCCCAGCCCTCGCTCGCAGTCCGCCATGACGGGCCACAGGTCGGTGTTGCCGGTCATCCGCCGCGCCGCCCGGAACTCGGCGAGCGCCTCCCCGTACTTCTGTGTGGCGTAGGCCGCGAACCCGGCCGCCTCGCGCACGGCGGCGACACGGGAGGCCAGCCGCAGGGCCACCCTGGAGTAGCCGTACGCGCCCTCGGGGTCCTCGTCGATGAGCCGGGCGACCATCACCAGGTTCTTCGCGACGTCCTCGGCGAGTGTCTTGGGCAGGCTCTGGAGCTCCTGCCGCACGTCCTTGTCGATCTCCTCGCCGGTGACGTCCTCGGGGATCGGCAGCCGCTTGATCGGCTCGCGGTCGCGGTCCCGGTGGTCCCGGTCCCGGTCGTCGCGGAACCGTCCACCGCCACCGCCACGCCGATCGTCCCGCCCGCGGAACCCGCCGGGACGGCCACCGCGGTCGTCACGGCGGTCATCGCGCCGGTCGTCACGACGGGGCCCGCGCCCACGGTCGTCACGGCCGCGGTCGTCACGCCGGTCGTCGCGACGGAACCCACCGCGGTCGCCCCGGTCGTCCTCACGCCGCCCGTAGCCCCGACGGTCGTCGTCACGCCGGAAGCCCTGCCCCTGGCCGCCACGGCCGTGACCGTCCCGGTCATCGCGCCGGAAACCACCACGGTCGTCACGGCGCTCGTCCCGACGGAAGGCGGGCCGGTCGTCACGACGGTCATCACGCCTGTCGTCACGACGATCGTCCCTACGGAAGCTGGGACGGTCATCGCGCCGGTCGTCACGACGGAAGCCGGGGCGGTCGTCCCGACGGAAAGCCGGACGCTCGTCACGCCGGTCGTCACGGCGGAAAGCCGGACGCTCGTCACGCCGGTCGTCACGGCGGAAAGCCGGACGCTCGTCCCGACGGTCGTCCCGACGGAAGCCGGGGCGGTCGTCCCGACGGTCGTCCCGACGGAACCCGCCGCGGTCCCCTCGGTCACCGCGGTCCCCGCGCTCCTCACGCCGGAACCCTCCACCACGGTCGTCCCGTCCCCGGAACCCCCCACGGTCGTCGTCCCGCCCGCGGAAGCCACCACGCCGGTCGTCACCTCGTCGGTCGTCACCACGCCGGTCGTCGCGCCGGTCGTCGCGGCGGTCATCGCGCCGGTCGTCCCGACGGAACGCCGGCCGGTCGCCGTCGCGGCGGGGACCGCGGTCCCGGTCGTCCCGACGGGGCGCCCCGGACCGGTCGTCCCGACGGAACGCCGGCCGGTCGCCGTCGCGGCGGGGACCGCGGTCCCGGTCGTCCCGACGGGGCGCCCCGGACCGGTCGTCCCGACGGAACGGAGGACGCCCACCCCGGTCGCCCTCCCGCCGGTCGTCACGCCGGCCATGACCACCACTGCGGTCGTCGTCACGCCGGTCGTCCCGACGGAACCCGGGACGGTCGTCCCTGCGGTACGCCGGACGGTCGTCGCGGCGGTCATCGCGCCGGAACGCGGGACGGTCGTCGCGGCGGTCGTCCCGACGGAACCCACCCCGGTCGTCCCCACGCCGCTCGCCACCCCGGCGGTCCTCACCACGGCGGTCGTCGCGGCGGTCGTCACGCCGACCGTAGCCACCGCGCCCGCTGTCGTCACGCGAGTCGCGGGTGTCGCGGCGCGGACCTCCTCGGAACCCGCCCCGGTCACCACTGTCCCGGCGGCGCTGCTCGCGCTCCGGTCGCTCGTCGGGAGAGTTGGTGGGCATGGGAAACTCCTGTCTTCGGTACCGCAGTCATTCTCACGTGTCGGGTACCCGACACGTTCAGGTGAAAAAATCCAAGAACCAAACCGGAAAACCGGGAAAACAAAAAAGGACCTCTGGTCCCAGCATGTCGCTGGGACCAGAGGTCCTCCAAAGATTGTTCGGCGGTGTCCTACTCTCCCACAGGGTCCCCCCTGCAGTACCATCGGCGCTGTAAGGCTTAGCTTCCGGGTTCGGAATGTAACCGGGCGTTTCCCCTACGCTATGACCACCGAAACCC
>BNBP01000092.1 GCA_014656015.1 Streptomyces griseoaurantiacus | reverse complement strand
CGCGGCCCGCGCGCCCCGCCCCGGCGCGGCGCGCCCTCGTGCGCTCGACCGGGGAACTGCGCGCGCTGGCCGCGTCCGGCGGCCCCGGCGGTCACGAACTGTGGTGCGAGGGAACGGTCGAGGGCCTGGACGAACTGCTGCCGCGGCTGCGCGGCCTGCGGGCGCTGGTCCTCGCCGACGACCCCGCGCGCACCGCCCTCCCCCCGCTGGACGGCTGCCCCTCGCTGCGCGCGCTGCGGGTGGTGCGCTGCCCCGCCCTGACCGACTGGACGGCCCTCGCCTCCTCGACGGTCATGTTCCTCACCCTGGAGCCCTGGCCGGACGAGCCGATACCGGAGGCTCTGGACGACATGCCGTGGCTCAGCCAGGTCGACCTGGTGCCGGCGGAAGCACGGCCCACCGCGCGCGCCGGGGCGCACACCGTCCCCCGCCCGGGAGGAACGCCCAGGCCGGGAGCGGGTTTCCCCGGTGTCCGGGTGGTGCGCCCGGGCCGGTCCCGCGGAGGCAATCTTCAGCACTGACGGGGTGTCGGCTACCCTCGTCGAGGGAGCTTTCGCGGTACACGGACCAGGGGGAAACAGTGGGCTACGTCAAGCTTTTCGACCCCGACGTGGAGTCCACCGGCACCCCGCACCAGCGCCCCTTACCGCCCCTCCCGGCGCGGGGCGTGGCCCGCCCGGACGAGGAGGTCTACCTCTTCGACGAGCGCACGGTCCTCGCCGTCAACATCGCCCTGGCGACCGGCCGTCCCCTGCTGGTGCTGGGCCCGCCCGGCTCCGGCAA
Source organism: Streptomyces griseoaurantiacus (assembly GCA_014656015.1). Taxonomy (GTDB): domain Bacteria; phylum Actinomycetota; class Actinomycetes; order Streptomycetales; family Streptomycetaceae; genus Streptomyces; species Streptomyces griseoaurantiacus. Next base: position 24,517 of record BNBP01000092.1, on the reverse strand, counting down.
GTCCACCCTGGCGCCCAACGTGGCCCGGCTGATGGGGCTGCGCTACTACGCCGAGGTCGTCACCGCCCGCACCGAGCCGCACGACCTGCTCTGGCGCGAGGAGGCGTTCCGGCAGCTCAACGACGCGCACTCGGGGAAGCTCGGCGCCCCCGACTCGCCCGCGTACTTCCGGCCGGGCGTGCTCTGGAAGGCCCTGGACCCGTCCGTCGACCCGGTGTTCGCCGGCTCGGCCGAGCCCGCGGACGCCGGGGACGAGGGCACCGGGGCCGACCCGGCCCTGCGCGGGCGCCCGGCCGTCGTACTGATCGACGAGATCGACAAGGCCGATCCCGATGTGCCGGACGCCCTGCTCGACCCACTGAACAACCTGCGCTTCGAGGGCCCGGGCCGCCGACTCGTGACGGCCGCCGAGGGGATCGACGCCCCCCTGGTGGTCATCACCAGCAACGAGGAACGGGAACTGTCGGCCGCCTTCCGCCGCCGCTGCATCCCCCTGGTCCTCGAACCCCCGGACCGCGAACACCTGCTGCTGGTGGCCCGGTTGCACATGGGCGCGGCCTACGACCCCCTGCTGGCGGGCGAGTTGGCCGAGATGTTCGACGCCGAGTCCTCCGCCGCACGGCCGGTCGCGAGCACCGCGGAATTCCTCGACACCCTGCGGGCCTGCCGGCAGCTCGGTCTCACCGCCGGCTCCCCGGAATGGCGTGCCGTGGCGGACCTCGCCATGGTGAAGGGCTCCCCCGACGTCCTGCCGTACGCATGAGCCGAGGCCGGACCCAGGTGGGGGACCTGCTGCGGGCTGCCCGCCTGCTGGGTGTACGGGACGCCGACGGCGTGGCACGGCTGGCCGAGGCGATGGGGCTGCCCGCGGGAACCGGCCGGGACGTGCCGCCGGGCCCGGGCCCCGACGGGACCGGCGCGAGCGGCGGGCCGGGAGCAGGGGGCGGCGGACGGGGGGCGGCGCGCCGTCCGGTGCGCTCCCTGCACGCCGACTCCGGGCCCCGGCCGGACCGCCGGGACCGCCCGCGGCCTGCCTCCCGCCGTACCGGACCGGCGCCGGCCGACGGCGCAGGCGGGGACCGGAACGGGGAGGAGCCGGGGCCCGTCGCCCCCGCGGTCGCGGGCCGCCGGACCGAATCCGCGTCCGACGGCGCACGACGGGGCCCGCGTTCCACACACCCCGCCCCCACCGGTGCCTCCCTCCTCATGCTCCGGGCGCCGGTCCCCCCGCCGGACCCCACCGGACCCGAGGGCGAGCCCGCCCTGCGCGACCTCACCGACCCGGCGGACCCGCCGCCACCGCCCGACATCCTCGAGGTGCCCTGGACCAGCGCCCCGCCCCGGCCCGCCCCGCCCTGGGACCCGCGGACCGAACGGGCCGTCTTCCTGGCCGTGGCCGCCACGTACCGCGACGGGCACACCGTCGACCACGACCGGCTCATGGAGCTGGTGGTCCGGGGCCTCGCGGGCGGCCCCCTCGGCCGTCCCCGGGTCCCCTACCGGCAGCGGGCGACCACCAGGGCCGGGGCGCACCTGCTGCTGGACCGGGGCGAATCCATGCGGCCCTTCCGCGAGGACCAGTCCTGGCTCGCCGCCCTGGCCGCCCGGGTGCTGCCGCCCGACCGGCTGACCGTCCTCGACTTCCGGCTCAGCCGGGGCGCCAGCCGCGACGGGGGCCGCACCTGGGAGCCCCGGCCCGTCCCGCCGCACGGGCAGCCGGTCCTGCTGATGTCCGACCTCGGCCTGCTGCGGCCCCCGGTTCCCGGCCGCCACCACGCCGGCCCCGCCCAGTGGCTGCCGTACCTGCGCCGGCTGTGCGCCGCGGGCACCCCCGTCGTCTGCCTCACCCCGCACCCCGTGCGGCAGTACCCGTCCGCGATCCGGCAGCTCACCACGCTGCTCACCCTGGACCGCGGCATCCCGGTGCGCACGGGGCGGTCCACCGCCCGGGGCGGCCGGCGCAGGCCGGGGCGCGGCTCGTGACGGCGGCACCCGAGCGCAGCAGCGCCTTCCGGCTCATCGCCGAGCAGCGCCGCGACCAGCCCGACGTGGTGCTGCTGGCGCGCTCGCTGTGCCTGGCGGCACAGGCCGAGCCGTACTTCCTGCGCGGCGCCCGGCTGCGGTTCCTGCCGCGCAGCGGCATCGGGCTCGAGGCCAGGCTGTGGTTCTCGCCGCTGGTGGAGGCCGCCGACAGCCGGGCCCTCGTCCTCAACCCCGAGGTGAGCGCCGAGCTGCGCCAGGAACTGTCCGCACGGGACCTGAGCCTGCTCGGCTCGGTCCGCGAGTACACCCGCACCGCCCACCGGTCCGCCCCTCCCCTCGTCCGCGCGTTCGAGGACCTGCTGTGGCGGGCGACGATCGGTCCGCGCCCCGCCGAGGCGGAGGTCGAGGAGGCACTGGCACCCCTGTTCCGGCAGGTCCTCGCCGAGGGTGCCGGGGCGGCCGACGCCAGCCGCTGGGTGCTGCGCTTCCTGCCCCGGCTGCCGGAGGACGTGCACGGCTCCTGGCCGGCCTGGCGGCTGCAGGTCATGGCGGCGGAACGGCTGGGCATGGAACCGCCCACCGGTGTGGCCGCCCGTACCGACGCCGACCGGGTGCGGGCGGTGCGGTCCCTGGTCCACAGCGAGGTCGACATCGGCGTGCGGCCGGTGGCCGACGGCCTCGTCCTGACCCGGCCGCCGGAACCCGACGCCCTGGTCTGCCCGGCGAGCGGCGCCGCCCGGGTCCGGCTGCGGCTGCGCGCCGCGCTGCCCGGGGCCGGCTGGCACGAGCTGGACATGTACGCGGACGAGCGGGCCGCGCTGCGCCTCGGTGTGATCGCCGAGGCCCTCCCCGACGGCACGGTGCTGCACGCGCGGGCGGAGCTGGGCGGCACCCTGGCCTGCGTGCGGGCCGCCGGGCGCGGGGCGACGGCGGTCACCGCCGACGGGCACACCGCTCTGTCGGTCGACGACGGCGAGACCGTACTGCCTCTCGAACTGCCCGAGGCACCCGCCCTGCTGGCCGTCGCGGACGCGGGCCCCGCCGCCACGGCCGCCCTGACCGGCAGCGGACTGCACGTGGTGTCGACGGCACTGGACGGCACCGCCGACGCCGTACTGCACCGGTTTCCGGCCGCTGCGGCGGAGCCGACGGCGCTCGGCTGGTCGCGGCTGGCCCGGCAGACCGTGCTGTGCCTGGTGTCGGGGACCGACGTGGTCCTGGCGGCCGACGGCGACCCGCGCCGCGAACTGGCACGGCTGACGCACTCGGCCCGGGTGGTGGGGCTGTGGTCCTCGGTGCGGGCCGGAACGGTGGCGGTGGCGGACGCCCGGGGCGACCTCGTCGTCCACCGCCCGGCCTCGGGCACCGGTCCGCCGACGACACTGTGGGGCACCGGCCAGGCGATCACCGCCCTGACCGGCGACCCGGCCTCGGGCGCGGTGGTGTGGGCGACGGAGGACGGCCGGGTGCACGCCTGGCGCCCGGACGGTGCCCCGGAGGCGGGCGGCGACGGGGTGGACGGAGCCGGAGAGACGGCCACCGGCCGCCGCGACCGCGAGGAGGACGACTGGGACGTCCTGGCCGTGCTGCCGGCCCCGGCGACCTCGCTCGCCGTCTCGCCCGAGTCCGGTCTCGTCGTCGCGGCGGACGGCGGCCCCCGGCTGCTGCGGCTGCCGTGGCCGGAGGGCGGTCCCGCGACGGGGGCGCCGGTCCCCTTCCCGGTGCGGAAGGTGTGTCCCGCTCCGAGCGGGCGCCTGCTGCTGACGGGCCACGGCGGCGAGGTGGAGATCCGCTCCGAGGACGGCCGGGCCCACCTGTTCACCCCCGCCCCCGTGCCCGCCGCACCGGGCGGCGCCGGCCCCGCCTGGCTCCGCGACAGCGTCGGGGTGGTGCTGCCTGCGAGCGATCCCCGGCTGCCCTCGCGGGCACGCCGCTGGGGCCTCGGCCATGTCTGCCTGCCCGCCTCCTGCGAGCCGGGGGCGCCCGGCACGACGGCGCTGGTGGAGGAGGCACGGGCCCAGGGCCTGCGCCTTCTCGCCTGCCTCGACCCGCCCGACGGCACCGCCGCGCACGGGCCGCTGCTGCGGCGGGCGTACGACCTGCTGGAGGAGGGGCTCGACGGCCTGCGGCTGCGCGAGGCCGCGCGCTGGCCCGAGCCCCTGCTGATCCGGCTGCGCCACCTGCTGGACGCGTTCCCGGGGGCGGCACTGGTGGGAGTGGCGGACGGGCACGAGGCTCCGGACGGGCCGGAGCCGGCCAGCGGTTCCGCAGCGGCCGCCGCCCACTGCCACCTCCTCGTCGGCGCACCTCCGGGCGTCCCGGCGGCCGCCCCGGGCCCGCTGTCCCCGTGGGCGCTGCCGCCCGGCACCCCGTACCCGGAGGCGTGCCTGCTGCTGGCCCTGCCCGGCTGCCACGAGGTCCCCTTCGCCGTGCTGGACGCGGCGACGCCCCGGACGACGGCACTGCGCACCCTGCTGGCCGCCCGCGCCAGCCAACTCGCCCTTCACGGCGAGGACTTCACCTTTCTCCCCACCGGGGACCCCCGGCTCACCGCCGTCCGCCGGAGCCACGCGGGCCAGACGGTGCTGTGTCTGACCAGCACCGCCGACACCCCCGTCCTCGCCCGGATCCCCGTACCGGACCCGGAGCCGGCGGCCGCATTCGTCGAGATCGCCCACGACATCCCCGCACCGCACCCGGCCGCCGACGAACCGGAAACCGTACGCGCGGCCGAGGGCGTCCTCACCCTCCCCCTCGGACCGGGCCGCACCCGCTGGTTCCGGCTCCGTCCCGCTCAGCACTCCCGGTCGGCGGAGGCGACCGACCCCTTCGGCCCACCCACCCCCTGACGCCGCACGCCGCGAGCCGCGACCGGCCGACGTCAGCCCCGTCCCCAGTTCAGCGAGGAGCACCATGCCCGGTCCCCATGTCTTCCTCAGCCGCAGCGAACCCCTGGACTGCCCGTGCAACTGCTGGCCCGCACGGCGTGCCATGGAGGAGCTGCTGCGGGCGGAGGGCTGCGCCCCGGTCGTCGTGGACCGGGAGTCGCTGGTGCCCGGGCAGGAGTGGATGGAGGCGATCTCCGACGGCATGGGCAGTGCGCACGGCATGCTGCTCATCGTCTCGGTGCACGCCCTGCGGTCCGAGCACGTGCAGAACGAACTCGCCATGGCGGAACTGCGCAACCGCACCGACGGCTTCCCCGTCATCCTGCTGATGCTGCCGGAGGTGGACCTCGAGGCGCTGGAGCGCAGCGGACTCAACTCCCTCAACCCGACCCGGCGGCAGACCGTCGAGTGGCCGGAACGGGGCGATCTGGAAGCGGTACGGCGTGACATCGCCCCGCAGCTCGAGCTGATGCGGGCCGGACTGAACGACTCCCGGGTGCACCACCAGGTGGTACGGCACCTGCGCGAGGTGCCCGACCGCAGCCTGGACCGCGCCAGCGCGACACTGGGGGTGCCGCTGGCCGGCCTCTCCCCCCTCAAGCAGCACCGCCTCGCCTCCGGTCTGCTCGCCGAACGGCCCAGCGAACAGGAGGCGGACGCCGACCCGTTGCGCGCCGCCCTGACCGAACTCCTGCCGCTGCCCGGACCCGGTGACTCCCGCGAACTGATCGAACTGAGCGTGACCCACGCCAGGGTGCCGGGCGCCGAGGCCACCCGGATGCGCGAGGCCCTGTGCGGTGCGGGCCCGCGCGTCGCCGTACTGCCCGCCCGCTCCACGGACACCGCGCGCCGCTACGTCCACCGGGCGACCGAACAGCCCCTCGCCTGGGACCACTTCGTCGTGCCGATCACCGCGGGCACCGGCGTCCTGGACGGCCTCGTGGAGGGCATCCGGGACCTGCTGGAGGACGTCGACGTCTACGACGAGGAGACCCTGCGCGAACACGAAAGGGACTTCGGCCCCGTGGTGGTCATCGTCCCCCACCCCCCGGACACCGACCTGGTCCGCGCCCTGGACGCCGCGTTCCCGGTGGGCGTGCTGTTCCTGTTCGTCGTCGACGGCGACCTGCTGGGCACCGCCGGCGCCCACACCCTGCTGGACGGCCTGCCGGCCTGGCGCGAGGAGGAGATGAACCGCACGGTCCGCCGCTTCGTCCGCAAGTACGCGACCTCACGCCAGAATTGACGCGCGTCGACCGCGGCGCGGACGCCCGGACCACAGCCGACGGGCCCCGGCCGGTCGGCCGGGGCCCGTGGGGCGTGTCTCTCCGTCTTCAAGGGCGGTCACCGATCAGATCGGCGGCATCTCCAGGTCGAAGTCGATGCGCCGGCGGTTGACCATGGCCCGGCAGGTGGGGTGCCGCGGGCCGAGTTTGCGCTCCGCGTCCTCCCCGGCCTCCCGCAGCGCGGTCTCCGCCTCCTCGTCCCCGGCGAGGATCCGCTCCAAAGCCGCGTTGTACCGCGCGCACAGCACCCTCGGATGGTCGGGACCGTACAGCGCGAGATAGGCCTCGTGCACCTTCTCGTCCTCCGCCGTCGCCTCCCGGTGCCGCCCCAGCGCGGAGAGCGCCCCGGCACGGTTCGCCCGGCAGGCGACGGCCGCGGGATGCTGCTCCCCCAGCCGTCCGACCAACTGCCGCAAGGTGTCGTCACCGAGCTTCAACGCCTCCGTGGCCTCGTCCTGGTTGCGCAGAATGGCCACGAGGTTGGTGGCGGCGGCGAGGGTGAAGGGGTGATCGGCGCCGAGCTGACCCTTGTAGACCTCGAGATTACGCTTGCCCAACTCGGCCGCCTCGGCGCGCCGTTCGGGCTGGGTCTCCGACAGGGCGAGCAGGTCGCAGGCGAGGTTGGCGCCGCACGACATGGTTTCAGGGTGGAACTCCCCGTAGCGCTGACGGTACGCGTTCATCGTCGTGCGGGTCAGCGCCTCGGCAGCCGTGTGATTGCCCAGCCGACGCTGAGTGACGGCAAGGGAGGCGTCGGTGCGCAGCACGTCGTCCGCGCCCTCACCCAGCAGACCGGCGAACCGCCTGCGGATCTCGGTCAGCAGGTCGAGAGAACTCTGGTAGTCGCCCATCTCGCGGCGGTCCAGTGCCACACCGTTGGCCAGGATCCAGGTGAGCCGGTTTCGCACGCCGAGCGCCGAGCGGCACTTCGCGTACGTGTCCTCGGCCAGGCGGAGTGCCTCCGCGGGCCGGCCCGCCAGGTTGAGTGAAACGCCCAGGTTGTTGGCGGCCCGCAGTGTCGCTTCGTGTTCCTCTCCGAAGTCGGGGTTGGTGCGGCAGAGGTCGTAGGTGCCCTTGTCGGACTCGTAAGCCTCCTGATAACGGCCGAGGCCGCGCAGGTCGCCCCCATAGTTGCGGGCCGTCACCAGGGTGTGGCCGTGGGCGTCGCCGAGTTGCTCGCGCTGGCGGCGCAGGGTGTCTGCATCCAGTTCGTACGCGTCCTCGAACCGTCCCAGGGACCGCAGCGGGTTGGCCACCTGGGCGGCCAGACGCAGCGTCAGATGATGGTCACGGCCCAGTGACTCGCCCCAGGTGTCGAGGGCGCGGCGGCCCAGGGCGGCTGCGGCACGGTGGTCGTCGATCCCCCACTGGTTGCGGACCTGGCGGATGACCCATTCACAGACGCGTGGGTCGGTACTGGAGACCGCCCTGGACGGTTCGAGGTGCGGCAGGAGTTCCGCGAAGCGCTGGCGTACCGTCGTGTCCTCCTCCGGCAGCGCCGCCGAAGGCAGAGCGCTGGCCAGCACCAGGTGGGCATGGTGACGGATGCGCTCCTCCCGGGCAGGGTCCTCCTGGAGCCACTCGCGGACCGCGGCCTGGAGCAGCCGGTGCACCTGGATGTAGCGGTTGCGCTGGTCCACGGTGGCGAGGGCGTACCGGCCCAGGTCGCGGATCAGGTAACCCATCACCATCGGGTCGAAGACGGAACTGTCCCCGGTCGCTTCGGCGAGGTAGTTGCGCATGCCGTCGCTGTAGAGCAGCGAGTGCGCGATGGGCTCGGGTGAGAGGAACGAACAGAGTTCCAGCAGGCGGACGGCGGCCGGGCGGTCCTGGGCGAGCCGGTCGACGGAGAGTCGCCAGACCGCCGTCAGGGACTGCTGCGGCCCGTCCCCGGTGGCACCTTCCCGCCGCAGCACGGCGCTGACTCGGCTGTTCACCAGGTCGAGGTAGGTGTCCAGGGGCATCGCGGTCTGCCGCAGCCACGCCGCCGCCATCTCCATGGCCATCGGGAAGTCGCCGAGCCTGTCGGCGATCCGGTCGGCGTCGGAGGTCGACAGTCCGTCCACCCGGCGACGCAGCAGTGCGACGCTCTCGGACCGGCTGAACGCGTCGACCTCCATGGACGCCTGGCTCTGGCCGATGGGTGAACGCCGTGCGGTCACGATGACGTGGCCGGGACCGTCGTCGGGGATGTACTGCGAGACGGAGGCCTCGGGACGGTCCGGACCCTGACTCTCGATGTTGTCGAAGACCAGCAGCCAGCGGCCCACCCTTCCCGTGCGCAGCGCGGCTCGGGTGGCCTGGACACGTTCGTCGACCGAGGCGCCGGGGAGTTCCAGCTCTGTGCCCAGGTCGGCGAGCAACTGCGGGATCGCTTCCGGCTGTTCGGAAGGGATCCAGTGCACGACGTCGTACTGGGAACCGTAGCGGTGGACATACTCCTGGGCGATCTGGGTCTTTCCGATACCACCCAGCCCGTAGAGGACCACCCTGCCCACCGGGGTGTCCTGCCGCAGCGCCTCCGCGCCGAGTTCGGAGCGTACGTGCTCAAGGTACCCGTCCCGGCCGGTGAAGACGTTGTTGCGCGGGGGCACGTTGAAGGCCTTGGGGACCAGGCCAGGGTAGGCCGGGCCCTCGGTGGCGACGGCGGCGGGCGGTTCCAGGTCCAGGAGCCCGAACACCTGATTGAGTGCCTGCTGCGCCGGCAGGTCGGCGAGGGTGAACCCCGGCAGTCCGCGCAGCGCCGGCTCCGGGGTGTGCTCCCGGGCACGCAGTCCGATGATCCTTGGGCCCTCGGGAGCGGACGCGAGGGCACGAAGTTCGTCGGCGACGGGAGTGGTCGCGAAGTCGGGTGAGAGCAGGGCGATGACCACGTCGGCGCTCTCCGCCGGGCGGGCGGCGAGGGGGACGGAGGGACTGCTTCCACGCTGGGTGACCGCGATACCCGCGGCCTGCATCTGGGCGGCGAGCCACTCCGCCCAGGCCCCGTCCCGCAGTGCGAAGTCCAGCCGAACACGGGGCACCAAGCCCCCGCCGGGCATCCGTACGCGCTGGAAGCGCGCCAGCAGTTGCCTGCGGGTCTGCTCGTCGATCGGCTGGACGGCGGTGATCGCGCCGTCGGTGACGGTGGCCGTGAGGCGCTCGTAGGCGGCGAGGAGGGAGGCCGGTTGCCGGGGCGTGTCGGCGACGGTGGCCAGGACCTCCTCGTAGGCGAAGTACGAGCGGTAGGGGATCTCCACCGCGCCCCAGTAGCTGTCGGGGTCGGCGGCGCGGGGGGTGTCCTTGAGGAACTCCTGGAAGCGCCGGCGGGCGTGGTCGCGGCTGGCCTCGAGCTTCTCCTGCTCGGCGTAGTCGACCCGCATCGGCACAGGAATGATCTTCACGTGGGGGGCCCCGCGCTTGACGTCCCGGGCGATGTCCGCGCCGCCGTCGACCGACTGGGTGTTGAGGGTGAAGCAGTTGACGAGGACGTCCGGGAGCATCATGGTCGTGATGCCCGAGGTGTCGCCGAAGCCGGTGCGGCTGTCGATCAGGACGTAGTCGTAGTTGCGACGCATGTCCTCGCGCAGCGCGTGAAGGAAAGCCGCTCCGTCCCGGCGTTCGTAGAAACCGCGCCAGTCGTAGGTGTTGATCGTCTCCGAGTACTCCTCGGTCTGCTTGCCCGAGGAGACGAAGTCGATGTACCCGCCGTCCGGGAAGGTGGTCGTCAGCGTCGTGGCGTAGCGCTCGACGCGGGCGTATTCGCGCAGGTCCTCGTCGGTCGTGCGCGGCACGCGCAGCTCGAACTTGCGGACGAGGTCGATCAGGCCCTCGGTGGAGGCGAGATCGGGGTCCCCCAGGAAGGGCGTGAAGTAGCGGTGCAGGCCCGGTGCCTCGAGGTCCCAGTCCATGACGAGCACGCGTTTGCCGTTGCTGGCGAGGATCCACGCCACGTTCGCCAAGGACATCGTGCGGCCGGTGCCGCCCTTGAACGAGTAGAAGGTGACGATGGTGCCGGACTCGGCGGTGCCGGCGTCACCCGAGTCGAACTTCATGAGGAACGCCTTCCAAGCAGGGGAAATGGTGCGAGACCGGTGGTCGGCGCCGGAGCCCGGTCGGCCTCCACGGACTTCATTGCGTCGTTCTGCAGGCGGATGAGGGCCTTGCGGAGCGCGGAGGTGAAACGTTCGGAGTCGGGCAGGCTCCACCGCTGGTACTCGGCGAAGCTGCTCCGCAGGAGCGGGAGCATGCGGTCGACCGCCTCGTCGAGTTCGGTGGAGCGGGCGGCCGACTCGGTGTCGTCCTCGCTGCGCGGCTCGAGCACGGTGGTGGACCGGCCGGGACGACCGTCGACGGCCGCGAACAACCGTTGTTTCTCCCGGACTCTGGCGACCCAGGCGTCCACCAGCAGTACCACCAACCGGTCGGGGTCCCGGCCCACCCGATCGACGGCCTTGTCGTCCAGCGCGAGGACGTCGGGGGCAAGATCGAGGGCGGTGGCCACGTCCGTCACGAGGGAAGCGAGCGCGCCCTTGCCCTCCGGGGCGTAGGGCGACCAGTCCAGGGGGCGGTCCCCGTAGAACTGCCCCGCCTGCCGGTCGGCGGGCAGGTCCTGGCGCGACATCGAAGCCATGACGAAGTCGACGGCCCTCCTGCCCGCACGAGCGCCCGGCCGGACGCCTGCGCCTGTCGTCGTCCGGAAGCCGTGCATTTCCGGCAGTTGCTCGCGGGCTGCCGTGATCCGGCGCGCCAAGGCGTCCAGCACTTCGTTGTACTCGTCCTGGTAGCGGGCTTTCAGGCGCAGCAGGTGCAGAACACCGTCCCGCTGATAGGCCTGCGACGGCACATGCAGGGGAGGGAACGGGGAGGTGGCCGCCGGAGGGTGATCCGGGTCCGGTTCCCAGACCACGGGAATGACGGCGTCGGCGCGGCGACCGGTACGGGACCAGTGCACGTCGAGCCGCTGCTGGAAGTAGTTCCACTCGGCAACGCAGTATGACTGGCTGAAGTAACGCGGTGAAAGGAGCGCGACAAGAACGGTGGAACGACTCAAAGAATCGAGAGGCACCTCAAGGGTGTACGGATCGCCGCGCGAGCCCAGCGTTTCGGAGGGACGTCCGGTACACGCCGCCACCGCCGCGCTCAGATCACGGAAGAACGCCGCGACCCACTCCTCGTCGACCCTGCGGACATGACTCAGGTAGAAGTGGCTCACCGTGACTCCAGTTGCATGACACGTTCCCAGGGCATGGGCGGCCTCCGGGCGTGCCACGGCATGGAGGCGCCGCAGGCCTCGCTGCCATCCTGCACCCAGGATCGACCGAATCTCCCTTTACGGGCGATAGAGACGGCAATGACACTCACGCACAATATGGGGCGTTCAGCCCGTTCTCGCGCTGCCACCCCGCCGTCGGCTGCTCCGTCCATGCCCCCCTCCTCGTCTGAATGGCTGATGCGTTCCCGCCCGTAGTGGCGGATGCTTCACCGGTCCCCACCGCGTGCCCCTGCGGTGAACGGCCCTCGTTCCCCTTGGGAAGTGCCGCATCACCGGACGTCACTCGAAGGGAGGACGACGTTTCGAGCCCTCCGCCCGGGTGATGCCCTGCCTGGAACCGGCGCACCCGCCGACCATGGTGTTCGGCCTCGGCGATCATGTGGTCGACGAAGAGGGCCCCGCGCGGCGTCAGCGCACGGTGGCCGTGCAATTGACGGAGGGCGGCGGCGACCTGGCGGCCGTAGCGCTCGTGGCGCGCGGCCGCGATCCGGGCCGTCGCGTCGCTCGTCTCCCGGGCACGGCGGGCCCAGAACTCCAGCAGCGCCAGGTGCGCATGCGCACCGGTCAGTACTGCCCCGACGGGGCGGGGGTCCGGGCGCCAGCCCACGCGGTGCCGCGACTCATCGTGCGGGTCCGCCAGATCGACCAGATCGGTGAGGGCGGCGAAGGAGACATGCGCGGTCTCGTGGAGCAGGGTCTCCGCCAGGCGCTCGGGATCGTCCTGGGGAGCGACCGCCACCGCACCGTAGGTCTCCCGCGACGACGAACTGCGGCCACGTCCGGCGGGATCCGGGAGCAAGGGCACCAGGGTGGTGCACAGCCCGGCACAGGCGTCGGCACGCTCGGGCAGGACGGCTGCGAGCAGCCGCCAGGCTTCCCCCAGCGTCTGCTCCCAATGGGCCACTTGGAAGGAGTCCTGCCGCTTCTGCACGGGATGACCATGGGCCGGCAGCCGGTAGGGGTCGACGTCGTCGATGGCCACCGACAGCACCGGCCCCCTGCCGTCCGGGTGAACCGTGACGCGGTGCGGGGAGAGCCACCGCGGGCCTTCCGTGGCCAGTCGCCGACCCTGGTCCTCACGCAGGCCGACTGTCCGTCCCGCCAGACGCAGATACGGGCCGTCGAGCCGGACCCGCTGGGTCCCCTCGGGCAGTTCGGCCACGCCCAGGGTCGGCAGCCAGAGCAGGCCGTCCGGCGTGGACAGTGTGATGTCGGGATGCAGACCGGCGCGTAACGCGGCGGCGGCGGCGAACGACCCGAGCCGGGACAGGTCCACGGACAGTCGGGAGGCCGGGTCGGAACGGGTGAGCGCTCTCAGACACCGGCCGAGCCACACCCCGACGTGAGGTGCGAGTACCACCCACTCGAACGCCTGCGCGTCGGCCCCGCGAGCCCTCCCGCAAAGCTCCCATCCGTCGGCGGCACCGGATCGCGACCACAGCCCGGGCACGGTGCGCCGGGCCATGTCGGCGACGCTCTTGAGCATCAGCAGCCGTCTGCTGATCTGCCCCTCGCGGAGCACGGTCAGCGCCTGGCTCGTGGGACGGCAGCCCGCCACAGCCGCGAAGTCGGCGGCCGTCATGCGCAGTGTGTCGAAGGGGGTCACGAGGCCCTCCCCAACAGTGCGGCGGCGTCCGCCAGTGCGCGGTCCCGGATGTGCGTCGTCAGGACGCGCAGATCGGCGGTGTAGACGCTCGGGTTGTCGAACCCCGTATCGGGCGCGAAGCGGTGGGTGCGCAGCCCTCCCCCGCAGATGCGCACGACGGTGCAGTTCCGGCATTCCTCAGCGAGCGTCTCCCGTCCCCCGCCCCGCGCCTCGACGACGGCCGGATGGCGTGCCAGTGCGTCGAAGTCGTGGTCGAGGACGTTCATCCCGGTGGCGGCGGCACCCTCGTAAGCCGCCTTGAGGGAATCGGGCAGCTCCATCGTTCCGTCGGTCTCGACGACGATGAAGTCCGTCTCCCCCAGTCCCACACTCGCCGACCGCGCCCACCCGCCGAGCGAGAGGTCCAGGAGGTCGTCGAACAGACGGATCCGGGTCTCCCGGTGCGGCGCGGAGTACCAGCGTTCGAAGACGGTCAGCAGCCACCGTGCGTACGGCGTGCGCCGGGGGTCGTGATGCGGCGGAGGATGCTCCCACGTCGCGTGCGGCAGGAGGAAGTCGATGGCGCGGGGCTCGTGGGACAGCAACTCCTCGTAAACGGCCGTCGGATCGGTCGTGACATCCACCGTGCACAGCAGACCCCGGTAGAGGGCACGGTTCCCCGGTTGCCTTAACAGTTCCAGCCCCCTCCGGACGGCGGTGTAGCTACTCCGTCCGTTCCTGGAACGACGATGCAGGTCGTTGGTCCCACGGTCACCGTCAAGGCTGACCCCCACCGACACGTGGTGCCGGCGGAACAGTTCCAACCAGAGTGGATCAAGGAGTGTTCCGTTGCTCTGCAAGGAAATATCACAACGGGCAACGCTGTGGAGCGCGGACCGGAGGACCGTTACCAAGTCTTCGATCCGTTCCCTCCCGGCGAGCAGCGGCTCCCCGCCGTGGAGGACGATGCGGACCTCCTCCAGTGCGTGGGCCCGCGCGTGTTCCGCTATTCTCCCGGCAAGACGTTCGGCCGTCTCCAGCGACATCACGCGGGGTTTGTCCCGCCAGGTCGAATCCTGGAGTTCATAGACGTAGCAGTAGTCGCAGGCCAGATTGCAGGGCTGCGCGACCTTGACCACCCATTCCCGGAAGGGCCGGACCTCCGACACTCGCCACCTCCTGCTCCCGGTACCCGACCGATCTCGCCAGAGCGTCTCGTCGTGCCACCACGCGGAGGGTCAAATGGCCGAACTGAACCCGGCCACGTCGGAGAGCGTCCCGTCGACGACATCGCGCAGCACCCGCCGCAAGGACTCCCCGAGCGCACTGTCCGGCAAGTCGTCGAGGTCCACGGCCGCCGAGGCCGAACCGGACAGGTTCACCACGTCGAACTCCACGTCGCTCGCTGACGTCTTCATCGCCCCCGTGCTCGCTCTCGTCGCCGGCTCCGTGCGTGTGCGGGCCGGGCGATTGTGGACATGTGTCAACCCGCAACAGGCACTGCGGTGTGCCGAGTTGCGGGTGGAATCGTGCGGTTCTGTTCTCAGGGAAGCACACTGATCACGTTCCGGCCAGATCGCGCCGTACGATCCGGAGGCGGGCCGGGTGACAACGGCCGGTCCGCCACGGTGGTTGGCTGATTCGTGCCCCGTACATCTCTTGGGCAGTAGTCCCAACGCGCCTATTTGATCAGGGCGTTGGCCAGGATGATGACCAGTCCGACGATCATGTCGACGGCCCCGGCGCGCAGGCACGCGGGCCAGCCGCGGCCCGCGCTGCGCGCGGTCCACACGCCCCAGCCGGTGAGCAGCAGGGTGTTGAGCAGCAGTGCGATGTCGACCGCCGTTGCTTCCGTCCACAGCGGCGGCAGGGAGAGCAGCAGGAAGACGACGGTGGGGGTGGCCGCGGCGACCACGGGCCACTCGGCGGCCATCGCGCGCAGCCCGGCGCGGGCACCCCGGCCGCCCGAGGAGGCGCGGTGGGCGACGACGTGGGCGTAGCCGTGGGCGGCCGCGGAGGCGACGGCGGTGAGGAGCACCCAGAGCGCGTCGGAGCCCGGGTCGGAGGGTTCGCCGGGGCTGTCGAGCGCGGCGGCCATCGCGCCGGCCATGACGAGGCCGTAGACGCCGCTGAACAGGGTGACCTCACTGGGTCGCCGGCTCCTGGCCCGGCCCCGGGGTACGGCGGTGGCGCCGGGGGCGGGTGTGGCGTCGCGGGGTTCGCGGTCCGACATGGCTTCGGCCTCCGCCGGGAGGGGACGGGACGGGACCGCACGGGACGGTCGCTGCGCACGGTTTCGCACGCGCCCTGGTCGTGCGGCGCGCGCGGGAGCCGCCGGACCATGCTGGTCCGGCGGCTCCCGGGGATGCGGCGGTACGCGCCGGGGACCGCGCGGCCGGGTTCGTACGTGGCACCCGTACGGCGCAGGCGCGGCCCCACCCGGGCGTCCCCGCCGGAGCCCGGCCGGGTGTCACCGGCGGGGCCGCCCCGGTGGCCCCGCCGAGGGTCCCGGCCCGAGGCGTCAGGCGGACGGGAGTCCGGCGAGCCAGTCCGTCAGCAGCCGGTTGATCTCCTCCGGGCGCTCCTGCTGGATCCAGTGGCCGCAGCCCTCCAGCAGGTGCGAGCCCACCAGCCCGGGCAGGGTGTGGGGGAAGGCCTCGATCGCCTCGCTCATCCAGCGGGTGGAGGCGTCCTGCGCGCCGCCCGCGAACAGGGAGGGTTGGGTGATCGCGGCGCCGTGGTGGGCGGTGAGGTCGGCCCAGTCGCGGTCCATGTTGCGGTAGCGGTTGAGCGCCCCGGTCAGACCGGTCCGCTCGAACTCGCCCGCGTAGACGTCGAGTTCCTCCTCGGTGAGCCAGGAGGGCAGCCGGTCGGCGGGGAAGCGGTCGCGCATCCGGCCGCCGCGGGATACGAAGTGCGGGTCGGGGGCGCCGGCGGCGGGCATGGTGTCGGCGGACAGCGCCGCGTAGACGCCGGCCAGCCAGCCCCGTACATCGGGCTCGATCTCGGCCTCGGCGCGTCCGGGCTGCTGGAAGTAGGACACGTAGAACTCGTCCTCGCCGCCGATCCTCGCGAAGACCTCGGTGGGCCGGGGGCCTCCGGGCGGGGCGTAGGGGACGCTGAGCATCGCGACGGCGCGGAACACCTCGGGCCGCAGGAGTGCGCAGGTGGCGGCGATGTTGGAGCCCCAGTCGTGGCCCACGACGACGGCCGTCCGCTCGCCGAGGGCCTCCACGACGGCGACGCAGTCCTCGACCAGCTCGACCATGCGGTAGGCCTCCATCGCCTCGGGCCGGGAGGACCGCCCGTAGCCGCGCACGTCCATGGCCACGGCACGGTGGCCGGCCGCGGCGAGGGCGGGGAGCTGGTGGCGCCAGGAGTACCAGGACTCCGGGAAGCCGTGCACGAGCAGGACCAGGGGGCCCTCGCCCTGTTCGACCAGGTGGGTCCGCCCGGCGGGCGAGGGCACCAGGCGGTGGACGGGTGCTCCGGTGGCGGGGGTGAGGGGCACGAGGTCTCCCGGGGTATCGGCGGAACGGTACGCGTGACCGTACGAACGGGGTACGCGGGACCGATCCTGCGGCACCGGCGACAACCCGGGCGACGCGCCTTGCCGTTTCGGCAAAAGAGGCGGCCGGGGTACGGGTGCATCACCGATCGCGCCGGAACGACGGTGCCTCCGCTCCTCGGCGGTCCGCCGCCGTGCGGGGACGTGCGTACGTGAGCGCGGGTGCCTGAACGCGCCGGGGCCGGGGGCCGCAGCCGCCCCCGGCCCCGGCGCCGTCCGGCCGCGCGGGCCCGCCGTACCTCGGCGGGCCCGGCCCGGACTTGCGTGGTTCCGCCTCAGCCGTTCTTGCCTCGGCCCGAGAGCGCGTCACGGAGCCGGTCGATCATGCCGGCGCCCGGGTCGAGCAGCTTGTTGGCCGGCGGCTTGTCCGGGGAGGCCGGGTGGGGCCGGGTCGGGGCCGTCTTCTTGGCCGTACGCACCTTCTCGCCGAGCTTCTCCAGGTCCTCGGCGTCGGCCGCCTGACGCAGCCGCGGGAACAGGTTGTTCTCCTCGTCGGCGACGTGCTCGCGGATCTCACTCATCAGCGAGGTCATCAGCTGGTCGAAGCGGGGGTCGTCCGGCTCGCAGGCCTCCAGCTCCTTCATGGTGCGCTCGGCCGTGCTGTGGTCCTCCAGCTCCTTGTCGGCCAGGGAGTCGCCGTCCGGGAGGTACTTGCGCACCGCCGGGTACAGGTGCATCTCCTCCGCGACGGAGTGGCGCACGAGTTCGATGGTGACCTGGTCGACCAGTTCCTTGCGGCGGCCGTCCCCGGTCGGCAGTGCCTCGAAGCGGGCGAACATCTCCTCCACTTCGCGGTGGTCGGTGGTCAGTTCGTGAATGACGTCTCCGCCGTGTCCCACGGATGCCTCCTTGCTGTGAGCGGTACTGCTGCGAGCGGTTGCCGGGACGGCAACGGTCGCGGGCGCCGCTGTACGCGTCGCCGGTGCTCCCCGGGTGCCCGCAACCGCGCGCCTTATGACGCCCGGTGCCCGCAACCGCGCCTCTGGCGGCGGGGAGGTGCCGGGCGGCCGATGCGGGGTAGCCGGGGCAGGGAGCGCGTACGCGGGAAGGCGGCGCGCGAACCGCCGACCGAAGGCGCGGAGGCCCTGGCGGGCCCACCGGCCGGGAGGGAACGTCATGCCCGGAGTCATGGAACGCATCAAGCAGTTCGCAAGGAGCCCGCAGGGCCGGCGGACGATCGACCAGGCGCGCCGCACGGCCTCCGACCCTCGGCGCCGTGCCCAGGCGCAGCGCCTGCTGGGCAAGCTGCGCACGCGCCGCTGACCGCACCGACCGGCGGAACCGGCGGAACCGGCCGGACGGGGCACGCCACGCCCGTCCGCGTCGCATTCGTCCGCGTCGCACTCGTCCGCGGCAGAACCCGCCCGCGACGGGCCGGCCCGCCCCCGTGGCGGCCCGCCCGGGGCGGGCGGACGCGCGTCCGTGAGCGTCCGCCCCGGGTGGCACGGGTGCTCCGGACGCGCCCGCTCGCCCGGGTCACCGGAGGAGCGGGCCGCCCGCGGCGAAGCAGCCCGTCCGGGTCACCACGGGAGCGGGCCGCCCGCGGCGAAGTAGCCGCCCGTGGGACCGTCCGCGCCCACCTGTGCCATCCGGACGATGATCTCGGCGCCCTCCTCCACGGTCTGGACCCCCGTGTTGCCGTTGAGGTCCGTCTTGGTGAAGCCGGGCTCCACCGCGTTGATCCGCATCTCCGGGAACGCCTTCGCGAACTGCACGGTGATCATGTTGACCGCCGTCTTCGAAGCGGGGTAGGCGACGCCCGGGTAGGCGTACGCCGGGGTGCCCGGGGTGCTCAGTCCGGTGAGCGAGGCGAGCCCGCTGCTGACGTTGACGATGACCGGGGCGGCGGAGCGGCGCAGCAGCGGCAGGAAGGCGTGGGTGACCCGGACCGTGCCGAAGACGTTCGTCTCGAACATCTCGCGCATCATGTCGGCCGTGACGTCCGCGGCGCCGATGACGCTGTTGCCGGGTCCCCGGCCCTCGATGCCGGCGTTGTTGATCAGTACGTCCAGGCCGGCGCCGTCCGCCCGGACGGTCTCGACGGCCGCGGCGACGGAGGCGTCGTCGGTGATGTCGAGGGTGAGCGGGCGCGCGCCGAGGGCCTCGGCGGCCCGGCGGCCGCGTTCGGCGTCGCGGGCGCCGAGGTAGACGGTGTGGCCCGCTTCGGTCAGGCGGCGGGCGGTCTCGTGTCCGAGGCCCTTGTTGGCCCCGGTGATCAGTGTCGTGGTCATGTGTCCCAGGCTGCGTCGGTGCGGCCGGGCCTGCCAGGAGTCCCCGCTTCCTGGGACCAGCGGTACCAGGAAGCCGGACGGCGGACGGGGCACACTGGAACGCATGGCGACGGCGGAATTCGGCAGTGCGGTACGCCGGTGGCGGGACCGGGTGTCCCCGGAGGCGGCGGGTCTCCCGGCCGGGGGGCAGCGGCGGGCGGCGGGGCTGCGCCGCGAGGAGCTGGCCATGCTGGCCGGCATCTCGGTCGACTACGTCACCCGGCTGGAACAGGGCCGGGCGTCGAACCCCTCGCCCCAGGTCGTCGAGGCGCTCGCGCGGGCGTTGCGCTTGTCGGGGACCGAGCGGGCCCATCTGTTCCGGCTGGCCGGGTTGCTGGCGCCGGGCGGGAGCACCGTGCCCACGCATGTCACGCCGAGTGTGCAGCGCATGCTGGACCGGCTGTCGGGCACCCCTGTCGCGGTCTTCGACGCGTCCTGGACGCTGCTGTTCGCCAATCCGCCGTACGCGGCGCTGATGGGCGACCCGTCCGGATGGCGGGGCGACGAACGCAACAGTGTGTGGCGGCACTTCATCGGCCCGGGCAGCCGCGCCCGGTACACCCCCGAGGCGCTGCGGGCGTTCGAGCGGGCGCTCGTGGCCGACGTACGGGCGACCTTCGCCCGCTACCCGGACGATCCGCGTCTGCGGCGGCTGGTGGCAGAACTGCGGGCGCGCAGCGAGCGGTTCGCCGAGTTGTGGGACTCGGGCGCGGTCGGCGCGCACGAGGCGGCGCGCAAGATCATCGACCATCCGCGGGTGGGGGCCGTCACGCTGGACTGCGATGTGCTCTCCGTGTCCGGCAGTGATCTCCGGATCATGGTGTTCACGGCGGAGCCGGGCAGTGAGGACGCCGACCGGCTGGCGCTGCTGACGGTCCTGGGCACGCAGACACTGGCGCACTGAGCCTCCACCCGCTTCCGCGCCGGAACGGGTGGGGCTCGTGCGCCCCGCGCGGGGGATGGGCGGAGGCCCGTGAACCCCGCGCGGAACGGGTGGGGTTCAGACGTCGGTGCCCGTGCCGGTTCCGGCACCGAGCCCGCGTGTCGTGTACGCGCATTCCGTGTAGACGTACCCGGGGCGGAGCTTGGCCGTGTCGGACGAGGGTGTCGTGGTGCTCGCGTTGCCGCGGGACTTGTGCACGAAGTACGTCGTGCCGACGGGCAGTGAGATCGTGCGCTGCGGATAGTTCCGGCCGCTCTTGCCGCAGGGCTCGAAGCCGGGGCTCAGGGTGCTGCCCCAGTCGTACTCCGTGCAGCCCCCGCATCCCTTGAGGGTGAAACTGCCGGTGACCGGGCCCGTGTAGAGGACCCTGATGTCGTCGGGGCTGTCGTTCTTGACCGTGACGGAGATGCTGCCGCCGGAGGCCGTGGTGGGCAGCCGCTTGCCCGCGGCCGGGATCGTCTGCGCGACCTCCGCGGCGATGGCGATCTTCTGGGCGCGGGCCCGGTTCCTGTGGTGCTTGTTGTTCTTCAGGAAGTCGCTCATGCTGTCGAGGGCCGCGTCGAAGTCCTTGTCCTCGTACTCGTCGACGCCGCACGCGTAGGCGCCCTCGTCGGCGCCTCGGCCGGCCCGGTCGGCGTCCTTGGCCAGGGCCGCGTCCACCCCGGCCTTCTCCCCCGGCAGATCGCCGATCTGCGAGGAGAGGCCCTCCAGCCGGGAGACCGCCGTGCACGGTTCCTTCCCCCGCACGTCCCCGACCGCCTTGCCGACCGCCGACTTCACGGCCGGTTCCACCTCGGCCGCCTGCGCCGACTCCGGGAACGTGGTCAGCAGGTCCCCGAAGAGGCCGGGCCACTCGGCGTCGCCCGAGGTGAGCCCGTCGGAGGCGCACTCGTAGAGGGAGGTGGCCAGCCGGTCGTCGGGCCAGCGGGCCAGCGAGCCGAGGTGCGCGCGGTCGACGGTGCGCGGAACGGTACGCAGGAAGGTGAGCGCCGGTACGGCCTCGCAGTACCGGCCGCGGGCGTAGGGCGCGCCGACCGTCGTGTAGAAGTCGTGCAGCCGGCCGGGCACACGGTCGGCGGCTCGGGAGCCGGGGTGGTCGGAGGCGAGAGCGTCGTAGGCGTTCAGGGCACGGCGGTAGCCGGCCCTGGCCTGGGTGAACGGCTGCTCCGAGGCGGCCTCGACGAGGTGGTCGGCGTGGTCCAGCCGGTCGAGGAGCATCCGCTCGGTGGCCTCGTCACGGGCGTCGTCGTACAGCACCGCGCCGCCCGCCGGGACGGCGAGGAGCAGGACGCCGAGCGCGAGGGCCAGCGGGGCACGCGGCGGCCAGGCGAGACGGGTGCGAAGGCCCACCACGGCACCGTGGGCGGCTGCCGCGAGGAGGAGAACCGCGTAGAGGGCGAGCGCGGGCACCGGAACGCCGTCCGGGTCCGCGGGCAGCGCGAGGAACAGCAGACCGGCGGTCACGGCACAGCAGAGCAGGGTCAGCAGGGGGCGGCGGACGAGCGCGTACCCGAGGCCGAGACCGCTGAGGTTCAGCAGCGCCACCCCGGCGGCCCGCACGCCGTCCGCGGGGGCGGGCGGCGGGGCGGAGGGCATGGGCGGCACGGGCGGTCCCTGGGGACCGTGGAAACCGTCGAAAGCGTTGAACCCGCCCCCACCGGGCGGGCCGTACGGCGATCCGGGACCGCCGGGTGATCCGTACGGCGTTCCGGGCGGCCCGTACGGGGTGCCCGCCGTGCCGGGCGGGGGCCCGGCGGGGGCCGATGGGGGTCCCGCCTGCCCGGGCGGAGTCGCCGGGGGGCCCGGTACGCCGTACGGAGGTCCGGCCGGGTCGGGGCGGCCGCCCTGGAGCGGCACGGGCCGGCTCCAGCCCGCCTCCGACCGGTCTTCGGCCGCGCCGGCCGCGCCGGCCTGGCCTGCGGGCCCCTTGCCCGCCTGTCCCCCGGCCCCGCCGCCCGACTGCCCTGCGGCCGTCTCCGGCCGGTCTCCGGCGTCGCCGCCGACTCTGTGGTCACCGTCTCCGGACGTGCCGTACTGATCCCCGGACATGCCGTTCCCCCCGCTCAACCCCGCACGCGCACGCGTGGGTTGCAGTGTACGGTCGGTCGACCGGATCTGACAGTGAGTATCCGGCTCCCGGTGGCGCTCCCCGCGCCCTCGTGGCCGAAGGCGGACGTGCCGAACGCCGCCGAGCGGGTACCCGGGACCTCGTGCCGGGAGTGCGCCGGACGGCGCCCCTCCGGGTGGACTCCGCCCGTGGGGAGGGATGGCGCGTCCGCGCGCACAACGGTCCGGGAGACGAACACGTGGAACGGTGAGGTCATGTCTGAAGCCGACGGTGTGGGGCCCGCTCGTGTCGTGGTCGGTGCGAGTGACTCCCTCAGCAGCCGAACGGCCCTGTACCGGGCCGCCGAGGAAGCGCGGCGCAGGGGCGCCGAACTGTGGGCCGTGCTCGCCTGAGAGGCGCCGGGCGGGGACCTCTCCGCCCACCGCCCGGCCGGGGTCGAGCCCCTGCTCGACGAGTTGCGGCGGACGGCCCGGCGCACCCTGCTGACGGTGCTGCACGAGACGTTCGGGACGGCGGGGCCCGGGGTGCCGCTGCGGGCCGTCCTCGGGCGGGGTCCGGCCGGGCGGGCCCTGGTGCAGATCGCCGACCGTGCGGGTGACCTGCTGGTCGTGGGCGCCGGCAGGCGTGGCCGGCTGCACCGGCTGGTGTCGCCCTCCGTGAGCCGGTACTGCCTCGCCCACGCCGCCTGCCCGGTCCTCGCGGTGCCGCCCTCGCCGCTGGAGGCCGACTGGAAGGCGGCACACCGGCGCAACGCCCTGCGGCTGCCGCTGGACACCCGCCACTTCACCGAGGAGACGCGAGCGACGGTGCCGCCCGAGCGGTGACCGTCACTCTCCGGGGCTGCGGGGGCGGGCGGATTGATCACCGTGCCGGTGGGGAACCCGGCAGCGGCCGCTTCACGGCGCCACGGGCACCCGCCCGGCGCCCGACCCTGTCTCTGTCCCCGTCACCCGAAAGGTCCCACCATGAGTGTGTTGCGAGTGCTGGGCCGCCCGATGCTGGCCTCCATGTTCATCGCGGGCGGTCTGGACTCCGTCCGTCACCCCGAGCGGGTGGCGGAGATCGCGGAGCCCGTGGTCCGGCCCGTGTCCGACCGTGTGCCGATGCTGCCCGACAGCACCTTGCAGGCCGTGCGCCTCAACGGCGCCGTGCAGGTCGCGGCCGGTGTGCTGCTGGGGCTCGGCCGCATGCCCCGGCTCTCCGCCCTGGCCCTCGCCGGCACGCTCGTGCCGACGACGCTGGCGGGGCACCGCTTCTGGGAGGCGGAGGAGGGCGCCGACCGCGTGCAGCAGCGCATCCACTTCCTCAAGAACGTCTCGATGTTCGGCGGCCTCCTCGTCACCGCCGACGACACCCACGGAGTTCCCTCGCTCCTGTGGCGCGGCCGTCACACCGCGAAGGAGCTGCGCCGCGAGGCGCGGCTGGTACGCCGCTCGGCCCGAATGGGCGCGCTTCCGGGGGCCGCGGTGGGCGGTGTCCGGGCCGGCGCGAAGAGCGTGAAGGGGCTGAAGGCCAAGCTCCCCGGTTGAACGACGGTCGGTTCACACCCTCGACCCAACGACGGCCGGTTCGCACCCTCGACTGAACGACGGCCGGTCCACGCCCCCGGCTGAACGACGGCCGGTTCAGCACACGGCCGGTTCGGCCGCCCCGCTCGGCGGGGGTCACGAGACACCGTCAACTCCGGTGCGCCGCCCCCGCCGAGACGTCCGTTCCTCGCGGAAACTCGATTCTCCTGAGACTGCTGTGAACATCCTGTGTCCCGGCTCCGTATAGAGCCCGAGGGCTGTTCCGCCCTGTCCGGTGGCAAGTCGAGGAGGAAGTCGTGACCGGAGGGACCCGCAGGAGACCGAGGGCCGCGCGACGCAGTACGGTGGCGGCGATCGCACTGATGGTCGGCGGGGCCGGTCTGATCGCCGTCAACACGTACGCCTCCGCGAGCGAGACGAACGAGACGAACCAGTCGGGGACGACCCGGCTCGCGGCCGGTGCCGCGGGGAGCACCGTCGACTGCCCCGAGGTCGCCGACAGCCTGCCCGAGCTGTCGGAGAAGGCCCTGGCCGGTGTGAGCGACGAACTGGCCGCGATGGACACCCAGGTCACCGACGCCTACCAGCGGCTGACCCGGATGGGGACCGCGCCCGGCGCCGGGGAGAAGGTCAAGGGCGAGGTGCTCGACCCGCTGGAGAAGTCGCGGGCGGAGAGCATCGGCAGGATCACCGACTCCATCGGGAAGTCGACCGGGGAGCGTCCGTCGGGCCTGGACGATCTGGCCGCCTGCGAGGTGAGGACCGCCCCCGGCGGCACCACCGGCAACGGCTCGGGTGACGCGGGCGCCGACGGCAAGGGTTCCGGCGACAAGGGCTCCGGGGATCAGGGCACCGGCGGGGACGGCGGCACTCCGCCGGCCCCCGGAGGGGAGAACGGCAACGGCCCGGAGGCCACCGACTTCGTCGACATCCGCACCGTGAGGCCGAACGTGAACCGTGCCCCGGAGGCGCGGTCGGGGGCCTCCCGCGGTTCCTTCTCCGTCGACTGCGGGGTGAACGAGAACAAGAACTACAACACCGACAACGTGATCGTGGCGCCCGGCGTGACCAACGGCGCGCACCACACCCACGACTACGTCGGCAACCAGGACGTCAACGCCTTCTCGAACAACGACACGTTCG
>BNBP01000091.1 GCA_014656015.1 Streptomyces griseoaurantiacus | reverse complement strand
GGCACGGCCGCCCCGACCACGACGAGGAGCAGACTGGCCAGGACGGCGCCGGGGGCGTGCCGGGAGCCGCGTCCGTCGTGCCCGCCGTGCCCGTGCCCGTGTCCGGGGCGCCCGTCGTGTCCGGGCCCGAAGGAGCCGTGTCCTGGGGCACGGCGTCCGACGGGGGCGTGTCCTCTTCCGCCCGGGCCGCGTCGGCGGGACCGGGTGCCGGTGGACCCCCCGGGGCGGCCGGAGCCGCGGGGCGGATGCGTTCCGTCCATGCGTTGCCGTCCCACCAGCGCTCCGTGGCGGGGCCGTCACTGTTCTGCCCGGGGTCGGGGTACCACCCGGGGGGAGTCACCTGCGTCATGGCCCCACCGTATGAGCCCACCGTGAAAGCGGGATGAGAGGCCCCCGCCCCATACCATCACCGCGCCTTCCCGTACCCCGTTTCCGGGGCAACCGGCAACACGTGACCGACAGCCGTCCCCTCCGTCGGCCGGGGCGGCTACGCTCAATGCCTGTACGTCATTTGGGCGGCCTGGGGAGGTAGCGGGATGACGGAGGAACCGCCGGACGCGGTCCCCTCGGCCTCCCTGTGGGAACGCGAGGAGGAACTCCGCGCGGTCTCCGCGGCGGTGGACGCGCTGCGCGCCGAGTCATCGGCCGGAGCGCCGGGTCCGGGCAGTGTGCTCGTCCTCACCGGTGAGGCGGGCTTCGGCAAGACGGCCCTGCTCACCGAGGTCCGGGCCCGCGCCGAGAAGCTGGGCTGCACCGTCTGGTACGCCCGCGGTGGCGCGACCGTCTCCTCCGTCCCGTTCAACGTCCTGCGCCAGCTCCTCCAGCCCGCACTCGTCTCCCTCATGCCCGACGAGGCCCGCGACTACCTCGGCGAGTGGTACGAGGTCTCCGGCCCCGCCCTCGGCATAGCCGACCCGGGCGCCCGCCCGCCGGACCCGCAGGCGGTGCGCGACGGCCTCGTCACCGCCGTACGCCGGCTCGCCCGCCGCGAATGGCCGCTGGTGCTGCTGCTCGACGACGCGCACTGGGCCGACCAGGAGACCCTGAGCTGGCTCGACGCCTTCGTCGAACGCGTCGACGACCTGCCCGTCCTCCTGGTCGTGGCCCGCCGCCCCGACGAGGCCGAGGGGGCCGCCGCCCACCGGCTCGACGCCGTCGCCGCCCGCGCGAGCCGCCCCGTGATGCCGCTGCGCCCGCTCACCCCCGAGGCCACCGCGGGCCTCACCCGCGCCACTCTCGGCGCCCACGCCGACGCCCCGTTCTGCCGCGAGGTGTGGGCGGTCACCGACGGCAACCCGTACGACACCGTGGAACTCCTCGCCGAGGTCCGGGACAGCCGGCTCGAACCCGTCGAGGCCTCCGCCACCGAACTGCGCGCGCTCAACAAGTCGGCCCGCGGTCGCGGACTCCTCGCCCGCCTCGAACAACTCGGCGTGAACGCCACCCGGTTCGCGTGGGCGGCCGCGATCCTCGGCAACGGCATCACCGTCGACCTCGTGTCCCGCCTGTCCGGACTCGACCGGCAGGACGCGGCACGCTGCGCCGGCCTGCTCGTCAAGGCCCGCTTCCTCACCCGGGTCGACCCCGGCGCCGGCGGCCGGGCCGAGGGGGACGAGCTGGAGTTCCTCCACTCGCTGGTCGCCACCGACATCTACGAGTCCATCCCGCCCGCGCTGCGCACCGCCATGCACGGCATCGCCGCGGAGGTCGTCGCCGGCCAGGGGATGGGCGCCGCCGCCATCTCCCGCCACCTGATGTACGTCCACCCCGACGACGACGCCGAACTGGTCGAGCAGATGCGGGAGGCCGCGCGGGAACACCTCTCCGTCGGCGCCCCCGACCCCGCCCGCCGCTGCCTGGAACGCGCGCCCGCCGAGCCGCCCCGGCCCGAGGTCCACCCCTACGTCCTGTACGAACTGGGCTGCGCCACCCTGCTGACCTCGCCCGCGACCACCGTCGAGTACCTCCGCGAGGCCCTCGCGCTGCCCGGCCTGGAGGGCGACATCCGCGTGGACGCCGTCCACCGGCTCTCCCAGGCGCTCCTCCACAACGATCAGTTGGAGGAGGCCGTCCGCACGGTCGACGCCGAGGCCGCGCTGCTGCCCGACGGGCCCGCCAAGACCCGGCTGCGGGCCGTGCACTACATGTGGGAGGGCATCCACGCCCCCGAGGACGGCACCCCGTCGCGCTCCACCGGCCTCGCCGACCTCGCGGCCGCGTGCACCGGACGGGACAACGCCGAACGGGCGTTACTGATCCTGCGCGGCTTCGACGCCATGACCCACGGCGAGAACGCCGAGCAGGTCGTGGAGTACAGCGACCGCGCCCTCGTCAACGGCCGCCTCGCCCCCGGCCTCGGCTGGACCGACAGCGAGTGGGGCATGGAACTGCTGATGATGCTCGGCAGCTCCTACGCCTACGCCGACCACCTCGACCGGGCCGAGGCCCTCTTCTCCGAGGCCCTGCACGCCTACACCAGCGCCGGCTGGAGCGGCGGCCACCTCGCGCTCGCCCACGCCTTCGTCGGACTGGCCCACCGCAGGCGGGGCCGGCTGCGGGAGGCCGAACAGGCGCAGCGCGAGGCGCTCAGGCTCGCCGAACGGGTCGGCCGCGGCCTGCCCCTGCACTGGTCCGCGAGCTGCGGCCTGGTCGACACCCTGCTCGCCCGGGGGCACGCGGAGGAGGCGGCGGAGGTCGCCGAACGGTACGGGTTCGCGCCGCCGTACCCCTCGACGATCGTGCTCCCCGACACCCGCTCCGTGCGCGGGCGGCTGCTGCTGGCCACCGGCCGTACGCAGGAGGGCATCAACGAGCTGGAGGACGCGGAGAAGGCGGCGACCGCGCGCGGCCACCACAACACGGTGCTCGCGCCGTGGGCGCTGGACCTCGCCCGGGCGGTCGCCGGCTCCGATCCCCGGCGGGCCGCCGAACTCGCCACGACGGCACGGCGGCAGGCCGAGCGGTTCGGCACGGACACGGCGATCGGCGAGGCCCTGCGGTGCGCGGCGGCACTGGAGACGGGCCGCAGGGCGGTGGCCCTGTACGAGCGGGCGGTGACGTACCTGGAGTCCTCGCCCTCCGCGTACGAACACGCCCTGGCCCGCCTGGAGTACGGCCTGGCGACCTCCTCCCGGCGGGAACTGGAACGTGCCCTGACCCTCGCCAGGGCCTGCGGCGCCGACGGCATCACGACCCGCGCCCAGGCCGCCCTGCGGCACACCTGACCTCGGCCGCACCCAGGAGAAGGGGTGCGGCCGGCGCGGGGAACCACGCACGCTCCCTACGGCTCCTCCGCCAGCACGCGCTGCGCCACCGCGAAGGCCGAGTTCGCCGCCGGCACCCCGCAGTACACGCCCACCTGCAGCAGCACCGCCCCGATCTCGTCCGGGGTCAGCCCGTTCCGTCGCGCCGCCCGCACATGCATCGCGAGCTCCTCGTGGTGCCCGTGCGCGACCAGCGCCGTCAGCGTCACCATGCTCCGCTCCCGCCGCGAGAGGGTGGGGTCGGTCCAGATCTCCCCCCACGCGTACCGCGAGATGAAGTCCTGGAACCGCGCGGTGAACGCCGTCTGCCGTTCCTGGGCCCGGTCCACGTGCGCGTCACCCAGTACCTCCCGCCGTACCGCCATCCCCCGCCGGGCGCCGCCGCGTTCGCCGTCGAAGTGCCCGCGCAGCGCGGTCAGCACGGCCTCCGGCCGCTCGGCGGGCGCGAGGTGCGAGGCGCCCGGCAGTTCCACCAGCGCGGCCCCCGGCACCGCGTCGGCGATCTCCCGCAGGTGCGCGGGCGGCGTGGCGGGGTCCTCGCGGCCGGCGAGCAGCAGCGTCGGCGCGGCGATGCGGGGCAGTTCGGCCCGCAGGTCGTAGGCGGCCAGTGCCTCGCAGCAGGCGGCGTACGCCTCCGGGTCGGCCCGCCGCTGGTCCTCGACCAGCCCGGGCACCGTGAACCCGGGCGTGAACCAGCGGGAGTCCGCGTTCGCCGCCAGCCACTCCACGCCCTCCGCCCGCACCCGCGCGGCCCGCTCCTCCCACGCCTTCGACCCGTTCCCGGTGTCGAAGTGCGCCGAGGAGCAGAGCACGGCCAGCGAGGACACCCGCCCGGGGTGGTGGACGGCCAGGTGGAGTCCGACCGCGCCGCCGAGCGACACCCCGGCGTAGGCGAACCGCTCCAGACCCAGCGCGTCGGCGAGCGCGAGCACGAGGCCGGCGAGGTCGGCCACCGTCGCGCCCGGCCGGATCAGATCCGGGGACGAACCGCCGTGCCCGGGCAGGTCCCAGCGGATCACCCGGTGGGAGACGGCCAGTTCGGGCGCGACCCGGTCCCACAGCGCGTACGAGGTGCCCAGTGAAGGGCCGAGCAGCAGCGGGGGAGCGGAGGCGGGGCCTTCGCCACGGTGGTGGAGGAGGGTGTCGGTCAACGTCGCTCCAGGGCGCGGTCGGTGAGGGCTCCGGCGGAGCCGGTGTAGTGGGCGGGGTCGGTGAGGTCGCCGAGGTCGACGGCGTCCTTCACCCCGGGCTCCTCGGCGAGCACGGCGGCGAGCGGGCGGTCCTCGGCCCAGGCGCGCCGGGCCGCGTCGGTGAGCAGCTCCTTCGCCCGCGCCCGGCCCAGCACGGGCGCCAGCGCGGCGGAGAGCCGCTCGGAGACGATCAGCCCGTGGGTGAGGCCGAGATGGCGGCGCATCGTGTCGGCCCGCACCTTCAGGCCCTCGGTCAGCTCGGCCGCGTCCCGTGCGGCGCCACCGGTCAGCCGCAGCAGGTCGCGCAGCGGCTCCCACTCGGCGTGCCACGCCCCGGCGGGCCGTTCGTCCTCGGCGGTCAGCGAGCCGTACAGCGTCGCCGCGAGCCCGGGTGCCCGCCGGGCGGCCGCCGCGAGGAGCGTGGCGCGGACGGGGTTGGCCTTGTGCGGCATCGTGGAGGAGCCGCCGCCGCTGCCCTCGGCCAGTTCGGCGATCTCGGTGCGGGCGAGGACGAGCACATCGGCCGCCAGCTTGCCCAGGGCGCCCGCGGTGAACGCGAGGCACCCGGCGAGGTCGGCGATCGGCGTGCGCAGCGTGTGCCAGGGCAACAGGGGCGCCGCGAGCCCGAGTTCGGAGGCGTAGGCGGCCGGCAGCGCGGTCGCGTCCTCGGCGCCGTAGGCCGTGAAGGCGGCCAGGGTGCCCGCCGCGCCGCCGAGTTGGGCGGGCAGGGTGTCCCGTACGGCCCGTACCCGGTCCCGGGCGTCGAGGATCAGCGAGCGCCACCCGGCGGCCTTGAGCCCGAAGGTCGTGGGCACCGCGTGCTGGGTGAGGGTGCGGCCCGGCATCGCCGTGTCCCGGTGCGCGGCCGCGAGCCGGGCAAGGACCTCCTCGGTGCGGGCGAGGTCGGCGAGGAGCGGGTCCAGGGTGCGGGCGGCGACCAGCATCGTCGCCGTGTCCATGATGTCCTGGCTGGTCGCTCCCCGGTGGACGTACGGGGCGTGCGCCTTCGGCACGGCCCGGGTCAGGGCGCCGACCAGGGGGATCACGGGGTTGCCGCCGGCGCGGGCGTGTGCGGCGAGTTCCGCCGGGTCGAAGCGCCCGGGGTCGGCGGCCGCCTCGGTCACCGCGCGCGCGGCGGCGGCCGGGGCCTGCCCGAGCGCGGCCTGCGCCCGGGTGAGGGCGGCCTCCGCGTCCAGCAGGGCGCGCACGTACGCGGTGTCCGAGGTGGCGGCCCCGGCGGGGGAGGCGGCCCACCCCGGGGCGAGCAGAGCGGCGTCCTGCTCGCCGGGCCGACCGGTGTCCTGCGCGGGGTGTGTCACTGGTACTCCAGGAAGACCGTTTCTCCTTCGCCCTGAAGGCGGATGTCGAAACGGTACGCGGCGCCCTCGTCCCGGGCGATCAGCGTGGCCCGCCGCTCCTCGTCGAGTCGCCGCAGCAGGGGATCGGCGGCGAGCGCGGCCTCGTCGCCCGGCAGATAGATCCGGGTGAACAGGTGCACCAGCAGACCGCGCGCGAAGACGCACACGCTCAGGTACGGGGCGCTGTTCCCGCGCGCCCCCGGCCGCAGCGTCCGCACGTACCAGTGGCCGTCGGCGTCCGTCTGCACGCGCCCCCAGCCGGTGAACTCCACCCCGTTGCGGCCCAGGTAGCCGCCGCTCGCGGGGTCGCGCCGCAGGGAGCCGTCGGCCCTCGGCACCCGGCCCCCGGGGTCGGCGCCCCAGACCTCGATCAGGGCGTCGGGCAGCGGGGCGCCCTCGCCGTCGCGCACGTACCCGTGCACGGTGACGGTGTCCGGGTGGCCCAGCGGGGCGACGTCCTCACCGCCGGGGAACGGCAGGGCGTACCCGTAGAACGGCCCGACCGTGTGCGAGGGGGTGGGCGGCACCCTTCCGGGGCCGCTCGTGTCGATCCTCGTCATGGCAGGTCAGCGTCCTTCCTCGAGCCAGGTGGCGTGCGGGCCGTCGAGCACGATGTCCCAGTGGTAGCCGAGGGAGAACTCCGGCACCGACAGGCCGTGCTCGTAGGTGGCGATCAGCCGCTGCCGGGCCGCCGGGTCCGTCACCGAGTGCAGGATCGGGTCGTGGGGGAACAGCGGGTCGTTCGGGAAGTACATCTGCGTCACCAGCCGCTGGGTGAACGCGGAGCCGAACAGGGAGAAGTGGATGTGCGCGGGCCGCCAGGCGTTCTCGTGGTTGCGCCACGGGTACGGGCCGGGCTGGATCGTGGTGAACCGGTAGCGGCCCTCCCCGTCGGTGAGGGTGCGGCCGGTGCCGGTGAAGTTCGGGTCGAGCGGGGCGGCGTGCTGCTCGCGCTGATGGGCGTAGCGGCCGGCCGAGTTGGCCTGCCAGATCTCCACGAGCTGCCCGCGCACCGGGCGTCCCTCGCGGTCGAGGACCCGGCCCGAGACGGTGATGCGCTCGCCGATGGGCTCCCCGGGGTGCTGCCGGGTGAGGTCGTCGTCGATCGCGGTGAGATCGCGTTCGCCGAAGGCGGGGGAGGACAGCTCCACCATCTCCGGGTCCTTGGTCACGTCGATCGCGACCGCCGGCTGCCGCGGATGGCGCAGTACCGAGGAGCGGTAGGGGGCGTAGTCCCGGCGCGGGTGGTGCTCCACGGGCGCGCCGCCGGCGAGGCGCTTCTCGTACGCCTCGCGCTCCGCCGCCATCTCCTGGTCGATGTCGTGCTGGGTCAGGGCCATGGGCCGGACTCCTTCGTCGTGTGGGCCCTTGCGGGGACGGCGGTTCCGTCAGCGTTCGAGGACGAGGGCGAGACCCTGGCCGACACCGATGCAGAGTGTCGCGACACCGGTGCCGCTTCCCCTGCGGGCGAGCTGGTGGGCGACGGTGCCGGCGAGGCGGGCACCGGAGGCGCCCAGCGGGTGGCCGAGGGCGATGGCGCCGCCCTGCGGGTTGAGGACGGCGGGGTCGATCTCGGGCCACTCGGCGAGGCAGCCGAGGACCTGCGCCGCGAAGGCCTCGTTCAGCTCCAGCACGTCGAGGTCGGCGAAGCTGCGGCCCGCCTTGGCCAGCGCCCGGTCGACGGCCTCGACGGGGGCGAGGCCGAAGTAGTGGGGGTCGGTGGCGGAGACGCCGGTGGCCGAGATCCGGGCGAGGGGTTCGCGGCCGGTGGCCCGCAGCCCTTCCTCGTCGGTCAGCAGCAGGGCGGCGGCACCGTCGTTGAGGGGGGAGGCGTTGCCCGCCGTGACCGTGCCCCCGTCCTCGCGGAAGGCGGGCCTCAGCTTGGCCAGGGCCTCGGGGGAGGTGTCGGCGCGGACGGACTCGTCGGCCTCGAAGGGGACCGGCCCGCCCTTGCGGCGCGGGACCGGCACGGGGGCGATCTCGGCGTCGAAGAGACCGGAGCCCTGCGCGGCGGCGGCCTTCCGGTGGCTGTGGAGGGCGAACTCGTCCTGCTGCTCGCGGGTGATCCTGTGCTTCTCGGCGATGAGTTCGGCGGACTCGCCCAGCGGGACGGTCCACTGCGGCTCCATCCTCGGGTTGACCATGCGCCAGCCGAGGGTGGTGGAGTACAGCTCGGTGTGGGCGGCCGGGAAGGGGCGCTCGTTCTTGGGCAGCACGTAGGGGGCCCGGGTCATCGACTCCACGCCGCCGGCCAGGGCGATCGAGGCGTCGCCGACAGCGATGGCGCGGGCCGCCTGGACCACGGCTTCCAACCCGGAGGCGCACAGCCGGTTGACGGTGACGCCGGGCACGGAGGTCGGGAGCCCGGCCAGCAGGCCCGCCATGCGGGCGACGTTGCGGTTCTCCTCCCCGGCGCCGTTGGCGTTGCCGAAGTACACGTCCTCGATCCGGGCGGGGTCCAGGCCCGGGGTGCGCGCGAGCAGGGCGCGGATCGTGTGGGCGGCGAGGTCGTCCGGCCGGACGGAGGCGAGGCCGCCGTTGTAGCGGCCGACAGGGGTGCGGACCGCGTCGACGAGATAGACGTCCTTCACTGCTGCTCCTCCAGTCCCTGCGCGAGGGTGAGTGCGGCGTCGGTCGCGGCGGTGATCTCCGCGACCGTCACGCCGGGTGCGGTCTCGACGAGCACGAGCCCGCCGTCGGTGACGTCCAGGACGCCCAGGTCGGTGATGACGCGGTCCACGCAGCCCTTGCCGGTGAGCGGCAGGGTGCACTCGGTGAGGATCTTGGGGGAGCCGTCCTTGGCGGTGTGCGTCATCACGATGAGAACCGTACGGGCGCCGTGCACCAGGTCCATGGCCCCGCCGATCCCGGTGACCAGCTTGCCCGGGACGGCCCAGTTGGCCAGGTCGCCCGTGGCGGAGACCTGCATGGCGCCGAGCACGGCGACGTCGATGTGACCGCCGCGGATCATGCCGAAGGAGAGCGCCGAGTCGAAGAAGGAGGCGCCCGGCAGGACCGTGACGGTCTCCTTGCCGGCGTTGATGAGGTCGGGGTCGACGGCGTCCTCGGCGGGGTAGGGGCCGGTGCCCAGGATGCCGTTCTCCGACTCCAGGACCACCTCGACGCCCGCCGGGAGGTGGTTGGGGATCAGGGTGGGCAGGCCGATGCCCAGGTTGACGTACTGGCCGTCCTCGAGTTCGCGGGCCGCGCGGGCGGCCATCTGCTCACGTGTCCAGGGCATCAGGAGCTCACCGTCCGCTTCTCGATCCGCTTGTCGGCGGCCTGCTCGGGGGTGAGCGCGACCACCCGGCGCACGAAGACACCGGGCAGGTGCACCGCGTCCGGATCGATGTCGCCGGGCTCCACCAGTTCCTCCACCTCGGCGATCGCCACCTTGCCCGCCATGGCCGCGAGCGGGTTGAAGTTGCGGGAGGACTTGCTGAACACGAGGTTGCCGTGCCGGTCGCCCCTGGCCGCCCGCACCAGCGCGAAATCGGTGCGGATGCCGCGCTCCAGCACGTACTGGCCGCCCTCGAACTCGCGGACCTCCTTGGGCGGGGAGGCGAGCGCGACCCCGCCCTCGCCGTCGTAGCGCCAGGGCAGGCCGCCCTCGGCGACC
Organism: Streptomyces griseoaurantiacus; assembly: GCA_014656015.1. Lineage (GTDB taxonomy): Bacteria > Actinomycetota > Actinomycetes > Streptomycetales > Streptomycetaceae > Streptomyces > Streptomyces griseoaurantiacus. The sequence goes on along the minus strand of BNBP01000091.1, from coordinate 16,268 downwards.
TGGGTGCCGACGCCCGCCGGGGTGTAGAAGGCGGGAATCCCGGCGCCGCCGGCCCGCAGCCGCTCGGCCAGCGTGCCCTGCGGGATGAGTTCCAGCTCCAGTTCCCCGGCCAGGTACTGCCGCGCGAACTCCTTGTTGGCGCCGATGTAGGAGCCGGTCACCCGGGCGATCCGCCCCGCCGCCAGGAGCACCGCGAGACCGGACTCCATGGCACCGCAGTTGTTGGAGACCACACTCAGCCCGCCGACCCCCCGCTCGTACAGCGCCTGGATCAGCACGTTCGGCACACCGGCGAGCCCGAAGCCGCCGACCGCGAGCGAGGCGCCCGGCGGTATGTCCGCCACCGCCTCCGCGGCCGTGGCGATCATCTTGTCCATCCCTGCGGCTCCTTCTCGTCGACCGGGCAGTTAGTCAGCGCACTGAGTATTCCTGCGAGGTGCGGCTCACGCTGCCACCCCACCCTGCAGCCGTCAAGACCTTCCCGGCGAAATGCCAGTTCAGGGGGTTGTGGTCAATCGTCTAGGCAGGGCGACGCGAGGGCCGGGGCGCGGATATCATTCAGTGCACCGACGAAATTCCCAGGCATCCGAGGAGCGCACATGGCCGCGGTGGACCTCTCCACCCACCCCGGGCACCTGGCCCGGCGGCTCCAGCAGGCCCACTACCTGCTGTGGAACACGATGGTCTCCGAGGAGATCACCTCGCCCCAGTTCGCGGTCCTCAACACACTCGTCGCCGAACCGGGGCTCGACCAGCGCACGGTGGGGGAGCGGGTGGGCCTCGACCGGTCGACGATCGCCGAGGTCGTCAGCCGCCTCGGCCGCAGGGGCCTGCTGGGCAAGGCCCGCGACCCGCAGGACGGCCGCCGCTTCCTGCTCGACCTCACCGAGGAGGGCGTCCGCGTCCACCGCAGACTCACGGTCCGCACGGCCAGGATGAACCAGGTCTTCCTCGCCCCCCTGTCGGCGGAGGAGCAGGAGCAGTTCTTCGCCCTCATCGGCCGGGTGGCCGACGCGGCCGAGAAACTGCGCGCGGTCTGAGGTCACGGCTTCTGCGCGAGCACCACCCACACCTGGCCCTTGGCGAAGTTCAGCGGCGCCCCCTCGGGCGTCGTGAACTTCGTGCCCTGCGTCGCCGTGTCCCGCTTCCAGTGGCCCTCGTACGAGCGGCCGTCCCGCAGCACCTGTGCCCTGCCCGCGCCCACGGTCTCCGTGTACGGCGTGGCGCTGCCGAGGTAGTCGTGGAACGTGGAGCCGTGCACGGAGACGTACTGCACGACCACCGTCGCGGGGGCGACCCGGTCGCCTTCGGGGGTCACGGTCGGCCGGCCGTCCGTCGAGACGAGCCAGCGCTCCCGGTCGCCGGACCAGGTGAAGGTGAACCGGGCCGCGGGGAACCGGACCGTGCGCGCGCTCTCGGGGGTGCCGCCGGAGGGCGCGGCGCCGAACCGGAAGCCGTTGGTGAGGGCGTCCGCGCCCGGGGCGGAGCCCATCAGCTCGCGCGGGTGCAGGAAGAGGTCGTGCGGGGCGGACCGGCCCGTGGCCCGGTAGAAGGCGTCCGGCTCCGACTCCGGGGTCGCGGCCCGCAGCGGCGCCTTGTCGATCAGCGGCAGCAGTTTGTGCTGGGCGCCCGAGAAGGCCAGCGTCGGATCGTGGAACTGGCGCAGCAGTTCCAGGTCGGACTCGCGCGCGCTGCGCACCGGCCCGACCGACTCGGGCCACCGGCTCGCGTACACCGCCATCAGCCGGCTCAGACCGCCCTCGACCTGCTCCGCGTACACGACGTCCGCCGTGTCGAGCCCGGCCTGAGGGCGGGCCGGGGCCACGTTGTCTATCTTGACGGCGAGCACCGGGCCGGGGGGCCGGGCGCTCTCGTCCGGGCTGCGGCTGGGTCTTCCGGAGCCCCCGTCGTCGTCCGAGCCGCCGCCCCCGCCGGTGCAGCCCGCCAGCAGCGAGCCCAGCAGCGCGGCGGTGACCAGGCCCGCCGTCCGTGCCCGCGCGGTCCTCGGGGCCGCCCCCGTCCTGCGTCTCCTACTCATCCGTCAATTGTGTGACCTTCATACGGTATCTGCCAGGGCAGCCATAGCAGTACCAGCCGCTCTCCGCGCCCCGGACGGGGCCGTTGCGGGCACGAGGACGGGTTCACGCGGAACGCCCCGGGTACCCGGGCTCCCCACCCGGCGGACCGGATCCGATCGAACCGGACGACCGAACCGAACCGAACCTGATGAAGGGGCACGAGCCGATGAAGGCAGTGACGTGGCAGGGCAAACGGGACGTGCGCGTCGAGGACGTGCCCGACCCTCGCATCGAACAGCCCACGGACGCGGTCATCCGCATCACCTCCAGCGGCCTGTGCGGCTCCGACCTGCACCTCTACGAGGTGCTGACACCGTTCATGACACCCGGCGACATCCTGGGCCACGAGCCCATGGGCATCGTCGAGGAGGTCGGCCCCGAGGTGACTAACCTGCGGCCCGGGGACCGCGTGGTCGTGCCGTTCCAGATCGCCTGCGGGCACTGCTGGATGTGCGACACCGGCCTGTACACGCAGTGCGAGACCACCCAGGTCTCCGGCGAGGGCATGGGCGCCGCGCTCTTCGGCTACACCCGCCTCTACGGGGCCGTACCGGGCGCCCAGGCCGAGTACCTGCGGGTGCCGCAGGCCCACTTCGGGCCGATCAAGGTGCCCGAGGGTCCCTCGGACGACCGCTTCGTGTACCTCTCCGACGTGCTGCCCACCGCCTGGCAGGCGGTCCAGTACGCGGCCGTCCCGCGGGGCGGCAGCGTCGCCGTGCTCGGCCTCGGGCCCATCGGCGACATGGCCTGCCGGATCGCCCTGCACCAGGGCGCCGAGCGGGTGTTCGGCGTGGACCTCGTGCCCGAGCGGCTGCGACGGCTGCGCGAGCGCGGCGTGGAGACGTTCGACCTGCGCGACTTCGACAGCGAGAAGGACCTCGTCGAGGCGATCCGCGACAGGACCGGCGGCCGCGGACCCGACGCCGTCATCGACGCCGTCGGCACCGAGGCGCACGGCAGCCAGGCCGCGAAGCTCGCCCAGACGGCGGCGGGCGTGCTGCCGCGGGCGATCGGCTCCAAGATCGCGGAACGCTTCAGCGTCGACCGGCTCGCCGCCCTGTACACGGCGATCGACCTGGTGCGGCGCGGCGGCACCATTTCGCTGTCCGGCGTGTACGGCGGCCAGGCGGACCCGATGCCGCTGCTCACCCTGTTCGACAAGCAGATCCAGCTCCGGATGGGCCAGGCCAACGTCCGCCGCTGGACCGACGACATCATCCCGCTCCTGACGGAGGCGGACCCGCTGGGCGTCGACGGCTTCGCCACGCACCACGTCCCCCTGTCGGACGCGCCCCACGCGTACGACATGTTCCAGAAGAAGCAGGACGGCGCGATCAAGGTCCTGATGAAGCCGTAGGGACGAGTGGGGGTCGAGCGCGCGAGGCCGCGGAAGGTCCGAGCGGACCCCCGCCGGGCGCGGCGCGGCGCTACCGTACCGGCGTGGACCTCTTCTCACGCTCCTGGGAGGCGCTGCGCACGACGGTCGCCGCGCTTCCCGAGGAGGATTTCGCTCGGCCCTCCGGATGCGCCGGCTGGCTGGTGCGCGACCTGGTGTGCCACCTCGTCGTCGACGCCCAGGACGTCCTGATCACCCTGGCGACACCCACCACGGCCCCGCCCACCCGGGACGCGGTCACCTACTGGACGATCGACGGCCCGCCCCCGCCGGACGCTCCCGCCGGGGAGGACCCCCTCTCCGCGCTGACCGTCCGGCTGGCCGCCGCGTACCAGGACATGGGGCTGCTGACGTTCCACCTGGACGACGTCGGCTCCGCCGCCGGCCGCGCCGCCCGGCTCGCCGAGCCCGCCCTCCGGGTCTCCACCCAGGGAGAGGTGCTCACCGTGGGGGAGTACCTCTCCGCGTACGTCTACGAGTGGACGCTGCACCACCTGGACCTGCGCGCCCACCTGCCCGGCGTGCCCGGTCCGCCCGCCGAGGGCCTCGCCCACGCCCGCGCACTGCTGGAGGGCGTCCTGGGTGCCGCCCTCCCCGGCGCGCTCTCCGACGAGGAAGCCCTCCTGCTCGGCACGGGCCGCCGCGCCCCCACCGCCGCCCAGCGCTCCACCCTGGCCCCGCTCGCGGACCGGCTGCCCTTCCGCGCCTGAGCGCGTCCGGCGGGCGGGGGCGACCGGGGGTTCGGCCCGCGCCCCCGTTCAGCCCCCCAGCACCCGCGCCAGGTCGTACCGCACCGGCTCCTGCAACTGCCCGAACGTGCAGCTCGGGGCCTCCCGGTCCGGGCGCCAGCGGCGGAAGCGGGCCGTGTGGCGGAAGCGGGCCCCGTTCTCCATGTGGTCGTAGGCCACCTCCGCCACCCGCTCCGGGCGCACCGGCACCCAGGACAGGTCCTTCTTCCCCGTCCAGCGGCTCGGTGCCCCCGGCATCCGCGAGGAGGCGTGGGCCGCCTCCTCGCCCCAGGCCGCCCACGGGTGCCCCGAGGCGTCCTCCATCCGCAGCGGCTCCATCTCCTCCACCAGCTCCGCCCGCCGCTTCGCCGTGAACGCCGCGCACACCCCCACGTGCTGCAGCACTCCCGCCTCGTCGTACAGCCCGAGCAACAGCGAGCCGACCACGGGTCCGCTCTTGTGGAAGCGGTACCCGGCCACCACCACGTCCGCCGTCCGCTCGTGCTTGATCTTGAACATGGCCCGCTCGTCCGGCCGGTAGCGCAGGTCCAACGGCTTCGCCACGATCCCGTCCAGGCCCGCCCCCTCGAACTCCTCGAACCAGCGCTCGGCCTCCGCCCGGTCCCGGGTCGCCGGCGCCAGATGCACCGGGGCCGTCACGTCCGCCAGCGCGCGCTCCAGGAGCGCCCGCCGGTCCGTCAGCGGGGCGTTCAGCAGGGACTCGTCGTCCAGTGCGAGCAGGTCGAAGGCGACGAACGAGGCCGGTGTCCGCTCCGCCAGCGTCCGCACCCGCGAGGCCGCCGGGTGGATGCGCTCGCTCAGCGCGTCGAATTCCAGCCGTCCCTCCCGAGCCACCACGATCTCCCCGTCCATCACGCAGCGCCTCGGCAGCCGCTCCCCCAGCGCCTCCACCAGCTCGGGGAAGTACCTGGTCAGCGGCTTGCCGTTACGGCTGCCCAGCTCGACCTCGGCGCCGTCGCGGAACACGATCGCCCGGAAGCCGTCCCACTTCGCCTCGTAGCTCATGTCCGGCGGGATCCGCGCCACGGACTTGGCGAGCATCGGCAGGACGGGGGGCATCACCGGCAGGTCCATGCCCCGATTCTGGCGCCGGGCGTCCGCCTTCGCCCGGTGTGCGAGGTATGCGGCGTACGCCTACCGTGGCTCGCATGGGCGAAGCGGTGGAACTGCGGGTGGCGGGCCGGACCGTGCGGCTGTCCAGCCCGGACAAGGTCTTCTTCCCGGAGCGCGGCTTCACCAAGCTGGACGTCGCCCGCTACTACCAGGCCGTCGCCCCCGGCATCCTGCGCGCCCTGCGCGACCGCCCCACCACCCTGCAGCGCTACCCGGACGGCGTGGAGGGCGAGTGGTTCTACCAGAAGCGCGCGCCCAAGAGCATGCCCGACTGGATCCCCACCGCCCACATCACCTTCCCCAGCGGCCGCAGCGCCGACGAGATGTGCCCCACCGAGGAGGCCGCCGTGCTGTGGGCCGCCCAGTACGGCACCCTCACCTTCCACCCCTGGCCGGTGCGCCGCGGGGACGTCGACCACCCCGACGAACTCCGGATCGACCTCGACCCGCAACCCGGCACCGGTTACCCCGAAGCCGTCCACGCCGCACACGAACTCCGGTCCGTCCTCGAGGAGTTCGGCGGGCTGCGCGGCTGGCCCAAGACCTCCGGCGGCCGGGGACTGCACGTCTTCGTGCCCATCGAGCCGCGCTGGACCTTCACCCAGGTGCGCCGCGCCGCCATCGCCGTCGCCCGCGAGGTCGAGCGCCGGATGCCGGACCGGGTCACCACCGCCTGGTGGAAGGAGGAGCGCGGCGCCAAGATCTTCGTCGACTACAACCAGACCGCCCGCGACCGCACCATCGCCTCCGCCTACTCGGTACGCCCCGAGCCGCACGCCCCCGTCTCCGCCCCGCTGCGCTGGGAGGAGGTCGCCGAGGCCCGCCCCCGCGACTTCGACCTGGGGACCATGCCCCGCCGTTTCGCCGAACTCGGCGACGTCCACGCGGACATGGACGCGCACGCGTACTCCCTGGACGCCCTCCTCGAACTCGCCCGCCGCGACGAGCACGACCACGGACTCGGCGACCTGCCGTACCCGCCGGAGTACCCGAAGATGCCCGGCGAGCCCAAGCGCGTCCAGCCCAGCCGCGCCCGCAAGGGAACCCCTGCCCACCCGCGCGGCGGAGACCGGAGCGCGGCCGGGGACGGCTGAGCGGCCGGAGCTATCCTGGCCGCATCCGCCGAGGAGGAGTGCCGAGTGACCGAGACCGCGCCGCGGCCCACGCTGGAGGAGGTGGCCGCCCTGGCCGGCGTCTCCCGGGCCACCGTCTCCCGGGTCGTCAACGGCGGCGACGGCGTGCGCGAACGCCTCGCCGAGCGGGTCCGCCGGGCCGTCGACGAGCTCGGCTACGTCCCCAACCAGGCCGCCCGCAGCCTGGTCACCAAACGGCACGACGCCGTCGCCGTCGTCATCGCCGAACCCGAGACCCGGGTCTTCGCCGACCCCTTCTTCGCCGTCCAGCTCCGCGGCATCAGCAAGGAACTCACCGCCCACGACTCCCAGCTCGTCCTGCTGCTCACCGAGGGCCGCGAGGACCACACCCGAGTGGGCCGCTACCTCGCCGGCGGGCACGTCGACGGGGCGCTCGTGTTCTCCCTGCACCTCGACGACCCGCTGCCCGGCCTGGTGCGCCGCGCCGGGCTCCCCACCGTGTTCGGCGGGCGGCCCGGCTGGGGCGGGGGCACCGACGGGACGGGGGACGCCGTCTACGTCGACAGCGACAATCGCGGCGGCGCCCGCGAGGCCGTACGCCACCTGGTAGGCCTCGGCCGCACCCGGATCGCGCACATCGCCGGGGCCCTCGACCAGACCTCGGGCGTGGACCGGCTGGAGGGCTTCCGGGACGTCATGGGCGAGAGCGAGCCCGGGCTCGTGGTGGAGGGCGACTTCACGCCCGCCGGCGGGGAGCGGGCGATGCGGGAACTGCTGGCCCGACACCCGGACGTGGACGCCGTCTTCGCCGCCAACGACCTGACCGCCGCGGGCGCCCTGCGGGTGCTGCGGGAGACGGGGCGGCGGGTGCCGGACGACGTCGCCCTCGTGGGCTTCGACGACATGCTGCCGGTCGCCGAGCAGACCGACCCGCCGCTCACCACGGTCCGCCAGGACATCGAGGAGATGGGTCGCCTGATGGCCCGCCTGCTGCTGCGCACCCTGGACGGCGACGGCGACGGCGACGGGACGGGCGGGGCCTTGGACGGCACGCCCGCCGGGATGGTGCTGCCCACCACGCTGGTGCGCCGCGCCTCCGCGTGAATCCGCTCTGCGCCTCCGCCCGCGTTCTCGCGCGCGGGCCGAGCGGGGCGGCCGGTCCCCTCAGTCCTGCCGAGGTGCGGGGCGCAGCAGAGCGAACCGTGCCCCGTAGGGGTCGGTGAGCCGCGCGAGCCGGCCGACGTCCGGCACGTCCGTCGGCGGCAGGAGCACGGTGCCGCCCTCCTCCGCAGCCCTGCTCGCCACGGCGTCCGCGTCCGCCACCGCGAAGTACGGCAGCCAGTACGCGTCCGGCGCCGCCCCGGGCCCCGTCTCCCGCGTCTCGGAGGCCAGCGGGTCCTCGCCCTTCGCGACCAGGCCGCCGAACATGCCGTCCGGGCCGCCCCCCGCCGGGTTCACGCAGGTGTACGTCGTGTCGCCGGGGAAGGGCACGCCCTCGACCTCCCAGCCGAGGACCCGGTGGTAGAAGGCTGCCGAGGCGGGCACGTCCGCGGTGTGCAGCTCCACCCAGCACAGGGCGCCGAGGGTGCCCGCCGCGTCCAGCCCCTTCAGCCGGCCCGGCTGCCAGACCCCGAACGCGGCCCCCGCACGGTCGGCGAAGACCGCCATCGTGCCCTCGCCCATCACGTCCATGGGCGGCACCAGGACCCGGCCCCCCGCCTGCTCGACCGCCTGCGCGGTGGCACCCGCGTCCGGGACCTGGAAGTACACGTTCCACGAGGGCGGGCCCTGCTCGGGGGTGATCGGCATGCCGCCGGCGACGGTCTTCTCGGTGAGCCGGAAGAAGCCGTAGCCGCCGGCGCCGGGACCGGCCGGCCCGAACTGCCAGCCGAAGAGGGCGGCGTAGAAGGCGGCGGCGCCGTCGATGTCGGGGGCGCCGAGGTCGAGCCAGTTCGGTGCGCCGCTGACGTAACGCGTACTGAGCATGTCCGGTTCCTCCGCACGGTCCTGACCGGGCCCCCCTGCCGAGTCTGCCACCGCGCCCCGTCCGGCGCGCGGGAGTCGAGCGCGTTGATCCCGTGTTGATCGAACGTTTTTCGCCCTACGGCACCATCCCCCCATGCACTCGGAACCGTCGGCCACCTCCGACATCGCCTGGCAGCAGCGCGCCCTCTGTGCCCAGACGGGGGCGGACTTCTTCTTCCCCGAGCCGGGAAGCTCGCTCCGCGAGGCGAAGCGCATCTGCGGCATGTGCGAGATGCGCTCCGCCTGCCTCGACTACGCCCTCCGGCACGACGAACGCTTCGGCGTCTGGGGCGGCCTCTCCGAAGGGGAACGCCTGCGCCTGGTCCGCGTGGACGAGAGCTGAGCATCCGGCCGACCGTCTCCGCCGGCCTCGGCTCAGGTGCGCGGAGCGGGCCCGGGCCACCAGCGCAGCACGGCCTCGACGGTCGTCGTCGGGCTCACGTTGAAGCAGAGTCTCGCCCCCGGCATCAGCTCGTGCGTCGTGTTGACCAGCATCTCGAACAGCGGGGTCAGCGCCGGGTCCAGCCGTACCCCGGCGCCGACCATGACCAGGTCGTACTCCTTACCGGCCAGTGCGGCCCGGTAGACCGCCTCGGCCGTACGGCCGTAGTCGAGCAGGCACACGTCGACGGTGAGGCCGAGCTCCTCGAGCCGGGCCCGGCCCGCGGCCACCCCGGCCCGGACCGCCGCCGCGTCGATCTCCGGGAACGCCGCCCGTGAGGAGGGCGCGTCGTCCACGAGCGCGGGGTCGAGACCGACGGAGAGCAGGGACGGGGACATGCCGGTACCTCCTGGTGACGGGGTGTTCCCGGCCGACGGTAGGCGCGCGGGGAGGCGCGCGGCTCTCCCCCTTCCGGGGGATGGAGATACATTCGGCCCGGTGAGACACCCGGCGAACACCCCGGTGGCCCGGCGCGAGGCCGTGCGCGACGTCGAGGCACTGTGCCGCCTCGACCTCGGCTCCCGGGAGCTGCGGCGCCGCGTCACCGAGCGGCTGACGCGGCTCGTCCCGGCCGATTCCCACTGCTTCGGCACGGTGGACCCGGAGACACTGCTGATCACCGACGACGTGAGCGTCAACCTCACGCCGGAGGCGGCCGCGGCAGCCGCTCACAACGAGTACCTGGTGGACGACGTGCTGAAGTTCGCGGCACTCGCCCGCCCCGGGCCGTCCGCGGACACGCTCGCCGCGGCCACCGGCGGTGATCCCCGGTCCAGCCCTCGGTACCGGCACGTGCTGCCGCTGATCGACGCGCGGCACGAGCTGCGGGCGGGCTTCGTGGTGGACGGCCGGTGCTGGGGCGCCCTCGCCCTGTTCCGCGGGGGAGCGCGGCCGGACTTCGACCCGGCCGACGTCGCCGTGTTGCGGCGGCTGTCCGCCCCGGTCGGCGCGGCCCTGCGCCGGGCCGCCCACCGGGCGCCGGTCGAGGCGGTGCCCGGCCCGGACGAGGCGGGAGTGCTCCTGCTCGACGAGGAGCTGCGGCCGCTCTCGCAGAACCCGGCCGCGAAGCTCTGGTGGGACGAGCTGGGGTCCGCCGTGGGCGCCTCCCCGGGCGCAGGGCTGCCGATCGCGGTCCTGGAGGTCGCCGCGCGGGGGAGGGGCGCGACCCTTCCCGCGTACGGGCGGATCCGCGGCCGCTCGGGCCGGTGGCTGTCGGTCCGCGCCGCCCCGCTCGGCGGGGCCGGGCCCGCCCCGGCCGCCGTCGCTGTCACGCTGCACCCGGCGCCGGCCGCGGAGGTGGCCGAGGTGCTGCAGCTCGCCTACGGGCTCACCCCGCGCGAGCGGGAGGTGCTGGCCAAGGTGGTCGCGGGCCTGCCCTCGCGGGAGGTCGCCCGGGACCTGCACCTGACGACGGGGACCGTGCGGGACCATCTGAGGAGCGTCTTCGCGAAGACGGGCACGCACAGCCGGACCGAGCTGGTGGCGAGGATCCTCGGCCTGTGAACCGTGCGCCGCGCCGCGGGGCACGGCGCGGCCGGGGAAGCACGCGCAGGGCCCCGCGCCCTGTTCGGAGCGCGGGGCCCTGCGGTCGTGCGGTGGTGCTTCTGCGGTTGCGCCTTCGTGCGGTGCGGCGGGGGCCCGGAGGGGTCAGCCCGCGGCGCGCGCCGCCATGCGGGCCTTGCGGGCCGCGAGCTTCTCGTCGAACTTCGAGGCCTCGGAGTCCAGGCCCCCCAGGAACATGCCCAGTTCCTCCTGGGCCTTCAGGCCCTCCGGGCCCAGGCCGTCGAGCTGCAGCACCTTCAGATGGCGCAGTACCGGCTGGAGCACGTCGTCGTGGTGGATGCGCAGGTTGTAGACCTCGCCTATGGCCATCTGCGCCGCCGCCCGCTCGAAGCCGGGGATGCCGTGGCCCGGCATGCGGAACTCGACGACCACGTCCCGCACCGCCTGCATCGTCAGGTCGGGGGCCAGCTCGAACGCGGCCTTGAGCAGGTTGCGGTAGAAGACCATGTGCAGGTTCTCGTCCGTGGCGATCCGGGCCAGCATCCGGTCGCACACCGGGTCGCCCGACTGGTGGCCGGTGTTGCGGTGCGAGATGCGGGTGGCCAGCTCCTGGAAGGCGACGTACGCGATCGAGTGGAGCATCGAGTGCGCGTTGTCCGACTCGAAGCCCTCGCTCATGTGCGACATCCGGAACTGCTCCAGCTTGTCCGGGTCCACCGCGCGCGAGGCGAGCAGGTAGTCGCGCATGACGATGCCGTGCCGGCCCTCCTCGGCCGTCCAGCGGTGCACCCAGGTGCCCCAGGCACCGTTCCGGCCGAAGAGGGTGGCGATCTCGTGGTGGTAGCTGGGGAGGTTGTCCTCCGTGAGAAGATTCACCACGAGGGCGGTGCGGCCGATCTCGGTGACCTTGGACTGGCCCTTCTCCCAGGCCTCGCCGTCCTCGAAGAAGCCGGGGAAGTTGCGGCCCTCGCTCCACGGGACGTACTCGTGCGGCATCCAGTCCTTGGCGACCTTCAAGTGCCGGTTCAGTTCCCTCTCCACCACTTCTTCGAGCGCGTAGAGCAGCCGGGCGTCGGTCCAGGCGGTGGACGGGCTGCCGAGAAGGGGGGAGGTTACGGTCACGAGGCACTCCAGGGGGACGAACGGATACGGGAGTCGTGCGTGCGGCGAGCGGACCCGAGCGGTGGGCCCGCACCTACGGCACCGTAACCTACGGGCTCGTAGGCTACGAAACCGTAGGTTACGCAGGCGTAGGTTAAACGCGCTGTAAAGGCCTCTGGCCAGGCACGACTCCCGGGCCTAGCCCGACACCACCTCCTCGGCCGAGGTCTCGCGCAGTTCGCCCCCGTCCAGCTGCAGCCAGCGGGTGATGCCGACGGACTCCAGGAACGGCAGGTCGTGGGAGGCGATCACGAGGGCGCCCTCGTAGGACTCCAGCGCCGAGACGAGCTGCCGCACGCTCGCCATGTCGAGGTTGTTGGTCGGCTCGTCCAGCAGCAGGAGCTGCGGCGCGGGCTCGGCGAGCATGAGCGCCGCCAGGGCCGCGCGGAACCGCTCGCCGCCGGACAGGGTCCCCGCCGTCCGGTCGGCCCGGGCACCCCGGAACAGGAAGCGGGCCAGCCGCGCCCGGATCCGGTTGTCGGTGGCGCCGGGCGCGAACCGGGCCACGTTCTCCGCGACCGTCAGCGCCTCGTCGAGCACGTCGAGCCGCTGCGGCAGGAACCGGACCGGCACATGGACGTCCGCCTCGCCCCGCACCGGCGGCAGCTCGCCCGCGAGGGTCCGCAGCAGGGTGGTCTTGCCGGCGCCGTTGCGCCCGGTCAGCGCGACCCGCTCGGGCCCGTGCAGATCGAGCGCACCCTCCCGCAGGGCCCCGTGGGCCACCTCGAGCGCGCGCAGGGTGAACACGGTGCGGCCCGGGGGCACCGCGGTGTGCGGCAGCTCGACGCGGATCTCGTCGTCCTCCCGGACGGCGTCCGCCGCCTCGTCGAGCCGCTCCCGGGCGGCGCTCAGCCGCTCCTCGTGCAGGATGCGGTGTTTGCCCGCGGACTCCTGGGCGGCCCGCTTGCGCGCCCCCATCACGATCTTCGGCTCGCGTTTGCTGTCCCACATCTTCTGCCCGTACCGCTTGCGGCGGGCCAGTTTCTGCTGGGCCTCGACGAGTTCGCGCTTCTGCTTGCGCAGGTCCGACTCCGCGACGCGCACCATCCGGGCGGCGGCCTCCTGCTCGACGGCGAGCGCCTCCTCGTACGCGGAGAGGTTGCCGCCGTACCAGGTGAGCTCGCCGGCGCGCAGATCGGCGATCCGGTCCACGCGGTCGAGGAGTTCGCGGTCGTGGCTGACCACCACCAGCGCGCCCGGCCCCGACCACGTGTCCACGGCCTCGTAGAGCCGGCGGCGCGCGTGCAGGTCGAGGTTGTTGGTGGGCTCGTCGAGCAGCAGCACATCGGGGCGGCGCAGCAGCAGGGCGGCCAGCCGGAGCAGGACCGACTCGCCGCCGGAGACCTCGCCGAGCGTGCGGTCCAGCCCGATGTGACCGAGGCCCAGCTCGCCGAGGACCGCGAGGGCGCGCTCCTCCACGTCCCAGTCGTCGCCGACGGCCGTGAAGTGCGCCTCGTCCACGTCGCCCGCCTCGATGGCGTGCAGCGCGGCGCGCACGGCGGCGATGCCGAGGGCCTCGTCCACCCGCAGGGAGGTGTCGAGCGTGATGTTCTGCGGCAGGTACCCGAGTTCGCCGGTGACGCGCACGGTGCCGCCCGAGGGGGTCAGTTCCCCGGCGAGCAGCTTCAACAGGGTCGACTTGCCCGATCCGTTGACGCCGACGAGTCCGGTGCGGCCGGGGCCGAACGCGGCGTCGAGGCCGTCGAGGACGGGGGTGCCGTCCGGCCAGGAGAAGGAGAGGGAGATACAGGTGAGGGAGGTATGCATGCGGCCTCGCAGAGCGTGTGGGGCGGATCGTGAACACGCGTGCGGGACACCGCGAGGAGGAGGGAAGAAGAAGTGACGGTCCTCCGTCGGCGGGACGGCTCGTGGAACGAGGTCGCACACGACGCGCACACGTCCCGGCCCGGCCGAGTACGACTCGGCACGGCGCGGTGGGAGTGCGGCGCGGTGTCCCAGAACCTCAGACGAGCAACGTCCTTCTCCGATCGACGGCAACAGAACCGTTGTCCACGGTAGGAACGGGTAGCAGGGGTGTCAACGGAATAATCGCGGACCGGTGGCGCCCGGAAGGGCGGCGGCGGCCCGCCCGAGCACCAGGAGGCCGACGTGCTCCATGGCTCCCTCAGCCTGCCCGCCCGCCTCTGCCTGCTGTCCTGGGACACGGCTACGGGCGAACCGCTCGCCGCCGACCGGCTGCCGTACCTGGTGCGGGCCGGGGCCCTCACCGAACTGGCGCGGCGCGGGCCGCTGACCGACGTGGACGGCATCGTCACCCCCGCCGACCTCGACGCGAGGACGGGGGACCACGCGCTCGACGACTTCCTCGAACTGGTCATGGAGTCCCGGCCGCGCACCTGGGCCGAGTGGGTGACGGCGCACGCCTCCGTCACGCTGGACGCGGTGCGGGCCGGTCTGGCCGCCGACGGCCGCCTGCGGCCCGGGAAGCGGCGGGCGCTCGGCTTCCTGCCGAGGGTGGACTACTCGCCGGTGGACCCCGGGGAGACGGCGGCCCTCCAGAAGGCCGTCCGGCGCGCGCTCGCGGCACCGTCGGCGGCGCGGGTCCCGCCGGAGGACGCGGCTCTGGCCGCGCTGGCGACGACGGCGGGCGCGCTGGCGCCCCCGTCCGGGGCCGACCTCGCCCGCGCGGAGGAACTGACCCGGGGAGCGGTCGCCGGGGAGATCAGGGGCGGCCTGGCGGCCGCGGTGGAGGCGAGGGCCCGGGCCGCCTGAGGAAGGCGGGCGGGGCCACCCGCCGGGGGCAGGGAAACCGGGGAGGGGCGGACCGCCTCAGGCCTCGCGCATCAGCTCCGCCAGGTCGCGGTCCAGGTCGACCTGTTGGTGTTCGAGGCCCACCGGCACCAGCTCCGCCGCCCTGCGCAGGAAGCTGCGCACGTCCCGCGAGTGCACGTGGACCACGGCCGTGCCCTCGGGCGCGTGGAACTCCAGCACCGTCCGGTCGTAGCCGTACGGCCGCACCCGCACGTCGCCCTCGCCCTCCGCGCGCTCCAGACCGCTCGCGAGCAGCTCCCGCGCGAACGTCCAGCACACGTCCACGCCTTCCAGCGTGGCCGGCGCGGGGAAGGTCATGCGGACCGCGAACGGGTCGGCGCGGTCGTAGTGGAGCGCGGCGGGGATGCTCGACATCCGAGGCGCGGCGGCGACCAGGCGTGCCTCGACGGGCTGCTCTATGACGGTGGACATCGCCTTGCTCCCTTGTGGTGGGCTGGACGGGCTCCCGGTGGCCAGAACCCGTCGACCGAAAAGACGCCGGAACCGGCCGTTCCGTGCACACGAGACGCGAGTGACCTCTGTCACCGAGTCCAATCACCGGGGCGCGTGTTCCGCAGAGTGATCCACACCTCGTCCGAAGGACGCCGTGACATGACAGAAGGACACCTCCCGGCGCCTCCCGGTTCCCACCCGGGCGCAACAGGCCCGGGCGGCCCCACGCGTTCCGGCCCGCGCGGGGCTTGCCCGGCCGAGGCGGGGTACCCGCTCCGCACGATGTCCCGAAAGGAAGTGAACGTCCATGCCCAGCGGGTCGAGCCCGAAGCGTGAACGCCAGTACGAGCACATCAAGAAGAGCGCCGAGGACCGCGGCGAGAACACCGGGCGCGCGAAGGAGATCGCCGCCCGCACGGTGAACAAGGAGCGCGCCCGGTCGGGCGAGGCCAGGTCGGCGAGCAGGACCTCGACGCAGGACATGTCCTCGGGCGAGCGGGGCGGTCGGCGGTCCGGCAAGGGCGCGCAGGGGCCGACGTACGAGCAGCTCTACCAAGAGGCCAGGAAGAAGAACGTGCACGGCCGTTCGGACATGAACAAGGCGCAGCTCCAGCGGGCCCTCGGCAAGTGAGCGCGGCCCGCGGGGCCGTACCCTCGTCGGCATCATGACGACCGTACGCATCCCCGCGGGCCCTCCCGTCCCCGCCACCGTGGAAGAAGCCCTCGCCGTCCAGGACGCGCTGCGCGGCGAGGTGATCCTGGACGAGCCCGGACCGCCGCCGGGGACCGGCAGGGTGACGGGTGTGGACGTCGCCTACGACGACGCGCGCGACGTCGTCGCCGCGGCGGCCGTCGTCCTCGACGCGGCCACACTGGAGCCCCTCGCCGAGGCCACCGCCGTCGGCGAGGTCGCCTTCCCCTACGTGCCCGGCCTGCTGGCGTTCCGTGAGATCCCCGCCGTGCTGGCCGCCCTGCGGGCGCTGCCCTGCGACCCCGGCCTCGTCGTGTGCGACGGGTACGGGCGCGCCCACCCCCGCCGCTTCGGGCTCGCCTGTCACCTCGGCGTGCTGACCGGACTCCCGGTCCTCGGCGTCGCGAAGAACCCCTTCACCTTCACCCACGAGCCCCCGGCCGCACCGCGCGGCAGCGCGAGCCCCCTGCTCGCCGAGGACGGCGAGGAGGTGGGCCGCGCCCTGCGCACCCGGGCCGGCGTCAAGCCGGTCTTCGTGTCGGCGGGCCACCGGGTCGGCCTCGACAACGCCTGCGCGCACACCCTGGCCCTGACGCCCCGGTACCGCCTCCCCGAGACGACCCGCAGGGCGGACAGGCTCTGCCGCGAGGCCCTGGCGGCGGCGACCTCCTAGTGACCTGAGTCGGAGATTCGTCGTTGGTTGAGTATGAGTCGTCCGGGTCCGAAGATTCCACCGTTGTCCGTCACTGATGCCCAGCGGGCTGTGCTGGAGGGCTGGCTGCGTCGTCGTT
>BNBP01000090.1 GCA_014656015.1 Streptomyces griseoaurantiacus | reverse complement strand
CGCCCCGCTTGCCACCGCCGCCGCCCTGGCGCGGCTGCGGGGCCCGTCCGGCCCGCTGCGGCCGCCCCCCGCCCGCCGAGGGGGCACCGGCCGCGGCCTCGTCGTCGAGGCGCAGCGTCAGCGAGATCCGCTTGCGCGGGATGTCGACGTCGAGCACCTTCACCTTCACGATGTCGCCCGGCTTCACCACGTCCCGGGGGTCCTTCACGAACGTCTTCGACATCGCCGAGACGTGCACCAGGCCGTCCTGGTGCACACCGACGTCCACGAACGCCCCGAAGGCCGCCACGTTCGTCACCACGCCCTCCAGGACCATCCCCGGGGTCAGGTCGGAGATCTTCTCCACGCCGTCCCTGAAGACGGCCGTCTTGAAGGCCGGGCGCGGGTCGCGCCCCGGCTTCTCCAGCTCCCTGAGGATGTCGGAGACCGTGGGCAGACCGAAGGTGTCGTCCACGAAGTCCTGCGGCCGCAGCGAGCGCAGCACTCCCGTGTTGCCGATCAGCGCGGCCACCTCGCTGCCCGCCGTCTTCACCATCCGCCGCACCACGGGGTACGCCTCGGGGTGCACGCTGGAGGAGTCCAGCGGATCCTCGCCGCCGCGGATGCGCAGGAAGCCCGCGCACTGCTCATACGCCTTCGGGCCGAGTCGCGCCACCTTCTTGAGCTGCGCGCGGGAGGTGAACGGGCCGTTGGTGTCCCGGTGGGTGACGATGTTCTCGGCGAGGCCGGAGGTGATGCCGGAGACGCGGGCCAGCAGCGGCGCGGAGGCCGTGTTGACGTCCACGCCCACGCCGTTCACGCAGTCCTCCACCACCGCGTCCAGCGAGCGCGAGAGCTTCACCTCGGAGAGGTCGTGCTGGTACTGGCCGACGCCGATCGACTTGGGGTCGATCTTCACCAGCTCGGCCAGCGGGTCCTGCAGCCGGCGTGCGATGGAGACGGCGCCCCGCAGCGAGACGTCCATGTCCGGCAGCTCCTGCGAGGCGAAGGCCGAGGCCGAGTACACCGAGGCGCCCGCCTCCGAGACCATGACCTTGGTGAGCTTCAACTCCGGGTGCTTGGCGATGAGTTCACCGGCGAGCTTGTCGGTCTCGCGGGAGGCCGTGCCGTTGCCGATCGCGATCAGCTCGACCGCGTGCTCCTTCGCCAGCCGCGCCAGCTTCGCCAGCGCCTCGTCCCACCGGTTGGCCGGCACGTGCGGGTGGATGACGTCGGTGGCGACGACCTTGCCGGTCGCGTCCACCACCGCGACCTTCACGCCGGTACGGAAACCGGGGTCCAGGCCGAGCGTGGCGCGCGTGCCGGCCGGGGCGGCGAGCAGCAGGTCGCGCAGGTTGGCCGCGAAGACCCGCACCGCCTCGTCCTCGGCGGTCGTCCGCAGCCGCAGCCTCAGATCGATGCCCAGGTGGACGAGGATGCGGGTACGCCAGGCCCAGCGGACGGTGTCCTTGAGCCACTTGTCGGCCGGCCGGCCCTTGTCGGCGATCCCGAACCGCGAGGCGACGATCCCCTCGTACGACGACGGGGCGGACGGCGTCTCGGAGGGCTCCTCCGGCTCCAGGACGAGGTCGAGGACCTCCTCCTTCTCGCCGCGCAGCAGCGCCAGGACGCGGTGTGAGGGCAGCTCGGTGAACGGCTCGGTGAAGTCGAAGTAGTCGGCGAACTTGGCGCCCGCCTCCTCCTTGCCGGGGCGCACCTTGGCGGCCAGCCGGCCCCGCACCCACATGCGCTCGCGCAGCTCGCCGATCAGGTCGGCGTCCTCCGAGAAGCGCTCGGTCAGGATGGCCCGGGCACCGTCCAGCGCGGCCTGCGGGTCGGCGACGCCCTTGTCCGCGTCGACGAACGCGGTGGCCGCGGCGAGCGGGTCGACCGAGGGGTCCCCGAGCAGGCCCTCCGCCAGCGGTTCGAGCCCCGCCTCGCGGGCGATCTGTGCCTTGGTGCGGCGCTTGGGCTTGTAGGGGAGGTAGATGTCCTCCAGCCGCGCCTTCGTCTCGGCGCCGAGGATCCGCGCCCGCAGCTCCTCGGTGAGTTTGCCCTGCTCGCGCACAGACTCCAGGACCGCCGTGCGCCGCTCCTCCAGCTCGCGCAGATACCGCAGCCGCTCCTCGAGCGTGCGCAGCTGCGCATCGTCGAGCATCTCGGTGGCTTCCTTGCGGTAGCGGGCGATGAACGGCACGGTCGAACCGCCGTCGAGCAGTTCCACCGCGGCCTTCACCTGCCGCTCCCGCACGCCGAGTTCCTCGGCGATCCTGCCCTCGATCGACCCTGCCCCAGTGTTCCCGGCTGTCGTCACGTTCCCGTACCGCCTTCTCAGATCCCGGCTTGCCGGGCAATTCTTACAGGCGGCACCGACAGCGACCCGCAAGGGGCGCGGGCAGTCGCGCGGCGCACCGGAAGGCGGAGCCGGCGGGGGCGCGCGAGTGGCGCGCCCCCGTTCAGGCCCGTCGCGTACTGCTGGACGCACCTCCGAACAGGCGCGCCACTGCCCGGAACGGCAGCGTCACCACGGTCGCCACCGCCCCGCCGATCTGCCGCAACACATCCGCGATCGCTCGGAACACAGCGTTTCTCCCTTCGTCTCCCCGGCAGGCCCGCCGGGAGACATCCGGGTACCCTCAGCCCTTGCCCGTCATGCCCGCGGGGAAGGCACCCGCCGCGAGCGCCCGCCCGGCGAGCCCGCCGGCCAGCTCGGTCAGCCGCTCGACCCCGGCCGCTCCCAGGTGCGCGTAGGGCGCCCGGTCCAGCCGGTCCGTCTCCGCCTCGATCTCCCGCCGCAGCGCGGCCCCGGCCGGTGTCAGCTCGCCGTCCCCGTCCAGCAGTCCGCGCCCGCGCAGCCGCTCGACCGCCGCGTCCCACTCCGCGCGCTTCCAGCCCCGGGTGCCGAGCGCCCACTGGGGCGCCATGCCCTTGCCGGTCGCGGTGTGGCTCACCAGGGCCTCCAGCGGGTCCAGCTCCGCGGCCAGGAGGACCGCCAGATGCCCGTCGCCGCGGTGCTCGCGCAGCAGTGTGGCCGCGTGCCAGAGGGCCAGGTGCGGTTCCTCGGGCACAGGCAGCCCGGCGTGCGCCGCGTACAGGGGGCGCGCGACCGGCGTGCACGCCTGCGCGGCCACCAGTGCCAGTTCCGCCGCCTCCGCCACCTCCTCGGCGGTGCGCACCTCCTCGCCCAGCAGCCGCCGCAGCGTCGCGTCGACGGCCCGCAGCCGGGCCGCGAGGACCACGGCGGGGGAGGCGGTCTCCCAGACGGCGGGCACGTGCCGGGCGACCAGCCCGGGACGGAAGTTGTAGAACGTGGCGGTCACCACCCCGGCGTCCACCGCCCCCATCGCGGCCGCCCGCGCGGCGAGATAGGCGGCCGTCGGGTCCCCGACGCCCAGCGCGGCCAGCTCCCGCCCCAGGTCGGGCGAGAAGTAGTGCGTGGAGTGCAGCGGATTGAGCCGGTTGTGGCAGCGCCGCCCGGCGCGCTCCGGCAGGGGAGAGGTCATGCCACGAGGTTACCGACTGGTCAGTACGTACGGAAGCCGGTGGCCCCCGGACGGTCGGAATCCCGTCTCCCCGGCCGCGGGGCGTGGCAGGAAAGGTGGGAAGCTCGTCATTGCGGACGTCACCGGACGCCACCGAGAATCGAGGACATGCGAAACGTCCTGGTCGTCCTGTTCGACGGTGTGCAGAGCCTCGACGTCACCGGCCCCGTGGAGGTCTTCGCGGGCGCCGAACTCCAAGCCCCCGGGACCTACCGCGTCACCACCGCCTCCCTCGACGGCGCCCCCGTGCGCACCTCCTCCGGTCTGACCCTCGTCCCCGAGGGCACCCTCGCCGAAGCCGCCGCCCCGGACACCCTCCTCGTTCCCGGCGGCAAGGGCACCCGCGCCCCCGACCCCGCCCTGCTCGACTGGCTGCGCCGCCACGGCCCCCGCGCCGGCCGCCTGGTCTCCGTGTGCACCGGCGCCCTGCTGCTCGCCGAGGCGGGCCTGCTCGAGGGGCGCCGGGTCACCACCCACTGGGCGTACTGCGAGCGGCTCGCCGGCCGGCACCCCGGTATCGACGTCGACCCCGACCCCATCTACGTCCGCGACGGACACATCGCCACCTCCGCGGGCGTGACCTCCGGCATCGACCTCGCGCTGGCCCTCGTCGAGGAGGACCTGGGACGCGAGGTCGCGCTCACCGTCGCCCGTCACCTCGTCGTCTTCCTGCGCCGCCCCGGAGGCCAGGCCCAGTTCAGCGCCCAGCTCGCGGCCCAGACCGCCCGGCGGGAGCCGCTGCGCGAGATCCAGCAATGGATCACCGAGCATCCGGCCGAGGACCTCGGGGTCGACGCCCTCGCCGCCCGCGCCCGCCTCTCGCCCCGCCACTTCGCCCGCGCCTTCCGGGCGGAGACCGGCACGACACCCGGCCGCTACGTCGACCGCGTCCGCCTCGAACACGCCCGGCGCCTGCTGGAGGACGGCACCGACGGCGTGGAGGAGGTCTCCCGCGCCAGCGGGTACGGCACGCCCGAGGCGATGCGCCGCGCCTTCGTCAGGACGCTCGGCACGGCCCCGGCCGAGTACCGCCGCCGCTTCCGCCCGCTGCCCCGCCGTGAGGCCCCGGCCGTGTCGTCGCCTTCGTCCTCACCGAGGTCCCGGCCCCTGCGTACGTGACCGCCCAGAGAACCCGAGAAGAGGAACCCCCGCATGCGCATCGCCCTCGTGCTCTTCGACCGCTTCACCGCCCTCGACATCGTCGGCCCCTACGAGACCCTCGGCCGCCTCCCGGACGCCGAGACCGTCTTCCTCGCCGAGCGGACCGGCCCCGTCCGCAACGAGAGCGGCACCCTCGCGCTCACCGCCGACCGCACCCTGGCCGACATGCCCCACCCGGACATCGTCGTGGTGCCCGGCGGCCCGGGGCAGAGCGCGCAGATGGACAACCCGGTCCTGCTGGACTGGCTGCGCACCGCCGACGCCACCAGCAGCTGGACGACCTCCGTCTGCACAGGCTCCCTGCTGCTGGCCGCCGCCGGCCTGCTGGAGGGCCGACGCGCCACCTCCCACTGGCTGGCCCTGGCCGAGCTGAAGCGGCTCGGGGCCGAGCCGACGGGGGAGCGGGTGGTCACCGACGGCAAGTACGTCACCGCCGCCGGCGTCTCCTCCGGCATCGACATGGGCCTCACCCTGCTCGGCCGGATCGCCGGCGAGGAACACGCCCAGGCCGTCCAGCTCATGACCGAGTACGACCCCCGGCCGCCCTACGACGCCGGATCACCGGAGAAGGCCCCCGCCCACCTCGTCGAACGGATGCGGACCCGGAGCCGCTTCCTCCAGGCGTAGGGGGACGGGCGCGGGGCGGCCGCGTCACTCGGGCGCGGACGCCGTCGCCCGGTCCGGGGTCCACGCGAAGCGCGGCTCCCGGCGCTCCAGGAAGGCGGCCACGCCCTCCGCCGCCTCACCGCTCGCCCCCGCCTGCGCGGTCCAGTACGCGTCCCGGTCCGTGCGCCCGTCGGCGAACTCCTTCGCCGCGGCCTGGGTGAGCCCCGAGCGGGCGGCCAGGACGCCGGTGAACTCCTCGACCCGCGCCCGCAGCGCGCCGGCCGGCAGCACCTCGTCCACCAGGCCGGTGCGCAGCGCCCGCCCGGCCTCGATCAACTCACCCGAGAACAGCAGGTACTTGGCGGTCGCCGGGCCCACCAGTGCGGTCAGCCGCCGGGTGGCGGAGGACGGGTAGACGATCCCCAGCTTGGCCGGCGTCACCCCGAACAGCGCGCCCTCCTCGGCGAACCGCAGGTCGCAGGCGGCCGCGAGCTGCGCCCCGCCGCCCACGCAGTGCCCCCGCACCGCGGCCAGCGTCGGCTTGGGGAAGGCGGCCAGCGCCTCCTCGGCCAGGACCGCGAGCTCCTGCGCCTCCCGCGGCGACTGCCGCAGCTCGGTGACGTCGGCGCCCGCGCAGAACGTCCCGCCCTCGCCGGTCAGCACGAGCACCCGCACGGCGGGATCGGCTGCCAGGGTGTCGAGCAGCGGTGGGAGCGCCCGCCACATGCCGGTCGTCATGGCGTTGCGCCTGGCCGGATGGTGGATGACGACGGTGGCGACCGGACCGGTCACCTCGTGCAGCAACTGGGGCTCCATGAGCATGAGCGGATGGTATCCATCCCTCCCCCAGGTGATCGGAAGCGGTCGGGAGGGCGCAGAGGGCATGCCGCTTCGGTCGGAAGCCGTCGATACCTGCTGACTTCTGTTCAGCTCCGTGGGCGGGCGGGCCGCTTCCCCACACTCGACCCGTGGTGACAATCGAGCGCGAGGACGGCGACCGGACCAGGGGCGGGGAAGGGGGCGCGGCCGGTGGCGGCACCCGCCCCGCCGAGGGAGAGGGCCCCGCGGCCGGCGGACCCCCGGGGGCGCTGCCCCACGAGGGCGTGTGGCGCTTCACGGCGCCCACCGTGGACGCCTCGGTGCCGCAGGCCCGGCGGGCCGTACGGGACCTGCTGGCCCGGCAGCGGGTCCCGGCCGCCGAGGACGTGGTCGAGGGGCTGCTGCTGATCGTCTCCGAGCTGACCACCAACGCGGTCCGGCACGCGGCACTGCTCTCCCCGACGCTCGCCGTCGAGGTGGCCGTCGGCACGGACTGGGTGCGGGTCTCGGTCGAGGACGAACACCCCTACCGCCCCACCGCCCTGGAGACCGACCACGGGCGGACCGGCGGGCGCGGCCTGCTGCTCGTGCGTGAGATCACGCGGGAGGCGGGCGGGGCCTGCGACATGGCGCGCACGGCGAGCGGCGGCAAGGTGATCTGGGCCACCCTGCCGCTGCGTCCCCTCGTGTGACCCGCTCCGGGCTCAGCCGCCGGGGGCGGCCGCGGCGGAGGCACTCACCAGCCGGCGGTGTCCCCCGTCAGCTCCCGGACCGCCGGGCGGGCCGCGTCCAGCACGGTCATGAACCAGGCGGAGAAACGGTCCCGCGCGTGGCGCTCCGCCAGCTCGGCGGGCGTCACGAAGGCGGTCGCGCCCACCTCCTCCGGATCCGGCCGCACCGGCGACTGCACCAGACCCACGAAGAGGTGGTTGTACTCCTGCTCGACCAGGCCGGAATCGGGGTCCGGGTGGTTGTAGCGGACCGTGCCCGCCTCCGCGAGCAGCGAGGGCGAGACGCCGAGCTCCTCGTACGTCCGCCGGGCCGCCGCCGCGAAGGGCGACTCCTCGGGGTAGGGGTGGCCGCAGCAGGTGTTGGACCACACGCCGGGGGAGTGGTACTTGCCGAGCGCGCGCTGCTGGAGCAGCAAGCGGCCCCGCTCGTCGAAGAGGAACACCGAGAACGCCCGGTGCAACTGCCCCGGCGGCTGATGGGCGGCGAGCTTCTCCGCGGTGCCGATCGTGGTGCCGTCCTCGTCCACCAGCTCCAGCATGATCGCTTCCGCGGTGCCGTTCGACGCGCTCTGCGTCGCGGTGGCAGGTGTGATCGCCATACCCATCCTTCGCCTCGGTCTTCCAGCCCCAAGTCTGCCGCACGAATCCGGCACTCCCGGCACTTCGCTGCCCCGCATGTCCTGCCGGGACGTCACCGGACGGTCACCGGTCGTGGCCGTGATCCCTGATCGTGCCCCGCGCCGAGGGCCGGGAACCGCCCCGCGGGGGCGCACTCACCGGCGTGCGGCCGCCGGGTGGTGCAGGAGCCAGCCCTGCCAGGCCGACTCCACCATCTCGCGCACCCCGCGCCGGGCGCGCCAGTCCAGTTCGCGCGCGGCGCGCGCGGCGGACGCGACGGCGCGCGGGGCGTCGCCCGGGCGCCGCGGTTCCACGAGGGCAGGGGTGGTGTCGCCGGTGACCTCGCCGATGAGGGTGATCAGCTCGCGCACCGAGACGCCCTCGCCCCGGCCGATGTTCAGCGTCAGATCGCCCGCCGAGGTCGCCGAGGACAGCCGCCGGGTCGCGGCGAGGTGGGCCTCGGCGAGGTCCGCCACATGAATGTAGTCACGGACACAGGTGCCGTCCGGGGTGGGGTAGTCATCGCCGAAGATGCGCGGGGCCTCGCCCCGGGTGAGGCGGTCCAGGACCATCGGGACGATGTTGTACACGCCGGTGTCCGCCAGGGCGGGCTCGGCGGCGCCGGCCACGTTGAAGTAGCGCAGGCAGGTCGTCGCCATGCCGTGCGCCCGGCCGGCGGCCCGGACCAGCCACTCACCGGCGAGCTTGGTCTCGCCGTAGGGGTTCACGGGGGCGCAGGGGGCGTCCTCCGTGATGAGGTCCACGTCGGGATTGCCGTAGACGGCGGCGGAGGAGGAGAAGACGAACCGCTCGACCCCGGCGCCTGCGGCGGCGTCCAGAAGAGTGGCCAGACCGCCGACGTTCTCCTGGTAGTAGCGGGCCGGATCGGCCACGGACTCGCCGACCTGCTTGCGGGCGGCGAGGTGGACGATGCCGGTGACGGCGTGCTCGGAGAGCACGCGCTTGAGGAGGGTGGCGTCGAGCGAGGAGCCCGCGACGAGGGGGACGTCGGCGGGGAGGCGGTCGGCAACCCCGGCCGACAGGTCGTCCAGGACCACGACGCGCTCGTTCGCGGTGGTCATGGCCCGGACCACGTGCGCCCCGATGTAACCGGCTCCGCCGGTGATCAGCCAGGTCATGACGCCCCACCCTACGCCGAGCACCTCGCCCCCGCCGCCCGTACCCTCCCCGCGCCCCGGGCGGACGGCACGCGGGGCTCCACCCCGGCACCCCGGCGGGGGGCTCGGCCCCCAGCACCCCCGCACGGGGCTCCGCCCCGTTCCGCGCAGTTCCCCGCGCCCCTGAGAAGCAGCGGCCCAGCCCCGAGACAGACGGCACCCTCCCGTTCCCGGTCGGCGGCACGGCCGCCTCGGGGGCGCGGGACCGTGTCGTTCTGCGGCTTCGCCGCGTGGGCGGGGTCGGAGGGGTCGTGCTCTCGGCTTCCGGTCGGCCCGGGGGCGCGGGCCTGTGTCGTTCTGCGGCTTCGCCGGGTGGGCGGGGTCCGAGGGGTGGTGCTCTCGGCTTCCGGTCGGCCCGGTCGGCCCGGGGGCGCGGGCCTGTGTCGTTCTGCGGCTCCGCCGCGTGGGTGCGGTCCGAGGGGTCGCGCTCTCGGTCTCCGGTAGGCCCGGTCGGCCCAGGTGCGCGGGGAACTGCGCACACGGCGACGCCACCCGACCTTGACCTGTGAACCCCCGGCCGACCCACGCGAACCCCCGAGCCACCACGCGCTCCGACCCCGGGCGAGCCCACCCCCTCCCCACCGGCGGAGCCATTTCGTACGGTTCGCCCCAGGGGGCGACCCCCCGGTTTGGAGGCCAACCCCCGCATGACCCAAGATGATCGCGGCCGGAGGCGGCCGACCGGTGGGCGGACCCCCGCGTGAACACGCGGTGAACTCGCACTTCCGGCCATCCGATAACCTCTGCCGACACGTCGCCCCACCGGGCAGTACGCCCAGGGACGTACGGTCCCCTTCATCGCGCACGCCGAGGCGTGCCCGCGTCGGCCCAGGGAGTGAGTTCGCTGTCGACCGCCATCCTCACCGGTCAGCCGGTACCCGGATCGTCGCTCGAGGGCGATCTGCGGTCGCTCGGCTTCGAGGTGCGGATCGCCTCGGACGTCGGTGACGTCGAGGCCCTCCTCACCGCCCTTCCCGCCGACCGCCGCGTCGCCCTCGTCGATGCCCGCTTCGTGGGCCACCTCCACGCCCTGCGGCTCGGCCTCACCGACCCCCGCTTCGACGTCGCCGCCCTCCCGGGCGCCGTCACCGCGCGTCCCGCCGCGCGCCAGGCGCTCGCCCGCGCCCTGGCCGCGGCCCTGGCGGCCACCACGGGGGCCGCGGACAACGGGGGCGCCACCGCCACCGTCGTCCTCGAGGACCTGCCCGACCTCCCCGGGCGCCTCGCCGCGGCCCTGGAGGCGGAGGACACCGCCGTGCACCGGCCCGAGCTCGGCTCGCTCGTGGCCACCGTCCCCACGGACCCGCAGGCCCGCAACGAGGCCCGGCAGGCCGTCGCCGCCGTCGACGACGAGGCGATCCGGCTGAAGTCCGCCGTGAAGTCCCGCGACGGCTTCTTCACCACGCACTTCATCAGCCCCTACTCCCGCTATCTCGCCCGCTGGTGCGCCCGCCGCGGTCTGACCCCCAACCAGGTCACCACCGCTTCCCTGCTCACCGCGCTGATCGCGGCCGGCTGCGCGGCCACCGGCACCCGCGCCGGCTTCGTCGCCGCCGGCGTCCTGCTGATCGCCTCGTTCGTCCTGGACTGCACCGACGGCCAGCTCGCCCGCTACTCGCTGCAGTACTCCACGCTCGGCGCCTGGCTCGACGCGACCTTCGACCGGGCCAAGGAGTACGCCTACTACGCGGGCCTCGCCCTCGGCGCCGCCCGCTACGCCGGCCCCGGCGGCCACGATGACGTATGGGCGCTCGCGCTCGGCGCGATGGTCCTGCAGACCTGCCGGCACGTCGTCGACTTCGCCTTCAACGAGGCGAACGTCGGGGAGTCCGGCGCCGCCAACAGCAGCCCCACCGCCGGCCTCTCCGGCAAGCTCGACCGGGTCGGCTGGACGGTCTGGTTGCGCCGCATGATCGTGCTGCCGATCGGTGAGCGCTGGGCGATGATCGCCGTGCTCACCGCGCTCACCACGCCCCGCGTCACCTTCGTCGTGCTGCTGATCGGCTGCGCCCTCGCCGCCCTCTACACGACCTCCGGCCGCGTCCTGCGCTCGCTGACCAACAAGGGACCCCGCAGCGACCGGGCCACCCGCGCGCTGGCCGACCTCGCCGACGCCGGACCGCTCACCGAGGCGCTCACCCCGGCCGTGCGCCGGGTGCCCGGCGGCGCCGCCCCGTTCCTCGCCGTCCTCGGCGGAGCGCTGGTCGTGCTCGCCGCCGCACTGTGGGGCGCGAGCTGGGCCACCGCCGCGGCCGCCGCCGTCTATGTGCTGACCTCCTCCGCCGCCGTCGCACGCCCCCTGACCGGCGCGCTCGACTGGCTCGTCCCGCCCTTCTTCCGGGCCGCCGAATACGGCACGATCCTCGTGCTCGCGGCCCGGTCCGAGGTGAACGGGGCGTTGCCTGCGGCCTTCGGGCTGGTTGCGGCGGTCGCCTACCATCACTACGACACGGTGTACCGCATCCGCGGCAACGCCGGCGCGCCCCCGCGCCGGCTGGTGCGGGCGATCGGGGGGCACGAGGGCAGGACACTGCTCGTCGCCGTCCTCGCCGCGGCACTCACCGCCACCGCTTTCCAGGTCGCGCTCACGGTGCTCGCCGTGGCCGTGGCACTCGTGGTGCTCGCCGAGAGCATCCGCTTCTGGGTCTCCGCTGGAGCACCCGCCGTACACGATGAAGGAGAACCCGCATGATCGGCCTCGTGCTGGCGGCCGGCGCCGGACGGCGTCTGCGTCCCTACACCGACACCCTGCCCAAGGCGCTGGTGCCGGTCGGACCCGAAGGGTCCGCAGGGGACGGGGCGGACAGCATCACCGTGCTGGACATCGCCCTCGGCAACTTCGCCGAGATCGGCCTGACCGAGGTCGCGATCATCGTCGGTTACGCCAAGGAGGCCATCTACGAGCGCCGCGAGGCCCTCGAGCAGCGTTACGGCCTGAAGATCACCCTGATCGACAACGACAAGGCCGAGGAGTGGAACAACGCCTACTCCCTGTGGTGCGGCCGGGACGCGATCAAGCACTCGGTGATCCTCGCCAACGGCGACACCGTCCACCCGGTCTCCGTCGAGAAGACCCTGCTGGCCGCCCGCGGTGACGGCAAGAAGATCATCCTCGCCGTCGACACCGTGAAGTCGCTGGCCGACGAGGAGATGAAGGTCGTCGTCGACCCCGAGAAGGGCATGACGAAGATCACCAAGCTGATGGACCCGGCGGAGGCGTCCGGCGAGTACATCGGCGTCACCCTCATCGAGGGCGAGGCCGCCGACGAGCTCGGCGACGCGCTGAAGACGGTCTGGGAGACCGACCCGCAGCAGTTCTACGAGCACGGCTACCAGGAGCTCGTCAACCGGGGCTTCCAGATCGACGTGGCGCCCATCGGCGACGTCCAGTGGGTCGAGATCGACAACCACGACGACCTCGCCAGGGGACGGGAGATCGCGTGCCGGTACTGACTCGGCTCATCCCCTCGCCGATCGTCGTGGACATCCGCCCGGGTGCCCTCGACGATCTGGCCACGGTCCTGGCCGACCAGCGGATCTCCTCCTCCGGGAAGCTGGCCGTCGCGATCAGCGGCGGCTCCGGTGCCCGGCTCCGCGAGCGGATCTCGCCCGCGCTGCCCGACGCCGACTGGTTCGAGGTCGGCGGCGGCACCCTGGACAACGCGATCAAGCTCGCCGAGGCCATGAAGCGCGGTCACTACGACGCGGTCGTGGGCCTGGGCGGCGGCAAGATCATCGACTGCGCCAAGTTCGCCGCGGCCCGCGTCGGGCTGCCGCTGGTCGCCGTCGCGACGAACCTGTCGCACGACGGCCTGTGCTCCCCGGTCGCGACCCTCGACAACGACGCCGGGCGCGGCTCCTACGGCGTGCCCAACCCGATCGCCGTCGTCATCGACCTCGACGTCATCCGCGCCGCCCCGGTCCGCTTCGTGCGCTCCGGGATCGGCGACGCCCTGTCCAACATCTCCGCGGTGGCGGACTGGGAGCTGGCCAACCGGGAGAAGGGCGAGTCCATAGACGGCCTCGCCGCCGCGATGGCCCGCCAGGCCGGCGAGGCCGTGCTGCGCCACCCCGGCGGGGTCGGCGACGACAGCTTCCTGCAGGTGCTGGCCGAGGGCCTCGTCCTCACCGGCATCTCCATGTCGGTCGCGGGCGACTCCCGCCCCGCCTCCGGCGCCTGCCACGAGATCAACCACGCCTTCGACCTGCTCTTCCCCAAGCGCGCCGCCAGCCACGGCGAGCAGTGCGGGATGGGCGCGGCCTTCGCGATGCACCTGCGCGGAGCCCGCGAGGAGTCGGCGTACATGGCCGCGGTGCTGCGCCGCCACGGCCTTCCGGTGCTGCCCGAGGACATCGGGTTCACCCCGGAGGAGTTCGTCCAGGTCGTGGAGTTCGCCCCGAGCACCCGCCCCGGCCGCTACACCATCCTGGAACACCTCGACCTGTCCACCGACCAGATCAGGGACGCATACGCCGACTATGCAAAAGCCATCGGTAGCTGAGCTCCGCCCGGTCGTCCACCCCGCGGGGGTCAAGGACCGGCGCAGCGGTGAGCACTGGGGCGGCCGCCTCTACATGCGCGAGATCTCGCTGCGCATAGACCGCCACCTGGTGAACACCCGGGTCACGCCCAACCAGCTGACGTACCTGATGACCGTGTGCGGCGTGCTCGCCGCACCGGCGCTGCTGGTGCCCGGCATCCCCGGCGCCGTCCTCGGCGTCGTCGCCGTCCAGCTGTACCTGCTGCTGGACTGCGTGGACGGCGAGGTCGCCCGCTGGAAGAAGCAGTTCTCGCTCGGCGGGGTCTACCTCGACCGGGTCGGGGCCTACCTCACGGACGCCGCCGTCCTCGTCGGCTTCGGGCTGCGCGCCGCCGACCTGTTCGGCAGCGGGCGGATCGACTGGCTGTGGGCCTTCCTCGGCACGCTCGCCGCGCTGGGCGCCATCCTGATCAAGGCGGAGACCGACCTGGTCGGCGTCGCCCGTCACCAGACCGGCAAGGAGCCCGTCAAGGAGGCGGCCTCCGAGCCGCGCTCCTCCGGCATGGCTCTGGCCCGCCGGGCGGCCGCCGCGCTCAAGTTCCACCGCCTGGTCCTGGGCATAGAGGCGTCCCTGCTGATCCTGGTCCTGGCGATCGTGGACCTGATCCGCGGCGATTTGTTCTTCTCCCGGCTCGGGGTCGCCGTCCTCGCGGGCATCGCGCTGCTGCAGACCCTGCTGCACCTGGTGTCCATCCTCGCCTCGAGCAGGCTCAAATGAGTGCCGGCACGGGAGGGGGCGGGGAGACCGGCCTGAAGGTCGGCGCGGTGATCATCACCATGGGCAACCGCCCCGAGGAACTGCGCGCCCTCCTCGACTCGGTCGCCAAGCAGGACGGCGACCCGGTCGAGGTGGTCGTGGTCGGCAACGGCTCCCCGGTGCCCGAGGTACCGGAGGGCGTGCGGACGGTGGAGCTGCCGGAGAACCTCGGCATCCCCGGCGGCCGCAACGTCGGCATCGAGGCCTTCGGGCCCGGCGGCGGAGACGGCACAGACGTCGATATCCTGCTCTTCCTGGACGACGACGGCCTCCTCGCCCGCACCGACACCGCCGAGCTGTGCCGGCAGGCCTTCGCCGCCGACCCGGAGCTGGGCATCATCAGCTTCCGCATCGCGGACCCGGAGACCGGCGTCACCCAGCGCCGGCACGTGCCGCGGCTGCGGGCCTCGGACCCGATGCGCTCCTCCCGGGTGACCACCTTCCTCGGCGGCGCCAACGCCGTCCGCACGAAGGTGTTCGCCGAGGTCGGAGCGCTGCCCGGCGAGTTCTTCTACGCCCACGAGGAGACCGACCTCGCCTGGCGGGCGCTGAACGCGGGCTGGATGATCGACTACCGCTCCGACATGGTGCTGTTCCACCCGACGACGGCGCCCTCCCGGCACGCGGTCTACCACCGCATGGTCGCCCGCAACCGGGTCTGGCTCGCCCGCCGCAACCTGCCCGCCCTGCTCGTCCCCGTCTACCTCGGGGTCTGGCTGCTCCTCACGCTGGCCCGGCGTCCCTCGGGGGCCGCGCTGAAGGCCTGGTTCGGCGGCTTCCGGGAAGGCTGGGCCTCCTCCTGCGGACCCCGTCGGCCCATGAAGTGGCGTACGGTGTGGCGGCTGACCCGACTGGGCCGGCCACCGATCATCTGACAAGCTCGATATCTGAGAGCATGCGGGACGACACCACGCCCCGGGCTCTTCCCTGCCCATCAGGCGCGCATCTTTGAGGACGAAAGCTTCCTACCTGTGAGTGAGACCACGCACGACGGCGGAGTCGCGGTGAGCGCCCGGCCGTCGCCCGATGACGGGATGAGCGCGGCCGACCTGGCCGCCAAGTACGGGCTGAGCGTCAGCGGCGCCCGGCCCGGGCTCGTCGAGTACATCCGCCAGTTGTGGGGGCGACGCCATTTCATCCTCGCCTTCTCGCAGGCGAAGCTCACCGCCCAGTACAGCCAGGCCAAGCTGGGTCAGCTATGGCAGGTGGCGACACCGCTGCTCAACGCGGCCGTCTACTACCTGATCTTCGGTCTGATCCTGAACGCCAGCCGGGGCATGTCGCACGACGTGTACA
This sequence comes from Streptomyces griseoaurantiacus, assembly GCA_014656015.1. GTDB lineage: Bacteria > Actinomycetota > Actinomycetes > Streptomycetales > Streptomycetaceae > Streptomyces > Streptomyces griseoaurantiacus. The sequence goes on along the minus strand of BNBP01000090.1, from coordinate 10,534 downwards.
TCCCGTTCCTGGTGACCGGCGTCTTCACCTTCACCTTCACCCAGAGCTCGGTGATGTCGGGCGTGCGGGCGATCTCCGGCAACCTCGGGCTGGTGCGCGCGCTGCACTTCCCGCGCGCCTCGCTCCCCATCTCCTTCGCCCTCCAGCAGCTCCAGCAGCTGCTCTTCTCGATGATCGTCATGGTCCTCGTGGTGGTCGGCTTCGGCAGCATGCCGGGACTGTCCTGGGCGCTGGTCGTGCCGATCCTCGTGCTGCAGTTCCTCTTCAACACCGGCCTCGCGATGATCATGGCGCGGCTCGGTTCGAAGACCCCGGACCTCGCCCAGCTGATGCCGTTCGTGATGCGCACCTGGATGTACGCCTCCGGTGTCATGTTCTCCATCACGCACATGCTCAAGGGCCGGCCGGAGTGGATCGCCGACGTGCTCCAGGTGAACCCGGCCGCCGTCTACATGGATCTGATGCGCTTCGCGCTGATCGACGAGTACGGCTCCTCGAACCTGCCGTCCCACGTCTGGGCCATCGCACTGTTCTGGGCCGTCGTCCTCTTCGCAGGCGGGTTCGTGTTCTTCTGGAAGGCGGAAGAGAGGTACGGCCGTGGCTGAGCAGCACTCCGACCGCCCCACCGTGATCGCGGACGATCTGCACATCGTCTACCGGGTCAACGGCTCCCGCGGGGGCAAGGGCAGCGCCACCTCCGCCCTCAGCCGCATCATCAGGCGGGGTGAGGAGCGGGGCGTGCGCAAGGTGCACGCCGTGCGTGGTGTCTCCTTCACCTCCTACCGGGGCGAGGCCATCGGCCTGATCGGCTCCAACGGCTCCGGCAAGTCCACCCTGCTGCGGGCCATCGCCGGGCTGCTGCCCGCCGAGAGCGGCAAGGTCTACACCGACGGCCAGCCCTCGCTGCTCGGCGTCAACGCCGCCCTGATGAACGACCTCACCGGCGAGCGCAACGTCATCCTCGGCGGTCTCGCGATGGGAATGTCCCGCGAGCAGATCAGGGAGCGGTACCAGGACATCGTCGAGTTCTCCGGCATCAACGAGAAGGGCGACTTCATCACCCTGCCGATGCGGACGTACTCCTCCGGCATGGCGGCGCGGCTGCGGTTCTCCATCGCCGCCGCCAAGGACCACGACGTCCTCATGATCGACGAGGCGCTCGCCACCGGTGACCGCAAGTTCCAGAAGCGTTCCGAGCAGCGCATCAGGGAACTGCGGAAGCAGGCCGGCACGGTCTTCCTCGTGAGCCACAACAACAAGTCGATCCGCGACACGTGCGACCGCGTGCTCTGGCTGGAGCGCGGCGAGCTGCGCATGGACGGCCCGACCGCTGAGGTTCTCAAGGAGTACGAGAAATTCACGGGCAAATAGCCCGCAATGACCCGCTCGTGCGCAAGGGGCCCCGCCGGAGTGAACCGGCGGGGCCCCTGTCATTCGCAAAGGAAACGTCAACTCCTGTCGCCGTTAGGAATCTTGACGGCAATCGGTGTGTTGTTGTGATGTGCAGGACACCCCCGCGCGGCAGGCTGCGTTGTACAACGTAAGCTGAGCTTCGGTGCTGATTCGCGGCAACCGGGTCGATAACGCGCGAGATCAGCACGAAGGCCGCGCGGCGCGGACATCAGGGCGACGTGTTCTAAATAGGATGTATTCGGTCCGCAGTGGAGAACGGGAGACGTGACGGCAATGGCTACGGATGAACCTCACCTCCGCGAGGCATGCGCCGTCTCCCGGCCGGGCGGCTCATGGTGACCGAAGCCGGCGCCAGGCGGGCCGGCGATCCCGGGCGCGACACCCTCGACAAGGCCGCGGACGAGAACTTTCCCGTGGCCCCCTTCTTCCTGCCCCGCGCCTGGCGCGAGGACCTGATGGCCGTCTACGGCTTCGCCCGCCTCGTCGACGACATCGGTGACGGCGATCTCGCCCCCGGCGGCGCCGACGCCCGCCTCCTCGGCGTCGCACCCGAACGGGCGGACGACCGGCTCGCCCTGCTCGACGCCTTCGAGGCCGATCTGCACCGGGTCTTCGACGCCACCCCGCGCCACCCCCTCCTGCGCCGGCTGCAGCCGACGGTCCGGCGCCGTGCGCTGACCCCCGAACCCTTCCTCGGGCTGATCGCCGCCAACCGCCAGGACCAGCTCGTCACCCGCTACGAGACCTACGAGGACCTGCTCGCCTACTGCGAGCTGTCGGCCAACCCGGTCGGCCGCCTCGTTCTCGCCGTCACCGGCACCACGACCCCCGAACGCGTCCGCCGCTCCGATCTCATCTGCACCGCGCTGCAGATCGTCGAGCACCTCCAGGACGTCGCCGAGGATCTGGGCCGCGACCGCATCTACCTCCCCGCCGAGGACATGAAACGCTTTCACGTCCAGGAGGCGGACCTCGCCACTCCCTCAGCAGGCGCATCGGTGCGCGCACTGGTTGCATTCGAAGCAGAACGCGCCCGCGAACTGCTGAATGAAGGCGCCCCCCTGGTGGGTAGCGTCCACGGCAGGCTCAAACTGCTGCTCGCAGGGTTCGTGGCAGGAGGAAGGGCGGCGGTCGAAGCGATCGCCGCCGCCGATTTCGACGTACTTCCCGGCCCGCCCAGACCCGGCAAGCTCCGGCTGCTGCGCGAGGTGGGCGTGACTCTGCGAGGAGAGGGGTGATCCGGACCGTGGAGTCGGAACAACACGTGTCCCCACCGGTACTCGCCGCGTACCGCTACTGCGAGACCGTCACCGGGCAGCAGGCCCGCAACTTCGCGTACGGCATCAGACTGCTGCCGACGCCGAAGCGCCGCGCGATGTCCGCGCTCTACGCGTTCTCGCGGCGGGTGGACGACATCGGTGACGGCGATCTGGCGGACGACGTCAAGAAGGCCCGCCTGGAGGAGACCCGGGCGCTGCTCACCCGGGTCCGCGCGGGCGAGGTGGGGGAGGACGACACCGATCCGGTGGCCGTCGCCCTCGCGCACGCCGCCGACCGGTTCCCGATCCCGCTCGGCGGGCTCGACGAGCTCCTCGACGGCGTCCTGATGGACGTCGCGGGCGAGACCTACGAGACCTGGGACGACCTCAAGGCGTACTGCCGCTGCGTCGCCGGCGCCATCGGGCGGCTCTCGCTCGGCGTGTTCGGCACCGAACCCGGGGCGCCCGGCGCCGACCGCGCCTCCGAGTACGCGGACACCCTGGGGCTCGCCCTGCAGCTCACCAACATCCTGCGGGACGTGCGTGAGGACGCCGAGACCGGCCGCACCTACCTCCCCGCCGACGACCTGGCGAAGTTCGGCTGCTCCGGCGGCTTCACCGGACCCCTCCCACCCGAGGGCTCCGACTTCGCGGGCCTCGTGCACTTCGAAGTGCGTCGGGCCCGCGCCCTTTTCGCCGAGGGCTACCGGCTGCTGCCCCTGCTCGACCGGCGCAGCGGCGCCTGCGTCGCCGCCATGGCGGGCATCTACCGCCGGCTCCTCGACCGCATCGAGCGCGAACCGGAGGCCGTGCTGCGCGGCCGGGTCTCGCTGCCCGGGCACGAGAAGGCCTATGTCGCCGTGCGCGGCCTGTCCGGCCTCGACGCCCGGAACGTCACCCGGCGCACCGTCAGGAGGCGTGCTTGATGAGCTCCGCCCCCCGCCCGCAGGGCACGCCGGGTGGGCACGGCCCCGACCGCCCGCCGGCCTGCGTGGACACGCTTTCGCAACGGCGGGAGAGCCGGGCAACCCTGTGCCCCCGCACCGCGTCCCTGACTGCGTCGGTCCGCCGCACTCACCACTGCCGCGGCGGGGCCGCCGCAGGAAAGGGTGTGCGATGAGCGAGGCCACGCTGCCGGGCGAGCCGGAAGCGGGTACGGCCGGCCGGGCCGGAGCGCCGGCCACCGCCGTCGTGATCGGCGGCGGTCTTGCCGGCATCACCAGCGCGCTCGCGCTCGCCGACGCCGGCGTCCGGGTCACCCTGCTGGAGGGCAGGCCACGCCTCGGCGGGCTGGCCTTCTCCTTCCACCGCGGCGACCTCACCGTCGACAACGGCCAGCACGTCTACCTGCGCTGCTGCACCGCCTACCGCTGGTTCCTCGACCGCATCGACGCCGCCTCCCTCGCCCCGCTGCAGGACCGGCTCGAGGTCCCCGTCGTCGATCCGCGGCGCAAGCCGGGACGCAGACTCGGCACTCTGCGGCGCGACGCGCTGCCGGTGCCCCTGCACCTCGGACGCAGCCTCGCCACCTACCCGCACCTCTCGCTGGCCGAGCGCGCGAAGGTGGGCAGAGCCGCCCTCGCCCTCCGTGCCCTGGACCTCGCGGACCCTGCGCTGGACGAACGGGACTTCGCCGGCTGGCTGGCCGAGCACGGCCAGTCCGAGCGTGCCGTCGAGGCACTGTGGGACCTCGTGGGGGTCGCCACCCTCAACGCGGTGGCCAAGGACGCGTCCCTGGCGCTCGCCGCGATGGTGTTCAAGACCGGTCTGCTGTCCGACCCGGGAGCGGCCGACATCGGCTGGGCCCGCGTCCCGCTGGGCGAACTGCACGACACCCTGGCCCGCAAGGCGCTCGACTCCGCGGGCGTGCGTACCGAAGTCCGTACACGAGTCACCTCCGTCTCCCCTTACGGGAACGGGCGCTGGGCGGTTCAGGTTCCCGGCGAGACCCTCGAGGCCGACACCGTCGTCCTCGCCGTGCCCCAGCGCGAGGCCCACGGCCTGCTGCCCGAGGGAGCGCTGGAGGAGCCCGAGAGACTGCTGGAGATCGGCACCGCGCCCATCCTCAACGTGCACGTCGTCTACGACCGCAAGGTGCTGACCCGGCCCTTCTTCGCCGCCCTCGGCTCACCCGTGCAGTGGGTCTTCGACCGCACCGAGGCCTCCGGACTGCGCGAGGGCCAGTACCTCGCCCTCTCCCAGTCGGCCGCCCAGGACTGGATCGACGAGCCGGTGGCCGCCCTGCGGGAGCGATTCCTGCCCGAGCTGGAGCGGCTGCTGCCCGCCGCCCGCGAGGCCCGGGTGCGCGACTTCTTCGTCACCCGCGAACGCACCGCCACCTTCGACCCCGCCCCCGGCACCGGACGGCTGCGGCCCGGTGCCCGTACCCGAGCTCCCGGCCTGTACCTGGCCGGTGCGTGGACCGCCACCGGGTGGCCCGCGACCATGGAGGGCGCGGTCCGCAGTGGCGCCGCCGCCGCCGACGCGGCGCTCGGCGCGCTGGGCCGGCCCCGCGACCATCTCCTCGCCCTGCACGAGGAGGCGGCATGACAACGGACGGGCGGACGACCGCCACCCGCGCTCCCGGTAACGCGACAAGAGGAGAGACTGTGCCCACCGTGCCCCCGGCGTCCACGGCCGCGTCAGCGACCGAGGTGGACGTGACCGCGCTCCTGGAGCGCGGCCGCACCCTGGCCACCCCGGTACTCCGGGCGGCCGTCGACCGCTTGGCGCCGCCGATGGACACCGTCGCCGCCTATCACTTCGGCTGGATCGACGCCGCCGGCAACCCCGCCGACGGCGACGGCGGCAAGGCCGTGCGCCCCGCCCTCGCCCTGCTCTCCGCGCAGGCCGCGGGCGCCGCCCCCGAGGTCGGCGTCCCCGGTGCCGTCGCCGTCGAGCTGGTGCACAACTTCTCGCTGCTGCACGACGACCTGATGGACGGTGACGAGCAGCGCCGTCACCGCGACACGGTGTGGAAGGTGCACGGGCCCGCCCAGGCCATCCTGGTCGGCGACGCCCTGTTCGCGCTGGCAGGCGAGGTCCTGCTGGAACTCGGTACCGTCGAGGCAGGCCGCGCGGCCCGCCGCCTCACCTCCGCCACCCGCGCGCTGATCGACGGCCAGGCCCAGGACATCTCCTACGAGCACCGCGACCGCGTCAGCGTCGAGGAGTGCCTGGAGATGGAGGGCAACAAGACCGGAGCCCTGCTCGCCTGCGCCTGCTCCATCGGCGCCGTCCTCGGCGGCGCCGACGACGAGGTGGCCGACACGCTGGAGACCTACGGCCACCACCTCGGCCTGGCCTTCCAGGCCGTCGACGACCTCCTCGGCATCTGGGGCGACCCGGAGGCCACCGGGAAACAGGCCTGGAGCGATCTGCGCCAGCGCAAGAAGTCGCTGCCCGTCGTCGCCGCGCTCGCCGCCGGCGGCCCCGCCTCCGAGCGGCTGGGCCGGATCCTCGCCGAGGACGCCAAGAGCAGCGACTTCGAGAACTTCTCCGAGGAGGAGTTCGCCGCGCGCGCCGCGCTCATCGAGGAGGCCGGCGGCCGCGAGTGGACCGCCGGGGAGGCCCGCCGCCAGCACGAGGTGGCGGTGCGGGCACTGGACTCGGTCCGGATGCCGGACCAGGTGCGGGCGCAGCTCGTGGCGCTCGCCGACTTCGTCGTCGTACGGAAGAGATGATCACTATCGGTTCAACGAACCTCGCGTAGTCGCCGGCCGGTGCCGCGAGCACCGGCCGACGGCGGACCCAGCAGAGACACACCACTGCACGAAGGGGAAGCCATGACAGCGACGACCGACGGAAGTACCGGGGCGCTCCCGCCCCGCGCTGCCTCGGCCAGCGAAAGCACCATCGGCACCAACAGCACCACCGGCACGACCCCCCGCACCACCGGTGCGAAGGGCGGCGTCCCCACCGCGTCCGGCACCCGCGACGCCGCCACGCGCGCCATGCTGCGCGCCACCGACTTCCTCCTCGCCCGCCAGGACGCGCAGGGCTGGTGGAAGGGCGACCTGGAGACCAACGTCACCATGGACGCCGAGGACCTCCTGCTCCGACAGTTCCTCGGCATCCGGGACGAGCGCACCACCCGGGCCTCCGCCCTCTTCATCCGCGGGGAGCAGCGCGAGGACGGCACCTGGGCCACCTTCCACGGCGGCCCCGGCGAACTGTCCACCACCATTGAGGCCTACGTCGCCCTGCGGCTGGCCGGCGACGCCCCGGACGCCCCGCACATGGCGAAGGCCTCCGCCTGGGTGCGGGCCCGGGGCGGAATCGCCTCCGCCCGCGTCTTCACCCGGATCTGGCTCGCCCTGTTCGGCTGGTGGAAATGGGAGGACCTGCCCGAACTCCCCCCGGAACTCATCTACTTCCCCACCTGGTTCCCGCTCAACATCTATGACTTCGGCTGCTGGGCACGCCAGACGATCGTGCCCCTGACCATCGTTTCGGCCAAGCGGCCGGTGCGCCCGGCGCCCTTCTCCCTGGACGAACTGCACGTCGACCCCGACCGCCCCAACCCGCCGCGGCCGCTCGCGCCCCTGGGCACCTGGGACGGCGCCTTCCAGCGCCTGGACAGGGCGATGCACCGCGTCCGCAAGGTGGTGCCGCGCCGGCTGCGCCGGGCCGCCATGAACAGCGCCGCCCGGTGGATCGTCGAGCGGCAGGAGAACGACGGCTGCTGGGGCGGGATCCAGCCGCCCGCCGTCTACTCCGTCATTGCCCTCTACCTGCTCGGTTACGACCTCGAACACCCCGTGATGCGCGCGGGCCTTCAGTCGCTGGACCGTTTCGCCGTGTGGCGTGAGGACGGCGCCCGGATGATCGAGGCCTGCCAGTCCCCGGTGTGGGACACCTGCCTCGCCACCATCGCCCTCGCCGACGCCGGACTGCCCGCCGACCACCCGCAGTTGGTCAAGGCGGCCGACTGGATGCTCGGCGAGCAGGTGGTGCGCCCCGGTGACTGGTCGGTGCGCCGGCCCGGACTGCCGCCCGGGGGCTGGGCGTTCGAGTTCCACAACGACAACTACCCCGACACCGACGACACCGCCGAGGTCGTCCTCGCCCTGCGGCGGGTCGCCCACCACGATCCCGAGCGGATGGAACGGGCCATCGGCCGCGGGGTCGCCTGGAACCTGGGGATGCAGTCGAAGAACGGCGCGTGGGGCGCCTTCGACGTCGACAACACCAGCAGGTTCCCCAACCGGTTGCCGTTCTGCGACTTCGGCGAGGTCATCGACCCGCCCTCCGCCGACGTCACCGCGCACGTCGTGGAGATGCTCGCCGTCGAGGGCCTCGCCCACGATCCGCGCACCCGCCGCGGCATCGAGTGGCTCCTCGCCGAACAGGAGGAGGACGGCTCCTGGTTCGGCCGCTGGGGCGTCAACTACGTCTACGGCACCGGGTCGGTGGTGCCCGCGCTGGCCGCCGCGGGCCTGCCCGGTTCCCACCCCGCCCTCCGCCGCGCGGTGGCCTGGCTGGAGTCCGTGCAGAACGAGGACGGCGGCTGGGGCGAGGACCTGCGCTCCTACCACGAGGTCGCCGAGTGGAGCGGCCGGGGCGAGTCCACCGCCTCCCAGACCGCCTGGGCGCTGATGGCGCTGCTCGCGGCCGGGGAACAGGACTCCAAGGCCGTCGAGCGGGGCATCTCCTGGCTCGCCGCCACCCAGCGCGAGGACGGCTCCTGGGACGAGCCCCAGTTCACGGGGACCGGCTTCCCCTGGGACTTCTCCATCAACTACCACCTCTACCGGCAGGTCTTCCCGCTCACCGCGCTCGGCCGGTACGTCCACGGCGAGCCCTTCAGCAAGCTCTCCGGTGCCACGGGCGGGTCCCCCGCCAGGACCGAGGGGCACTGATGACCACCGGGCCCGCCCCCACCCCGCTGCTCGTCGCCTGCGCGCTCGGCATCGAGCGCCTCGCGCTGCGCAGCGGCGGCCGCCTCGGCGCCGCGGGCGGGCCGGTCACCGTGGTGCGGACCGGCATGGGCCCCCAGGCGGCCGAACGCGCGGTCACCCGGATGCTCACCACCCCGGCGTTCCACGAGGCCGCGGTGCTGGCCACCGGGTTCTGCGCGGGCCTCGCGCCCGGCATGCACCCCGGCGACCTCGTCGTCGCGGAGGAGACCCGCCACCCGGGCGGCGTCACCCCCTGCGTCGGCACCGAACTGCTGGTGAAGGAGCTGGCGCGGACGGTGCCCGGGCGTACCGTGCACACCGGCCCCCTCACCGGCTCCGACCACGTCGTGCGCGGCCACGAACGCGCCGACCTGTACGCGACCGGGGCGCTCGCGGTGGACATGGAGTCCGCCGCCACGCTCCACAGCGCCGTCCGCACGGGCGCGCGCCCGGTTGCGGCCGTCCGAGTGGTCGTGGACGCTCCAGAACATGAACTCGTCCGAATCGGCACGGTGCGCGGTGGAATATCTGCTTTCCGCGTCCTTCGTGCCGTGCTTCCCGCATTTTTCGAATGGCACCGATCCTTGCTGCTCCCCCGGAGGTGAGCCCGATGGCCATGCCGTTGCGCCAGTCCATCAAGGTCGCTACGTATCTGGCTGAACAGAAGCTTCGCAAGCGGGACAAGTTTCCGCTCATCGTGGAGCTCGAACCCCTCTACGCCTGCAATCTGAAGTGCGAGGGCTGTGGCAAGATCCAGCACCCGGCGGGGGTGCTCAAGCAGCGCATGCCGGTGGCCCAGGCCGTCGGCGCGGTGCTGGAGTCCGGCGCGCCGATGGTGTCGATCGCCGGCGGCGAGCCGCTGATGCACCCTCAGATCGACGAGATCGTGCGTCAGCTCGTGGCGAAGCGGAAGTACGTCTTCCTCTGCACCAACGCCATGCTGCTGCGCAAGAAGATGGACAAGTTCAAGCCCTCCCCCTACTTCGCGTTCACCGTGCACATCGACGGCCTGCGCGAGCGCCACGACGAGTCCGTGGCCAAGGAGGGCGTGTTCGACGAGGCGGTGGAGGCGATCAAGGAGGCCAAGCGGCGCGGCTTCCGGGTCACCACCAACTCGACCTTCTTCAACACCGACACCCCGCAGACCATCATCGAGGTGCTGAACTACCTCAACGACGACCTCAAGGTCGACGAGATGATGATCTCGCCCGCCTACGCCTACGAGAAGGCGCCCGACCAGGACCACTTCCTGGGCGTCGAGCAGACCCGCGAGCTGTTCCGGAAGTCCTTCGCGGGCGGCAACCGCCGCAAGTGGCGGCTCAACCACTCGCCGCTGTTCCTCGACTTCCTCGAGGGCAAGGTCGACTTCCCGTGCACCGCCTGGGCCATCCCCAACTACTCCCTCTTCGGCTGGCAGCGCCCCTGCTACCTGATGGCGGACGGCTACGTCCCGACGTACCGCGAGCTGATCGAGAAGACCGACTGGGACAAGTACGGCCGCGGCAAGGACCCGCGCTGCGACAACTGCATGGCGCACTGCGGCTACGAGCCGACCGCCGTGATGGCCACCATGGGCTCGCTCAAGGAGTCCCTGCGCGCGATGCGCGAGACGGTCGCGGGGAACGCGGCGGCGAACGCGGGAAGCGGCAGGTGAGGTCATGACCGCCGTGTCCCTGGGTCTGCCCGGGGTGCCCGCACGTCCGGTGGCACCGCGCCGCGACAGCCGGCGGATCCAGGTCGGATCCGTGCCGGTCGGTGGCGGTGCCCCGGTGTCGGTGCAGTCGATGACGACGACCCGGACTTCCGACATCGGTGCCACGTTGCAGCAGATCGCGGAGTTGACGGCGTCGGGCTGTCAGATCGTGCGGGTGGCGTGTCCGACGCAGGACGACGCGGACGCGCTGGCGACGATCGCGCGGAAGTCGCAGATCCCGGTGATCGCGGACATCCACTTCCAGCCCA
>BNBP01000089.1 GCA_014656015.1 Streptomyces griseoaurantiacus | reverse complement strand
CCGGCGCCACCGGGACCGGCGCCCCCGGCCCCGGAGCCGTGCCCGGGCAGGGCGCCTTCGGCGGTGGAGTGCCGCGCTGGGTGCGCGGCGTCTCCGGCTCCGGCGGGCCGCCGAAGCAGGGCGGGGCGCCCCGGCCGCGCGGCGTCACGCGGGACCGCTCCAGGGACGGGGGCGAGCACCACTCGCTGGAGCGCGGGGAGCGGGGCCCCTCCTGGCCCTCGCTGCCGGCGACCGTCGTCGGAGGCGGCGCAGTCGTCCTCGGCGCCGGCTTCTATCGCGCCTTCGACGGACAGCACGCGCTCTTCCCCTCCGGCACCCTCGGCTGGTCCCTCGCCCTGCTGACCGGCGTCATCGTCGGCCACCTCGTGGCGCTCGGCCGCTCCCGCTGGTCCGGCGGCACGGGCTCCGGCGCCGCCCTCACCCTCGCCGTCCTGCTGCTCCACGGCTGGGTCGCCGCCGGCATGATCAGCCTCACCACCGTCGTCCTGGTCGGCATCGCCCGGCCAGGCCGCTGGCGGCAGGGCGTCCTGCACGGCGCGGTGGACATCCTCGGCATCGGCACCGGCGCCCTGCTGCTGGCCGCCTGCGGCCGCGTCCCCACCGTGGAGAACCCCTGGTACCCGGGCGCCTGGACGCCGGCCACCGCGCCCCAGGTCGCGCTGGTCGCCTGCGCCTACCTCGTCGTCACCCGGGCCCTGCTGTGGTTCCTGCAGGGACCGCGCGGCGGCCATCTGCCCACCGTGGCTCGCACCGCCCTGGTCCGACAGGGACTGCTCGCCGTCGCCCTGCTCGGCATCACCCCGCTGATCTGTGTCGTCGCCGAGGCCCGGCCGCTGCTGCTGCCCCTGTTCGCCATCCCCCTCATCGCGCTCGACTCCACCCTGTGGATCGCCCGGGTCCGCGCCGAGGAGCAGTTGCGCGACCCGCTGACCGGGCTGCCCAACCGGCAGTGGCTGCTGGAGCGCACCTGGGGGGCGCTCGACGACGCCGAACGCATCGGGGCCAGGTCCGCCCTCATGCTGATCGACCTCGACCGTTTCCGTTCGGTCAACGACACCCTGGGGCACCTCGCGGGCGACCGGCTGCTCCTGCAGATCGCCGAGCGGCTCCGCCTGGCGCTGCCCCGCGGCGCCGAGGCCGCACGGCTCGGCGGCGACGAGTTCGCCGTGTTACTGCCGGTCGCGGACTCCACCACCTCCGCCTCCCGCGTCGCCCGCAACCTCGTCGTCGCGCTCAGCTCCCCGCTCGACCTCGACGGGCTCACCCTCGTCCTGGAGGCCAGCGCCGGGCTCGCCGTCTTCCCCGACCACTCCACGGACGCCGAGGGACTGCTGCGCCGCGCCGACGTCGCGATGTACCAGGCCAAGCGGGACCGCACCGGCGTCGAGGTCTACGAGTCCAAGCGGGACTCCAACACCCCCGACCGCCTCGGCCTGCTCGGCGACCTGCGGCGCGCGCTCGACGCGCACGAGGTGCAGCTCCACTACCAGCCCAAGGTCCGCTTCGACGGGGAGGTCGCCGGGCTCGAGGCCCTGGTGCGCTGGGTGCACCCCGAACGCGGCCGGGTCCCGCCGGACGAGTTCATCGCCATCGCCGAGTCCTCCGGCCTGATGCCGCACCTGACCGAGTACGTCCTGGAGACCGCCCTCGAACAGGTGGCCGCCTGGCGGGAGCAGGGGCTGTGCGTCCCGGTCGCCGTCAACGTCTCCCCGCGCGACGTCCACACCCCCGGCTTCGCCGGCTCCGTCGCCGCGCGGCTGGCCCGCCACGGGGTGCCGGCCGGCGCGCTGCAACTGGAGATCACCGAGCACGTGCTGCTGGAGGACCCGCAGCGGGCCGCCGACACGCTGGCCGCGCTCGCCGGGCACGGCGTGAAGATGTCGCTGGACGACTTCGGCACCGGCTACTCCTCGCTGGTCCACCTGCGGCGGCTGCCGGTGAGCGAGCTGAAGATCGACCGGTCCTTCGTGGCCCGGCTGGCGATCGACAACGAGGACGCGGAGATCGTCCGCTGCACCATCGACCTCGCGCACTCCCTCGGCCTGCTCGTCGTCGCGGAGGGCGTCGAGGACGACGAGACCTGGGAGCGGCTGCGCGACCTGCGGTGCGACGCGGTGCAGGGCTGGCTGGTGTCCGCGGCGATGCCGCCGGACGAGACGACGGCGTGGCTGCGGGCCCGGGGCGCGCCCCGCCGCACCCCGCCCGCGCCCGCCCTCCCGGCGGCGGCCGGGGACGAATGACCGACGGCCGCGGGGGCTTTGGGGACCGGCTCCCGCGCCCGTCTCGCGGCCGAAGCCGGGACCGCACAGGGGGTGCCCCGGAGCAGGCCGCCGGGTGCCGTCCGGCGAGGCTTCCCGAGCGGTTCCCCGCGCCTTCGGCGGGGTCCCGCGCACGCCCGTGGCAAACCGGTGCGTCCCCACCCCGCCCGGCCCCATAGGATTGGGGCCAAACCGCACGCACTCACTCAGAGGAACGCTGCATGCCTGGCATCACGCGCGAGGAGGTCGCCCACCTCGCCCGGCTGGCGCGTCTGGAGCTGAAGCCCGAAGAGCTCGACCACTTCGCGGGACAGCTGGACGACATCATCGGCGCGGTCGCCCGCGTCGCAGAGGTCGCCGACCAAGACGTACCGCCGACCTCCCACCCGCTGCCGCTGACGAACGTCATGCGCGCGGACGAGGTCCGTCCCTCGCTCACCCCCGCGCAGGCGCTCTCCGGCGCCCCGGCCCAGGAGCAGCAGCGTTTCAAGGTGCCGCAGATCCTGGGGGAGGAGTAACCGCCATGAGCGACATCATCAAGCTCACCGCGGCCGAGACGGCCGCGAAGATCGCCTCGGGCGAGCTCACCGCCGTCGAGGTCACCGAGGCCCACCTCGCCCGGATCGAGGCCGTCGACGAGAAGGTGCACGCCTTCCTGCACGTCGACCGCGAGGGCGCCCTCGCCCAGGCCCGCGCCGTGGACGAGAAGCGCGCCCGGGGGGAGGAGCTCGGCCCGCTGGCCGGCGTGCCCCTCGCGCTCAAGGACATCTTCACCACCGAGGGCATCCCGACCACCGTCGGCTCCAAGATCCTCGAGGGCTGGATCCCGCCGTACGACGCGACGCTCACCAAGCGCCTCAAGGACGCCGACGTCGTCATCCTCGGCAAGACCAACATGGACGAGTTCGCCATGGGGTCCTCCACCGAGAACAGCGCCTACGGGCCCACCGGCAACCCCTGGGACCTCACCCGGATCCCCGGCGGCTCCGGCGGCGGTTCCTCCGCCGCGCTGGCCGCGCACATGGCCCCGCTCGCCATCGGCACCGACACCGGCGGCTCCATCCGCCAGCCGGCCGCCGTCACCGGCACGGTCGGCGTCAAGCCGACCTACGGCGCGGTCTCCCGCTACGGCATGGTCGCCTTCTCCTCCTCCCTCGACCAGGGCGGCCCCTGCGCCCGCACGGTCCTGGACGCGGCCCTGCTGCACGAGGTGATCGCCGGGCACGACCCGCTGGACTCGACCTCCATCGACGCCCCGGTCCCGCCGGTCGTCGAGGCCGCCCGCAACGGCAGCGTCGAGGGCATGCGCGTCGGCGTGGTGAAGCAGTTCCGCGGCGAGGGCTACCAGGCCGGCGTCATCCAGCGGTTCGACGAGTCCGTCGCGCTGCTGAAGGAACTGGGCGCCGAGATCGTCGAGCTGGACTGCCCGTCCTTCGACCTCGCCCTGTCGGCGTACTACCTGATCGCCCCCTCCGAGTGCTCCTCCAACCTCGCCCGCTTCGACGGCCTGCGCTACGGCCGCCGCACCGGCGACGACGGCAGCCACTCGGCGGAGGAGGTCACCTCGCTGACCCGCGAGGCCGGCTTCGGTCCCGAGGTCAAGCGCCGCATCATGCTCGGCACGTACGCCCTGTCCAGCGGCTACTACGACGCCTACTACGGCAGCGCCCAGAAGGTCCGCACGCTGATCAAGCAGGACTTCGAGAAGGCGTTCGAGCAGGTCGACGTGATCGTCTCGCCGACGACCCCGACCACCGCCTTCGCGATCGGCGAGCGCGCCGACGACCCGATGGCGATGTACCTGGCCGACCTGTGCACCATTCCGACCAACCTCGCGGGCAACGCCGCGATGTCGCTGCCCTGCGGCCTCGCCCCCGAGGACAACCTGCCGGTCGGGCTGCAGATCATCGCCCCGGCCCTGAAGGACGACCGCCTGTACAAGGTGGGTGCCGCCGTCGAGGCCGCCTTCGTGGAAAGGTGGGGTCACCCGCTGATCGAGGAGGCACCGTCGCTGTGAGCAACGCACTGTCCAAGGCCAAGGGCTTCAAGAAGTCCCGGACCGGTCTGTACGTCTCGATGGCCACGTCGGCGTTCGGCGCCCTCGGTGCCTACAAGCAGATCAAGAAGGCCCGCGACGACCACGACACGCTGCGACTGATCGACGCCGTTGTGACCGGCGCCGCGGTCGTCACCAACCTCGCCATCCTCTACCGCGAGCTGAAGCGGCTGGGCGACGACGACGTCCTGCTGGGCTGAGAGGGAAGTTACACCGTGACCACCACGACCGACCTGGTGTCGTACGAGGACGCACTCGCGTCCTACGACCCCGTCATGGGCCTCGAGGTCCATGTCGAACTCGGCACCAAGACGAAGATGTTCTGCGGGTGCTCCACGGAGCTGGGCGCCGAGCCCAACTCGCAGACCTGCCCCACCTGCCTCGGCATGCCCGGCGCGCTCCCGGTCGTCAACGCGACCGGCGTCGAGTCGGCCATCCGGATCGGCCTCGCGCTCCACTGCGAGATCGCCGAGTGGTGCCGGTTCGCCCGGAAGAACTACTTCTATCCGGACATGCCGAAGAACTTCCAGACCTCCCAGTACGACGAGCCGATCGCCTTCGACGGGTACCTCGACGTACAGCTGGAGGACGGCGAGGTCTTCCGGGTGCAGATCGAGCGCGCCCACATGGAGGAGGACACCGGCAAGTCGCTGCACGTCGGCGGCGCCACCGGCCGTATCCACGGCGCGTCCCACTCCCTGCTGGACTACAACCGCGCCGGCATCCCGCTCATCGAGATCGTCACCAAACCGATCGAGGGCGCGGGCGAGCGGGCCCCCGAGGTCGCGCGGGCGTACGTCGCCGAACTGCGCGAGCTCATCAAGGCGCTCGGCGTCTCCGACGCCCGCATGGAGATGGGCCAGATGCGTTGCGACGTCAACCTGTCGCTGCGCCCGCACGGCCGGGAGAAGTTCGGCACCCGCTCCGAGACGAAGAACGTCAACTCGCTGCGGTCCGTCGAGCGTGCGGCCCGCTTCGAGATCCAGCGGCACGCCGCGGTGCTCTCCTCGGGCGGCACGATCATCCAGGAGACCCGGCACTTCCACGAGGACACGGGGTCCACGACCTCGGGTCGCGTGAAGGAGGAGGCCGAGGACTACCGGTACTTCCCGGAGCCCGACCTGGTGCCGGTCGCCCCGTCCCGCGAGTGGGTCGAGGAGATCCGCGCCTCCCTGCCCGAGCTGCCGCTGGTGCGCCGCAACCGGCTCCGCGAGGAGTGGGGCATCTCCGGCTTCGACATGCAGGCGATCCTCAACGCCGGCGCGCTGGATCCGATCGTGGCCACGATCGACGCCGGCGCGGACGCCGCCTCCGCCCGCAAGTGGTGGATGGGCGAGCTGGCCCGCAGCGCCAACGAGTCCCAGAAGGCGCTGGACGAGCTGGCGATCACGCCGGAGCAGGTCGCCCGGGTCTCCGAACTGGTGGCCGAGGGCGACCTCAACGACAAGCTGGCCCGCCAGGTCATCGAGGGTGTGCTGGCCGGCGAGGGCACGCCGGACGAGGTCGTCGACAAGCGCGGCCTGAAGGTCGTCTCCGACGAGGGCGCCCTCGGCACCGCCGTCGACGAGGCGATCGCCGGCAACCCGGGCGTCGCCGACAAGATCCGCGGCGGCAAGGTGGCCGCGGCGGGAGCGCTGGTCGGCGCGGTCATGAAGGCCACGCGCGGCCAGGCCGACGCCGCCCGCGTCAAGGAACTCATCCTCGAGAAGCTGGGCGTCGGCGAGGGCTGAGCGGTACGTACGCACGTCCCCGGAGGGGGCGCACCGGTCACGGTGCGCCCCCTCCGGCACGTCCGGGACCGGTGTGCCGCATGTCTCGCCGGGCGGTCCGGGACCACGGGGCGCCACGGCAGCGGCTACGCTCCCGGGCCATGAGCGGACGTATCTCCTCCGAGGCCGGTGTGCACGACGCCCCGCACGAGAGCGCGCACCCCGCCCCGCACCCTGCCCCGTCCGACGCCCCCGGGACCGACGCGCCGGAGGACGCCCACGAGGACGCGTACGTCCACGAGGACGAGGGCGCGTACGAGGACGGGCCCTCCGACGCCCGCCGGGCCCGCTGGACCGCGACCGGCGCCGGCGCGCTGCTGACCACCGCGGGGCTCGCCGCCGCGGTGCTGCGCGCCCTCGACTCCGTCCCCCCGCTCGTCCCCCTCGCCTACGCCTGTGGCGCCTCCGGCTGCGCGCTGGCGGCCGTCCTCGGCTCCCGCGGCCGCACCCGCCGGGCCCTGTGGCTCATGATCGCCGGCACGGCGCTGATGGCGGTCGGCGACCAGTTCGACTGAGACGCCGCGACCGGCGGACGGAGAGCTTCCGCTCATTCCCCCGCGACCCTGTGAGTCATGCCACTATCACGACAAACGATCATTTCCACCTGCAACAGTGAACGAGCAGCGTTCAAGCGTTCTTTGCGGGTCATTCGTTTTATTCCAGGCTGACTTCGGGCAAAGAAGCACACACCCCCCAGGGAGTACGCCCGTGGCAGCCCTCGCACGTTGGTGTGTCCGGCGGCGTCTCGCCGCCCTCCTGCTCTGGCTGACGGTCTTCGCGGGCGTCTTCACGACCGCGACGGTCGTAGGAGCCGCCTACTCCAACGACTACGGAGTCTCCGGCACCGAGTCGAGCCAGGCCGCCCATCTGCTCCGCGAGGGATTCCCCGGAGCCGACGGGGACACCGACACCGTCGTCTGGCACACCACCGACGGCACCGTGCGCGACGCCGACGTCGCCCAGACCATGACCCGCACCCTGGACCGGCTCGCCGACCTGCCCGGCATCGCCTCCGTCACCGGCCCCTACGAGAACGGCCGCGGCGGGCAGATCAGCGGCGACGGCCGCACCGCCTACGCCACCGTCACCTTCGACAGCCCCTCGCAGCGGATATCCGAGGGCGAGGCGCGGGCCTTCGTCGACACCGCCGAGTCCGCCGGGACCGAGGGACTGCGGATCGCCCTCGGCGGCAGCGCCGTCTCCCTCACCCAGTCCGCGGACGGGCACCTCGCCGAGATCGTCGGCGTGGTCGTCGCCGCCGCCGTGCTGCTCCTCGCCTTCGGCTCGCCCGCCGCCGCCCTCCTCCCGATCGCCACCGCGCTCGTCGGCGTCGGCACCGCCTACGCCGGCATCGAACTCCTCGGCCACGTCATGACCGTGGCCGACTTCGCGCCCATGCTCGGCATGCTGGTCGGACTCGGCGTCGGCATCGACTACGCGCTGTTCATCGTCACCCGGCACCGCAGGGGCCTCAAACGCGGGCTGACCGTCGCCGAGGCGGCCCAGGACGCCGTCGCCACCACCGGACGCGCGGTCGTCTTCGCCGGCGCGACGGTGTGCATCGCGCTGCTCGGCATGCTCATCCTGCGGCTCGACTTCCTCAACGGCGTCGCCGTCGCCGCCGCGCTGACCGTGCTCCTCACCGTCGCCGCCTCCGTGACCCTGCTGCCCGCCCTGCTGTCCTTCACCGGCATGCGGGCGCTCAGCCGCCGCGAACGCCGGCGCCTGGCCGAACACGGGCCCGAACCCGAGGTGCCCACCGGGTTCGCCGCCCGCTGGTCCGCCTTCGTCGAACGGCACCCCAGGCTCCTCGGCGCCCTCGCCCTCCTCGTCATGGCGGTCCTCGCCCTGCCCACCCTCTCCCTGCGCCTGGGCACCTCCGACGCCGGCACCGACCCGGCGCGGACCACCACCCGGCAGGCCTATGACCTCCTCGCCGAGGGCTTCGGCCCCGGCGTCAACGGCCCGCTCACCCTCGTCACCCACCTCGACGACGCCGAGGACCGGCTGGTCCTGGACAACCTCGCCGCCACCCTGCGCACCACGCCCGACGTCGCCTCCGTCTCCCCGGTGACCTACAACCCGGCCGGGAACACCGCCCACCTCACCCTGATCCCCGAGTCGGCCCCGCAGTCCGCGCGCACCAGCGACCTCGTCGAGCGGCTGCGCACCGAGGTGCTGCCCCGTGCCGAGTCCGGCACCGGCCTCGACGTGAAGGTCGGCGGGGTCACCGCCGGGTACGACGACTTCGCGGGCGTCGTCGTCGCCAAGCTCCCCCTCTTCGTCGGCGTGGTGATCGGCCTCGGCTGCGTCCTGCTGCTGCTCGCCTTCCGCTCCCTCGCCATCCCGCTCAAGGCCGCCGCGATGAACGTCGCCGCGGTGGCCGCCGCCTTCGGGGTCGTCACCGCCGTCTTCCAGTGGGGCTGGGGCAGCGAACTCCTCGGCCTCGGCGGGGCCGGGCCGATCGAGCCCTTCCTCCCCGTGATCATGGTCTCGGTGCTGTTCGGGCTCTCCATGGACTACCAGGTCTTCCTGGTCAGCCGGATGTACGAGGAGTGGCTGGAGACCGGGGACAACCGGCGCGCGGTCCGCGTGGGCCTCGCCGAGACCGGTCGGGTCATCAACTCAGCCGCCGTCATCATGATCTCCGTCTTCCTCGCCTTCGTCCTCAGCGGCGACCGGACGATCGCCATGTTCGGCATCGCGCTCGCCGCCGCCGTGGCCCTCGACGCGTTCGTCCTGCGCACGCTCCTCGTCCCCGCCCTCATGCACCTGCTCGGCAAGGCCAACTGGTGGCTGCCGCGCGGCCTGGAGTCCCGCCTGCCCCACCTGAGCATCGAGCCCCCCGAGTGCCGTGCGACACTGCCTGCGGTCCCCGGGCGCGGCACGGACGACGCCGCGCTCGCGGAGGCGGTGGACGCACTGGTGAAGGAGCGGCGGGACGATGTACGCGACATCCCTGGGTGAGGACGCCGAGCTGCGCCCCCTGGAGCCCTGGCACGCCGAGGAGTTCCTCGCGCACCTCGACCGCGGGCGCGAGTACATCGGGCAGCACATCCCCTTCGGCACCCGCGAGACGGACGTCGACTCCGCGCGGGAGCTGCTCACGATGTTCGCCCACCGGCGCGCCGAGGACGCCGGCGGCCTGCACGGCATCTGGTACCGGGGGCGGCTCGTGGGCGGTGTGCTGTTCCGCACGTTCGACGCGGTCCAGGGCACCGCCGAGGCGGGCTGCTGGCTGGAACCGGCGGCGGTCGGCCGGGGACTGGTCACCCGGGGCGTACGCGTGCTCCTCGGCTGGGCGTTTGACGAGCGAGGCATCCACCGTGTGGAGTGGCGGGCGTCGTCCGCCAACACCCCCAGCATCAACGTGGCGCGACGGCTGGGCATGCGCCGGGACGGCGTACTGCGCGGAAACAACCTCTACCGGGGCGCGCGGCAGGACCTCGAGGTGTGGTCCCTGCTCGCCCCCGAATGGCGGGCGGCACGTACCGAGGCCGCCGCAAAGGACAGTGGGAGCCCTCGTTAAGAGACCTCTCAGAGAGCGTACGTACGGTGCGGAGATATGGGATCCAAGACAGTTGACGAGGCCGGGGCGACCGTGACCGGCGCCGAGGCGAAGACCGCTGACGGCACTGCCGCGGACGGCACGGCCGAGGACGGGGCGGCGACGCCGCCCGCGCCCTCCGAGGAGACGGCCGCAGCCGAGCAGGGCACGGGGGACGCCGCGACGGACCTCACCGAGGCCGAGGCCGGGCAGCCGGCGGAGTCCGCGGATGCCACGGACTCCACGGACGTCGCCGCGGACCCCGAGGCCGCCGGCACCGCCGGGGTCGGCCAGGGCGCCGGGGCCGTGGTCTCCGCCGCCCTCGGCGTGGTCTCGCTCACCGGGGGCTGGGTCGGCACGGTGGCCTCCGCCCGCGAGACGCTCGTCGGGCAGCTCCGGACCTCCTCCTCGGCGAGTGTCGCCACGCAGATCAAGGAGGTCTACGGCGACGCCTGGCACGCCGCCGCGCTGTGGGGCGGCTTCTTCGCGCTGCTCGCGCTGGTCGTGGGCGTCGTCGTCCTCGCCCGCCCCGCCTTCGGCACCCCGGGCCCGCCGCAGGCTGCCTGGATCAAGTCGGTGGCCTGGGGCGGCATCGCCCTCGGCGTCCTCGGCCTGCTGCTCGCGGTCGCCAAGTACACGGACATCCTGCTCGGCCTGCCCTCGGCGGGCTGACCGGGTCCCGGGCGCCGGCGGCCGGACCTCCTCGACGCGCGGGTCCTACGTGACCCGCAGCTCCAGGATCCGGTCGTCGCCCTTGGCGGGGTCACCGCGGCCGTCCGTGTTGCTCGTGGTGACCCAGAGCTTCCCCCCGCCGGCCGCGACCACCGTGCGCAGCCGGCCGTACTCGCCCTTCAGGAAGGGCTGTGGCTCCGCCGAGGCCTTCGTGCCGTCGAGGGGGATCCGCCACAGGCGCTCGCCCCGCAGGCCGGCCATCCAGATCGACCCCTCGGCGTACGCGATGCCGCTGGGGGAGGCCTGGTCGGTGTGCCACTGGGCGAGCGGGTCGCGGTACTTCGGGCCGCCCCCCTTGCCCTCCGCCTCCGGCCAGCCGTAGTTCGCGCCGGGCTCGATCGCGTTCAGCTCGTCCCAGGTGTCCTGGCCGAACTCCGCGGCGAACAGCCGCTGCTCCCCGTCCCAGGCCAGACCCTGGACGTTGCGGTGACCGTAGGTGTACACGACCGAGTCGTCGAAGGGGTTGCCCGGGGCCGGCTCGCCGTCCGGGGTCATCCGCAGGATCTTGCCGCCGAGCGACTTCCGGTCCTGGGCCGGCTGCCGCTCCCCGGACTCGCCGGTGCCCACGTACAGCATCTTGTCCGGCCCGAACGCGATCCGGCCGCCGTTGTGGATGAGGCCCTTGGGGATGCCCTTGAACACCGTGTCGGGGGCGCCGAGCTGCTCCCCGGCCGGCTTCTCCGGGTCGTACAGCATGCGGGCGACGCGGTTGTCGGAATCGGTCGTGAAGTAGGCGTACACCAGGTGGTCGGAGGCGTACGCGGGGGAGAGGGCGAGGCCCAGCAGACCGCCCTCGCCGTCGGCGGCGACGCCGGGGACGGCGCCCAGCGTGGTCTTCTTCCCGGCCTTCTCGTCGACACGGGTGATCGTGCCCTCGTCCCGGGAGGACACGAGGATTCCGCCGCCCCCGGGCAGCGGGGCCAGCCCCCAGGGCGTGTTCAGGCCCTCGGCGACGGTGCGCAGCACCTTCACCGAGCCCTTGGCGGGCGGCGTGTGCTCCGCACGCGCGGATGGACCGCCCGTGCGGCTCGCGGAGGCGCTCGTACCGGTGTCCTCCGGTGCGCCGGAGCCGCCGGAGCAGCCCGCCGTCAGCAGGAGGGCGGCGACCGCCAGCGCGGCCGCGGTGGGTCGAGAGCGCACGAGGGGGTCCCTTCGCCGGGGCTTCGCGGCACAGCCGCGCCGTGAGGGGAAGCGTACGTCGCCGGGCGGGGCGCCCGCCGCCGCTCGCAGCCGCCGGGCGGGGTGAACGGACCGCGCGTGAGGGGGTGTTCGCGGGCGCGGACGCCCCCGGGCCCGTGCTCAGTCCCAGGACCCCTGCGCGGCGGGAAGGGCCGCCACCTCCGCCAGGTCCTCCCCGGTCAGGCGCACCTCGGCCGCCGCCGCGTTCTCCGCCGCCCAGCGGGACCGCTTCGTGCCCGGCACCGGGACCACGTGCGGACCCTGGGCGAGCGTCCAGGCCAGGGCCACCTGCGCGGCGCTCACCTCCTCGCCGTGCCGGCGGGCGATCCGCCGCAGACCGGCCACGATCGGCTGGTTCGCCGCCATCATCTCGGCGGTGAAGCGCGGGTGCCGGGCCCGCAGGTCGTCCGGCTCGAAGCCCTCGCCCGGGCGCAGCGTCCCGGTCAGGAAGCCGTTGCCCAGCGGCATCGCCGCCAGGAACCCCACCCCGCGCGCCGCGCACCACGGCAGCAGCGTACGCAGCGCCTCGGGCGACCACACCGACAGCTCCGCCTGGACCGCGGTGACCGGGAACACCTGCTGCACCCGCTCCAGTTGCCGCACCGTCCCCTCGTACAGCCCCGCCCGCGAGCGCCGGCCGCCCCGGACGTCCATCGCGCACAGCCCCAGCGCCCGCACCTTCCCGGCGCGCACCAGGTCGGCCATCGCGCCCCAGGTCTCCTCCACGGGCACCTCGGGGTCCGCGCGGTGCAGCTGGTACAGGTCGATGACGTCCGTCTGCAGCCGCCGCAGCGAGGCGTCGCAGGCCCGCCGCACGTATCCGGGACGGCCGTTGGCCACGATGTGCGGCTCACCGGCCAGCAGCCCCACCTTCGTCGACACGAAGGCGTCCGCGCGCCGCTCCTTGAGCACCCGGCCCACCAGCAGCTCGTTGGTGAACGGCCCGTACATGTCCGCCGTGTCGAGCAGCGTCACCCCGGCGTCCAGCGCCCGGTGGAGCGCCCGCACCGACTCCTCGCCCCGCTGCCGCGAAGTGGTGTACGCCCAGCTCATCGGCATGCACCCGAGCCCGACGGCCCCCACCCGCAGTGCCGCCGCGCCCATCGTCCTGCGCTCCACCTGGCCGTACCCTCCCTGTCCCGGCCCACCAACCTAACCGTTCCCGCGCACACGAGTTCGCATAGCCTCCTGGCATGAGCGACGACGTGTGGCTTCCCATCCGGCCCGAGGAGATCCCGCAGCTCCCCGTGGGGTTCCGCTACCTGTTCTGGGACGGGGGCGAGGACGGCCGGCAGCCGTTCCCCGGCGACCCCGCCGACTGCGTGGCGTACGTCGTGCCGTACATGAAGCCGCACGCCGTGCGCGTGAGGCCGCTGGAGGCGCTGCGCACCGTGCGCCTGGTGCAGACCCTCACCGCCGGCGTCGACGACGTGGCCGGCCCGGTGTCCGCGCTGCCGCCCGGCGTGCGGCTGTGCAACGCCCGCGGCGTGCACGAGGCGAGCACCGCCGAGCTCGCGCTCACCCTGACCCTCGCCTCGCTGCGCGGCGTCCCCGGCTTCGTCCGCGCCCAGGACGAGGGGAGCTGGGCGGGCGGCTTCCGCCCCGCGCTCGCCGACCGGTCCGTGCTGATCGTCGGCTACGGGTCCATCGGCAGCGCCATCGAGGACCGGCTCGTACCGTTCGAGGTCGCGCGGGTCGCACGCGTCGCACGCTCCGCGCGCACGACGGCGCGCGGCCCGGTGCATCCGATCGCCGCCCTGCCCGAACTGCTCCCGGAGGCGGACGTGGTGATGCTGGTGACCCCCCTCACCGAGGAGACGAGGGGACTGGCCGACGCCGAGTTCCTGGCCCGCATGAAGGACGGCGCGCTGCTGGTCAACGTGGGGCGCGGGCCCGTCGTCGACACCAAGGCGCTGCTCACGGAGGTGGAGACCGGCCGGATCACCGCCGCGCTCGACGTCACCGACCCCGAACCCCTGCCCCCGGGCCACCCGTTGTGGTCCGCCCCCGGCGTGCTGATCAGCCCGCACGTCGGCGGCCCCACCTCGGCCTTCCTGCCCCGTGCGAAGCGGCTGCTGACCGACCAGCTCACCCGGCTGGTGAACCGGGAACCGCTGCGCAACGTGGTCCTTACCACGGGTGACCGACCGGGCCGCGGGTGACGGATCGGGCCGCCGGGCGCGCCGGGTGACCGGCCGTCCGGCCGTTCCGGGGCGCACGACCAGCGCGTTCGGCGCCCGCGGCGCGCGCCGACTCCGCTTCGCGCACGCTCCGCAGCCCTCCGGACGCGGCCCGTGCGCACATCGGCCCTGGTCGTCACGGAGCGTAGAGAGACTATGTCCCTGAGTGACCATCCTGGTGTATCGTCCCGACAGGGGGTGGCGCCGCGCACGTTCGGCGCCCGGGCACGAGGGAACGACCAGGACTTGGGACTCCGAGGGGGGCGACGGACGATGCACGGCCGGACCACCATCACCGATCCGACGCGACGGGCCGAACGCCGACGAACCATGCGCGCGGCGCCACCGGGCCACGCGCGCGGCGGCCCGCACCACCGCGGGCCCGCCTCCCGCAGGCGCCACGTACACCGGCGGAACCGCGGAGCCGCCCCGACCCGGACCGGGTGGGACCGGTGAGCTCGCCCGGAGCCCTGCCGCTCCGCCGCCGGGCGCCCCGCGGCCGCCCGAGTCCGGTCCCGCAGCTCCTCCTCGCCCTGCTCTGCGCGGGATACGCCGCCGGCGCCGCACTCGGCTGGGGCTCGCAACGGCTCGCCCTGTTCATGGGTGACTTCGGGCTCAGCGTCGCGGCCGGCGCCGCCGCCGTCTCCTGCCTGCTGCGCGCACGCTCCCGCCGCAGCCGCTTTCGACCCGCCTGGCTGCTGTTCTCCGTCTCCTCCACCATGGCCGCCCTCGGCAACGGCGTCTGGGGCTGGTACGAGGTCGTCCTCGACCGCCCGGTGCCCAGCCCGAGTTGGGCGGACCTGTTCTTCCTCTGCTTCGCGCCGCCCGCCATCGTCGGCCTGCTCGTGCTCGCCAAACGGCCCGTGACCAGGGCCGGCTGGGTGTGCCTCGCCCTGGACGCCTGGCTCATCGGCGGCTCGCTGCTCACCCTCTCGTGGAGCCTCGCGCTCGCCCAGGCCGCCCGGTTCGACGGACCGAGCGTCGCCCACACCGCGCTCTCGCTCGCCTACCCGCTGCTCGACATCGCCCTGGTGAGCATGGTGCTCGCGCTGCACTTCCGGCGCTCCGCGGTGAACCGCTCCGCCGTCAACACCGCGATCGGCGCCCTCGGCCTGACCGTCGTGTGCGACGCCCTGTTCACCTCACCACTGCTGCACAGCGCCTACCACTCCGGCCAACTGCTCGACGCGGGCTGGTTCTCCGGCTCCCTGCTCCTCGCCTACGCCCCCTGGGTCGGCAGCCGCACCGACGAGGGGTACGGCGAGCCGCACACCCGGGTGGTGCACGCCCACGTGCCCGCCCTCGGCGGGCAGGCCCACGAACACACCAGGACCGCACTCCCGCCGGAGCACACCAGGACGGCGGCCTCGCGGGACGGCAGGACCGGCTCCCTCCAGGACCGGCTCCCGCCCGCACACCACCGCCCGGCATCCGCACCCCCCGCGCCGCCCCACCCCGCCGGCCCCGGGCATCCGTACCCGCACCCGTTCCCGGCGGAGCCCGTGCCCGGCCGCTACCCGGTCACCCGCCCCCTCACCGGCTCGCTCGCCGCCCTCACGCCCTACCTGGCCGCCGCCGTCTGCACCCTGGGCATCCTCTACAACCTCCTCGACGGCCGCAGCGTCGACCGGGTCGTGCTGCTCACCGCCGGGGCCGTCGTGCTCGCCCTTCTGGTCCGCCAGGGCATCATGCTGCGCGACAACATCACGCTGACCCACGAACTGGCCCAGAAGGAGAACCACTTCCGCTCCCTGGTCCAGGGCTCAAGCGACGTCATCATGATCGCCGCGCCCAGCGGCATCCTGCGCTACGTCTCCCCGGCCGCCGCCGGGGTCTACGGACGCCCCGCGGAGGAACTGGTCGGGACCGAACTCGCCGGGCTCATCCACCCCGAGGACCTCGGCTGCGTCGTCCACGAGGTCCGCCGCTTCCTCGCGGCCAGCCCCCTGGAGGAGCCCACCACCCGCATCGAGTGCCGCTTCCGCTCCGGCGGTGGGGGCACCTCCCGCTCATGGGGGTCCCCCCGCTCGAGCGAAGCCGAGAGTGGGGGAGGAGCCGAGAGCGGGGGAGGCTGGCTCAACGTCGAGTCCACCGTCAGCCGCCACCACGGCGGCCTCATCTTCAACAGCCGGGACGTCACCGAGCGAGTCCGCCTCCAGGCCCAGTTGCAGCACAACGCCGAACACGACCCGCTCACCGACCTGCCCAACCGGGCCCTGTTCACCCGGCGTGTGCAGCAGGCGCTCTCCGGGCGCCGCGCCTCCGACCGGGGCCCCGCCCTGCGCGGCACGGCGGTGCTCTTCATCGACCTCGACGGCTTCAAGGCCGTCAACGACACCATCGGCCACCAGGCGGGGGACGAGCTGCTCGTCCAGGCCGCCCGCCGGCTGCAGGACTCCCTCAGACAGGGCGACACCGCCGCCCGGCTCGGCGGGGACGAGTTCGCCGCCCTCATCACCGGCGACGGCACCCGCGAGCACGCCGCGCGGGAGCGCCACATAGAGGAACTCGCCGACCGCCTCCGCGTCGGTCTCTCGCAGCCCTACACCATCGACGGCAACGATGTCCGCGTCGCGGCCTCCATCGGCGTCGCCTTCGCCGAACCCGGGCTCGGCGCGGGCGAGCTGCTGCGCAATGCCGACCTGGCCATGTACCGGGCCAAGGCGGCCGGCAAGAACCGCGTCGAGCTGTACGCGCCCCAGATGCAGCAGGACGTCGTCCGCAAGGCCGAACTGGCCGGCCGGCTGCGGGCCGCGATGCACGACGGCGAGTTCCTGCTGCTGCACCAGCCCGTCGTGGCCCTCGCCGACGGCCGGATCTCCTCGGTCGCCGCCCAGGCCCGTTGGCGCTCCGCCCAAGGCGTGCTGTTCACCCCCGGCGAGTACGTCCGTGTCACCGAGGGGAGCGAAACGACCGCCGGACTGTGCCGGGACCTGCTCGAACGGGCCGTCACCCAGGCCGCCGAGCGCACCGCGTCCGGAATCCCCGTACCTGTCACCGTCCGCCTCGCCGCCCGGCGGCTCCTCGACCGCACCCTGCCGCCCGGCTCCGTCGAGTCACTGCTCACCCGGCACGGACTCGCCTCCGGCGCCCTGATCCTGGAACTGACCGAGATCGACGCCCGGGTGCCGCTGGAGGAGCTGGAACGCCGTCTCGGCGCCCTGCGCCGGCTCGGGGTCCGGATCGCCCTGGACGGCGTGGGCAGCGGACAGACGACGATCGCGGCGCTGCGCCGCCTCCCCGTCGACATCCTCCGGCTCGACCGCGCGCTGGTCGAGGGGGTCGTGGAGTCGGCCAGACTCCACAAGATCACCAGCGGGCTGCTGCGGATCGCCACCGACCTGGGGCTGCAGACCGTGGCCGACGGGGTGGACCTGCCCGAGCAGGTCGTCACCCTGCGCGCCATGGGCTGCACCCACGGGCAGGGCCTGGTCTTCTCCGGGCCGCTGGACGAGTACCGGCTGCGCCGGGCACTCACCCGCGGCCACTACCCGGTGCCGCACGGCCCGGCCGAGTCCGTCCTCGCGGGCAGCGGCGCGGGCGTGTTCGGGGGCCCGGTCCCGACGGTCCTGCGCGGCCCCGCCACGGCCGCCTCCCGGACCGCCGCGGCCCTCGGCGGCACGACCACCGCGCTCGGCAGCACGACCGCCGGGCTCGGTGGCGGCACCGCGGTCCTCGGCGGCGGTACCGCCCTCCGACCACATGATGAGACGCCCGTCCCACCCACTTGACAGTCGGTGCGCCCCGGAGAGAGGGTCAGTTCCATGCGCACCCGAATTCTCGTACTTGGACAGCGCGTCGGCTGAAGCTGGGCCCGACCGGACCATCATCCGGAATCCCCAGCGACCGTACCCGGCGCGCTCCCCTCGCTTGCCTCCTGGCACGAGGGGTTTTTTGTTGCACGGGCACCTGCCGCACCGCAGTCGCCGTAGCCGCCATAGTCGACGGATCGCACGAACCTCGCAAAAACCCTCAGCATCGAGAAGAGAATGCCGATGACCGAGCAGGCCTCCGGGGCACACCATCCGCAGCCGCGGCCCCGTTCCTCCGGACCGCAGACGTCCGCCCCCGAGCAGGTGACGGGCGCGCAGTCCCTCATCCGCTCGCTCGAGGAGGTCGGCGCCGACACGGTATTCGGCATTCCCGGCGGCACCATCCTGCCGGCGTACGACCCGATGATGGACTCCACCAGGGTCCGGCACGTCCTGGTCCGCCACGAGCAGGGCGCGGGGCACGCCGCCACCGGGTACGCGCAGGCCACCGGCAAGGTCGGCGTCTGCATGGCGACCTCGGGCCCCGGTGCCACCAACCTGGTCACCCCGCTGGCCGACGCCAACCTCGACTCCGTGCCGCTGGTCGCGATCACCGGTCAGGTGGTGTCCTCCGCGATCGGCACGGACGCCTTCCAGGAGGCGGACATCGTCGGCATCAGCATGCCGATCACCAAGCACAGCTGGCTGGTCACCAAGGCCGAGGACATCCCCCGGGTGATCGCCCAGGCCTTCCACGTCGCCTCGACCGGGCGTCCCGGCCCCGTCCTGGTCGACATCCCGAAGGACATCCTCCAGGCGAAGACCACCTTCTCCTGGCCGCCGGTGCTGGACCTGCCCGGCTACCGCCCGGTCACCAAGCCGCACGCCAAGCAGATCCGCGAGGCGGCCAAGCTGCTCGGCGCCGCGAAGCGGCCCGTCCTCTACGTGGGCGGCGGCGTGATCAAGGCGGGCGCCAGCGCCGAGCTGAAGGTCCTCGCCGAACTCACCGGAGCACCCGTCACCACCACCCTGATGGGTCTCGGCGCGTTCCCCGACAGCCACCCGCTGCACGTGGGAATGCCGGGCATGCACGGTGCGGTCACCGCCGTCACCGCGCTGCAGAAGGCCGACCTGATCGTCGCCCTCGGCGCCCGCTTCGACGACCGCGTCACCGGCAGGCTGGACAGCTTCGCCCCGCACGCCAAGATCGTTCACGCCGACATCGACCCCGCCGAGATCGGCAAGAACCGCGCGGCCGACGTGCCGATCGTCGGGGACGCCCGCGAGGTCCTGGCCGACCTGATCCAGGCCGTCCAGAAGGAGCACGCCGAGGGCTCGCAGGGCGAGGCCGCCGCGCACAAGTACGCGGGCTGGTGGAAGGACCTCAACCGCTGGCGCGAGACCTACCCGCTCGGCTACGACCTGCCCGAGGACGGCTCGCTCTCCCCCCAGCAGGTCATCGAGCGCATCGGGCAACTCGCCCCCGAGGGAACGATCTTCACGGCGGGCGTCGGCCAGCACCAGATGTGGTCCGCGCACTTCATCAAGTACGAGAAGCCCGCCACCTGGCTCAACTCCGGCGGCGCCGGAACGATGGGCTACGCGGTCCCGGCCGCGATGGGTGCCAAGGCCGGCCGGCCGGAGCGCACCGTCTGGGCGATCGACGGCGACGGCTGCTTCCAGATGACCAACCAGGAACTCACCACCTGCGCCCTGAACAACATCCCGATCAAGGTCGCCATCATCAACAACGGCGCCCTCGGGATGGTCCGCCAGTGGCAGACCCTGTTCTACAACCAGCGGTACTCCAACACGGTCCTGCACTCCGGCCCGCACGACGTCAACCCGGACGCCAAGGGCACCCGGGTCCCCGACTTCGTGAAGCTGGCCGAGGCGATGGGCTGCTACTCCATCCGCTGCGAGCGCCCCGAGGACCTGGACAAGGCCATCGAGGAGGCCAACTCGATCAACGACCGTCCCGTGGTCGTGGACTTCATCGTCCACGAGGACGCCATGGTGTGGCCGATGGTCGCCGCCGGCACGTCCAACGACGAGATCATGGCCGCCCGGGACGTCCGTCCCGACTTCGGCGACGGCGAGGACGACTGAGGTCCCGCGCGGGCCACCGGACGTCAGGGACTTCAGGAAGGTACGACCGTCATGTCCACCAAGCACACGCTCTCGGTCCTCGTCGAGAACACCCCGGGCATCCTCGCGCGGATCGCCGCGCTCTTCTCCCGCCGCGGGTTCAACATCGACTCGCTCGCCGTGGGCGTCACCGAGCACCCCGACATCTCCCGCATCACCATCGTGGTGAGCGTGGAGGACCTGCCGCTCGAGCAGGTCACCAAGCAGCTCAACAAGCTCGTCAACGTGCTCAAGATCGTCGAGCTGGAGCCCTCCCAGGCCGTGCAGCGCGAACTCGTCCTGGTGAAGGTCCGCGCCGACAACGAGACGCGCTCCCAGATCACCGAGATCGTCCAGCTCTTCCGCGCCAAGACCGTGGACGTCTCCCCGGAGGCCGTCACCATCGAGGCCACCGGCTCCGGCGACAAGCTCACCGCCATGCTGCGGATGCTGGAGCAGTACGGCATCAAGGAGCTGGTCCAGTCCGGGACGATCGCGATCGGCCGCGGCGCCCGCTCGATCACCGACCGCTCCCTGCGCGCGCTGGACCGCTCCGCCTGACGCCCCCTCAGGCGTCCCCGGGCGGCCGGTACCCCCGGCCGCCCGCCCCCGGCGGTACCCGCGCCCGGTGCCCCGGTACCACTTGCCCGGCACGCCGCCCGCATTACGAGACCCCCCGGCTTCCCGCCCCCGCACCGGCATACGGTGGGACGCAACACCCGCACACCAAGGAGTGAACCGAAAGTGGCCGAGCTGTTCTACGACGCTGACGCCGACCTGTCCATCATCCAGGGCCGCAAGGTCGCGGTCATCGGTTACGGCAGCCAGGGCCACGCCCACGCGCTGTCACTGCGTGACTCGGGTGTCGACGTCCGCGTCGGCCTGCACGAGGGCTCGAAGTCCAAGGCGAAGGCCGAGGAGCAGGGCCTGCGCGTGGTGAGCCCCGCCGAGGCGGCCGCCGAGGCCGACGTCATCATGATCCTCGTGCCGGACCCGATCCAGGCCCAGGTCTACGAGGAGCACATCGCCCCGAACCTGAACGACGGCGACGCGCTGTTCTTCGGCCACGGCCTGAACATCCGCTACGGCTTCATCAAGCCCCCGGCCGGCGTCGACGTCTGCATGGTCGCCCCCAAGGGCCCCGGCCACCTGGTGCGCCGCCAGTACGAGGAGGGCCGCGGCGTGCCCTGCATCGTCGCCGTCGAGCAGGACGCCTCCGGCAACGGCTTCGCGCTGGCCCTGTCCTACGCCAAGGGCATCGGCGGCACCCGTGCGGGCGTCATCAAGACGACCTTCACCGAGGAGACCGAGACCGACCTGTTCGGTGAGCAGGCCGTGCTCTGCGGCGGCACCGCGGCGCTGGTCAAGGCGGGCTTCGAGACGCTCACCGAGGCGGGCTACCAGCCGGAGATCGCCTACTTCGAGTGCATGCACGAGCTGAAGCTCATCGTCGACCTCATGTACGAGGGCGGCCTGGAGAAGATGCGCTGGTCGATCTCCGAGACCGCCGAGTGGGGCGACTACGTCACCGGCCCGCGGATCATCACCGACGCCACCAAGGCCGAGATGAAGAAGGTCCTCGCCGAGATCCAGGACGGCTCCTTCGCCAAGAACTGGATGGACGAGTACCACGGCGGCCTGAAGAAGTACAACGAGTACAAGAAGCAGGACTCCGAGCACCTGCTGGAGACCACGGGCAAGGAGCTGCGCAAGCTCATGAGCTGGGTCAACGAGGACGCGTAAGTCCTCGGGGAGCTGCCGGGGCCGAGGCGCTGGTGCCCGGCCTCCGGCGGCTTCGGCCGGGGCCCTCCGCACGGCCCCGGCCCACCCGTTCTCCCACGGACGGGTGATCCCCCGGACAAGACGCATGACGCCCCCCGCGGCGCCACTAGACTGCAGCACCAATACGCGTCAGGCCCACAGCGTCGTGCGTCTTCCACGCGGCCCAGCAACACTGAGGAACTGCGGGCACGTTCCCCTTCCTTCCCCGGCGTTGTTCCCCTCCCACCGCCTGCGGCCGTCGGGACGGCCGTCCGCACTGGACATGTGAGGACTCACGTGAGCTCGAAACCTGTCGTACTCATCGCCGAAGAGCTGTCGCCCGCCACGGTGGACGCGCTGGGCCCGGACTTCGAGATCCGGCACTGCAACGGAGCGGACCGGGCCGAGCTGCTCCCGGCCCTCGCCGACGTCGACGCCGTCCTGATCCGCTCCGCGACGAAGGTCGACGCCGAGGCCGTCGCCGCGGCCGGCCGGCTGAAGGTCGTCGCCCGGGCCGGCGTCGGCCTGGACAACGTGGACGTCTCCGCCGCCACCAAGGCCGGCGTGATGGTCGTCAACGCCCCGACCTCCAACATCGTCACCGCCGCCGAGCTCGCCTGCGGTCTCATCGTCGCCACCGCCCGCAACATCCCGCAGGCCAACGCCGCGTTGAAGAACGGCGAGTGGAAGCGCAGCAAGTACACCGGCGTCGAGCTCGCCGAGAAGACCCTCGGCGTCGTCGGCCTCGGCCGCATCGGCGCCCTGGTCGCGCAGCGCATGTCCGCCTTCGGCATGAAGGTCGTCGCCTACGACCCCTATGTGCAGCCCGCGCGCGCCGCCCAGATGGGCGTGAAGGTCGTGAGCCTCGACGAGCTGCTCGAGGTCTCCGACTTCATCACCGTCCACCTCCCCAAGACCCCCGAGACGCTCGGCCTCATCGGTGCCGAGGCGCTGCGCAAGGTCAAGCCCGGCGTGCGCATCGTCAACGCCGCGCGCGGCGGCATCGTCGACGAGGAGGCGCTGTACGCGGCGCTGAAGGAGGGCCGCGTCGCGGGCGCCGGCCTCGACGTGTACGCCAAGGAGCCCTGCACCGACTCCCCGCTGTTCGAGCTCGACCAGGTCGTCTGCACCCCGCACCTGGGCGCCTCCACCGACGAGGCGCAGGAGAAGGCGGGCATCGCGGTCGCCAAGTCGGTGCGCCTCGCGCTGGCCGGCGAGCTGGTCCCCGACGCGGTCAACGTCCAGGGCGGCGTCATCGCCCAGGACGTCAAGCCGGGCCTGCCGCTCGCCGAGAAGCTCGGCCGCATCTTCACCGCCCTCGCGGGCGAGGTCGCGGTCCGGCTCGACGTCGAGGTGTACGGCGAGATCACTCAGCACGACGTGAAGGTGCTCGAACTGTCCGCGCTCAAGGGCGTGTTCGAGGACGTCGTGGACGAGACGGTGTCCTACGTCAACGCGCCGCTGTTCGCCCAGGAGCGCGGGGTCGAGGTCCGTCTGACCACGAGCTCGGAGGCGACCGACCACCGCAACGTGGTCGTGGTGCGCGGCACGCTCACGGACGGCGAGGAGGTCTCGGTCTCCGGCACGCTGGCCGGTCCGAAGCACCACCAGAAGATCGTCGCGGTCGGCGAGTACGACGTCGACCTCGCGCTCGCCGACCACATGGTCGTGCTGCGCTACGCCGACCGTCCGGGCGTCGTCGGCACGCTGGGCCGTGTGCTCGGCGAGGCGGGCATCAACATCGCCGGCATGCAGGTCTCCCGCGCGGTCGCCGGCGGGGAGGCGCTGGCCGTGCTGACGGTCGACGACACGGTCCCGCCGCACGTGGTCGCGGAACTCGCCGAGGAGATCGGCGCGACCTCGGCCCGCTCGATCAACCTGGTCTGACAGACAGCGCGCCCCGTCCGTCCGGAGTTCACTCCGGACGGACGGAACGCACAGGGGCGGCGGGGACGGACCCGGATTGGGTTCCTTCCCCGCCGCCCCTTTTCCGTCTCTTTGCCGGCTACGCCGTCCCGCCGGCCGCGGCCACGTCGCCGGCCACCGCGGGCGCCTCCGGGACCGCGGCGGCCGCGTCCTCACCGGCCGTGCCCGTCTCCCGCTCCACCGCGCCGTCGCCCGTGTCACCGTTCGCCGGGCGCGGGGCGATCCGGACCAGGCGGACCGCCAGGACGGCCGCGGCCAGCAGCGGCAGGACCCCGGCGAGGGCCGCCCCGCGCATTCCGTCGACGAACGCCCCGCGCGCCGCCGCGCGGAGAGCCGCCCCCGCGGCCTCCGGCATCCCGTCCGCCACCGCGAGCGCCCCGCCCAGCGTCTGCCGTGCCGCCTCCGGGGACCCGGGTCCCATCCCGTGCCGGTAGACCGCCGTCCCGATCGCCCCGAGGAGCGCCATGCCGAGCGCGCCCCCGAGTTCCGTGCTCGTCTCCATCAGCGAGGACGCCGTCCCGGCCCGCTCCACCGGTGCCGCCCCCATGGCCAGGTCGGTCACCTGCGACATCACCGTGACGATCCCCGAGGCGAGCACCCCCGCACCGGCCAGCACCAGCCACAGCGAGTGGGTCCCGGCGAGCGCCAGCAGCCCGTAGCCGGCGGCGGCCACCACGAAGCCGCCGGTCACGACATGC
This sequence comes from Streptomyces griseoaurantiacus, assembly GCA_014656015.1. GTDB lineage: Bacteria > Actinomycetota > Actinomycetes > Streptomycetales > Streptomycetaceae > Streptomyces > Streptomyces griseoaurantiacus. The sequence goes on along the minus strand of BNBP01000089.1, from coordinate 2,196 downwards.
GCCCTGGCCACCCCGCGCTGCACCAGCGAGGTCGTCGCCGGGGCCGCCGCCCCGATCAGCACCGAGGGCAGCAGCGACCACAGCGCCGCCTCCAGCGCGCTCCTGCCGAGCACCGACTGCAGGTACTGCGTGGTGAAGTAGGCCGAGCCCAGCATCGCGAAGGAGGCGATCAGGTTCAGCAGCAGCGCGGGCGAGAAGCCGCGGGCCCGCAGCAGCGCCGGCGGGACCAGGGGAGAGGCGGCGCGGCGCTGGCGGTGCACGAACAGCGCGGCGAAGAGCAGGCCGACGGTCACCGAGATCACGTACCGCACGTTCCAGCCCTCGGTGGGGATCTCCTTCAGCCCGTAGACCACCGGCAGTACGGCGGCCAGGGACAGCGGCACGCCGAGGAGGTCGAAGCGGCCGGGCCGCGAGCTGCGCGACTCCGGCAGGAGCAGAGGGCCGAGCACCAGGAGCAGCGCCATCGCGGGCAGGTTGACCAGGAACACCGAACCCCACCAGAAGTACTGCACGAGCACCCCGCTGAGCACCGAGCCGAGCGCGATCCCGCCGGTCATCACGCCGGACCACAGTCCGATCGCCTTCGCCCGCTGCCCGGGGTCGGTGAACATCGTCCGCAGCAGCGCCATCGTCGAGGGCATCAGCGTCGCCCCGCCGAGGCCCAGTACCGCGCGGGCCGCGATGAGCATCCCGGCGCTGTCGGCGTAGGCGGCCACGACCGAGGCCGCGCCGAAGGCCGCCGCGCCGGCCAGCAGCAGCCGGCGGCGGCCGAACCGGTCACCGAGGGCGCCCATGGTCATGAGGAGTCCGGCCAGGACGAAGCCGTAGATGTCGAAGATCCAGAGCTGCTGGGTGCCGCTCGGTTCCAGGTCGGCGCTGATCGCGGGGATGGCGAAGTAGAGGACGGAGACGTCCATGGAGACCAGCAGCAGCGGAAGCATCAGGACGCCCAGGGCAATCCATTCGCGCCGTCCGGCCCGGCCGCCGCCGGCGGGGGAGTCCACCGCCGGGTCGTGGTGGTGCGTGCTCTTCGGTGTCATGGCAGGGACTGTACGGACGTCTTATACAGGCGTCTAGTACTAATGTTTAGTACGCCTGTTCATGGCCTCGGCCGTAGACGCGCGTCATAGACGCCCGTTCATGGCCGGGGCTAGGGTGAGGGCATGGGACACCGTGAGGATCTGCTCGAAGGCGCCAAGCGCTGCCTGCTGGCGAAGGGGTTCGCGGCCACGACGGCCCGGGACATCGTCAAGGAGTCGGGGACCAACCTGGCGTCCATCGGCTACCACTACGGTTCCAAGGACGCGCTCCTGGCCCAGGCGTACGTGGCGCTGGTCGGGGAGGTGTCCGACGCCTTCGAGGGCAGCGAGCGGCTGCTCGCCGACACCCCGCCCGGCTCCCTGGAACGCTTCGAGGCGGTGTGGTCGAACATCATCGCCACCATGCGGGAGCCCGGCTCGATGTGGCGCCTGAGCATCGAGATCGTGGCGATGGGCGACCGCCTGCCCGCCGTCCGCGAGCACCTGGCGAAGGCCCAGCGGGAGGCCATGCGGGCCCTCGTGCCGCTCTTCATGGGCGGACAGGAGGAGCAGGTGCCCGAGGAGACCGTCGACACCCTCGGCGGCTTCTACTACACCCTGATGATGGGGCTGATCACCCACTACAACTTCGACCCCGACAGCGCCCCCGACGCGGAGGCGCTCACCGCGGGGCTGCGCCGGGTCATCGCCGGGACGGGGGCGGGGGAGCGGGCGGGCGGGGGCGGGGGCTGAGCTACCGCCCCGCTCCTCACAGCCGGCGCGACTTCAGGGCCATGTGCAGCAGCAGGCGGTCCTCGCCGTCGTCCAGGTCCAGGCCCGTGAGCCGCTCCACCCGCGACAGCCGGTAGTACAGCGTCTGGCGGTGGATGCCCAGCTCCGCCGCCGCCCGCCCCGCCTGCCCGGCGCAGTCGAGGAACACCTCGGCGGTCCGGGCGAGTTCGCGGTGGGCGGGGGAGAGCAGCTCGCGCACCGCCGGGTCGCGCGCCGTCCTCGGGGGCAGCGCGGTGAGCAGCCGGTACGGGCCGATCGAGGTCCAGGACGCGACGGGGCCGAGGCGCGGCTCGGCCAGCGCGGCCCGGGCCGCCGCCGTGGCCTCCTGCCAGTCGGCGCCCAGCTCGGCGAGGTCGTCCCGGGCGACGGCGACCCCGGCGACGGC
>BNBP01000088.1 GCA_014656015.1 Streptomyces griseoaurantiacus | reverse complement strand
GCGGTGCCCCGCGCCCCTCGCAGGGGGCGCGGGGCACCGCGCTGTCAGAAGTGCCGGGCTTGCCTACGCCGAGGCAGGGGGGTACAGCGAACGCGGGAGCTGCGAGGCCGCGGGCTCGTCCAGGAGCCACAGGGTGCGGGCGCTGCCGTACGCCCCCGCCGCCGGGGCCTGCACCTCGCCCGCGCCGGAGAGCGCGATCTTCACCGCGCCCGCCTTGTCGTCCCCCGCCGCGAGCAGCCACACCTCGCGTGCCGCCCGGATCGCCGGCAGCGTCAGCGAGATCCGGGTCGGCGGCGGCTTCGGCGCTCCGTGCACGCCCACCACCGTCCGCTCCGTCTCCCGCACCGCCGGCAGCTCCGGGAAGAGCGAGGCGACGTGCGTGTCCGGCCCGACGCCCAGCATCAGCACGTCGAAGGCCGGTACCCCGCCGTGGTCTCCCGGTCCGGCGGCCCGGGCCAGCTCCGCCGCGTACCCCTCGGCCGCCGCCTCCGCGTCGGAGCCGTACGCCCCGTCCGAGGCGGGCATGGCGTGCACCCGCGCGGGATCCAGCGGCACCGCGTCGAGCAGCGCCTCGCGGGCCTGGGTGACGTTGCGCTCGGGGTCGCCCTCGGGCAGGAACCGCTCGTCGCCCCACCACAGGTCAAGGCGTCCCCAGTCGATCGCGTCCCGGGCGGGCGCGGCGGCGAGCGCGGCCAGCAGGCCGTTGCCGTTGCGCCCGCCGGTCAGCACCAGGGAGGCGGAGCCGCGGGAGGCCTGGGCGTCGACCACCTTGGTGATCAGCCGGGCCGCGGCGGCCTGGGCCATCAGTTCCTTGTCGCGGTGGACGACGAGCTGGGGCGCGTTCACTTGGCGGCCGCCTCCTTCGCGGCGGCCTTCCCGGCGGCCCCGTCCGCCGACTCCTCGCCGGACTTCTTCGCGGCGGCCTTCCCGGCCGCCTCCCACGCGGCGTCGGCGGCGCCCGCGTGCCCCGCCTGCAGCCGGTCCACCCCGAAGCGCAGCGCGGAGGCGTAGGTGTCGTCCGGGTCGAGCCGGCGCAGTTCCTCCGCGATCAGCTCGGCGGTGTCGCGGCGCTTGAGCGCCACCGCCCGCTCCGGCTGCCCCTCGATGGTGAGGGTGGCGAGCCGGCCGTCGGCGCGGTCCAGGGTGATCGGGCCGCAGTCGGTGGACATCCGGACCGCGGTGAGCCCGGGGCCCGCGGACGAGGACCGCCGCACGGGGACCTCGAGCCGGTCCGCGAGCCACATCGCCAGCAGCTCGCAGCTCGGGTTGGCCTCCTCGCCCTCCACCTCGACCGCCTGCACCTGGCAGGCGATCTGGTCGAGGGCCGCCGCCAGCATCGAGCGCCAGGGCGTGATCCGCGTCCACGACAGGTCCGTGTCGCCGGGCGTGTAGGAGTCGGCGCGGGCGGTCAGCTCCCGCACCGGCTCCTCGGCCGCGTAGGTGTCGGTGACCCGGCGCTGGGCGAGCGCGCCGAGCGGGTCGCCGGCCGGGTCCAGCGGCGCGTTGACCGGCCACCAGACGACGACGGGCGCGTCGGGCAGCAGCAGCGGCAGCACCACGGACTGGGCGTGGTCGGCGACCTCGCCGTACAGGCGCAGCACCACCGTCTCACCGGTGCCCGCCTCGGCGCCGAGCCGGACCTCCGCGTCCAGCCGGGAGGTGGTGCGGTCCCGCAGCGAGCGCGAGACCCGCTTGATGACGACCAGCGTGCGCGAGGGGTGCTCGTGCGCGGCCTCGCCGGCGGACTTCAGCGCGTCGTAGGCGTTCTCCTCGTCGGTGACGATGACGAGGGTGAGCACCAGGCCGACCGCCGGGGTGCCGATGGCGCGGCGGCCCTGCACCAGCGCCTTGTTGATCTTGCTGGCCGTGGTGTCGGTGAGATCGATCTTCATGGCCGGCGCCAGCTCCGTCCGTCTCGCTCCAGCATCTGATCGGCCTCGGCCGGCCCCCAGGTGCCCGAGGCGTACTGCGCGGGCTTGCCGTGGGTGTCCCAGTACCGCTCGATCGGGTCGAGGATCTTCCAGGACAGCTCGACCTCCTCCGTGCGCGGGAAGAGGTTGGCGTCGCCGAGCAGGACGTCCAGGATGAGCCGCTCGTAGGCCTCGGGGCTCGACTCGGTGAAGGACTCGCCGTAGGCGAAGTCCATGGACACGTCCCGGATCTCCATCGAGGTGCCCGGCACCTTGGAGCCGAAGCGGACCGTGACGCCCTCGTCGGGCTGGACCCGGATGACGATGGCGTTGGACCCGAGTTCCTCGGTGGCGGTCGAGTCGAAGGGGGAGTGCGGGGCCCGCTGGAAGACCACCGCGATCTCGGTGACCCGGCGGCCCAGCCGCTTGCCGGTGCGCAGGTAGAAGGGCACGCCCGCCCAGCGGCGGTTGTCGATGCCGAGTTTTATCGCCGCATAGGTGTCGGTCTTGGACTGGGGGTCGATGCCCTCCTCCTGGAGGTATCCGACCGCCTTCTCACCGCCCTGCCAGCCGGCCGCGTACTGCCCGCGCACGGTGTCCGTGCCGAGGTCCTTGGGCAGCCGGACCGCGCCGAGCACCTTGGTCTTCTCCGCCGCGAGCGCGTCCGCGCCGAAGGAGGCGGGCTCCTCCATCGCGGTCAGCGCCATGAGCTGCAGCAGGTGGTTCTGGATGACGTCGCGGGCGGCGCCGATGCCGTCGTAGTAGCCGGCCCGGCCGCCGATGCCGATGTCCTCGGCCATCGTGATCTGCACGTGGTCCACGAAGGACCGGTTCCAGATCGGTTCGAACATCTGGTTGGCGAAGCGCAGCGCCAGGATGTTCTGGACGGTCTCCTTGCCCAGGTAGTGGTCGATCCGGAACACCTGGTCCGGGGCGAACACCTCGTGCACGATCGCGTTCAGTTCCTCGGCGGAGGCGAGATCGTGCCCGAAGGGCTTCTCGATCACCGCACGGCGCCAGGAGCCGCGGGACTGGTCGGCCAGTCCGTGCTTCTTGAGCTGCTGGATGACGACCGGGAACGACTTCGGTGGCACCGACAGATAGAAGGCGAAGTTGCCGCCCGTGCCCTGCGCCTTGTCCAGTTCGTCGATCGTGCCGCGCAGCCGCTCGAAGGCCTCGTCGTCGTCGAAGGTGCCCTGGACGAAGCGCATGCCCTGGACGAGCTGCTGCCAGACCTCCTCGCGGAAGGGCGTGCGCGCGTGTTCCTTCACCGCGTCGTGCACGACCTGCGCGAAGTCCTCGTGCTCCCACTCGCGGCGGGCGAAGCCCACCAGGGAGAAACCCGGCGGGAGCAGGCCGCGGTTGGCCAGATCGTAGACGGCGGGCATCAGCTTCTTGCGCGACAGATCCCCCGTGACGCCGAAAATGACCAGGCCCGACGGCCCCGCGATACGCGGGAGCCGTCGGTCCGCGGCGTCACGGAGCGGGTTCGCTCCGTGTGCGGTCAAGGGGTCAGCCCTCCGAAGGGGCGAGGCGCTCGAGCTCCGCCTCGGTCGACTTGAGCAGGTCGTTCCAGGCGTCCTCGAACTTGTCGACGCCCTCCTTCTCCAGGAGCTCGACGACCTCGTCGTAGGAGATGCCGATCTCGGCGAGCGCGTCGATGTCGGCACGGGCCTGCTCGTAGGTGCCGGACACCGCGTCGCCGCGGATCTCGCCGCTCTCCTCGGTCGCCAGCAGCGTCGCCTCCGGCATGGTGTTCACCGTGTTGGGCGCGACCAGCTCGTCGACGTACAGGGTGGACTTGTAGGCCTTGTCCTTGACGCCGGTGGAGGCCCACAGCGGACGCTGCTTGCGGGCGCCCGCCTTCTCCAGGGCCGCCCAGCGGTCCGAGGGCGGTGTCGAGTTGTCGGCGGAGCCGAACACCTCCTCGTACGCCTGGTAGGCGAGCCGGGCGTTGGCCAGGCCGGCCTTGCCGCGCAGCGCCTTCGCCTCGGCGGTGCCCTGCGCGTCGATCCGCTTGTCGATCTCGGTGTCCACGCGGGACACGAAGAAGGACGCCACGGAACGGATCTGCGACAGGTCCAGGCCGCGCTCCTTGGCCTTCTCCAGACCGGCCAGGTAGGCGTCCATCACCTCGCGGTAGCGCTCCAGCGAGAAGATCAGCGTGACGTTGACGCTGATGCCCAGGCCGAGCGTCTCGGTGATCGCCGGGATGCCCGCGCGGGTGGCCGGGATCTTGATGAGCGTGTTGGGGCGGTCCACCAGCCACGCGAGCTGCTTGGCCTCGGCCACGGTGGCCTTGGTGTTGTGGGCCAGGCGCGGGTCGACCTCGATGGAGACCCGGCCGTCCTGGCCGTCGGTGGCGTCGAAGACCGGGCGCAGGATGTCGGCCGCGTCCCGGACGTCCGCCGTGGTGATCATGCGGATGGCCTCTTCGACCGTCACCTTGCGGAAGGCGAGGTCGGACAGCTGCTGGTCGTAACCGTCGCCGTGCGAGATGGCCTTCTGGAAGATCGACGGGTTGGTGGTGACGCCCACGACGTGCTGCTGGTCGATCAGCTCGGCGAGGTTGCCGGACGTGATCCGCTTGCGCGACAGGTCGTCCAGCCAGATCGCCACGCCTTCCTCGGAGAGGCGCTTGAGTGCGTCTGTCATGGAAAATGCATCTCCTACGTGTCGTATATGAGCGTCAGCGCCGGGCGGCGGCGAGAGATTCCCGGGCCTGGTCGGCCACGTTCTCGGCGGTGAAGCCGAACTCGCGGAAGAGCGTCTTCGCGTCCGCGGAGGCGCCGAAGTGCTCCAGGGAGACGATGCGTCCGGCGTCCCCGACGTACTTGTGCCACGTCAGGCCGATCCCCGCCTCCACGGCGACCCTGGCCTTGACGGACGGGGGCAGCACCGCTTCCCGGTACCCCTGGTCCTGCTCCTCGAACCACTCCACCGACGGCATGGACACCACCCGGGTCGGAACACCTTCCGACTGGAGCCGTTCCCGTGCCTCGACCGCTACATGCACCTCGGAGCCGGTCGCGAGGAGGATGACCTCGGGCGTGACGCGCTGCCCGTCACTCCCCTCGGCCTCGAAGAGCACGTAACCGCCCTTGACGGTGTCCTCGTTGGCCGGGTATGTGGGCACGCCCTGCCGGGTGAGGGCCAGCCCGTGCGGGGCGCCCTTGCCGAACTCCTTCGTCCAGCGGCGCAGGATCTCCGCCCAGGCGAGCGCGGTCTCGTTGGCGTCCGCCGGGCGCACGACGTTGAGGCCGGGGATCGCGCGCAGCGAGGCCAGGTGCTCGACGGGCTGGTGGGTCGGACCGTCCTCGCCCAGGCCGATGGAGTCGTGCGTCCACACGTACGTCACCGGCAGGTGCATCAGCGCCGAGAGGCGGACGGCGTTGCGCATGTAGTCGGAGAACACCAGGAAGGTGCCGCCGTAGATGCGGGTGTTGCCGTGCAGCGCGATGCCGTTCATCTCCGCGGCCATGGAGTGCTCGCGGATGCCGAAGTGGATCGTGCGGCCGTACGGGTCGGCCTCCGGCAGCGGATTGCCCTCGGGCAGGAAGGAACTGGTCTTGTCGATCGTGGTGTTGTTGGAGCCCGCGAGGTCGGCGGAGCCGCCCCACAGCTCGGGGATCACCGCGCCGAGCGCCTGGAGCACCTTGCCGGAGGCGGCACGGGTGGCGACGGCCTTGCCCGGCTCGAACTCCGGGAGCTTGGCCTCCCAGCCGGCCGGCAGCTCGCCCTTGGCGACCCGGTCGTAGTCGGCGGCCCGCTGCGGGTTGGCGCCGCGCCAGGCCTCGTACCCCTTGTTCCACGCGGCGAAGCTCTTGTCCGGGTCGAAGCCCAGGACGCGCTTGGTGGCCGCGACCTCGTCCTCGCCGAGCGCCGAGCCGTGCGCGGCCTCGGTGTTCTGCGCGTGCGGGGCGGGCCAGGCGATGATCGAACGCATCGCGATGAACGACGGCCGGTCGGTGACCTGCTTCGCGGCCTCGATCGCGGCGTGGATCGCCCGCGGGTCGAGGTCGCCGTTCTCCTGGGGCTCCACGCGCTGCACGTGCCAGCCGTAGGCCTCGTACCGCTTGGCGGTGTCCTCGGAGACGGCGGTCTCCGTGTCGCCCTCGATCGAGATGTGGTTGTCGTCCCACAGCAGGATGAGGTTGCCCAGCTTCTGGTGTCCGGCCATCGAGGACGCCTCGGCGGAGATGCCCTCCTGCAGACAGCCGTCACCGGCGATGCAGTAGACGTAGTGGTCGAAGGGGGACTCGCCGCGGGCGGCCTCCGGGTCGAACAGACCGCGCTCGTAGCGGGCGGCCATCGCCATGCCGACCGCGTTGGCCACGCCCTGGCCCAGCGGCCCGGTCGTGGTCTCCACGCCCACCGTGTGGCCGTACTCCGGGTGACCGGGGGTCTTCGAGCCCCAGGTCCGGAAGGACTTGAGGTCGTCCAACTCCACGCCGAAGCCGGCGAGGTAGAGCTGGATGTAGAGGGTCAGGGACGAGTGGCCGGCGGACAGCACGAAACGGTCGCGGCCCACCCAGTCGGCGTCCGCCGGGTCGTGGCGCATCACCTTCTGGAAGAGGGTGTAGGCGGCCGGTGCCAGGCTCATCGCCGTGCCCGGATGGCCGTTCCCGACCTTCTGTACGGCATCGGCGGCCAGGACACGGGCGGTGTCCACGGCCCGCTGGTCCCACTCGGTCCACTCGAGGTCTGTGGTGGTCGGCTTGGTGCTCACCCTGGGTCAGGGCTCCTCTCCACATGTCGAATGCCGGTCACGCGGCGCGTACCGGCCGTGATGAGCCTACCCCTGGAGGTAGTGCGTTCTTTCGACTCGTCCCGGATGCCGGACCTGTCCTTCGGGCCCTTCCCGGACCCGGTCGTTCCCGCCCTCCGGCCCCTCCATACGGATCACGTCACCCGAGTGCTCAACACGGTGGCCGCGCGGGGGTGCACCACACGGCCACCCCCGCGCGGAGCGGAAGAGGGGCAACGTCTAAAGTGGCGTGGTACGCGCGAGTCCTTTACCCGCCATTGGTGCGGGTATGGCTCGCTTTGATGTCCATGTCAGGGGTGTGCGTGACGGCCGTCGAATCCCGACCAGCGGATGGGGGCACCACCCGTACCGTCGAGGCCGCGGGGGAACCGGGGGCGGACAGCAACCGGGTCCGGTACTCGTTCGGAGCCCGGGTGAAGGCGTTCGTGGCGCTGACCAAGCCACGGATCATCGAGCTGCTCCTCATCACCACCGTTCCGGTGATGTTCCTCGCCCAGCAGGGAGTGCCCGACCTCGGGCTGGTCCTGCTCACCTGCCTCGGCGGCTATCTGTCCGCGGGCGGCGCCAACGCGCTGAACATGTACATCGACCGCGACATCGACGCCCTCATGGAGCGCACCTCGAAGCGGCCGCTGGTCACCGGGATCGTGCGCCCCTGGGAGTGCCTGGTCTTCGGCATCGGTCTCGCGGTCGTCTCGACGCTGCTGTTCGGCCTCACCGTCAACTGGCTCTCCGCCTGGCTGGCGCTCGGCGCGCTCCTCTTCTACGTCGTCGTCTACACGATGATCCTGAAGCGGCGCACCTCGCAGAACATCGTGTGGGGCGGCATCGCGGGCTGCATGCCGGTGCTGATCGGCTGGTCCTCCGTCACCAACACGGTGTCCTACGCGCCGATCGTCCTCTTCCTGGTGATGTTCTTCTGGACGCCGCCGCACTACTGGCCGCTCTCCATGAAGGTCAAGGACGACTACGCCCGCGTGGGCGTGCCCATGCTCCCGGTCATCGCCTCCAACAAGGTGGTCGCCCGGCAGATCGTCCTCTACAGCTGGGTGATGGTCGGCGCGTCCCTGCTGCTCACCCCGCTCGGCTACACCGGCTGGTTCTACTTCGCGGTGGCGCTGGCGGCCGGCGGCATGTGGCTCTGGGAGGCGCACGCGCTGATGAACCGCGCGAAGGCGGAGGTGACGGGCGCGAAGCTCAAGGAGATGCGCCTGTTCCACTGGAGCATCACCTATGTCTCGATCGTCTTCGTGGCGGTCGCGGTGGACCCCTTCCTGCGGTAGACGCGGACGACGGACGGCGACGGGCGGGCGCGTGGGCAAGACCACGCGCCCGCCCGTCGCCGTTCCCCCTACTCGCCGGTAGCATCCTGGCCATGGCAGACGACACGGCAGACGAGACCACGCAGGACGGCAGCTCCACCGATGCCCGGCACGCCGCCCGGGACGCCCGCCGGGCCAACCGGCTGGCCAAGGAGATCGGCGCCTTCGCCAAGGCCCACGGGGGCGCCGAGGGGCAGATCGCCCACCTCGGGCAGCGCGGCGCCCGCATCGTCCTCGTCGGCGCGGACGGCGGCTGGGGGGACCTGGTCGCACCGACCCACGCGATCGCCGAGCAGGCGGTGACCCGGGCGGGCCTCACCGTGCACGAGACGTTCGACGGAGAGCTCGCGGGCCGGGTGCGCACCGGCCGCTACGAGTGGTCGCGCATGGCCGGCATCCAGGTGGGCGGCCCGAGCAACGACTGAGCCCGTCCGCCCCGGTGACGGGCGCACGGGCGGACGGGGCGCGTGGGCGGCCGCGGGTGCTCCGCGGCCGCCCACGCCCTTCCCAGAACTCCTGGGGAACTACGCGTTGGTCAGCGTCGTGCTGGGGGTTGCCGGGAGGTCGGCCGCCGGAGTGGGGCGTTCCCGCAGGGAGAGCAGGACGCGCAGGACGCCCACCCAGATCAGCGCGGAACCCAGCATGTGGGCCCCCACCAGTGCCTCCGGCAGGTTCGTGAAGTACTGCACGTAACCGATCACGCCCTGCGCCAGCAGGATCACGAACAGCTCCCGGGTCCGCGCCGACGGGCCCTTCGGCGCGTCGACCGCCTTCAGCACGAACCACAGCGCGAACGTCAGCGTCACCACGATCCACGCCAGCACCGCGTGCAGCTTGCTCACCGTCTCCCAGTCCAGCGGCATCCGCTTCACGTCGCTGGAGTCGCCCGCGTGCGGCCCCGCACCGGTCACCACCGTGCCCACCGCGATCAGCAGCACGGAGGCGACGACCAGGAACCACACGAGCTGCCGCACCGCCGGGCCGACCAGCGGCCGGGGCGCCCCGTCGCCCTCGCGGGTGCGCTGCCACATGACGGTGGCCACCCCGATGAGCGCCGAGGTCAGCAGGAAGTGCGCGGCGACCGTGTACGGGTTGAGGCCGACCAGGACCACGATGCCGCCGAGCACCGCGTTGCCCATGACGATCCAGAACTGCGCCCAGCCCAGCCGGGTCACCCCCCGCCGCCACGGCTTCTCGGCGCGTGCGGCGATGATCGCCCAGCCGACCGCCGCGCACAGCACGTAGGTCAGCATGCGGTTGCCGAACTCGATGACCCCGTGGAAGCCCATCGCGCCGGTGGTGGCGAGCGAGTCGTCCGTGCACTTGGGCCAGGTCGGGCAGCCGAGGCCGGAGCCGGTGAGCCGTACCGCGCCGCCGGTGACGACCAGGACGACCGACATGGCGAGTGCGAGGAGGGCGGCCCGCTGGACGGTCCGCGGGGACGGGGTCCAGCGTGCGGCGATGAAGGCGAGCGGGTTGCGCACGGCCTGCACGGCCTCGGCGCGGGTCAGCTTGGGCACGGGCACCATCGTAGGCCGCCGCTTGTGCACCGATTCACGAGGGGCGCCCCCGAGGGGTGTGCCTCCGCTCACTCCCAGCGGAAGAAGCGCCCGGCCGCCGCGAGTCCGAGGACCGCCCAGACGGCCAGGATCCCGAGGTCGCCCCAGGGCATCCCGGCGCCGTCGCGCAGCACGTCCCGCAGGCCGTCCGAGAGCGCCGAGATGGGCAGCAGCCCGAGCACGTCCTGGGCGGCGCCCGGGAATCTGTCCAGCGGCACGATCACGCCGCCGCCGATCAGCAGCAGCAGGAACACCAGGTTGGCGGCCGCCAGCGTGGCCTCCGCCTTCAGCGTGCCGGCCATCAGCAGCCCGAGGCCGGAGAACGCGGCGGTGCCCAGCACCAGCAGGAGCAGCACGGCGCCGGGGTTGCCGTGCGGCGACCAGCCGAGCGCGAAGGCGATCGCCGTCAGCAGGACCACCTGCAGCGCCTCGGTGACCAGCACGGACAGCGTCTTGGCGGTCATCAGGGCCCAGCGGGGCAGCGGGGAGACGGCGAGCCGCTTCAGCACCCCGTAGCGCCGCTCGAAGCCGGTGGCGATCGCCTGCCCGGTGAAGGCCGTCGACATCACGGCGAGCGCCAGGATGCCGGGGGCCAGGAAGTCGACGGCCTCGCCCTTGCCCGTGTCGACGATGTCGACCGAGCTGAACAGCACGAGCAGCAGGGTGGGGATCACGGCGGTCAGCAGGAGCTGTTCGCCGTTGCGCAGCAGCATTTTCGTCTCGAGCACGGCCTGCGCACCGATCATGCGCGGCAGCGGGGCCGCGCCGGGCCTCGGGGCGTAGGTGCCGGTGGCGGTGGTCACGAGCGCAGCTCCTTGCCGGTGAGCTCCAGGAAGACGTCTTCGAGGGTGTGCCGTTCGACCGAGATGCGGTCCGGCATCACCCCGTGCTGCGCGCACCAGGAGGTGACGGTGGCCAGCAGTTGCGGGTCGATCTTGCCCGCGACCCGGTAGGAGCCGGGGGTCAGCTCGGCGGCGGAGCTGTCGGCGGGCAGCGCCTTGAGCAGCGAGCCCACGTCGAGCCCGGGGCGGCCGGTGAAGCGCAGGGTGTTCTCGGCGCCGCCGCGGCACAGCTCCTCGGGGGAGCCCTGGGCGACGACCCGGCCGCCGTCGATGATGGCCACGTCGTCGGAGAGCTCCTCGGCCTCGTCCATGTGGTGCGTGGTGAGGATGACGGAGACGCCGTCGGCCCGCAGGTCCCGGACGAGGTCCCAGGTGGCGCGGCGGGCCTGGGGGTCGAGGCCGGCGGTCGGCTCGTCGAGGAAGACCAGTTCGGGGCGGCCGACGACGGCCATGGCGAGCGCCAGGCGCTGCTGCTGGCCGCCGGAGAGGCGGCGGTAGCTCGTACGGCCGCAGGAGTCGAGGCCGAGCCGTTCGATCAGCGCGTCGACGTCCAGCGGGTGGGCGTGGAGCTTCGCCACGTGGCGCAGCATCTCCTCGGCGCGGGCGCCGGAGTAGACGCCGCCGGACTGGAGCATCACGCCGATGCGGGGGCGCAGCGCGGCGCCCTCGCGCACCGGGTCGAGGCCGAGGACGCGGACGGTCCCGGAGTCCGGTCTGCGGTAGCCCTCGCAGGTCTCCACGGTGGTGGTCTTGCCCGCCCCGTTGGGGCCGAGCACGGCGGTGACGCCGGGGCGGGCCACGAGGTCGAGACCGTCGACGGCGGTCTTGGCGCCGTACCGCTTCACCAGGGCGCGCACCTGGACGACCGGGTCGCTTCGCATGGGGCGAAGTCTAGGTTCGCGACGGGGGCGCTCCGCGCGGGGGTGGTGAGCGGGGCGGACCTCCGGCTCCGGGCGCCTTCCCCCTGGTGGGCGCGCCGCCGACGGCCCCTCGCCCGACCCGCACCCGTTTCCGCAGGTCACCTTAGGTAGGCCTAAGTGATCCAGCCCACCACTCGCCCGGCGGGGCCTCGCTTGCCCGGGCCCGACGAATTACGCAACAATGGCGTTGTGAAAAACGTCGGCGAGGCTCCGCAGGAGGAACTCGCGACCGGTGAGCGGTCCACCCGCAACCGCGTCGCGCGCTCCATCCTGGACCACGGCCCCTCGACCGTCGCCGAGCTGGCCGGCCGCCTCGGCCTCACCCAGGCCGCCGTGCGCCGCCACCTCGACGCGCTGGCCTCGGACAACGTCGTGGAGGCCCGGGAGCGGCGGGTCTACGGCGCGCGCACCCGGGGCCGCCCCGCCAAGGTGTTCGCCCTGACCGACTGCGGCCGGGACGCCTTCGACCAGTCCTACGACCAGCTCGCCGCGGACGCGCTCCGGTTCATCCGGGAGCGCTTCGGCGGTGACGAGGCGGTCGTCGCCTTCGCCCGCGCCCGGATCGCCGAGCAGGCCGCCGCCTACCGCGCGGCGATCGAGGCCGCCGGACCCGAGGAGCGGACCGAGGCCCTGGCCAGGGCGCTGAGCGCGGACGGGTACGCTGCCACCGCACGCAGTGCGCCCCTCCCGCACCACGGCGAGCAGCTGTGCCAGCACCACTGCCCGGTCGCCCACGTCGCGGAACAGTTCCCGCAGCTCTGCGAGGCGGAAACAGAAGTGTTCTCCCAATTGTTGGGCACACACGTGCAGCGACTGGCGACGATCGCGCACGGCGACGGCGTCTGCACGACGTTCATCCCCAAGATTTCCCACGAAGCATCCGCACGCACGGCCGGGAGGAACCCCGCATGACTCTCCCCACGGAGACTGCTCACCCCGAACTCGAGGGCCTGGGCAAGTACGAATACGGCTGGGCCGACTCCGACACGGCCGGCGCCTCTGCGAAGCGCGGCATCAACGAGGACGTCGTCCGGGACATCTCGGCGAAGAAGTCCGAGCCGGAGTGGATGACGAAGCTGCGCCTGAAGGGCCTGCGCCTCTTCGAGAAGAAGCCCATGCCGAACTGGGGCTCGGACCTGTCGGGCATCGACTTCGACAACATCAAGTACTTCGTGCGCTCCACGGAGAAGCAGGCGGCGTCCTGGGAGGACCTGCCCGAGGACATCAAGAACACCTACGACAAGCTGGGCATCCCGGAGGCGGAGAAGCAGCGCCTGGTCGCCGGTGTCGCCGCCCAGTACGAGTCGGAGGTCGTCTACCACCAGATCCGTGAGGACCTGGAGGAGCAGGGCGTCATCTTCCTGGACACCGACACGGCGCTGAAGGAGCACCCGGAGCTCTTCAAGGAGTACTTCGGGACCGTCATCCCCGTCGGCGACAACAAGTTCGCCTCGCTGAACAGCGCGGTGTGGTCCGGCGGCTCCTTCATCTACGTGCCGAAGGGCGTGCACGTCGAGATCCCGCTCCAGGCCTACTTCCGTATCAACACGGAGAACATGGGCCAGTTCGAGCGGACCCTGATCATCGTCGACGAGGGTGCCTACGTGCACTACGTCGAGGGCTGCACGGCGCCGATCTACAAGTCGGACTCGCTGCACAGCGCGGTCGTCGAGATCATCGTCAAGAAGAACGCCCGTTGCCGCTACACGACCATCCAGAACTGGTCGAACAACGTCTACAACCTGGTCACCAAGCGCGCCGTCGCCTACGAGGGCGCGACGATGGAGTGGGTCGACGGCAACATCGGCTCCAAGGTGACGATGAAGTACCCGGCCGTGTACCTGATGGGTGAGCACGCCAAGGGCGAGACCCTGTCCATCGCCTTCGCGGGCGAGGGCCAGCACCAGGACGCGGGCGCCAAGATGGTCCACATGGCCCCGAACACGTCGTCGAACATCGTGTCGAAGTCCGTGGCCCGCGGCGGCGGCCGCACCTCCTACCGCGGCCTCATCGAGATCGGCGAGGGCGCCCCCGGCTCCAAGTCGAACGTGCTGTGCGACGCCCTGCTCGTCGACACCATCTCCCGCTCCGACACGTACCCGTACGTCGACGTCCGCGAGGACGACGTGTCCATGGGCCACGAGGCGACCGTCTCCAAGGTCTCCGAGGACCAGCTCTTCTACCTGATGAGCCGCGGTCTGAGCGAGTTCGAGGCGATGGCGATGATCGTGCGCGGCTTCGTCGAGCCGATCGCCAAGGAACTGCCGATGGAGTACGCGCTGGAGCTCAACCGGCTGATCGAGCTGCAGATGGAGGGCGCGGTCGGCTGACCCGCCGCCGCGCACAGCCGTCGGCCCGCCCTCCCGGGCGGGCCGCGGAAACGACAACACGCAGGAAGAGAGCACGACGACAGTTATGGCCGAGGCCCACAACAACCCGGGCGGGTCCACCACCGCCGGCTCGATCGCGGTGGCCGCCGAGTCGACCGTCGCCACGCGCATGAGCGCGCCGCCGTCCTTCGACGTGGCGGACTTCCCCGTCCCGCACGGCCGTGAGGAGGAGTGGCGCTTCACCCCCCTCGACCGCCTGCGCGGGCTGCACGACGGCACCGCCGTCGCGGACGGCTCGATCAAGGCGGAGATCTCCGCACCCGACGGCGTGCGCGTCGAGACCGTCGCGCGGGACGACGCACGGCTCGGCCGGGCCGGCGCCCCCGTGGACCGGGTCGCGGCCCAGGCCTACTCCGCCTTCGAGAAGGCGACGATCGTCACCGTGCCCAAGGAGACCGTGCTGACCGAACCGGTCCGCCTGGCCCTGCACGGCGAGGGCGGCGTGACCTACGGGCACACCGTCTTCGAGCTCGGAGCCTTCGCCGAGGCCACCGTCGTCATCGACCACACCGGCGACACCGTGCGCGCGGCCAACGTCGAGTACGTCGTCGGGGACGGCGCGAAGCTCACCGTCGTCACCGTGATGGACTGGGACCGCACCGCCGTCCACACCTCGCAGCAGGGCGCCCTGGTCGGCCGGGACGCCGGCTTCCGGCACATCGTGGTCACCTTCGGCGGCGACCTGGTGCGCATCCACCCGCGCGTCACCTACGCCGGCACCGGCGGCGAGGCCGAGCTGATCGGCCTGTACTTCACCGACAAGGGCCAGCACCACGAGCACCGCCTCCTGGTCGACCACAACACCCCGCACTGCAAGTCCAACGTCGTGTACAAGGGCGCCCTCCAGGGCGAGTCCGCGCACGCCGTGTGGATCGGTGACGTGCTCATCGAGGCCAAGGCCGAGGGCACCGACACCTACGAGATGAACCGCAACCTGGTCCTCACCGACGGCGCCCGCGTCGACTCGGTGCCGAACCTGGAGATCGAGACCGGCGAGATCGTCGGCGCCGGCCACGCCTCCGCCACCGGCCGCTTCGACGACGAGCAGCTCTTCTACCTGATGGCCCGCGGCATCCCCGAGACCGACGCCCGCCGTCTGGTCGTGCGCGGCTTCTTCGCCGAGCTCGTGCAGCAGATCGGTGTCCCGGACATCGAGGAGCGCCTGCTCGCCAAGATCGAGGAGGAGCTGGAGGCCTCGGTCGCATGACCTTCGTACGCGTCTGTGGAGCGGACGAGCTGGAGGAGGACACCCCCAAGCGGGTGGAACTCGACGGCACGCCCCTCTCCCTCGTGCGGACCGAGGGCGAGGTGTTCGCGATCCACGACATCTGCTCGCACGCGAACGTCTCGCTCGCCGAGGGCGAGGTCGACGACTGCCACATCGAGTGCTGGCTGCACGGCTCGCGCTTCGACCTCCGCTCCGGCAAGCCCGACAGTCTTCCGGCGACACGTCCGGTCCCCGTATACCCCGTAAAGATCGAAGGGGGCAGCGTCTTCGTGGACGTACGCGCCTCCCTCACCCAGGAGTCCTGAGGCACCCATGGCAACGCTTGAAATCCGAGACCTGCACGTCACCGTCGAGGCCGACAACGCCACGAAGGAGATCCTCAAGGGCGTCGACCTCACCGTGAAGCAGGGCGAGACGCACGCCATCATGGGCCCCAACGGCTCCGGCAAGTCGACCCTCGCCTACTCCCTCGCGGGTCACCCCAAGTACACGATCACCGGCGGCACCGTCACCCTCGACGGCGAGGACGTCCTGGAGATGTCCGTCGACGAGCGCGCCCGCGCCGGCCTCTTCCTCGCCATGCAGTACCCGGTCGAGGTCCCCGGCGTCTCCGTGTCGAACTTCCTGCGCACCTCCGCCACCGCCGTCCGCGGCGAGGCCCCCAAGCTGCGCACCTGGGTCAAGGAGGTCAAGGAGACCATGGAGCGTCTCCACATGGACCCCTCCTTCGCCGAGCGCAACGTCAACGAGGGCTTCTCCGGCGGTGAGAAGAAGCGCCACGAGATCCTCCAGCTCGAGCTGCTCAAGCCCAAGGTCGCGATCCTCGACGAGACCGACTCCGGCCTGGACGTCGACGCCCTGCGCGTCGTCTCCGAGGGCGTCAACCGGGTCCGCGAGACCGGCGAGGTCGGCACCCTGCTGATCACGCACTACACGCGCATCCTGCGCTACATCAAGCCCGACCACGTCCACGTCTTCTCCGCGGGCCGCATCGTCGAGTCCGGCGGCGCCGAGCTCGCCGACAAGCTGGAGGAAGAGGGCTACGAGGCATACACGAAGGGCGGCGCATCCGAGTGACACAGCTGCCGGGCCTCCTCGACACCGAGGCGATCCGCAAGGACTTCCCGATCCTGGACCGCCGGGTCCACGACGGCCGCAGGCTCGTCTACCTCGACAACGCGGCCACCTCGCAGACACCGCGCCAGGTGATCGACGTCCTGGACGAGTACTACGAGCAGCACAACGCCAACGTCCACCGGGGCGTGCACGTGCTCGCCGAGGAGGCCACGGCGCTGTACGAGGGCGCGCGCGACAAGGTCGCCGCGTTCATCAACGCCCCGAGCCGCGACGAGGTGATCTTCACCAAGAACGCCTCCGAGTCGCTCAACCTCGTGGCCAACATGCTCGGCTGGGCCGACGAGCCCTACCGGGTGGACTCCGAGACCGAGATCGTCATCACGGAGATGGAGCACCACTCCAACATCGTGCCGTGGCAGCTGCTCGCGCAGCGCACGGGCGCGAAGCTGAAGTGGTTCGGGCTGACCGACGACGGCCGGCTCGACCTCTCCCGCATCGACGAGATCATCACCGAGAAGACCAAGATCGTCTCCTTCGTGCTGGTCTCCAACATCCTCGGCACCCTCAACCCGGTCGAGGCGATAGTCCGCCGCGCCCAGGAGGTCGGCGCCTTGGTGTGCGTCGACGCCTCCCAGGCCGCGCCGCACATGCCCGTGGACGTCCAGGCCCTCCAGGCCGACTTCGTGGCCTTCACCGGCCACAAGATGTGCGGCCCGACCGGCATCGGCGTGCTGTGGGGCCGCCAGGAGCTGCTGGAGGACCTGCCTCCCTTCCTCGGCGGCGGCGAGATGATCGAGACGGTCTCGATGCACTCCTCGACCTACGCCCCCGCCCCGCACAAGTTCGAGGCGGGCACCCCTCCGATCGCCCAGGCGGTCGGTCTCGGCGCGGCGATCGACTACCTGAACTCGATCGGCATGGACAAGGTGCTCGCCCACGAGCACGCGCTGACCGAGTACGCCGTCAAGCGGCTGCTCGAGGTCCCGGACCTGCGGATCATCGGCCCCACCACGGCCGAGGACCGCGGCGCCGCGCTCTCGTTCACGCTGGGTGACATCCACCCGCACGACGTGGGCCAGGTCCTCGACGAACTGGGCATCGCGGTCCGGGTCGGACACCACTGCGCGCGGCCCGTCTGCCTGCGGTACGGAATTCCCGCGACCACGCGCGCGTCGTTCTATCTGTACTCCACGCCGGGCGAGGTCGACGCGCTGATCGACGGTCTGGAGCACGTACGGAACTTCTTCGGATGAAGGGCTGAGGCGTGAAGCTGGACTCGATGTACCAGGAAGTCATCCTCGACCACTACAAGAACCCGCACGGTCGGGGCTTGCGGGACGGCGACGCCGAGGTGCACCACGTCAACCCGACGTGCGGTGACGAGATCACGCTGCGTGTGAAGTACGAGGGCACCACCATCAGCGACGTCAGCTACGAGGGGCAGGGCTGTTCCATCAGCCAGGCCTCCGCCTCCGTGCTGAACGATCTCCTCGTGGGCAAGGACCTCGCCGAGGCGCAGCGGATCCAGGAGACCTTCCTGGAACTGATGCAGTCCAAGGGCAGGGTCGAGCCCGACGAGGAGATGGAGGAGGTCCTGGAGGACGCGGTCGCGTTCGCCGGGGTCTCCAAGTACCCCGCGCGCGTCAAGTGCGCGCTGCTCAGCTGGATGGCGTGGAAGGACGCGACGGCCCAGGCCCTTCAGGACGCCGGCGCCGAACCCGGAAGGACAACGGCATGACCGACACCGTGGAGATGAAGCCGGCCTCGGAGGAGGAGCTCCGCGAGGCCCTGATGGACGTCGTCGACCCCGAACTGGGCATCGACGTCGTCAACCTCGGCCTGATCTACGGCATCCACGTCGACGAGGCGAACATCGCCACCGTCGACATGACCCTCACCTCGGCGGCCTGCCCGCTGACCGATGTCATCGAGGACCAGGCCAAGTCCGCCACGGACGGCCTCGTCAGCGAGCTGCGCATCAACTGGGTCTGGATGCCGCCGTGGGGCCCCGACAAGATCACGGACGACGGCCGTGAGCAGCTGAGGGCGCTCGGCTTCAACGTCTGAGACGTCCGAGCGGTCGTCGCGCGCGGAAGTGCGCGAAACCCGAGAGCCGAAACCGGGATCACGGACCACGGCCCCCGGCGTGCCACGCGCGCCGGGGGCCGCCGCGTCCCCGGACCCCCGGCGCCCGGGCCGGCCGGGGCGGGCGCCGGGGAGCCGTACAGTCGCCCGCATGGGTATGGGATACGTGCTGCTGGGCGGGGCCATCGCGGCGGAGGTGGCGGCCACCTCCGCGATGAAGTACAGCGAGGGCTTCACCCGGCTCTGGCCCTCGGTGCTCACCGTCGCCGGCTACCTGGTGTCGTTCGTGCTGCTGGCGCAGACGCTGAAGACGGTGTCGATCGGCTCGGCGTACGCGATCTGGTCGGGAGTGGGGACGGCGGCGATCGCGGTGATCGGCCTCCTGGTCTTCGACGAGCCGCTGACCGCGGCGAAGCTGGCGGGTCTGGCCCTGATCGTGGCGGGCGTGGTCGTGCTGAACACGGGCGGGGCGCATTGAGAGCGGTGCCGCACCCCGCCGGTTGGCTCCCGGCCGCCCCTGCCGGTTAGGTTGCCCTCATGACCGACACGACGACTCCCCGCACCACCGGCGCCGCCGCCACCGGCCTCGCCACGCTCACCGCCGACGGCACCGTTCTCGACACCTGGTTCCCCGCTCCCGGGCTCACCGAGGACCCCGGCCCGGCCGGCACCGAGCGGCTGTCCGCCGAGCGTGCCGCGGAGCTGCTCGGCGAGGGCGCGGCCAAGGCGATCGGCCCGGACCCCCGGCGCGGCGTCGAGGTCGTCGCGGTCCGCACGGTCATCGCCTCCCTGGAGGACAAGCCGCTCGACGCGCACGACGTCTACCTGCGTCTGCACCTGCTCTCGCACCGCCTGGTCAAGCCGCACGGGCTGAGCCTGGAGGGCCAGTTCGGCTTCCTCGCCAACGTGGCCTGGACCTCGCTCGGCCCGGTGGCCGTCGACGACATCGAGAAGGTGCGGCTCAACGCCCGCGCCGAGGGCCTGCACCTCCAGGTGACCTCGGTCGACAAGTTCCCGCGCATGACGGACTACGTCGTGCCCAAGGGCGTGCGGATCGCCGACGCGGACCGGGTCCGGCTCGGCGCCCACCTCGCCGCGGGCACCACCGTCATGCACGAGGGCTTCGTCAACTTCAACGCCGGCACGCTCGGCACCTCCATGGTCGAGGGCCGCATCTCCGCCGGTGTCGTCATCGGCGACGGCTCGGACATCGGCGGCGGCGCCTCCACGATGGGCACCCTGTCCGGCGGCGGCAACGTGATCATCTCCCTGGGCGAGCGCTGCCTGGTCGGCGCCGAGGCGGGCGTGGGCATCGCGCTCGGCGACGAGTGCGTGGTCGAGGCCGGCCTCTACATCACCGCGGGCACCCGGGTCACCCTGCCCGACGGGCAGATCGTCAAGGCCCGAGAGCTGTCCGGCGCCTCGAACATCCTGTTCCGCCGCAACTCGGTCACCGGCACCGTCGAGGCCCGCCCGAACAACGCGGTCTGGGGCGGCCTGAACGACGTCCTGCACGCGCACAACTGACGGGCCGGAGAACCACGGGGGAGCGCGGCGGCGGGCAGGGTCAGACCCCGCCCGTCAGCCGCTCGTACAGCGCCCCCAGCCCGTCGGCCGTCTCACGGCCGGCGGGCAGCAGGGGCGGCCGGACGGGGCCCGCGGGCAGACCGAGGCGGGCCAGCAGGGCCTTCGCGGTGACCGTTCCCGGAAGGCCCGCCGCCGTCATCGCCTCGATCAGGTCGTTCGCCGCCAACTGACGGCGGGCCGCCCCGGCCGTGTCCCCGGCGTCGTAGGCGTCGAGGACCGCGCGGACGTGGCGGGGCACGACGTTCGCCACCGTGCTCACCCAGCCGGCGCCGCCCACCGCGTACAGCGCCAGCGCCTGCTCGTCGCAGCCCGCGTAGTAGGCCAGGTCCGTGCGGTGCAGCACCTTCTGGACGCCCAGGAGGTCGTAGGAGCAGTCCTTGACCGCCACGATCCGGGGGTGGCCGGCCAGCCGGAGCATCGTCTCCGGCTCGATGCGGGTGCCGGTGCGGGCCGGGATGTCGTACAGCATGACGGGCAGTGCCGTGGCCTCGGCGACCTCGCGCAGATGGGCTTCCACGGCCGTCTGCGGGGGCCGGCTGTAGTAGGGGGCGACGAGGAGGAGACCGTCGGCGCCCGCCTTCTCCGCCGCGCGGGCCAGTTCCAGGGTGTGCGCGGTGTCGGCCGTGCCGACCCCGGCCACGAGCGCCGCCCGCCCGCCGACGGCCTCCCGCACCGCCCGCAGCAGAGCCGTCTTCTCCGCGTCCGTGGTGGTCGGCGACTCGCCCGTGGTGCCGGACAGGACCAGCCCCTCGCACCCCTCCTCCACCAGCCGGGAGGCCAGGGCTCCCGCGCCGTCGAGATCGAGGGCGCCGTCGGCGGTGAAGGGGGTGACCATCGCGCACAGGACGCGGCCGAAGGGGGCGGGGCGGGGCGGGGTGGGTGTCATACCGGCAGTGTCGACCGGCATGACCGTGTAGCACCACTTAAATCTTCTACGAGGTGAGGGAGCGTTTCGCTAATGAATGGAGGGGCCCCGCGGGCGTGGCGGGGAGGGTAGGGGCCCCCGGCCCGGGGTACCCGGAGCCTTCCCGAAACGAGAGGAGGCGACCGTGACCACGACCGAGGCCAAGCCCGTGCGCACCGTCCCCTACCCGGACCGCCAGGACCACCATTCGGTGGGCGAACTCGTCGGACAGGCGACCGAACAGCTCTCCCGGCTCGTACGTCAGGAAGTCAGCCTCGCCAAGGAGGAACTCGCCGAGAAGGGGCGCCGGGCCGGGCGCGGCGGCGGGCTGCTCGGCGGCGCGGGAGCCGTGGCCTACGTCGGGCTGATGGCGCTGGCGGCCACGGCGATCGCCGCGATCGCGGTGGCGCTGCCCGTGTGGGCCGCCGCGCTGATCGTGACGGCGGCGCTGTTCCTGGTGGCGGGCGTGCTCGGGGTGATGGGGCGGGCGCAGCTCAAGCGCGCGACACCGGCCAAGCCGGAGCAGACCCTCGACAGCGTCAAGGCGGACGTCGACGAGATCAAGGGGAGGGCGCACCGGTGACCGGAGGCAGGGACCACCGGGCGAAGACGGACGCCGGGCAACTGGCGGGGTCCGTGCCCGCGTCCGGGCGGAACGCGACGGGCGCCAAGGGGCCCGAGGAACTGCTCGCACAGATCGAGGAGACGAGGGGGAAGCTCGGCGACACGGTGGCGGAACTCGCCGGGAAGACCGACGTGAAGGGACGGGCCCGCGCACGGGCCGAGGACCTGAGGGACCGGGCGGGCGCGATGACGGTGCAGTTGCGCAGCACGGCGGCCCGCGCGGGGGAGCAGCGGGTGCCGCTGGTCCTCGCGGGCGTGGGCGCCGGCGCGGTCGTCGCGGCGGGAGTGTGGTGGGGGCGGCGCGGGGGACGGTGACGGTTCCCCGCCCGGGTCCGGCGTGCCCCCGCGCCCCGGTGGGCGCGGGGGCCCCCGCCGCTACGGGCGGATCCGCAGCACCTGCGGGTCGTGGTCGCTGATCTGTGTGGGGAACTCGGCGTTGAGGTGGACGCTGTCGTAGGCGTAGGCGCCCGGGCGGCGCAGCGAGGGGCTGATCAGGATCTGGTCCAGCACCTGACTGTTGCCCTGGTAGTCGTACGTGTACCGCTCGCTCTTCGGCAGCGACTTGATCGCGGACCACAGCGCCCCGCCGTCCTCCAGGAGGCGCGCGGTGCCGGAGAACTCGAAGTCGTTGAGGTCGCCGAGAGCGATCACCCTCGCGTTCCTCTGTGCCTCGAGGATGTCCTTGACGAAGGCGTTCACCTCCGTGGCCTGGGCGTGCCGCTGGGTCTCCGAGCTGCGCACCGGCGGCTGGTACTGGGCCGTCAGGCCCTGATCGCCGCCCTTGGAGGCGAAGTGGTTGGCGATCACGAAGACCGTCTTCCCACGGAAGACGAACTCGCCGGCCAGCGGCTTGCGGCTGTTCCGCCAGGCCGCGTCCGCCGGGTCGATCCGGCCCGGGGAGGCCGTCAGCCGTGCCGCGCCCTTCACCTTCTCCACGCCGACGGCCGTCGTGGACGTCCCCCCGGGCCGGTCGGTGAACGACACCCGGGCGGGGTTGAACAGGAACGCCTGACGGATGTTGCCGCCGGGCTCGCCGCCGTCCTGACCGTCAATCGGGTCGATGCCCCGCCACTCGTAACGGGGGCCGCCCGCCGCCACGACGGCGTCGATCAGCTTGCCCAGCGTCCGGTCGGCGGCCACCGTGCCGTCGTCGGTGGCGCCGTTGTTGTCCTGGATCTCCTCCAGGGACACGATGTCGGGGGACTTCAGGTGGTGCACGATCGCGTCGGCGTGATCGGCGAACGTGCCGTCGGACGGGTCGAGGTTCTCCACGTTGTACGTGGCCACCGCGAGTTCGCGGCTGCTCTGCCGGTGCGTGGACTCCCGCTCCAGGCCGCCCGCGCGCAGGGTCCCCAGCTCGCTCGCGACCAGGGTGTAGCCGCCGAACTGGGTGTAGTCCAGCGGGCCGGTGGTGGCGCCGGCGAGGGTGTCGCCGACGGTCGCGGACGGGAAGTCGGCCGTCGGGCCCAGGGTCTGGATCTGCAGCCGGCCGGTGTTCTGGGAGGCGTAGGAGCCGTACACGGTGCCGCCGCGGCGGGTCGGGTTCTCGTGCGGCTTCACCGTCACCCACAGCTCGGTGTACGGGTCGGTGGCCGTGACCACGCGGGCGTCGGCCACCCGCACGTTCATGCCCTCCAGGGACTCGTAGAGGTCCAGGGCGTACTTCTTCGGGCGCAGCGTCAGCCCGTTGACCGAGTTGTTCGCGGCGGCGTCGCCCGCCGGGGCGTACGCGTCCGGCACCGAGCGGGCGTCGATCCTCGCCGGGGCCGGGAGCGCGTTGCCGCTGGAGACGACCGTCACCTGCGGCCTGGTGATCTCGGTGACCGACTGGTTGCCGCTCGACGTGCCGCCGGGCACGTACTCCGAGACGGTGCCCGTCACCGTCACCGCGTCGCCGGCCGAGACCTTCGGCGCGGAGCTGGTGAAGACGAACACGCCCTCGCTGGTGGCCGGGTCGGCGTCCGGCTCCGGGTCCTGCATCCAGAAGCCCTTGGAGGACCCGTGGTCACGCACGCCGGTGACGATTCCGGCCACGTCGGTGACCTGCTGTCCGGCGTAGGGGGAGATGCGGGTCGTGCCCTGGACGTCGTGGACGCGCACACCGTCCGCGTGCGCCGGCGCGGTGAGGACCACGCCGGAGACCGCGGAGCAGACGGCGGCGACGGTGAGCGCGGCGAGACGCGCGGATGACTTGCTCGGCAAGGGGATCCCTCCGGGTACCGGATGACGAGGACGAGCTCGGCCGGACCACCGGATCCGGCCGCCCCGGGGTGGCCGGAGGGCCGCGGGATCCGGCCGGTGACACGCGATCGGTTGACGGCGAGTGTCCGGCGGACGACTGTCCGTCGGTTTCTACGCGCGTCAATCTCCTGCCAAGTCCCGTCCGTTGTCAAGGTTTCGGCCATGTACGCACGGCCTCCGGAAGATGAACCGGGCCGCATGGGTGGAAATCCGTCTAGGCTGAGCGGTCGGGCCGTCCGCGCGTCACGCCGCGGAACGGCGCCACGCGGGACCGCTCACAGGCGCACGAGGAGAACCAGCCGATGTCAGACAGCTCCCCCCTGCCGCCGGTCCGGCTGCACCCCGAGGCGGAACTCGCGCGGGACGCGCTCGCCACCCCGCTGCTCTCACGCGCCGCCCGGCTGGCCCGCTGGGCCGGGCCCGAGACCCGTGTCGACCCCGGCGGCGAACTGGCCGAGGAGCAACTGCCGGCGGCGGCCGAGGTGCTCGGACTCGTGGGCGCGAACGCCGAGGGTGCCGCGAGCGCCGAGGGCGCCGGGGCCGTGGAGGAGGCCGGGGCCGCGGAGGAGGCCGGGGCCGCGGAGGAGGCCGTGGGGCTCGCCGACGAGGCGTGGCAGGTGGCCGTCCACACCGGGCTCGTCACCGTCACGGACGAGGAGCGGGGCACCGTCGAGGCGGGGGAGGCGCTGCGGCTGCTCACCTCCGGCTCCCCGCGCGACGTGCTGGAGGTGTGGCTCGGCGCCCTGGAGGCCGTGCTGGCCGACGCGAGCGTGCCCGACCTCGGCGAGATGGAGGCCCTGCTGGAGGAGGCGGGCGAGGACGGCGAGGTCGACCTGTCCTCCCTCGACTGGGACCCGGAGGCGGAGGCCGCGTTCCTCGACGGGGTGCTCGGCAACCTGTACCTGCTCACGGCCGGCGAGGACGGGCCCGGCGAGGGGCCGGTGCCGCTGCCCGCGCTCGCCGCGTCGATGATCGTCCCCGAGGACATGGAGGAGCCCACCGACGAGGTGCTCGAACAGGTCTCGGACGCGCTGATGCGGCTCGACGACCAGTTCCGGCTCCTCGAACCGATCGGGCTCGTCGAGTTCCGGCCCGTCGACGAGGAGGTGCTGACCGAGGAGGGCGGGAGTGACGGCGCCGGGGGGTCCGGGATCGACGAGGCCGACGTCAGCCGGTACGGCATGGTGCGGCTGACGCCGCTCGGACTGTACGGACTGCGCGCCCGGCTGCTGGAGGCGGGTTACGAGGCCCCCGTGGTGGGCGAACTCGCCGACAAGGGCGCCGACGTGCTCCTCGACGGCACCGGCGCCTTCCCGCCCGGCGCCGCCAGGGCCGAGACCGAGCAGTGGCTCGCCCGCCGCGAACCGCTCGCGGCGGCCCGGGAGTTGCTGAGCGCGGCCCGGGGCGCCGACGCCGGGGCACCACTGCGCCGGCTGCGCTGCCAGCAGGCGCTGTCGCTGGTGGGCGCGGTGGCGGAACCGGCCCTGCGTGAGGTGCTGGACGACGCGGAACTGGGCGGGCTCGCCCGGGTGTGGCTGGCCGAGCACGGGGCGGCCGACGTGCCGGCGCCGCCGGAGTCGATGGTGTTCTGGTTGACCATCGACACGCTGGCGGCGCAGCTCGCGGCCGAGGGGAACTCGGCGGAGCTGCGGGAACTGGTGGAGGGGTTGGCGGCCGGGCACAGCGGGTTCTTCGCGTCGGCGTGGCGGGTGGAGCACCCGGCGACGGCGGAGGTCCTGGAGGCGATGGGGCGGCTGCACCCGGACAAGAAGGTGGCCAAGGAGGCCCGCAAGGCGGCGTTCAAGGCGCGTTCGCAGCGGGGCGAACAGGGCGAATAGGGCGGCATGGAGGGACGCCGCCACGGACACCGGGTGCGGTGGGTGCGGTGGGTGCGACGGATCGCCTCAGGGACACGGGGTGCGGCGGCCGCGAGGGGGCCGTGCGCGGGCCGCGCCCGGGGTGCCTCCCCCTCGGCGGAGGCGCCCCGGTGGCTGCCGCGAGCCGGGCCCGTGAGGGCGGCCGCGCGCCCTACAGTGCCTGCGCGGCTGGCTTCACCATGCCCCGTACCGTGCGGGACTTGACGAAGTTGCCCATCGCCGTCATGTCCCACTCGCCGGAGAACTGCCGGACCAGCTTGGCCATCATCACGCCGGTCTGCGCCTCGGCGCCGGTGAGGTCGAAGCGGACCAGTTCCTCGCCGGTCGCGGCGTCCAGGAGGCGGCAGTACGCCTTGGCGACCTCCGTGAACTTCTGGCCCGAGAACGAGTTCACCGTGAAGACCAGGCCCGTGACCTCCTGCGGGATGCGGCCGAGGTCGACCACGATCACCTCGTCGTCACCACCGCCCTCGCCGGTGAGGTTGTCGCCGGAGTGCTTGATCGCGCCGTTCAGGATCGACAGCTTGCCGAAGTAGCAGCTGTCGATGTGCTCGCGCTGCGCGCCGTAGGCGATGACCGAGGCGTCGAGGTCGATGTCCTTGCCCCGGAACGCCGGCTCCCAGCCGAGACCCATCTTCACCTGGGCGAGCAGCGGGCGGCCGCCCTTGACGAGGGAGACCGTCTGGTTCTTCGTCAGGCTGACGCGGCCCTTGTCGAGGTTGACCTTGCCGGCGCCGGGCGCGGGCGGACAGCTCCAGGTAGCAGGCGTGGATGCCCGGCCGGGAGTCGATCAGCGTCATGTCCAGGTCGAAACCGACGGTCGGTGCGGAGGAGGTCATGCCGCCATCCTCGCAGACGC
>BNBP01000087.1 GCA_014656015.1 Streptomyces griseoaurantiacus | reverse complement strand
AGCTGACGCACCGGCTGATCGGACGTGTCACCCGGCTCCTGCGCACCGAACTCCGCCTGGACCGCGAGCGCGTCGGCAGACTCCGCGACCCACGCTCCTGACGCCCCGGCACCCCGCCGCCCCCCCCCCCCCCCCCCCCCCCCCCCCCCCCAACCCCCCACGCCCCCCGCGTCCCGCGCGCCCCACGTCCAGCGGCGGGCCGCACGCGCCGCCCTCCCGGACGAGCCGCAGCTGACGCACCGGCTGATCGGACGTGTCACCCGGCTCCTGCGCACCGAACTCCGCCTGGACCGCGAGCGCGTCGGCAGACTCCGCGACCCACGCTCCTGACGCCCCGGCACCCCGCCGCCCCGCCGCCCCCGCCGCCCCCGCCCGACCGAAACGCCGCTCGCCGCCGGCCGCCCCAGAAAGGCCCCTTGGATGTCCGAAGAGACCGACCCGGGTTCCACCATCTTCTTCACCCTCACCATCGACGGCGAGGACCTCGGGACCTTCAACGGGTGCGAGGGGCTGTCGTCGACCGTGGAGATCGAGCAGCGGCAGGAGGGCGGCAACAACGGGTTCGTCTGGCAGCTCCCGACCCGGGTCACGTTCTCCCACATCCGGCTGACCCGCCCCCTGACGGCGGAGACCTCCAAGGTCGCCGCCTGGATCTCCTCGGTCACCACCGGCATCAGCCGGCCCACCGCCCAGATCGCCGCCCTGCGCGCCAACGGCTCCGAGGTGGCCCGCTGGGGGCTGATCGACGTGCTGCCGGTGAGCTGGCAGGGCCCCCAGCTCGACCCCTCGGGCCCGGCCGTCGCCACGGAGGTCCTGGAGATCGCCCACCACGGCTTCACCGACACGGACTGAGCGGCGCGGGCGCACGGAACGGAGCGAAGGAACACGCCATGGCCAAGGGCCACAACGCCATGAACAGCCTCAACGACATCGCCGCGGGCGCCGGCATCAGCCTGGCGCGCGCCACTCTCGCGATCCACGAGCCGCCGCTCGGCTACAGCACCACCCCGGGCATGCTGACGAAGGCCCTGGAGTTCGACTTCAACCCCGCCGAGATCCAGCTCGGGCGCCGCGCCCAGTGGAAGGCGGCCCCGGCGCAGGCCGTCCGGGACGGCTCGCTGCCGGAGTTCCTCGGGCCGGAACCGCGCGAGATGAGCATGGAGGTGTTCCTCGACGAGTCGGACGAGCCGGACGACGACGACGTGCTGAAGAAGGCCCGGACGCTCCTGTCCTGCTGCGAGGTGACCTCGCGGAGCCTCGCGGCCAAGCAGCCCTCGCCTCCGTGGGTGGTGTTCCAGTGGGGGGCGTTCTCCACGGCCCGGTTCACCGCGTACGTCAGCTCGGTGGACGTCACGTACACGCTGTTCGGGACGACGGGCGTGCCGATCCGGGCGACCTGCCGGCTGAGCCTGCACGAGATCCCGAACACGACCCAGGGGCAGAACCCGACGTCCGGGGCGCTCACCGCGCAGCGCGTGCACCGGGTCGTCGCCGGCGACTCGCTGCAGTCGCTGGCCTGGCGGGAGTACGGCGACGCCGCCGCCTGGCGGGCCATCGCGGAGGCCAACGGCATCGACGATCCCTCCCGGCTGTCCAACGGCGCGGAACTGGTCCTTCCGTCCGCCGAGGAGGTGCGGCACTGATGGTGCGGGCCGCCTTCTCCAGCATTCTCGGCGTCACCCTCGACGGCAGGCAGTTGCCGCCGGAGTACCGGCCCCTGCTGGTCGAGGGCTGGGTCGACCAGGGCGTCGGGGTGCCCGCCGCGTTCCGGCTGACCTTCCGCGATCCACGGCACCTGCTGCTGCGCGACCTGAAGGTGAAGTTCGGCACGGCCGTGGTGCTGACCCCGATCGCCGACGGCGACGGCGTGGGGAACCCCCTGCTGACCGGCGAGGTCACCGGCATGGAGACCGACTACGACGGCGTCGGCACCTTCACCGTCGTCCGCGGCTACGACCCCGGGCACCGGCTGATGCGCAGCCGCCGGGTGGCCGCCTACCGCAACCAGAGCGCCTCCGACATCGCCCGCAGGCTGGCCGCCCGGGACGGTGTGGACCTCGGGCGGATCGAACCGACGAAGACGGTGTACGACTTCATCAGCCAGTCCAACGTGAGCGACTGGGACTTCCTGTCCCGGCTGGCCGACGAGAACGAGATGGTCATGTCGCTGGACTCCCGTGGCCGGTTCTGCTTCGAGAGGCCCGACCCGGCCTCCGGGGCCCCGCCCACGTCGATGCCCGGCGCGAAGAGCTCGTCCGTGCTCCAGGGCGGTGTCGACATCCTGAGCTGCCGGGCCGCCGTGACCGCCGCGGACCAGGTCGCCACCGTGGAGTCGCGCGGCTGGGACGTGACGACGAAGAAGGAGGTCATCGGCACCTCCCCCGCGCGCACCAACCCCGGGATCGACATCGGCAGGACACCCGGCGAGGCGGCCACCGCCTTCCGCGGCGGCAAGCTGGTCGAGACGGACCGGCCCTACGACCGCCAGTCCGAGGTCCGTTCGGCCGCCGCCGCCCTCTCCGACGACGTGACCGCCGCGTTCGCCGAACTGGACCTGACGGTGCACGGCAACCCCCACCTGCGGCCCGGGATGCCCGTCACGCTGAGCGATGTCGGCGAGCCCTTCGAGGGCAAGTACACCGTGACGTCCGTGCGGCACGTCTTCGGCGACGGGCGGGCCTACCGCACCTCGGTCACGGTCAGCGGCCGGCAGTGGCGCTCGCTGTACGGGCTCGCCTCGGGCGGCGCCACCACGGCCGGGCCCCGGCTGCCCGGAGTGGCCAACGCGCTGGTCACCGACGTCGACGACCCGCTGAAGCAGGGGCGGGTCCGGCTGCGGTTCCCCTGGCTGGACGACACCTACGTCAGCGACTGGACCCGGACGGTGCAGCTCGGCGGCCTCGACGGCGGCGGGATCTTCCCGCTGGACGTCAACGACGAGGTGCTGGTCGCCTTCGACCGGGGCGCCCTGGACCACCCGTTCGTCATCGGCGGGCTCTACAACGGCCGGGACACCCCCACCAGGGTCGCCGACGTGCCGCTGCACGACACCGTGCGCAAGAAGGCGAGCCGGCACACGGTCTCCGACCGGGACGGCAACCGCGTGGACCTGCTCAGCCAGAAGACCGGCGGCCGGAAGCAGGGTGTGCGGCTCACCACCGGCGACGAACGGCTGACGATCACCCTGGACCGCACCCGCACCGAGATCGTCGTCGACAGCGCGGGCGACGTCACGATCAAGGGCGGCCGTTCGGTGTCCGTGGAGGCGGGCACCGACCTCACGCTCAGCGCCCGCCGCAACCTGACGATCAAGAGCGGCGGGACGCTGAACGTCGAGGGCCGCGGCCCGGTCAACGTCACGTCCCTCGCGGGCGCGGTGACCGTGGACGCGATGGGCGCCCTCAGCCTCAAGGCGCTCGGCGCCACGACGGTCACCTCCGGCGGCACCGTCCAGGTCAACTCCGTCGCCAACGTCGGCATCCGCGCCGTCACGCTCGCGCTGCAGGGCGTGGTGCTGGTCAACAACAAGCCGTATCCGATCCCGTGATGCCGCGACCGGCACCGGGCCACGAGAAGAAGGGCGGGTGAAGCCGTCATGGCCGAGCAGTTCGTCGGATCCGGGTGGGCGTTCCCGCTGCGGATCTCCCCGACCGGGGGCATCGCGCTGGTCTCCGGCGAGCGGGAGATCGAGGAGGCGATCCGGCTGATCCTGGCGACCGCGCCGGGGGAGCGGCCGATGCGCCCCGAGTACGGCTGCGCCATCCACGACAT
Source organism: Streptomyces griseoaurantiacus (assembly GCA_014656015.1). Taxonomy (GTDB): domain Bacteria; phylum Actinomycetota; class Actinomycetes; order Streptomycetales; family Streptomycetaceae; genus Streptomyces; species Streptomyces griseoaurantiacus. The sequence goes on along the minus strand of BNBP01000087.1, from coordinate 23,475 downwards.
GGTGTTCTCCCCGGTCAACGAGGCCACCGCGGGCCGCGTCCAGCACGAGGTGCACGCGAGCCTGGACCGCTGGGAGCCGCGCATCGAGGTGCACGACATCGACGTCACCGCGGGCCCCGACGAGGGGATGCTCCTCATCGACGTCCGGTACTCGATCCGCGGCACCAACAACCCGCGCAGCCTCGTCTTCCCGTTCTACGTCATCCCCTCCCACGAGGAATCCGACACCGCCGGCCCCTCGCGGGGCGCGGCTCCCGAAAGCGACCTGTGATGGCCCTGCCCTCCCCCAACCTCGACGACCGCCGCTTCCAGCAGTTCGTCGACGACGCCAAGCGCTACATCCAGCAGCGCGCCCCGGAGTGGACCGACCACAACGTCTCCGACCCCGGGGTCACCCTCGTCGAGACGGTCGCGCACATGGCGGACCAGATCGTCTACCGGCTCAACCGGGTGCCCGACAAGAACCATCTGGCCTTCCTCGACCTGGTCGGCATCACCCTCTTCCCGCCCTCCGCCGCCCGCACCGACCTCACGTTCTGGCTGTCGGCCCCGCAGGAGGACCCGGTGCTGCTGCCGGTGGGCACCGAGGCGGCCACCGTGCGCACCGAGAGCGAGGAGGCGGTCGTCTTCGCCACCGAGCGCGCGCTGACCCTCGTGCCCTGCGCCCTGCGGTACCTGGTGACCCAGGGCGCCGGGGAGGCGGTCACCGACCGCACCACCGACCTCGCCGAGGGCGAGGACGTGCTGTGCTTCGCCGAGGCCCCGCGGCCCGGCGACTGCATGGTCCTCGGGCTGTCCGCGGCCGTGCCGCACTGCGCGGTCGCCCTCGAGCTGGACAGCAGGGTGGACGGCGTCGGCGTGGACCCCCGGCAGCCGCCGCTCGTGTGGGAGGCGTGGACCGAGGACGGCTGGGTGACCTGCGAGGTCGACCGGGACGGCACCGGCGGCCTCAACCGGCCCGGCGCGGTCGTCCTGCACGTCCCCGGCGGCCACGTGCTGTCCCGCACCGGCGGCCAGGAGGCAGGCTGGCTGCGCTGCCGGGTCACCGAGCCGCTGCCCGGCCAGCCCTTCTACACCACCTCCCCGACCGTGCGGTCCGCCGAGGCCGTCACCCTCGGCGGCACCGCGCCCGCCGTGCACGCGGAGACCGTGTACGACGAGGCGCTCGGCGAGTCCACCGGCCTGCCCGGCCAGCGGCTGCGCCTCGCCCACGCGCCCGTCGTCGGCGACGACCCGCCGCTGCTGCTGCAGACGGCGGGCCCCGAGGGCTGGACGGACTGGACGGTCGTGCCGCACTTCGCCGCCTCGGGCCCCGAGGACCGGCACCTCACCCTCGACGCCACCACCGGCGAGATCGCCTTCGGCCCCGCCGTCCGCGAACCCGACGGCTCGCTGCGGCAGTACGGGGCCGTCGCCGCCAAGGGCGCGGTCGTCCGCGCCCGCCGCTACCGCACCGGCGGCGGCCGCTCGGGCAACGTGGCGCGCGGTGCGGTGCGGGTGCTGCGCTCCTCCGTCCCGTACGTCTCGGAGGTCGTCAACCGGGAGGCCGCGCGCGGCGGCGTCGACGGGGAGACCGTCGAGGAGGCCAAGGCGCGCGCCCCGATCACCCTGCGCGCCCAGGAGCGGGCGGTGACCCTGCGGGACTACGAGGAGCTGGCCCGCAGGGCCGCCCCCGAGACCGCGCGCATCACCTGCCTGGAGGGCGAGGAAGGAGAGCACGGGGCGTACGCGGTACGGGTCCTGGTCGTGCCGCAGGCGGTGCCGGACCCCGGCGGCCGGCTGCGCTTCGAGCAACTCGTCCCCGGCGACGCCCTGTTGTCCCGTATCACCCGCCACCTCGACGAACGCCGGCTGATCGGCACCCGGTTGGCCGTCGGCCCGCCGTTCTACCAGGGGGTGACGGTGGTGGCCACGGTGCACGCCTTCCGGGGCGTCGACACCGACAAGGTGCGCCGCCGGGCGCACGACGCGCTCTACCGGCACCTCGACCCGCTGACCGGCGGCGCCGACGGGAAGGGCTGGCCCTTCGGCCGACCCGTGCAGTCGGGCGAGGTCTTCGCGGTCCTGCAGCGGGTCCCGGGCGTGGAACTCGTCGACGAGGTCACCCTGCACCCCGCCGACCCGCTGACCGGCAAGCGCGGCGAGCCCACCGACCGCATCGATCTGAGCCGGCCCTCCCTGGTGTTCTCCTACGACCACCGGGTCCGCGTGATCGGCGAGGGCGCGTGAGCCGCCGCCCCGGGAGGAGGACCCCGTGAGAGGTTCCGTCGACGGGCTCGCCTCGTCCGCGCCGCTCGGCCCCACCCTGCCCGCCGTCTTCGCCGAGGACGACCTCGCGCAGCGGTTCGTCGCCGGCCTCGACGAGGTCCTCGCGCCGATCCTCAACGTCCTCGACTGCCTCGAGGCCTACTTCGCCCCCGCCCTGGCGCCCGCCGACTTCGTCCGCTGGCTCGGCGGCTGGGTCGGCGCCGAGACGGACGGCACGGAATCCGGCGGCCTCCCCGCCGACCCGGCCCGCACGGGCGACCCGTCGGACCCCGCCGAGGCGGGTGAGCGCGCGCGGGCCGAGGCGAGACTGCGGGCCGCCGTGGCCGCCGCCGCCCACCTGCACCGCATCCGCGGCACCCGCGCCGGCCTCGCCGAGACCGTGCGGCTCGCCTTCGGCGCGGAGCCGGAGATCACCGAGAGTGGCGGCGCCGACTGGAGCGCCCGCCCGCTCGGCCCGTTCCCCGGCGAACCCCGCCCCCGGCTGCACGTCCGGCTGCGGCTGCCGCGGCCCACCCCCGCCGACACGTACCGGCTCGACGCCCTCGTCGCGGCCGCCCGCCCCGCCCACATGCCCTACACGGTTCAGGTGACCGCCGCCGAAAGGAACCCGGAGAAATGACCACGCAGAACTGCGCAGAGTGCGGGACCCGCGCGGAACCGGGTCAGTCCTTCTGCGACGGCTGCGGTGCCGTGCTGGGCTGGACCGGCCGCGGCAGAGGGGACGGCGCGGGCGACACCGCCCGGCCGGCCCGCCCCCCGCTGCCGACCCGTACCCCGGCGCCGGCCGAACCCGCGCCGGCGGCCGGGGCCTCGGTGACCGACACCCGGTCCGGCGACCCCACCTGGGACGCCTTCTCCCGGGCCGATCCCGCCGACCCGCTCCTGACCCGCAGGCCCGACCCGGCCCTGCCCGAGTCCCCCGACCCCGACCCCGGTCCCGGGGCCGCCGCGGCCCCCCGTACCGCCGGGGCCGCCACCGACACGGACACCGGCACCGGCACCGGCACCGGCACCGCGGACGTCCTCGACACCCTCCCCACCCCCCTGTCCGCCGGCCCGGCCACCGCCCCCGCCCAGGACGCCCGGGACGCCCCGGGCGGCCCGGAGGCACTGGCCGACCGGGCGCGTTCGCTGCTGGTCCCCGTCGACGAGCCCGCCCCCCGTACCGTCCCGCGACCGGCCGTCGCCCCCGTGCTGCCCGGCGTGCCCGTGGCCGACCGGCCCGAGGTGCGGGCGCCCGGGCAGGCGGCCGGCGCGATCGGCGGACCGCCCTGCCCCTGGTGCGCCACCCCCAACCCGCCGGGCCGCCACTACTGCGTCCGCTGCGCCATGTCCCTGGCGGGCGAGGAGCAGGCGGCCGTGAACCGCTCCTGGTGGCGCCGGATGACGGACTTCGGCAACCGCGAGACGCCGTGGGCCGGGGACCGCCCGCGTCTGCGCCGCACCTTCGACCGCATCCTGACCTGGGTGGTCGCCGCCCTCGTGCTCACCGGCGCCGTCTACGCCTGCTTCCAGATCCCCCGGGGCGTCCAGGCCACCCGCGACCACTTCGCCAAGCGCGCCCCGCTCTCGCCCGACACCGTCCGCGCCTCCCGCTCGTACCCGGGACACAAGCCGGCGCTCGCCTTCGACAAGCTCAACAACACCTGGTGGGGTCCGGGCGTGGTGCAGTCCGGCAAGGGCGAGTGGATCGAGGCGCGGTTCGCGCAGCCCACCCGCCTGCTGGACGTGCTCGTCACCTCGGGGGTCTCGACCCACGCCGACGAGCTGACCCAGTCCGCGCTGCCGCACTTCCTGGAGGCCCGGATCACCACGGCCGACGGGCGCACGAGCACCCGGAGGATCGCTCTCGACCAGGTGGCCGGCGCCCAGCGCCGCGCCTTCCGCGCCCACGACGTCACCGCCGTCCGCCTCACCGTCGAGTCCTCCTACGCGGCCTCCGAGAAGAAGCAGGTGGCGCTGGCGGAGATCGAGTTCTTCGGCCCCTCGAACGCGAACGGCTCCTGAGCCCGCCTCAGCTCGCCGGTTTGGTGATGTCCCCCGCGCCCGGGGTCGCCGGGACGACCGTGGCCGGGGGAGTGAAGCCGGGCGGCGGCGTCAGCGGCTGGACGGCCGTGCCGGGCTGTGCGGGCGGTGGGGTGAGCTGGTCGCTGGGCAGCTTGGGCGGTGTCGTCTCCTGGAACAGCACCTGGTTGAAGTTCACCAGCCCGGTCGCCTCGAGGATCGTGATGTGGTCGAGGACGGTGATGTTGGCCTGGTTGGCGAGCTGACGGACCAGGGTGTTCTCGGTGTTGGCCCGGATCTTGGCGATCGTCGAGAAGATCTGCCCGTGGGTGACCCGCAGGATGTTGGCGAGGTCGGAGTCGAACTGCTTGCCCTTGTCCGACTTCAGCGTCGAGACGAAACCCTGCTGCTGCGGGCTCGCCTGGTTGGGCAGCGCGATGTTGAGCTGCTGGGCGACCCTGCGGTCGGCCTCGTCGAGCGTGGCGTGCCCGTTGACCAGGTGCTGCCCGGCGGTGCGCACGGCCTCGGTGGTGCCCTTGCTCAGGGCCAGTTCGCCGGCGGGCAGTTCCCAGAGCCCGGCGGCGCGCACCTTGACCACGAAGTCCCGGTCGGCCTCGGTGAGCGGGCCGCTGGGGGGATTGGCGATCACGCGGCTCGACTGGGAGGCCGTCGTCTGGAACCCCAGCATGGTGGGGTAGGCGATCGCCGCCATGGTGAGGGCGAGTGCGCCTCCGACGAAGAGGGTTCCCGCCGCACTACGTGAAATGCCCATGGCACCTCCTGATCGCGTCATCGCTCCACCGCGGGCGGAGCCGGACGCCCAGAGATACGGACGCGTCGCGCGGGCACGCCTAAAGGAAGGGCAAAATCGACGGGGCCCTCACGTGTCACTCGTCACAGACAGCGGTCGGGCCGCTCCCGCCCGGTCACAGCGGGGGCTGTGCCGGGGCCGGACCCAGCGTGGTGGTGCCGGGGGCGGTGCGGTGGCCGAGGCCCGTGCGGTAGGCGTCCAGGGCGGCCTCCACCCGGTTGGTGCGGCGCAGCAGGTCCCCCAGCAGCCGGCACAGGTCGGCCAGGTCCCCGACGGCTCCCGCGCGCTCCAGGAGGCTCAGGGCGCGCACGTAGTGCTCCTCGGCGGTGTCCGTGTCCCGGGCGTCCTCGGCGATGATGCCGAGCAGGCGGTGCGCGGCGGCGGCGTGCACGGCCCCGCGTTCGGGGGAGAGCCCGCCGAGGACGCCGTGCAGCAGCTCGGAGGCCTCCTCGGAGCGCTGCCTGCGGTGCAGGACGTCCGCGAGCTCCACCGCGACCTGGCTGCTGTACAGGGCGGCCGAGGTCTCCGAGAGCATCGCCAGCGCCTCGCGCAGCTCGCTCTCCGCCCGCTCCAGCCTGCCGTCCTGCGCGTACAGATAGCCGCGCATCCAGTGGCAGTTGGCCAGCTCGGTGCGGATCTGGAGCTGCCGGTACAGCTCGGCGGCCTTGGCGAGCGAGGTGTCGGCCTCGGCGATGCGGCCCTCCGCGATCAGCGTGCGGGCCACCGAACGGTGCATCCGGGCGAGCAGCGCCGGGTCCTCCACCTGGGGCGCCAGCGCGAGCGCGAACTCGGCGGCCTGCGCGGCCCGCGCGTGGGTGCCCATGTCCATGTAGGGGCCGATCGCGCTCGCGTACAGCAGCAGCAGCGCGTCCGGGTCGTGCAGACCGGAGCGGTTGAGTTCGTCGAGCGTGGTCTCCAGCAGGTAGCAGGCGTACCGGATCTCGCCCGCCAGGTAGTGGGCGACGGCGCGGCCGCGGACCGCCGGGACCCGGGCGGGCAGCGGCGCCCCCGCGTCGGCCAGGCACCGCTCGGCCCGCTCGAAGTACTCGCGGGCCTCGGTGACGTCCCCCATGTCCATGGCGCACTCACCCAGCCCGAGCAGCGCGGCGGCCTGCTCGGCGGGCAGCACGTGCTCCTCCGCCTCGGTGAGCAGCTCCGCGTACTGTTCGGCCGCCGCCGGCGCCTCCCCGGTGGCCAGCGCCCGCTGCGCGTCGGTCAGCCGCAGCCGCAGTCCGGTGGCCAGGTGGGGCGAGCGGCCGGTGGCGAGTTCCTCGAAGGCCACGCCGAGCCGCTCGGCGATGTGCCGCAGTGCCGGGTCCGAGGCGCGGACGCGGCCCGCCTCCAGGGTGGAGATGTAGGCGGGGGTGTACGCGGGTTCGGCGAGCTGCCGCTGGGTCAGCCCGCGGGCGGTGCGCAGGCGCTGCACCCGCCGGCCGATCACCTCCGGCCGGTCGCGGTCCTCCTGCTCACCCGCAGCATGTTCTCCCACAGCCCCAACTCCCCCTGGATCCCTTGTGGTCAGGCTCCCACAGGCTCTACGTTAAGCGCCGTATTAAACACGCTTAATGCAGCACTGTCATGCGAGGCCGACCGCCGGCGCCGCCGATCGGCCGCGACCGCCGTTCGCCCGCCGACCTTGCGAGGTTCCTCATGACCCGAGGCACGTCCGCGCGATACGTCCGAGGACTCGGTGCCGCGCTCATCGCCGTCACCGCCCTGCTCCTGGCCGCCAACGCCGGCCCGGCGGGCGCGGACCGCGAGGAGACGACGACGGTCCACCAGGTGGGGGACACCGGGATGGCCGGCATCGCGGGAGTGACGGCACGGGAACGGTGACGCCGGGCCCGTGACGCCGGGCCGGTGACACCGCGCGCGGGGAGGGCCGCCGGCCCTTCGGCCCCTCAGTCCCCCAACGCCTCGCGCAGTGCCGCGTCCAGGCGGCGGGCCAGGACGGCGTCGCCCGGCGGGGAGTCGCCGAACAGGGGGCCCAGCGCCGTCGTGAACGTCTGGGTGAAGGCGCCGTACAGGGGCGTGCGGGGGCGTTGCACGGCGCTCTCCAGCGCGGGCAGGAGCGTGTGCTCGGCGTAGGCGGGGCGGCCGTGCCGGTCGCGGGGCATGTGGTCGGTGCCCTCGCCGGTCGGGGACGGGGTGGGCGCGGCGCCGGGGCCGTCCGCCAGCCGGCAGGTCACGTGGTCGTCCTTGTACGCCGAGGCGCGGGTCGCCGCGAACCCGGCGTCCAGCAGGCAGCGTTCGCTCTCCTTCCCGGTGAGGAAGGCCACCAGTTCGCGGGCCATGCCCGCCCGGGGCGAGGAGGCCGTGACGGCCAGGTTCTGGCCGCCGAGCACGGCGTGGCCGGGGAGCCGGGTGACGCCCACCTGGCTCTCGGAGAGCGTCTCGTGCAGCGTGCGGTAGGCGGAGGGCCAGTGGCGCAGGAACGCGGTGCGGCCCTCCGCGAAGTCGTCGAGCGAGGTGTCCTCGTGGGAGCGGACGGCGTCGCCCAGGGTGTACAGCTCGTCGGTGCGCTTGCCCAGCTCGGCGATGCCGGCCATGAGTTCGGTGACGTTCCCCTCGTAGCGGCCGTCCTTGCCGGTGAGCGTGAAGCCCTCCGTGGCACTGGCGAATGCCTCCAGCGCGTTCACCGTGCGGCCCTCGTAGGCGGCGAGCTGGGTGGTCCAGCCCTTCTCGTACCCCCGGGGCGGCTTCTTGCCGACGTCCCGGACGAGGTTCTGCACCTGCTCCCAGGACAGGTGCACGCGGGTCAGGTCGCTGCGCCGGACGTGGGCCGCGCGCAGGTAGTCGGGCCGGTAGTACAGCAGGCCGACGTCGCTGTTGAACGGCACCGCGTACACCTTGCCGTCCCAGCGGGCGGTGTCCGCCACCGCGGGGACGACGTCCTTCTCGATCATGTTCTCGGGCAGCGCCCGGATGAGCCGCGCGGCGGCGAACTCCGGCACCCACGTCACGTCCAGGTTGACCACGTCGTAGTCGGCGCTGCCCGACTGCAGCGCCCCGAGGAGCTGGCTGCGCTGGGCGTCGGCGGAGCCGGGGAGTTCGACGAGGCGGGCGCGGAAGCCGTCGTCCTGGTGCTCCCGGTTCCAGGCGTCGATGAGCCGCTGCCGGATGCCGTTCTTGCCGGTCACGTCCCGGCCGCTGGCCACGACGATGTCGCCGGGCTCGTCGTGGGCGGTGTCCTCGGGCCCCGGCCCGCCGCCTCCGGTGCAGCCTGCCAGGGTGCCGAGCAGCAGCAGGAGCGGCGCCAGGAGCGCGAGCGCCCGGCGGGTACGGGGCGTGCGCCGGACGGCCGTCCGCCCGGTCGCCGGTGCCGTCATGCCCTCATCCGTCCTCTCCCGTTCCGGCGCGCGCCACCTCGTCCTTCAGGCCCGCGCCGAGGTCCCCGTCGGCGTCCAGGCAGCGGCCGGCGCTCGCCTCGGCGATCCGCGCGTCGGGACGGACGCGGGCGCAGCCGCCGTTGGTCAGCGACACCATCGCGACCGGCACCCCCGTCGTGCGTGCCCGGTCCAGCAGCCTGTCGAAGCGGGCGCCGGTGAGCCGGGTGCCGTCCTCGTCGTCGGTGATGTAGACGATCAGTTCCGGGCGGTCGTCGTCGGTGCCGCGGCCCGCCATCTCCTTCAGCGCGGCACGCAGCGCCGCGTCCGGATCGGACTCCGCGTCGCGCACCACGGCCTCGCGGTCGAGGGTCTCCTCCGCCTCCTGGCGCCGGTGCTGTCCGAACGCCAGCAGGGTCCGGTACGGCTTCTTCGCGCCCGGTTCGGAGGCGACCCCCCACACCCCGTACTCGTCCCGGTCGCCGAGCCCGCCGAGGGACTGCTTCAGGATGCCGGGGCCGCCGCTCGGCCCGTGCCACTGGCCGCCCATGGACCCGGAGCTGTCCAGCAGGAACAGCACCCGGCCGGGGCCGTGGGCGCCCCGGTAGGCGGCGAGCGCGGACTCCAGGGCGGCGGGGGACGCGCCGTTCGGCAGCGGACCGGGAGCGCGCAGCACGCCGTGCGCGGCCCGGTCCGCATCGAGCAGGGCGTGGCCGTCGGCGGCGGTGCGGAACCCGGCGGCGCCGAGCACGCGCTGCCCGCCGGACGGTTTCCTCAGCCAGTCGTAGAAGTCCTCGACCGCCTCCGTGCGCCGGGGTTCGTCGCGGTCGGCGTCCTCCCAGTGGACGTGCACGAACGCGGGCTCGACGGCGGGGACGTCCGAGGGGTACTCGGCACTGCGGTCCACCCGGGTGGTGCGCGCGCAGCCGACGCCGCTGCGCAGCAGGAACTCGGGGACGAGCGCGCCGGTGCGGCGGTCGGCGGCGCCGTTCTGGGGGAGCGCGCACAGCAGGTCGGCGGCGGTCGGCGAGGGCGGTCCCGGCTGGGCGACGCGCTGCTCCCCGGCGGCGACCGCGGGTTCCGTCCGGCCGTGCAGGCCGATCGTGGCGAACAGCGCGGTGTCGGTGAACTCCGGGTCGGGGCGCCGTACCTCGGCGTCCGGGTCGCGCTCGGCGAGGGCGGCCAGCAGGGCGGCCAGGGTCCGGCCGGAGCGCTCGCCCGCGGGGGCGGCGAGGCGGTCGGGAACGGCGAGGACGAGCGGGGAGTGGGCGACCGTGCCGAGGGTGCGCAGCGCGGCCTGCGACTCGGTGTCCCGCTCGGCGGTGACGCGGGCGACGTCGGCGCGGGAGGCGGGCAGCCACACGTCGGGCTGGGCGCCCACGTCGCGCTGGGGGTCGCTGTCCTCGTCGCGCGGGTCCCGCCAGTCCCCGGTCCGCTGCCGCAGCGCGGTGACGACGTCGGCGGCGCCCGCGCTGTAGACGGTGATGCCGGTGCGCCGGCAGCCGTCGGAGGCGGTGTTGGCGGCGGAGGTGAGGTAGGCCCCGGCGGCGGCGCCGACCGGCTGCTCCAGGTCGGGATCGGTGAGCACCCGCAGTTCCAGGGGCGGCCCGCACAGGGTGTCCCCGCCGGGTCCGAAGAGGGCGTAGCCGCCGTAGGAGGTGGCGAGGACGGCGAGGGCGAGGGAGAACACGGTGACCAGGCGCCGGACGCGGGGGCCGGAGCGGCCCGGGCCGGGACCGCCCTCGCTGTCCCGGGCGCCCTCGCGCCGGGACGGGGCCCGTAAGCCGTACCAGTGGCGGGAGTCCCCCGTTCCCCGCCCTGGCGGCCGGCGCGGGCCCTTCCTGGACCCGGTCCCCGGGGTGTCGCCCGCGCCCCCGTCGAGGTCCCGCAGTCCCCTGCCCAGGCCGGTCAGGGCGAGGGTGACCTGGCCGCTGCGCCGCAGGGCGGTGCGCAGCCGGCGCCCGAGCGGCTCGGGCGCGGGCGCCCGGAGGGCGGGGGTGAGCGCACCGGTGCCGGTGGCGGTGCCCCGGTCCGGGGTGGGCGTGATCGGCACCGAGGGCCCGGGGCCCGGCGCGACCAGCAGCACGTCCCGCTCCGCCGCCGTCCTGCTCTGCGGGTCCCAGGGCTCCTCGCGGAGCGTGCGGTGGTGGGCGCGCATGTGGCGGTGCAGCGGCTCCCACAGGTCCTGGAACGCCATCGGGTCGCCCCGGCCGAGCAGGTGGATCAACCGCTCGGTGAACGGCGTCGGGCTGTTGTCCGGGCCCGCGTCGATGCGGTGGTTGGCCTGGACGCTCATCAGCAGGGAGATCCGCCGCTTGTCCGGCAGGGTCTCCCACACCCGGGCGGCGTTCCCCGCGAAGCAGCAGTCGAGGATGACCACGACGTGCCGCGCCCGGCTCGTCGCGAGTTCCGTGAGCACGCTGCTGAACGCGTCGGCCCCCGGGAACACGGCGTGCTCACCGGCGACCACCCGGGCGTTGCGCAGCTGCAGGAACAGTTCGTTGCCCGCGGCCGGGATCGCCCCGTGCCCGGCGAAGTAGAACAGCAGCAGCCCCTCGGCCTCCCGGACCGCCGTGCGCAGGGCGTGCCCGAAGCGCTCCTGCGAGGGGGAGCGCGCGAGGGCGATCTCCCCCTCGGCGAACACCCCGCCCCGGCGCAGCACGTCCCGCAGCCGCACCACGTTGTGCTCCACGGCCGGAAGGTGGCCGGGCACGCCGTCGGGCTGCGGCTTGGTGTAGGTGTACGCGGACACGCCGACCAGCAGCGCGCGGTTGGCGTGTCCGCGCGGGTCGAAGAGTTCCACGGGGCTACCGCTCGTCGGGGGTCACCGCGTCGACGCGGCCGTCGGGGGGATCACCGCTCTCGACGTCGCGGCGGTTCTCCTGCCAGGCGTGGAACGCCCGTTCGACCGTGCCCGTGACCCGGCGGAGCAGCTCGCCGGAGGCGCCCCCGACGAACGCGAGGAAGATCTCCATGCCGAGCCCCATGGGGCTGCCGCGTTCCCCGGCCCCGGCGGTGTCCGAGCGCACCTGGATGACCAGTTTGCCCTCGCGCACCAGGGCTTCCAGAGGTTGCTCGCGCTCCAGCCAGCTCTTCAGCGCGTCGATGTCGCTCTCGTCGGCGGAACCGGACAGTCGTACACGGATCCCCTGGTCGGCCACTCCATCCCCCTCAGCCATGACTCACCATCATGGCACCGCGGGGGAAGGGTGGGGAGGGTTCTGCGCCGCGCTGTTACCCGGCCGTCACCGCGCGTGCTGCACCGAGGGCTCCTCCTCGGCGGCCCCGGCGCGCTCCCCCGCCGCGTCCTCCTCGCTGCTCTCCGCCTGCTCCGACTGCTCCGCCAGCTCCGAGTGCTCCGAGTTCTCCGCCTGCTCGGACTGCTCGGACTGCTCGGACTTCTCCGCCTGCTCCGCCTCGGCGCGTCCGGGAGCGCCGAGGCTCTCCAGCCGCAGGCGGACATGGGCGAGGGCGCCCGTGCGGCGGCCCGGCACACGGGCCCGCAACTCGGCCAGCTCCGCGCCGAGTTCGCGGGCCTGCTCCACGTCCTCGATCCGCGCCCACTGGTGGTGGGCGCGGTCCACCGCGTTCTCCACCGCCGGCGCGTCCGGCGCCTGACGCGCCCACAGCCGGGTCGTGGCGACCGCCAGCCAGGTACGGCAACTGCGCACCGGATCACCCGCGAACATCGCGAGGTCCGCCCGCACCTCGGCCCAGTGCAACGCCTGCTCGGAGGCCGGGCCGTGGGCGCTCAGCGCCTCCTCCTCGTACCGCGCGGCCAGCGCCTGCGCCTCCTCGTGCCGCTCGCCCTGGACGGCGGCGGTGATCGCGGCGTGCGGGTCGGGCGGTTCCGGGGCGGGGGACGGGGCGGGCACCGGCGCCGTCCCGGCGGCGGGCGCGGGGACGGCGACCGGGACGGGGGCGGGTACCGGGACGGGGGCGGGTACCGGCGCCGGTGCGGCACCGGGCGCCGGCCGCGGCACCGGCACGCCCGCCCCGGGCCCGGCCGCCGCGTCCCAGGTCAGCACGGTGTCCCCGTACGCCCCCGTCTCCTCCGCCAGCCGTGCCAGCGCCTGCTGGTGGAGCTGGGGGAGCGGCGGCCGGTGGCCGCTGCGCAGGAGCGTGGCCACCGCCTTCATGTACGTCGGCGCCGCGACCGCCCGCCGCGGCGGAGGCGGCGCCAGACGCCCGTACAGGCTCACGCCCGGCCCCGCCGTGAGCGGCCGGGCGGCCAGGTGCTGCCAGGCCTCCGGATCGGCGTGCAGGTCGACGACGAGGGAGGTGGCGCCCGGCGGCCGCAGCCGCAGCTCCTCGGTGATCCACTGCCAGGGGAAACCGGTGTAGCGCACGGTCGCCGGGGTGGAGCGGGCCAGCGCCACGTGCGGCTGGTGACCGCGCCGGTCGAGCTGGAGCTGCCCGGCGAGGAAGACGGTGAGCGGGCCGGGCGCGGCGGCCGCCGCGCGCAGCCTGGTCAGCACGGCCTGCGGCTCCAGCGGGTCGGCCAGCTCGACGACGTTGGCGGTCTCCGTGCCGGACAGCACCGCCGGGGCGACGGCCGCGAGGACGGGGAGCACGGAGGCCGCGTCCACGAGGCGCCCCCTGCCCGCCGGTGAGGCCGCGAGGAGCAGCACGGTTCCGGGCATCGTTCCCTCCCCCTTCGAGTGCCCCGCACGCGTTCCGCACGCGTCCGGGCGCACCGGTCACGCAGGTGCACGTACGTCCGTCCAGCACCGTAACCCGCTACGGGGCCGAACGGGGGCGCCGGGGCCCTCGACATGCGGCCCCGCGGGCCCCCGCGGGGCACCCCGATCGGCCCCTTCCCGCTGGCCGCCGGCCCACCCCTCCGCTTCGCTTGACCCGTGTCCCGCCGTTCCGCCCGCCCGCCGGTCGCCGCCGCCCTCCTCGCCGCCGCCTGCCTGCTCGCCCCGCCGGCGGTCCTCGCGGTCTGGGCCACCCACGGCATCGGGGACACCGGCCGCTACGCCGCCACCACCGCGCCGCTGGCCACCGACACCGGGGTGCGAGAGGCGATCGCCACGGCGGTCACCGACGACATCATGCGGGAGATCGACGTCCGGCCCCCGCTGCGCGAGCCCGTGCACACCTACGTGCACGACGCCGTGCGCTCCTTCACCGGCACCGATGCCTTCCGCTCCGCCTGGGGCACCGCCAACCTCGCCGCGCACGACGCCGTGCTGCGCGCCCTGCGCGAGGACGGGCCCCGGACCGCCCCCGTCACCCTCGACCTCGCGCCCGCCACCCGGCGGCTGAAGGAGCGGCTCGTCGAGGACCACGTCCCGTTCGCGGAACGCATCCCCGTGGCCCACACCCGGATCACCCTGCTCCCCGCCGACCGTCTGACCGCCTTCCGGAAGGGGTTCCACGTGCTCGAGTTCGCCGGTTTCTGGCTCCCGCTGGTCACCCTGGCGTGCGCCCTCGCGGGCATCGCCCTCGCGGTGTCCCGGCGCCGTGCGGTGATCGCGGTCGGCCTCGGCACGGCCCTCGGCGCCGCCCTGCTGGCGCTCGCCGTCCTCGTCGGCCGGCTGCTGACCCTGTCCGGCGTCCCGGACGACGTCCCGCAACCGGCCGCCGGCGCGGTCTACGACGCGCTCACCGAGACCCTGCGCACGGTCTCCTGGGCCCTGCTGGCCACCGGCCTCGCCGTCGCCGCCGCGGCCTGGCTCACGGGACACCGCACCCGGCGCCGCACCGCACCGCCGCAGGCACCCGGCGCCCCCGCGCCGCTCCCGGCCGAGCCCCCGGCGCACACCTCCGTCTGACCCCGCACGACATCTCGTCGCGGCGTCCCGCGAGCCACCCCTTAGGGTCCGACCATGCCCCCGTACCTCGCGCACGAGGACACAGGTGCCACCGGCGACACCGGCACCGGCGTCCTCCCCCTCGTCCTCGTCCACGGCCACCCCTTCGACCGCGGCATGTGGGCCCCGCAGCTCGCCGCGTTCTCCGCCGACCGCCGGGTCGTGGCCCCCGACCTGCGCGGCTACGGCGCCTCCCCCGTCCCGGACGACACCTCGACGCCCCTGTCCGTCTTCGCCGACGACCTCGCCGCCCTCCTCGACCACCTCGGCATCGACCGCTGCGTCCTCGGCGGTGTCTCCATGGGCGGTCAGATCGTCATGGAGTGCTGCGCCCGCTTCCCCGGCCGGATCGCCGGGATCGTCCTCGCCGACACCTTCCCCGCCGACGAGACCGAGTCCGGCCGCCTGGCCCGCGCCGCCATGGCCGACCGTCTGTTGCGCGAGGGCATGGCCGGGTACGCCGAGGAGGTGCTGTACAAGATGGTCGCGCCCTACGCGGACCCGGATGTCGCCGCGCACGTGCGCCGCATGATGACCGGGACCGACCCGAGGGGCGCCGCGGCCGCCCTGCGCGGGCGGGCGGTGCGCCCCGACTACCGCCCGCTGCTCCCCCGGATCACCGTGCCCGCCCTCGTGGTGGTCGGCGCGGACGACGAGTACACCCCGGTCGCCGAGGCACGGGCGATGCACGAGGCCCTGCCCGCCTCGACCCTGGAGATCATCGAGGGCGCCGCCCACCTGCCCAACCTGGAACGCCCGGAACCGTTCAACGCGGCCCTGGCGCAGTGGCTGCTCAGGACCGGCCTCTGACGCCTCAGCCCCCGGCCCGCACCCCCGCCAGGAGGTGCTCCGTGGCCGCCCACAGCCGGCGCTCCCGCTCCCGGTCGTGGGCGACCGGCCGTACCTCCGTCACCTTGTCCTTCACCACGAACGCTCCGTCCCGCAGCCCGGCCCACCGGTCGTCGAGCACGACCGAGGCGAGTGCCGGGCCGGACCGCTTCGGCGTGGAGACGCCGGGCATGCGGGCCAGTCCCCGCCCCATCGCCCGCAGGGCGGCGGGCGCGCCCCGGCCCAGCGCGGTGCCGGGCATCCACCCCGGCTCGAACACCAGGACCTGCACGCCGGCTGCGGCACGGCGCTGGAGTTCGTGGGCGTAGTACAGGATCGCGAGCTTGGAGTTGGCGTAGGCGACGCCGGAGGCGGTGAGGCCGGGGTTCTTCTCCCCGGTGGCGGGCCGGGCGAGGTCCAGCGGCTCGCGCCACTTCGCCTCGGGGACGCCCATGACCTTGCGGGGGAGGTTGGCGCTGTAGACGTTCGAGCCGAGCAGGACGATCCGGGCGGGCGCGCTGAGCCGGTCGAGCAGTTCCCCGATGAGCAGCGCGTGCGCGAGATGGTTGACGGCGAAGGTCAGCTCGTGACCGTCGGCGGAGGCGGTGCGGACGTCGGAGGAGGAGACGCCCGCGTTGGCGACGAGCGCGCGCAGCGGACGCACCGCGCCGCGACCGAGCAGGTCGCGGGCGGCCGCGGCGGCGGCGCGCACGTCGGCGAGCCGGGCCAGGTCGCAGCCGATCTCGTGCACCCGCGCGCCCAGGGCGCGCGCCTCGTCGGCGACCCGGGCGAGGTCCGCGCCGGCCCGGCCCACCAGCAGCAGGTCGGGGCGTTCGGCCGCGGGGCGGCCGGCCATCGCGAGGACGGCGGACCGGCCCAGGTTCCGGGTGGGTCCGGTGATCAGTACGGTTCCGGAGCCGATGCCGGATTCGGTGGTGGTCATGGTCCCGACCCTCGGCGAAGGCACCGCGCTCAGCCAGCCGTCCCGTTGTCCTGGGTACGCCAGGGCCAGGACAACGCCCCGGCGCCCGGCGCACACTGGGCCCATGGAGACGTGGGAGTTCGGCCGGACGGTACGCCGCTGGCGCGAACGCGTCGCACCGGAGGACGCGGGCGTCCCGGTCGGCCCGCGACGGCGGGCGCCCGGACTGCGCCGGGAGGAACTCGCCGCCCTCGCCGGAGTCTCGGCCGACTATCTGACCCGGCTCGAACAGGGCCGGGCGACCGCGCCCTCCGCCCAGGTGGTCGAGGCGCTCGCGCGGGCGCTGCGCTTGTCCGCGCCGGAGCGCGACCTGCTGTACCGGCTGGCCGGGCACACCGTCCCGGGCCCCGAGGTCGTCCCCTCGCGTCTCGCGCCCAGCGTGCGCCGGCTGCTCGACCGTCTCGCGCACACCCCGGTCGTCGTGTACGACGCGAGCTGGAACCTCGTCCTCGCCAACGGGCCGTACGAGGCGCTGATGGGCACGACCTCGCACTGGCGCGGCCTCGAGCGCAACGCCGTCTGGCGCACGCTCGCCGGGCCCCCCGGCCGGGTCGTGCACACCGCGCGGGAGCAGGCGGAGCACGAGGCGCGGCTCGTCGCCGACCTGCGGCTGACCGTCCTTCGCTACCCGGCCGACCGGGCGCTGCGGCGGCTGGTCGCCGCGCTCGCCGAGGCCACCCCGCGGTTCGGCGAACTGTGGGGCGCCGACGTCCCGCCGCCGCTGCCGGGGCCGTCCCGGCGCAAGATCGTCGAACATCCCGGGGCGGGCCGGATGACGCTCGACTGCGACACGCTCCTGGACGCCCTCGACGACACCCGCATCACCGTCTACACGGCCGAGCCCGGCACCGAGGACGCCGCCCGCCTCGCGGTCGCCCTGGGCGCCGCGGCCCTCGTCGAGTAGGCCCCCGGCCCCGCGTATCGCCGGGCCCGTGCGCCACCTCGCCGCGCTCCCGCCCCCTCCCCCGCATCACCCGTTCGGCGCAGCCCCCCGCGCGGGCGTCCCTCGTACGGGTGAAGCTGCCGGTGAAGGCACCCTCCCGATCGGCCGAGAAGAAGCCGAGGAGACGCCGAGGAGACGAGGCACCATGGCTCAGCACACCGCTTCCACATCGCATCCGCGACGCTCCGCCTGGGCGACCGGCGGCACGGTCTTCGCCGGGGTGCTGATGATGGTCACCGGCGTTCTCGGCGTGCTCAACGGCATCGCCGGGATCGCCACGAACAACGTGTACGCGCGGGTCGACGACTACGTGTACAAGTTCAGCCTCACCGGCTGGGGCTGGATCCACCTGATCGTCGGGGCGCTGCTGGCGCTGGCCGGCTGGGCCGTCCTCACCGGCGCCGCGTGGGGCCGCGCCGTGGGCATCGCCCTCGCGGCCCTCTACATGATCGAGTGGTTCCTCTTCCTGCCGTACGCCCCCGTGTGGGCGCTCATCTCCATCGCCCTGGGCGGCTTCGTGATCTGGTCCCTGGCCACCGCGGACCGGTCCGGCGCCGGCCGGGACCGCACACCGCCGTCGGCGGCCCGCTAGCGGCCGGGGGCGCGGCCGTCCCGGCCGCGCCCCTCGCCCGCCCTCCGCACCACCGGTGACCGTCAGACGCCGATGTCCGCCCCGTCCGCGCGCCACACCGCGACGACCGCCGGGCGGACGATCCGGCCCGGCCCGTCGGGCCAGGTGCTGGCCGGCCGCTCCACCGTCGCCCCGTCGACCTCGCCCGGGTGCTGCACCGCCACCAGCACCCGGCGCTCCTGCACGAGCGGGCCGCAGGTCTCGGCGCCGGTCGGCACGGTCAGGAACTGCTTCAGTTCGCCGCGCCGCTCGCCCCGCACCGCGACGCCGAACAGTCCGTCGTGGGAGCCGAGCTGGTTGCCGTCCGTGGAGATCCACAGGTTGCCGTGCGGGTCGAAGGCCACGTTGTCCGGGCAGGAGACGGGGCTGACCCGGTCCTTGGGGAAGCCCGCGAAGTAGGTGGCGGGGTCCTCGGGGTCGCCCGCGACCAGGAACAGCGACCAGCCGAAGGCGGTGGCCTCGGCACGGCCGCCGCGCTCGGTGAGCTCCAGGACGTGCCCGTGCTTGTTGGCGTTGCGCGGGTTGGCCTCGTCGGCCGCGGCGTAACCGCTCCTGCCGCGGTTGGTGTTGTTGGTGAGTGCCACGTACACCTTGCCGGTGCGCGGGGACGGCTCGATGTCCTCGGGGCGGTCCATCTTGGTGGCGCCCGCCCGGTCACCGGCGAGGCGGGTGAAGACGAAGACCTCCTCCGCCGTCATCCCCTCGACGTGCGAGACGGCACCCGTGGCGGTGGCGGTGGCCAGCGGGATCCACTCCCCGCCGCCGTCGAACTCGCCGTCGGCGGGCGGCTTCCCGGTGCCGTCGATCTCGGCGGCGGGGGAGTCGCCGGTGAGGCGGGCGACGTAGAGGGTGCCCTCGTCGAGCAGGGTGAGGTTGTGCGCGCGGGCGGCGCGGCCGTTGCCCGCGCGCATCCGCTTGCTGCCGACGAACTTGTAGAAGTAGTCGAAGCGTTCGTCGTCACCGGAGTAGACGACCGGGCGGCCGTCCGCCGTCATCCGCACGGTCGCCGCCTCGTGCTTGAAGCGGCCGAGGGCGGTGTGCTTGCGGGGCGTGGAGGCGGGGTCGTAGGGGTCGAACTCGACGACGTAGCCGAAGCGGTGGACCTCGTTCGGCTCCTGGGCGAGGTCGAACCGCTTGTCGAACCGTTCCCACTTGCGTTCGGTGGCCCCGGTGCCGATGCCGTACCGGCTGTCCGTGGCGCGGGAGCCGTGCGCGAAGTACTGGTTGAAGTTCTCCTCGCCGTGCAGCGTGGTCCCCCACGGGGTGGTGCCGCCCGAGCAGTTGTTGAGGGTTCCGAGCACCGTGCGGCCGCCCGGGTCGGCGGAGGTCCTCAGCAGCGCGGACCCGGCGGCGGGGCCGGTGAGACGGAACTCGGTGGTCGCGGTGACGCGACGGTTGAGGTGGTGCCGGGGCACCGCGGAGAGCCGCCCCGTCCTCCCGTCCTCCTCCACCACGACCGCCGAGAGCCCGTGCGCGGCCCAGGCGGTCTCGACCTGCCGCCGGGTGGGGTTCTCGGGGTCGTAGCCCCGGAACATCAGCACCTCGTCCGTGTACTCGTGATTGGCGACGAGGAGTTGCCGGCCGCGCTCGCCGGGGAGCGGCAGGAGCGCGAGGAAGTCGTTGTTGTAGCCGAACTGGCCCGCCTGCGCGGCCGCGCTCTGGTTCTCCGGATCGAACGCGGGCGCCCCGCGCAGGATCGGCTCCCCCCAGCGGACGACGACGTTCTGCCGGTAGCCCTCCGGGACGGTGACGGCGTCGGCGGTGTTCGGCGCGACGGGCTCGAAACGCAGCCCGCGCGCACCGCGCCGGTCCTTCCCGGCGGGCCCCGGAGCGGCCGGGGCGCCGGGCGCGGCGCTCGCCCCCGGCGCGCCGACGGTGGCCCCGGCCGCGCCCGTCGCCGCCACCACGGCGGTCACCGCCGCCCCGCGCAGCAGCGCGCGACGGCGCACGGCACCGGCGATCACATCCCCGGCGTAGGCGTTGCCGCTGGTGTTGGGCACCTCGTGGAAGCAGGCGTCACCACAGCGGAAACGACAGGTCAGGGCGGATCGTCCGCCGGGATGCGAGCCGATGAGCGGCAGCGGCTTGGGCACGGACACGATGCGACTCCCCATGGTTTCCCTCGGTGTCCGCGAGACGTTAGGCGCGGTGCCGGTGCGGGAGCGGGACGCTCGCCCGAACGAGGGGTGAACACGTGGCGGCCGTACGGCGTCGGGGCGAACGGACGGTCACCCGTACGGCGTTCCGGGTAGCGCGCCGGGTCCCCCGGCCGTACCCTGCCGAAGATCACCAGCCGTGACCGCTAACCTTACGTGTCCGTCCTGGCCAGGGATTGACGGGCCTCACCTCATGCGAAGGGTCGCGCTCATGGGACTTCTTACTCTTCTGCGGAATGCGTTCGGCCGCTCACGCAAGGGGCGCAGGGACGGGACGGAGAGCGTGACGACGGAGCCGGAGCGGCTCCCCACGCAGGAGACGGCACGGGCGGAGGAGCCCGCGGCGGCCCCCGCCGAGGAGCCGGTCGCCGCGCGGCCGCCGGCCCCCAAGGTCCCCTCCCCGTCGACCGAGCCGACCCCGGCCCCGGCCCCGGCCGCCGCGACGGCCCACGTGCCCGACCCCCGCCAGGAGAGCGGCGACAGCCGCGGGGAACACGACCTGGTGTCGGCTGCGTTCGACAACGTCTCGGTCCCCAAGCCGACGAAGCCGACGGACGAACCGCCGGCGACCCACGACCCGTCCCCCGATCCGACCCCGGCGAAGGCCCCGGCCGCGGCCGAGGAACCGACGGCGGACCCGGAACCGGAGCCGAAGGCGCCGGCCGAGCCGGCGAAGGCGGAGACGGGTACGGAGACGGAGGAGCCGGCGAGCGCGGACGAGCCGGCACCGGCCGAGGAACCGCAGGCCGCCGAGGAACCGACGACGGTCGAGGAGCCGAAGGCGACGCCGGAGGCGACGACCGAGGCACCCGAGGCGGCGTCCGAGGAGCCCAAGGCGACGCCCAAGGCGCTCAAGGCAAAGACCGAGGAGCCCAAGGCGGCGTCCGAGGAGCCCGAGGCCCCCGAGGAGCCGAAGGCGTCCGAGGAGGAGCCCCGGCCCGCCGAGGCACCGGCGGCAGCCGAGGCTCCCGAGCCCGAGCCCGAGGCCGTCGCGCCCGAGTCGGCCCCCGCGCCTGAGGCGGCCACGCCGGAAGCGGCCCCCGAGCCGGCCCCCGCCGCGACCGAACCGGAACCCGCCCCCGCCGCCCCCGAACCCGCGGCCGCCGACGCACAGGAAGCCCCACACGGGCCGTCCGCACCCGAGGCCGAGACCGCCACGGATGGTGCGGGCGGGGAAACCGACGAGGCCGAAGGCGAAGCCGAGGCCGCGGAGAAGAACCCGGCGACGCCCGCGTCGCACATCCGCAAGGCCGCCCCCGGCCTCGGCACCGCCTACAAGGCCGCCGAGGAAGCCCTCCGCACCCACGGCCTCACCGGCGCCCGCGCCAAGGTCCACCTCGTCCTGGACCGCTCCGCCTCCATGCGCCCGTACTACAAGGACGGCTCCGCGCAGGCCCTCGGCGAGCAGACCCTCGCCCTGGCCGCCCACCTGGACCCCGAGGCGACCGTCCACGTCACGTTCTTCTCCACGGAGCTGGACGGCACCGGCGAGCTGACCCTCGCCGCGCACGAGAACAAGGTCGACGAGCTGCACGCGGGCCTCGGCCGCATGGGCCGCACGAGCTACCACGCCGCCGTCGAGGCGGTCCTCGCCAAGCACGCCGAGGAGGCGCCCGGCACCCCCGCGCTGGTGGTCTTCCAGACGGACGGCGCCCCCGACGCGAAGACCCCGGCCACCCAGGCGCTCAAGGACGCGGCCGCCGAGCACCCGGAGGTCTTCTTCTCCTTCGTGGCCTTCGGCGAGCACGAGAACAAGGCGTTCGACTACCTGCGCAAGCTGAAGACGGAGAACACCTCCTTCTTCCACGCGGGCCCCACCCCCCGCGAGCTCACCGACAAGGAGCTCTACGAGGGCGTCCTGGCCTCCTGGCGCCCGTAGGACACCCCGGGGCGGGCGGTGCGCGGGGTTACCCCGTACCGCCCGCCCCGAAACGCAGGTGAAGCCACCTTCGCCGGGCCAGTAGGATTTCGGCATGGCGGCCACTGGATCCGAGAAGCAGGGGGCGAAGGCGTTCTACGTCTCGACCCCCATCTACTACGTCAACGACGCTCCTCACCTGGGCCACGCCTATACGACCGTCGCAGGCGACGTGCTCACCCGCTGGCACCGTCAGCGCGGCGAGAAGGTGTGGTACCTCACCGGCACGGACGAGCACGGTCAGAAGATCATGCGCACGGCCGAGGCGAACGGGGTCACCCCGCAGGCCTGGGCCGACAAGCTCGTCACGGAGGCCTGGGAGCCCCTGTGGGAGCACCTGGACATCGCGAACGACGACTTCATCCGCACCACGCAGAAGCGCCACACCGACCGCGTCCAGGAGTTCGTGCAGGACCTGCACGACAAGGGCGAGATCTACAAGGGCGGCTACGAGGGCCCGTACTGCGTGGGCTGCGAGGAGTACAAGCTCCCGGGCGAACTGCTCGACGGCGAGGGCGAGTTCGCGGGCCAGAAGCTGTGCCCGATCCACAAGAAGCCGGTGGAGATCCTCAGCGAGGAGAACTACTTCTTCCGCCTGAGCGAGTACACCGACAAGCTCCTCGCGCACTACGAGGCGAACCCGGACTTCATCCAGCCCGAGTCCGCGCGCAACGAGGTCGTGAACTTCGTCCGCCAGGGCCTGCAGGACCTGTCGATCTCCCGCTCGACCTTCGACTGGGGCATCCCGATCCCCTGGGACGAGAAGCACGTCATCTACGTGTGGGTCGACGCGCTGCTGAACTACGCCACGGCGGTCGGCTACAACGAGAACCAGCAGAAGTTCGAGGAGACCTTCCCGGCCGACGTGCACCTGGTCGGCAAGGACATCCTGCGCTTCCACGCGGTGATCTGGCCGGCCATGCTGATGGCGCAGGGCCTGCCGCTGCCCGGGAAGGTCGCCGCGAACGGCTGGCTGATGGTCGGCGGCGAGAAGATGTCGAAGTCGAACCTGACCGGCATCAAGCCCCAGGACCTGACCACGCACTTCGGCGTGGACGCGTACCGGTGGTACTTCCTGCGCGCCATCGCCTTCGGCCAGGACGGCAGCTTCTCGTGGGAGGACTTCTCCGCCCGCTACACGAGCGAGCTGGCGAACGACTACGGCAACCTGGCGTCCCGCGTCGCGGCGATGGTCGGCAAGTACTTCGACGGCGAGCTGCCGGCGTCCACGGCCGACGGTGAGGCGGAGGCGGCGGTCAAGGCCGGCCTGGCCAAGGCGGTCGCGGAGGCCGACCGGAGGATCGGCGAGGAGCTGGACTTCCAGGGCGGCATCCTGGCGGTCTTCGACTTCGTCAAGCAGGTCAACGGCTACCTCACGGAGCAGGAGCCGTGGAAGGTCGCCAAGGACAAGAGCGACGAGGGCCGGGCCCGCCTGGCCACGATCCTCTACACGGCCGCGGAGTCGCTGCGCGCCATGGCCGTCCTCCTGAACCCGGTCATGCCGGACACCAGCCAGAAGCTGTGGGAGTCCCTGGGCGCGGAAGCGTCCCTGGGCGCCCTCGCCGACCAGCGCGTCCAGGACGCCGCCGACTGGGGCCGCCTCCCCGCCGGCGCCAGGATCACCAAGGGCGCGGTCCTCTTCCCCCGCCTGGAGGAGTCCCCGGCGGCCTAGGTGTACTGACCCGTGAGGTTGGGGACGCGGCTGGCGGGTGGTTGGCCCTCGAGCGCGGTGTGTCCGCGGTGGTGATTGTAGGTGTGGAGCCAGGCGGTGTAGGCGTCGCGTCGCTCG
>BNBP01000086.1 GCA_014656015.1 Streptomyces griseoaurantiacus | reverse complement strand
CCGCGCGCGGCACGGCCGGCCGCGTCGCGGCGCCCTCCGCCGGGCCGGTCGCCCGTGTGCCGGGCGGCGCCATGCTCCGGGGGGCGGCCGCCGCCCACGCGGACACCACCCCGGCCCCGGAGACTACGGACCCCTCCCCGGCCCCGAAAACCCCCGCACGGGGCACCCCCGCCGCGGACATGCCTGCCGCCCCGACCGCCACCACCGGGGCGAACACCACCCGGCCACCGGAAACCGCGGACACCACCCCGGCCCCGAAAGCCCCCGCACGAGGCACCCCCGCCACGGACATGTCTGCCGCCCCGACCGCCACCACCGGGGCGAACACCACCCGGCCACCGGAAGCCACGGACACCACCCCGGCCCCGGAAACTACGAACCCCTCCCCGGCCCCGAAAGCCCCCGCGCGGGGCGCCCCCACCGCGGACATGCCTGCCGCCCCGACGGCCACCACCGGCGCGAACACCACCCGGCCACCGAAAGCCGCAGACACCACCCCGGCCCCGGAAACTACGAACCCCTCCCCGGCCCCGGAAACCCCCGCACGGGGCACCCCCGCCACGGACATGCCTGCCGCCCCGACGGCCACCACCGGGGCGAACACCACCCGGCCACCGAAAGCCACGGACACCACCCCGGCCCCGAAAACTACGAACCCCTCCCCGGCCCCGAAAACATCCGCACGGGGCGCCGTTGCCGTCGAGGCCCCCCGGGCGCTCGCAGGGGGCACCCCCGTCGCAAGCGCCGTCACCGCCGCGGCTCCCCCGGTGTCGGACGCCTCCCCGGCCCGGGGTCTCGTGCTCGCCGCGGCCGACGAGGAGGCCGGCTCGTGAGCGCCGAGGTCCACGGTGACCCGCGCCGTACCGAGGGGCTCCTGCTCGGGCTGGCCGCCGGGGACGCCGCCGGGTGGCCCGCCGCGCGGCACCGGGCCGCCCGGATGCCGGACTGGACCCGGCGGCTGACCCGCGAGCTCGACACCTTCGCCGAGCAGAACGCGACCACCACCCTCCCCGTGCCCATCGCCCTCAACCAGCCCCCCGAGCCGCTGCGCCTCGGGCCCTCCGACGACGCCGAGTGGGCGGCCTTCACCGCCGAGGCCGTGCTGCGGGCGGGCGAGGGCGCCGTCCTCGGCGACCTCACCCACGACCGCCGCATACGCGCCGCGATCGACCTGTCCTGGAGCGCCGTCGCGGACGAGGTCGCCGCCGCCACGGACCGCGCCCCCGAGGTCGAGTCCGCCCTGCTCCCCCTGCGCGCCCGCATCTCGGTGCGGGCCGGCCTCGGCAACCTCGCGGCCGGACTGCGCCCGCCCGCGACCGGCCACGACAATCCGCACTACTTCGACGACGCCGCCTGCGTACGGGCCTGCGTGCTGGCCGTCGCCCACCCCGGCGCACCCCGCCGCGCCGCCGACCTCGCCGAGTTCGACGCCCGCTACACCCAGGACGGGGACGGCGTGCACGGCGCCCGCGCGATGGCCGCCGCGCTGTCCCTCGCCCTGGCCGGCGAGGACGTCGCCGCGTGTGCCGGGGCCGCCCTCGCGGAGCTTCCCGCGACGACCGAGATCGGCCGCAACGCCCGCCACGCCCTGGACCTCGCCGAGGGCTGCCCCGGTGCCTTCGCCCTGCTCCCGCTCCTGGAGCACAGGATCGTCGACCACGTCTACAGCTACGGCATCGCCGCCGCCGAGACCGTCCCCGTCGCGCTCGCCCTGGCGACGGCGGCCCGCGGGCGGATCGCCGAGGCGGTGCCGGCCGCCGCCTGCCTGTCCCGGGTCGCGGACTCGGCCCCGGCCCTGGCCGGCGCCCTCACCGGCGCGCTCGGCGGCGGCGCCGCGATCCCGGACACCTGGCGGGAGGCCTGCCGCACCCTCTCCGGCTGCGCGCTGCCCCGTCTCACCGGCACCGATCTCGTACACCTCGCCGAACTCCTGGCCTCCACGGAACCGGCCCGCACGGGAGGATGATTCGGACATGACGCCCACTCTTGACGAACGGATCACCGGCGCGCTGGTCGGTGCGGCCGTCGGCGACGCCCTCGGCGGACCGGTCGAGGGGTACAGCCCCGAGCAGATCACCGAACGGCACGGCGGCCGGATCCACGGCATCGTCGGCCCCTGGGACGGCGACCGCTGGCGCACCGCCCGCCCCCTCGCCCCGTACCACAAGGGCGACGGCCATGTCACCGACGACACCCTGCTGACCCATGCGCTGGTCCGGGTCTATGCCACGGTCCGCGACCACTTGGACGCCTACGCGGTCGCCGAGCACCTGGTCCCGGAGCTGATCGGGCAGCCGCGCTGGATCCCGGAACTGGAGGCCGAGGCGCTGCCGCTGCAACGCGTCTTCCTCGCCGAGAAGTGGCTCGTGGCCCGCCTGCACTACGGCCATGTCGACCCCCGCGAGGCCGGCAACGGCAACATCGTCAACTGCGGGGCGGCGATGTACATGGCGCCGGTCGGCCTGGTCAACGCGGCCAACCCGGCGGGTGCGTACGCCGAGGCGCTCGACGTGGCGGGCGCCCACCAGTCCTCCTACGGCAGGGAGGCGGCCGGGGTGTTCGCGGCGGCGGTCGCGGCGGCCTGCGCGCCGGGCGCGAGTCCGGACTCGGTGGTGGCCGCGTGCCTGTCGCTGGCGAAGGACGGCACGCGGTCGGCGATCGAGGCGGTGTGCGAGACGGCCGCCCGGTACACGGACTTCGAGTCGGCGCTGGGCCCGCTGCGGCGGGCGGTGGAGCCGTACGACACCGTCGGCCCCGAATACCGCGCGCCCTCGCTCGGCGCCCGCCGCCCCTCCCGGCTGCACGCGATCGAGGAACTGCCCGTGGCACTGGGGATGCTGGTGGTCTCCGGCGGCGACCACCGGCACGCGGTGCTCGGCTCGGTCAACTACGGCCGGGACTGCGACTCCATCGCGACCATGGCGGGCGCGCTCGCGGGTGCCCTGGGCTCACCCGTGCCGGACGAGTGGGCGAAGACGGTCGCCGAGGCGAGCCGTCTGGACCTGACGGCCCCGGCGCACACGCTCGCGGAGGTCGCGCGCGAGGTGTTCGCCCGGGACGTGGCACGGCGCCGGGCGCACGAGGCCGCGTTCGCGGGGATGCGCGACGGGACCGCCGGGGAGGTCGGCTGACATGCTGCGCGTGACCTGGGTACAGCCGGAGGACCTGCTGGGGCACGAACTGCGCCAGGCCGAGCAGGACGGCCGTCGCCCCGAGGCGATCGCGCGCCGCTGGGCGGCGGCGGGCGGCCCCGAGGCCCCGGCACGGGCGGGCGCCTCCCCGCAGCCCGTCTCCCGCTATCTGCGGCTGCTCGCCGAGGACCTCCTGGACGAACTGGCCGACCTGCCCAGCCGGCTGGCGGACGAGGAGCCGACGGACCTCGCCGCCATCAGGGCCACCCGCACCACCCTCCCGGCACCGCCGTCACCGCCCGCGCACGCCGCACACCTCGCACCGTCCGCGCACGCCGCACGCCTCGCACCGTCCACGCACTCCGCACACCTCGGGCCGGCCGCACCCCCCGCACCTCCCGTCGACGCGCCGCCCTCGCCCGCCGCCCCCTCCCCCGCCGCGCTGGAGGCGTCCTGGCTGGGCCGGGCCGTGGGCTGCCTCCTCGGCAGGCCGGTGGAGAAGCTTCCCCTCGCCACCCTCCGGGAGGTCGCCGCGGCCACCGGCAACCGGCCGCTCACCGGCTACTTCACCGCTCGCGGCCTGCCCCCGGAGCTGGCCGCCGCCCCGCCGTGGAACCGCCGCGCCGCCCCCACCTCCCTCGCCGAGAACATCGACGGCATGCCCGAGGACGACGACCTCAACTACCCCGTCCTGGGCCTGCTCCTGCTCCAGCGCCACGGCCGCGCGTTCACCACCGCCGACGTGGCCCGCCTCTGGCTCGAGGAACTCCCGGCGGGCCGCGCCTTCACCGCCGAACGCGTCGCCTACCGCAACCTCCTGTGCGGCATCGAGCCCCCGTCCACCGCCCGCCACCGCAACCCGTTCCGCGAGTGGATCGGCGCCCTCATCCGCGCCGACGTCCACGGCTGGACCCACCCCGGCGACCCGGTGGCCGCCGCCGACCAGGCGCACCGCGACGCCACCCTCACGCACACCGCGAACGGGGTCTACGCGGCGATGTTCACCGCCGCCGTGCTCGCGACGGCCGCCACCGGAACCCACGACGTGCACGACTGCCTGGCCGCCGGGCTGGGCGTCGTACCGCCCCGCTCACGGCTCGCCCGGGCCGTCCGGCAGGCGATCGAACTGGCGCGGGAGGAGCGGGACTTCGACACGGTCGTCGACCGGCTGCACGAGGTGCACCGCGGCTACCACTGGGTGCACTCCGTCCCCAACACCGCGCTGATCGCCGCCGCCCTCACCCACGCGGACGGCGACTTCTCCGCCTCCCTCTGCCGTGCCGTCTCCGGCGGCTGGGACACCGACTCCAACGGGGCGGCCGTCGGCAGCGTCGCCGGGCTGCTCGCGGGCGATCCCGCCGCGCTGCCGGAGCGCTGGACCGCCCCGCTGAAGAACCGGCTCGCCACCTCCGTCGGCGACTTCGACGGCGTCGGCTTCGACACCCTCGCCCAGCTCACCCACCGGGAGATCCACCGCCCATGACCGCCCCCCAGGACCAGGCACCCCCGTCCGCCCCCGTCCCGCCGCTGGCCGGTCTGCGCGTCCTCGACGTGGCCACCCTCTTCGCGGGCCCCCTCGCCGCCACCCTGCTCGGCGACTTCGGCGCGGAGGTCGTCAAGGTCGAGCACCCGGCCAAGCCGGACCCCTGCCGCGGCCACGGCCCCGCCAAGGACGGGGTCGGCCTGTGGTGGAAGCTGCTCGGCCGCAACAAACGGACCGTCACCGCCGATCTGTCCACGCCGGGCGGCCGGTCCGTCCTGCTCCGGCTGGCCGCGCACGCCGACGTGCTCGTGGAGAACTTCCGCCCCGGCACGCTGGAGAAGTGGGACCTGGGCTGGGAGGAGCTGTCCGCCGTCAATCCCCGACTCGTGCTGGCCCGGGTCACCGCCTTCGGCCAGTTCGGCCCCTACGCGCACCGGCCGGGCTTCGGCACGCTCGCCGAGGCGATGAGCGGCTTCGCCGCGATCACCGGCGAGCCGGACGCCCCGCCCACCCTGCCGCCGTTCGGTCTCGCCGACTCCATCGCGGGCCTGACCACCGCGTACGCGGTGATGACCGCGCTCGCCGCGCGCGAGCGCACCGGGCGGGGCCAGGTCGTCGACATGGCGATCATCGAGCCGATCCTCACCGTGCTCGGCCCCCAGCCGGTCTGGTACGACCAGCTCGGCTACGTCCAGCCGCGCACCGGCAACCGGTCCACCAACAACGCGCCCCGCAACACCTACCGCACCGCCGACGGCGGCTGGGTCGCCGTCTCCACCTCCGCGCAGTCGGTCGCCGAACGGCTGATGGACCTGGTCGGCCGCCCCGACCTCGCCGCCCGGCCCTGGTTCGCGAGCGGCGCCGGGCGGGCCGCGCACGCGGAGGAGCTGGACGCGGCGGTCGGCGGGTGGATCGCCGCGCGCACCCGCGAGGAGGTGCTCGCGGAGTTCGAGAAGGCGGAGGCGGCCGTCGCCCCCGTGCAGGACGTGCGGGAGGTGCTGACCGACCCGCAGTACCAGGCGCTCGGCACCTTCGCCACCGTCCCCGAGGACCCCGAGCTGGGCGTGCTGCGCATGCAGAACGTGCTGTTCCGGCTGTCCGCGACACCCGGCGCGATCCGCTGGGCGGGACGGCCGCACGGTGCCGACACCGACGCGGTCCTCGGTGAGCTGGGCCTGACGGCCGCCGAGATCGCGGCGCTGCGCGCCGAGGAGGCCGTGTGATCACCGAGGTCCTGCCGCTGACCTGGCTGTACGCGCCCGGGGACCGGCCGGACGTGGTGGGCAAGGCGCTGGACTCGGGGGCGGACGTGGTGCTGATCGACCTGGAGGACGCGGTCGCCCCCGACCGCAAGGAGTACGCCCGCACGGCGACGGCGGACCGGCTGCGGGAGCGGCAGCCGGTGCCGGTCCATGTACGGGTCAACGCGCTGGACGGGCCCTGGGTGGAAGGCGATCTCAAGGCGCTGTCCGGGTTGCCGGGGCTGTCGGGGCTCCGGCTGCCGAAGGTGACCTCGCCCCGGGAGGTGGTGCGGGTGGCGGAGCTGACGGGCCCGGCGAGGGCGGCCCAGGACGGCGAGGTCGCGTTGCACGCCCTGCTGGAATCGGCGCTCGGGGTGGAGCACGCCTTCGCCATCGCGTGCGCGCATCCCGCGCTGCGCGGGATCGCGCTGGGCGAGGCCGATCTGCGGGCCGATCTGGGGGTGCGGGAGGACAGGGGTCTGGACTGGTCGCGCTCCCGGGTGGTGGCGGCCGCGCGGGCGGCGGGTCTGCCGGCGCCCGCGCAGTCGGTGTTCCCCGACGTCCGGGACCTGGAGGGGCTGGCCGCGTCCTGCACGCGCGGGCGCGCCCTGGGATTTCTGGGGCGCGCGGCCATCCATCCGCGTCAGCTCCCGGTCATCGAGCAGGCGTATCTGCCGACGCCGAAGGAGATCGTGGAGGCGGAGCAGATCGCCCGGGCGGCCACCGCCACGGCGGGTGCCCAGGCCCTGCCGGACGGACGTTTCATCGACGCGGCGGTGGTGGCGGTCGCCCACCGCACCCTGACCCTGGCCCGCCGCCGGCGCTGAACCGGGCGGGACGGGACGCGCCGGGGGCGCCGCACGAGTTCCGTGCGGCGCCCCCGGTCGTGCCGAGTGCGGTGTCGGCGGCGCCTCAGCTCTCCCCGGCCGTCGGCGCCGACTTCGAGGAAGCGCCGGCCGCGGCCTTGTCCTCGCCCGCGGCCTTCGGCGCCGCCGTGGCACCACCCTTGTCCTCGGCCTTGGCGCCCTCGGCCTTCGCGTCTTCGGCCTTCGCGCCCTCTGTCTTAGCGCCCTCGGCCTTCGCGCCCTCTGTCGTGGTGCCCTCGGCCTTCGCGCCTTCGACGGGCTTCTCGGCCTCCGGGGAGGCGGCCTCCGCGTCCGGCCCGCCGGGCACGTCCGCCTCCGGCTCCACGATCTCCTCGCGGCCCGGCCGCTTCTTCGCCGAGACGATGATGTAGGCGACGGCCAGCAGGAACACGATCAGCGCGGTCCAGTCGTTGAGCCGCAGACCGAGGAAGTGGTGGGCGTCGTCGACGCGCATGTACTCGATCCAGGCGCGGCCCACGCAGTACGCCGCCACGTACACGGCGAAGGCCCGGCCGTGGCCGAGCTTGAAGCGCCGGTCGGCCCAGATGACCAGCAGGGCGACGCCGATGCACCACAGCGACTCGTAGAGGAACGTCGGGTGGTAGTAGCCCGGTACCCGGCCGCCCTCGTCGGAGGTGATGTGCAACGCCCACGGCAGATGGGTCTCGCGGCCGTACAGCTCCTGGTTGAACCAGTTGCCCCAGCGTCCGAGCGCCTGTGCGACGGCGATGCCGGGCGCGATGGCGTCGGCATAGGCCGGCAGGGGAATGCCCCGGCGGCGGCAGCCGATCCAGGCGCCGACCGCGCCGAGGGCGATGGCACCCCAGATGCCGAGGCCGCCCTGCCAGATCTTGAAGGCGTCCACCCAGTCGCGACCCTCGCTGAAGTACAGCTCGTAGTCGGTGATGACGTGGTAGAGCCGTCCGCCGACGAGGCCGAACGGCACGGCCCAGACCGCGATGTCGGCCACCGTGCCGGCCCGGCCGCCGCGGGCGATCCAGCGCTTGTTGCCGAGCCAGACGGCCACGAAGACGCCGATGATGATGCAGAACGCGTAGCCGCGCAGCGGAATGGGGCCGAGGGGCAGCTCTCCGCGCGACGGGCTGGGAATATAGGCAAGGTACATGGCAGGGTCGACGCTACCGTGCCGACCCTGTGGCGCGGCAACCCGACGGGATACGGCTCCATAACGTACGCCCCGGTAACCGGGGCCCCGGCAGGCGCCGGAACGCCGTCCCCGCCCGGGTCATTTCCTGTTCGCCGCCTCGACCATCTGCTTGAGCTTCGCCGGGGTCATGGAGCGGTCCTCGATGAGGTTCTTGCCGTCGAGGAGCACGGTGGGCGTGCCGCCGAAGCCTCCGTCCTGGAAGGCGGCGTTGGACTTGTCCACCCAGGTGTTGTGCGTGCCGTCCTCGACGCAGGAGCGGAAGGCCGGGGTGTCGAGCCCGCCGACCTTCTTCGCCAGGTCGATCAGCTTGGCGTCCTGCGCGAAGGCGTCCTCCGTCTCCGGCGGCTGGTTGTCGTAGAGCACGTCGTGGTAGGCGGTGAACTTCCCCGCGTCCTGGGCGCAGGCGGCCGCGTTCGCCGCGTGGCGGGAGCCGCTGCCGCGGGTGTTGCCGTCGATGAGGGTGGCCAGGTGGTACTGGACCTTGAGCTGTCCGGCGTCGACCAGTTCGTGGATCGTCGCGCGGTAGGTCTTCTCGAAGGCCTGGCAGGCCGGGCAGCGGAAGTCCTCCCAGACGGCGAGGCTCGCCTTGGCGGAGTCCTTGCCGACGGGGATGGCCAGGGCGTCCTTGCCGACCGCCCCGGAGGGGGCGACCGCCGGGCCGGAGGTCTCGCTCTTGTCCTCCTTGCCGGAGTTCGCGGCCAGCACGCCGCCGACGGCCGCGAGGCCCAGCACGCCGATCACCGCGGCCCCGATGATCAGCCCGCGGCGGCGCTTGTCGGCGGCCTTCTGCTTCTCGCGCTCCTCCGCCAGCCGCTGCCGGGCGGTGCGCTTTCCCTCACGGTTCTTCTCGCTCACATCCGGCAGAACGAACCGGGGAGGCGCAGCGCGCCTCCCCGGCCCCAGGTCCACCCGTTCGAGTGAGTGGACGTCGTCGTGTTGATCGCTGGACGCCTACCGCCGGGCCCCGCGGACCCCGGCCGCGAGTTCGCCCGCCAGCTCCCGCACGGCCCTCAGTCCGGCCGCCTCGTCCGGCGCGTCCAGCATCCGCTTCACGAACGCCGAACCGACGATCACGCCGTCGGCGAAGCCGGCCACCTCGGCGGCCTGGGCCGCGTTCGAGACGCCGAGGCCCACGCAGACGGGCAGGTCGGAGCGGGTGGCGCGGGTCCGCTCCACCAGGTCCTGGGCCTGCGCGCCGACCGACTCGCGGGTACCGGTGACGCCCATCAGCGAGGCCGCGTACACGAAGCCGCTGCCGGCTCCGGTGATCTCGGCGAGCCGGGCGTCCTTGCTGCTGGGCGCCACCACGAAGACGGTCGCGAGACCGTGCTTCTCGGCGTGCTCCCGCCACAGCGCCGACTCCTGCACCGGCAGGTCGGGCAGGATGCAGCCGGCGCCCCCGGCCTCGGCGAGCTCGGCGGTGAAGCGCTCGACGCCGTAGCGGTCGATCGGGTTCCAGTACGTCATGACGAGGACGGGCTTGCCGGTGGCCGCGTGGGCCTCCCGGACGGTCCGCATGACGTCCGCGATCCGCACCCCGCCGCGCAGGGCGATGTCGTCGGCGGTCTGGATGACGGGGCCGTCCAGGACGGGGTCGCTGTGTGGCAGGCCGACCTCGACGACGTCGGCGCCGCCGTCGAAGACCTCCTTGATGGCGGCGATGCCGCCGTCCACGGTCGGGAACCCGGCCGGGAGGTAGGCGATGAGCGCGGCCCGGTCCTCCGCCTTCGCGGCGGCGAGGGTGTCGCGCAGGAGTTGGATGGTGCCGCTCACTTGGCGTCCCCCTCGATCTCCGCGGTGTCGGCGGCGTCGGCCGCCACCTCCGCGTCGGTGTCGTACAGCCCGAAGTACCGGGCGGCGGTGTCCATGTCCTTGTCGCCGCGTCCGGAGAGGTTGACCACGATCAGCCCCTCCGGGCCCAGCTCCCGGCCCACCTCCAGGGCGCCGGCCAGGGCGTGGGCGCTCTCGATGGCCGGGATGATGCCCTCGGTGCGCGACAGCAGGCGCAGCGCCTGCATGGCGGCGTCGTCGGTGACCGCGCGGTACTCGCCGCGGCCGCTGTCCTTGAGGTAGGCGTGCTCGGGGCCGATTCCCGGGTAGTCGAGGCCGGCCGAGATCGAGTACGGCTCGGTGATCTGGCCCTCCTCGTCCTGGAGCACGTAGGACCGCGAGCCGTGCAGGATGCCGGGCTCGCCGGCGGTGAGGGTGGCGGCGTGCTCGCCGGTCTCCACCCCGTGTCCGGCCGGCTCGCAGCCGATCAGGCGCACGCCCTCGTCGGGGATGAAGGCGTGGAACAGGCCGATGGCGTTGGAGCCGCCGCCGACGCAGGCCACGGCGGCGTCGGGCAGCCGTCCGGCGCGCTCCAGGAGCTGGCGGCGGGCCTCGACGCCGATGACCCGGTGGAAGTCGCGGACCATCGCCGGGAAGGGGTGCGGTCCGGCGACGGTGCCGAACAGGTAGTGGGTGCGGTCGACGTTGGCGACCCAGTCGCGGAACGCCTCGTTGATGGCGTCCTTCAGGGTGCGGCTGCCGGACTTCACGGCGACGACCTCCGCGCCGAGCATCCGCATCCGGGCCACGTTGAGGGCCTGGCGCCGGGTGTCGATCTCGCCCATGTAGATGGTGCACTCGAGGCCGAACAGCGCGCAGGCGGTCGCCGTGGCCACGCCGTGCTGGCCGGCGCCGGTCTCGGCGATGACCCGGGTCTTGCCCGTCCGCTTGGTCAGCAGGGCCTGGCCGAGCACATTGTTGATCTTGTGCGAGCCGGTGTGGTTGAGGTCCTCGCGCTTGAGGAAGACCCGGGGGCCCCCGGCGTGCTCGGCGAACCGGGGCACCTCCGTCAGGGCGCTGGGCCGGCCGGTGTAGTCGACCATCAGCGCGTTGAGCTCGCGGGCGAACTCGGGGTCCGACTTCGCCTTGTCGTACTCGACGGCGACCTCGTCCACGGCGGCGACGAGGGCCTCCGGGATGAACTTGCCGCCGAAGGCGCCGAAGTAGCCCTCGGCGCTCGGGACGTGACCCTCGGGGTCGGGAATGAAGAACTCGCTGGACATGGGATACCTCGTGGGCACAGGGCCCTGGGGTCGTCTTCGGACGGGGTGTACGTGCGACGTGTGCGTACGCGCGCGGGAAGCCCGTGCCGTCCCGCGGCCGCTCGCGTCGGGGACGCGGCCGGGGGCCGTGGCACCGGGGCGGGCCGCGGGGCAGTTCACGCCGGGGAGGGACCAGAGGTGTGCCTCGGGCGGCAGGCGGGGGACCGCCTGCCGCGCGGACTCCACGGACGGGGCCGTGGACCTCGTTCAGTCCACCGCGGGTGACCGGCGCGCACCGGGCGCGCCGTGCCATCGCATCCCGTTCACCTGTCCCGGCTCGGCCCCGATGACGTACCGCACCCGCCGCCCGTGCACCCGGCGCGCGGGCGCCCGGCAGCCACGCGGCCGGCAGCCGCGGGCGAGACGGGCGTAGGGGTCCCTGGCCGACGGGGCGGGTGTGCAGGGCGTGCCGGCCGCTCCGGCCGGCGTGCGGCCGTCCGGGTGGGCGCACGGCACCGGGATCCGGGGCCGCCCCACGGGCTCCCCGGCCCGTACGGCGGGCACGGACACCGGCACCACGCTCATCTCAGCCGCGTCCGTGCCGCAGCGCGGGGTGCGTGCCGGCGGCGACGAGGTCGGAGACGGCCGTCTTCGGGTCACGTCCGGTGACGAGGGACTCGCCCACCAGCACGGCGTCGGCGCCCGCGTTGGCGTAGGCGATGAGGTCGTGCGGGCCGCGCACACCCGACTCGGCGACCTTGACGATGTTCTCGGGGATCTCGGGGGCCACCCGGTCGAAGGTGCCGCGGTCGACGTCGAGGGTCTTGAGGTTGCGCGCGTTGACTCCGATGACCTGGGCGCCCGCGTCCACCGCCCGCTCGGCCTCGTCCTCGTCGTGCACCTCGACGAGCGGGGTGAGGCCGATGGAGACGGCGCGCTCGATCAGCGACTCCAGGGCCGGCTGCTCGAGGGCCGCCACGATCAGCAGCACGAGGTCGGCGCCGTAGGCCCGGGCCTCCCAGAGCTGGTACGAGGTGACGACGAAGTCCTTGCGCAGGATCGGGATGTCGACGCGCGCCCGGACCGCCTCGAGGTCGGCGAGCGAACCGCCGAAGCGGCGCTCCTCGGTGAGGACGGAGATGACGGAGGCGCCGCCCGCCTCGTAGTCGGCGGCCAGTCCGGCGGGGTCGGCGATCGCGGCGAGCGCGCCCTTGGACGGGCTGGACCGCTTGACCTCGCAGATCACCTTGACGCCGTCGCCGCGCAGTGCGGCGAGCCCGTCCTTGGCCGCGGGAGCCTTCGCCGCGCGCTCCTTCAGCTCGTCGAGGCTGACGCGCGCCTGCCGCTCCGCGAGGTCGGCACGGACTCCGTCGATGATCTCGTCGAGCACACTCACGCGAGCGGCCCCCTTCCTGACGGTTGATGCTGAGCCGATGGCCCTTGCGATGGTATCCGGAGGAACCGGTGGTCCTCGCATCCGGCTCGGGCCGGTCCCACCGACTGGACGCGTCCTGTGCGTCCGGACGGTGCCGGTGCTCGCGGGTGGTCCGGGGCGCTCCGTGGTGCTCAGGGGTGGAGCAGGCCCCCGAAGGGCAGGTTGCGGGCCACCGTGAAGAGCAGCAGCAGCGCCCCGCCGGTCCACAGCGGGGCCGCGCCGAGTTCGACCCGGACGGGCCGCCCGGTCAGGGAGCGGACCACCCAGACGGTCCACAGCACGGCGAAGGCGAGGAAGCCCACGGCGGCGAGGACGTTGTCGGTGAGCGCGGCGGCGAGGTCGCCGTGGGCGAGGGCGTGGGCGCTGCGCAGACCGCCGCAGCCGGGGCAGTACAGCCCGGTGACGCGCAGGAGCGGGCAGGCGGGGTAGTGGCCCGGCTCGTTGGGGTCGACCGCGGCGACGTACCCGAAGGCCGCGACGACGACCGCGAGGACCGCGGCCGGGACCGCCGCGGCGCGTACGTGGACGTTCACCCGGGGCATTCTGCCGCCTCGTGCGGCCGTGCGCGCGGGCGGCGTGGTCCTGACGGGAGGTCCCCGCACCCCCTCGGGGGGCGCGAGGAACCGTGCGGGAGGGTCTGCGCTCAGCCCTTGGCCTCGTGGACCGGGTGGGTGTGCTTCGGCTGGCCCAGGCCCATCATGCGCATGATCCCGCCGACGACCCCGCCCAGGAGGATCAGCGCCATGCCCGCCCAGAAACCCGCCGGCTGGGCCGCGACCATGAACACCCCCGCGACGCAGAAACCGATGAAGGCGATGATGACACCGGTCCAGGCGGCCGGGGTGTGACCGTGGCTGCTGCCCGCCATGACTTGCTCCTCGTTGCTGTGTGCGTATGTGAGCCGAACGCTCCGCGTCCATTCTTCCGCACCGGCGCGTACGCCGTGAGCCCGGGGGTGGTCCGTCGGCGGCGGCTCGCTACGCCCCGGTCGGGTCCTCGCCCCGGTCCAGGGCCCGCCACAGGTCCTCGGGGCGGTCCGGGTCGACCGGGCGGGGCCGGCGCGGCCGGGGCGTCCCGTCGCGTTCGTAGCGTCCGGACATCGCGGGCCACAGCCGGCCGTAGCGCAGCGCGAGCAGTCCGGCGAGGAGCAGCAGCGCGCCGCCGAAGGCAGCGAGGTAGGGCCAGGCCGTATGGGTGAGCGCCGCCGCGGTGGCGGAGGTGTCCCCGGAGGTCCGGGCGGCCTGCTCGTCGAGGGCCGAGCTGTCGCCGAGGCCGAACAGGGCCGCCGCCATCGTGCCGGCGCCGGAGAGCGCGAGCAGTGCGGCGACCAGGTAGCGGCCGGTCCTGCGGACGGCGAAGACGGCGACGAGCGCGGCGAGCCCGACCACGGCGAGGGCCGCGGGGACACCGGTGACGTCGCTGCCCTTGACGTGCAGCGGGAAGGTGCCGCCGGGCACCGCGACGGTGCCGGAGGACCAGCCCTGCCGGGTGGAGAGCAGGGCCACGGCGGCGCCGAGCGCCCCGCTCAGCAGGGCGGTGGCGAGGCTGCGGCGGCCGGACCGGGCCGGCGCGGGCTCCTCGGCGGAGGGGTGAGGTAGGGCTGTCACGTACTCCACTATCACCCGAACACCGGGCGTTCCGTCACCCGGGGTTCGGGTGAGCCCACGTGTCCTCGGTCACCGTGCGCGCGTTCCGGCTCCTTCCAGTCGGTTGGCGGTGTGCACCGCGCGGAGCACCGCGGCGGCCTTGTTGCGGCATTCGGTGTCCTCCGCGACGGGGTCGGAGTCCGCGACGATGCCCGCGCCGGCCTGCACGTAGGCGGTGCCGTCCCGCAGCAGGGCGGTGCGGATGGCGATGGCCGTGTCGGAGTCGCCGGCGAAGTCGAGATAGCCGACGCAGCCGCCGTAGAGCCCGCGCCGGGACGGTTCGAGCTCGTCGATGATCTGCAGGGCGCGGGGCTTGGGCGCGCCGGAGAGGGTGCCGGCGGGGAAGCAGGCGGTCAGCACGTCGAAGGCGGTGCGGCCGGGGGCGACGCGGCCGGTGACCGTGGAGACGATGTGCATGACGTGGGAGTACCGCTCCACGGACATGAAGTCGACGACCTCGACGGAGCCGGGCCGGCAGACCCGTCCCAGGTCGTTGCGCCCGAGGTCGACGAGCATGAGGTGCTCGGCACGCTCCTTCGGGTCGGCGAGGAGTTCCTCGGCGAGGGCCTGGTCCTCCTGCGGGCCGGCGCCGCGCGGGCGGGTGCCGGCGATGGGGTGGACCATCGCGTGTCCGTCCTCGACCTTGACCAGGGCCTCGGGCGAGGAGCCGACGACGTCGAAGTCGTCGAAGCGGAACAGATACATGTAGGGCGAGGGGTTGGTGGCCCGCAGGACCCGGTAGACGTCGAGCGCGCTCGCCGTGCAGGGCGTCTCGAAGCGCTGCGAGGGCACGACCTGGAAGGCCTCGCCGGCCCGGATGCGCTCCTTGATGTCCTCGACGGCCTTCCGGAAGTCGGGGCCGCCCCAGAGCGCGCTGTACTCGGGCAGTTCGGAGGGCGGGAGCGCGGCGGGCGGCTGGGCGACCGGCCGGGCCAGGTCCGCCTCCATCGCGTCCAGGCGGGCGACGGCGTCGGCGTAGGCCTCGTCGACGCCGGTGTCCAGGTCGTTGTGGTTGATGGCGTTGGCGATGAGCAGGACCGTGCCGTCCCAGTGGTCGAGGACGGCGAGGTCGGAGGTGAGCAGCATGGTCAGCTCGGGGAGCTTCAGGTCGTCCCGCTCGCCGGGGCCGACCTTCTCCAGGCGGCGCACGATGTCGTAGCCCAGGTAGCCGACCATGCCGCCGGTGAAGGGCGGCAGCCCCAGGTCGTGGGTGAGGTCCCGGGGGGTGTGCAGGGCCTCGACGGTGGCGCGCAGCGCGGC
Organism: Streptomyces griseoaurantiacus; assembly: GCA_014656015.1. Lineage (GTDB taxonomy): Bacteria > Actinomycetota > Actinomycetes > Streptomycetales > Streptomycetaceae > Streptomyces > Streptomyces griseoaurantiacus. The sequence goes on along the minus strand of BNBP01000086.1, from coordinate 12,066 downwards.
GAGCGGGTCGCCGTCGGCGGGGACGCCGACGGGCGGGGTGCCCAGCCAGTGGGCGCGGCCCTCGCGTTCGGTGAGGGCGGCCTGGCTGCGGACGCCGACGAAGGAGTAGCGGGACCAGGTGAACGCCGCGCGGCCGTTCTCCGCGGACTCCAGCAGGAAGGTGCCGGGGCGCTCGGCGGCGAGCTTGCGGTAGAGCGCGACCGGGGTGTCGCCGTCGGCGAGGAGCTTGCGGCTGACGGGGATGACGCGGCGGTCGGTGGCCAGCTTGCGGAAGGTCTCGAGGTCCATGGCGGTCGACCCTACTGAGCGGGGGTGGTGGTGTCCGCCCCGGCGGGCGCGGGCGGGGCGGTGGGCGCGGTGTCCGGGGCGAGCAGGACGTCCGCGTCGAAGCAGGTGCGGTCGCCGGTGTGGCAGGCGGCGCCGACCTGGTCGACCTTGACCAGCACGGTGTCGGCGTCGCAGTCCAGGGCGACGGACTTCACGTGCTGGACGTGGCCGGAGGTGTCGCCCTTGACCCAGTACTCCTGGCGGCTGCGGGACCAGTAGGTGCAGCGGCCGGTGGTGAGGGTGCGGTGCAGGGCCTCGTCGTCCATCCAGCCGAGCATGAGGACCTCGCCGGTGTCGTACTGCTGGGCGATGGCGGGGAGGAGCCCGTCGGCGGTCCGCTTGAGGCGGGCGGCGAGGTCGGCGGGCAGGGGGCCGGCGGGAGGGGGCGCGGGTGTGCTGCTGGTCATGCGTGCCATTGTGCCGCGCGGCGGGACGGGGACCTGCGACTTGTCCACAGGCCGGACCCTCTAGTCATACTTATCGGCCGTCTCGTGCGTCACGTCCGTGCGGCGGCAGCGGACGGTGGCGGCGGACGGGCCGACCCCACGCCGGCGCCGCACGCCCCTCGCGGCCGCCGCGGTCGTAAGCTGAGCGTATGTCGACCCATGCGAAGCGTGAACGACTTCTCCTCGCCGATCTGTTGGAGGCCTCGGGGCCCGATGCGCCCACCCTGTGCGAGGGGTGGACGACACGGGACCTGGCCGCGCACCTGGTCGTGCGCGAGCGACGGCCGGACGCGGCCGGCGGGATCCTGATCAAGCAGCTCGCCTCCCGGCTGGAGCGGGTGATGGACGAGATGCGGGCGAAGCCCTACGAGGAGCTGATCCAGCTCGTCCGGACGGGCCCGCCGCGGTTCTCCCCCTTCTCCCTCAAGCAGGTCGACGAGGCGTCGAACACCGTCGAGTTCTACGTCCACACCGAGGACGTGCGCCGCGCGCAGCCCGACTGGACGCCCCGCGAGCTGGACGCGGTCTTCCAGGACACCCTGTGGTCCCGGCTGGAGCGGATGGCCCGGGTGATGGGCCGCGGCGCCCCGACGGGCCTGGTGCTGCGGCGGCCGGACGGCCGGACCGTGGTCGCGCACCGGGGCCTCCCGGTGGTCACCGTCACCGGGGAGCCCGCGGAGCTGCTGCTGTTCGCGTACGGCCGGCAGGGTGCCGCCCGGGTGGAGCTGGACGGCGACGCGGACGCGGTGGCCAAGGCGCGGGGCACCAAGCGGCTGGGTTACTGAGAGCCGCCGGGCGGCGCGGCGGGCCTACCGTACGGGGTGGCCCGCCTCCCGCAGCTCCCGCTTGACCTCGCCGATGCGCAGGTCGCCGAAGTGGAACACGGAGGCGGCCAGGACCGCGTCCGCGCCCGCCTCGACGGCCGGCGGGAAGTGCGGCAGGGCGCCGGCCCCGCCGGAGGCGATCACGGGGACGGTGACGTGTTTGCGGACGGCGCGGATCATCTCCAGGTCGTAGCCGTCCTTGGTGCCGTCGGCGTCCATGGAGTTGAGCAGGATCTCCCCGGCGCCGAGTTCGGCGGCCCGGTGGGCCCATTCGACGGCGTCGATGCCGGTGCCCTCGCGGCCGCCGTGGGTGGTGACCTCGAAGGAGCCGGTCCCGGTGCGCCGGGCGTCGACGGACAGGACGAGGACCTGGCGGCCGAAGCGTTCGGCGATCTCCCGGATCAGTTCGGGGCGCGCGATCGCCGCGGTGTTGACGCCGACCTTGTCCGCGCCGGCCCGCAGCAGCTTGTCCACGTCCTCGGCGGTGCGTACGCCGCCGCCGACGGTGAGCGGGATGAAGACCTGCTCGGCGGTGCGGCGGACCACGTCGTAGGTGGTCGCGCGGTTGCCGGAGGAGGCGGTGATGTCCAGGAACGTCAACTCGTCGGCACCCTCGGTGTCGTACACCTTGGCCATCTCGACGGGGTCGCCCGCGTCGCGCAGGTTCTGGAAGTTGACGCCCTTGACGACCCGGCCGTTGTCCACGTCCAGGCAGGGGATGACTCGGACCGCCAGGGTCATGAATCCACGGCTCCTCTGAATGCTTCGAGTTCGACTTCGACCAGCACGCGCGAGTCGAAGAATCCGTCGACGACGAGCAGGGTGGCGACCGGCCGCACCGCGTCGAACATTTCCTTGTGCGCCCGGCCCACCTCGTCCACGTCCCGCGGATGGGTGATGTAGACCCGGGTGCGGATCACCGCCTCCGGGCCGAGACCGAACTCGGCGATCGCCTCCAGGGCGCCGGTGAAGGCCGCCCTGGCCTGCTCGTAGGGGTCGCCCTCCCCCTGCAGCACGCCCTCCCGGAGCGCCGTCGTGCCCGCCACCAGCACGCGGTCGCCCGCCGCGACGGCGCGTGCGAAACCGAAGGACTCTTCCCAGGTGCTTCCGCTCTGCACGCGCCGTACGGCGTCGGACGTCATGAGGACACAACCTCCAGGGCTTCTTCGAGAGTGAACGCCTTCGCGTACAGGGCCTTCCCGACGATGGCGCCCTCGACACCGAGCGGGACGAGGGAGGACAGGGCGCGCAGGTCGTCCAGGGAGGAGACGCCGCCGGAGGCCACCACCGGGCGGTCGGTGGCCGCGCAGACGTTCTTCAGCAGCTCCAGGTTGGGACCCTGCAGGGTCCCGTCCTTGGCGATGTCGGTGACGACGTAGCGGGCGCAGCCCTCCTTGTCGAGGCGCGCGAGCGTCTCGTAGAGGTCGCCGCCGTCGCGGGTCCAGCCGCGGCCGCGCAGGGTGGTGCCGCGCACGTCGAGGCCGACGGCGATCTTGTCGCCGTGCTCGGCGATGACCTCGGCGACCCATTCGGGGGTCTCCAGGGCGGCGGTGCCGAGGTTGACGCGGGTGCAGCCGGTGGCGAGGGCGGCGGCGAGGGTGTCGTCGTCGCGGATGCCGCCGGACAGCTCGACCTTGATGTCCATGGCCCTGGCGACCTCGGCGATCAGCGCCCGGTTGTCGCCGGTGCCGAAGGCGGCGTCCAGGTCGACCAGGTGCAGCCACTCGGCGCCGGAGCGCTGCCAGGCCAGGGCGGCCTCCAGCGGGGAGCCGTAGGAGGTCTCGGTGCCGGACTCGCCGTGGACGAGGCGGACGGCCTGGCCGTCGCGGACGTCGACGGCGGGGAGGAGTTCGAGCGTGGCCATGGTTCTACAGGGTTCCGATCCAGTTGGTGAGGAGCTGGGCTCCGGCGTCGCCGGACTTCTCGGGGTGGAACTGGGTGGCCCACAGGGCGCCGTTCTCGACGGCGGCGACGAACTTCTCGCCGTGCGTGGACCAGGTGACCCTGGGGGCGCGCAGGGCCGGGTTCGCGGTCTCCAGGGACCACTCGTGGACGGCGTAGGAGTGCACGAAGTAGAAGCGCGCGTCGCTCTCGAGTCCGGCGAAGAGCTCGGAGCCCTCCGGGGCCTCGACGGTGTTCCAGCCCATGTGGGGGACGACGGGTGCCTTGAGGGGCTCGACGGAGCCGGGCCACTCGTCCATGCCCTCGGTCTCGACGCCGTGCTCGATGCCGCGGGCGAAGAGGATCTGCATGCCGACGCAGATGCCCATGACCGGGCGGCCGCCGGCCAGCCGGCGGCCGATGATCCAGTCCCCACGGGCCTCCTTGAGACCCTTCATGCAGGCGGCGAAGGCGCCGACGCCGGGGACGAGCAGGCCGTCGGCGTTCATGGCCCGGTCGTAGTCACGGGTGATCTCGACATCCGCGCCGGTGCGCGCGAGGGCGCGTTCGGCGGAGCGGACGTTGCCGAAGCCGTAGTCGAAGACGACGACCTTCTTGGCGGGGCCGGTCGACATCACACCTCCAGTCGCACGATGCCCGCGACCAGGCACATGGCCGCGCCGACGGAGAGCAGCACGATGAGACTCGTGGGCATCTTCTGCCGGACGAAGGAGACGATCCCGCCCACCAGGAAGAGCCCCAGCACGATGAGCGCCGTGGACCCGCCGTTCACAGTGCCTCCCCGTTCGCTTCTCCGCCCGCGCGGCGCGAAGGCGCCGGCATCGTCGTCGTCCGCGGCCCGGCGGCCGCGCGCACGTCGCTCACAGCGCCCCCTTGGTGGAGGGCAGGATTCCGGCCGCACGCGGGTCGCGTTCGCTGGCGTAGCGCAGGGCGCGGGCGAGGGCCTTGAACTGGCACTCGACGATGTGGTGCGCATTGCGCCCGTAGGGCACGTTGACGTGCAGCGCGACCTGCGCCTGGGCGACGAAGGACTCAAGGATGTGCCGCGTCATCGTGGTGTCGTACGCGCCGATCATCGGCGCCATGTTCTCGGGCTCGGTGTGCACCAGGTAGGGGCGGCCGGAGAGGTCGACGGTGACCTGGGCGAGGGACTCGTCCAGCGGCACCGTGCAGTTGCCGAAGCGGTAGATGCCCACCTTGTCGCCGAGGGCCTGCTTGAAGGCGGCGCCCAGCGCGAGGGCGGTGTCCTCGATGGTGTGGTGGGAGTCGATGTGCAGGTCCCCCTCGGTCTTCACGGTCAGGTCGAACAGACCGTGCCGGCCGAGCTGGTCGAGCATGTGGTCGTAGAAGCCGACGCCCGTCGACACATCGACCTTGCCGGTGCCGTCGAGGTCGATCTCGACGACGACCGAGGTCTCCTTGGTGGTGCGCTCCACGCGCCCGACGCGGCTCATGCGCTCCGCTCCTGTCGTTGGTCGTTGGGGTCCGTGAGGCCGGTGTGGTCCGGCTGGTCACCGGTGTTCGGCTGATCCGTGAGGTTCGGCTGATCCGTGTGGTCCGTGAGGTCCGGGTGGTCCTTCTTGAGTGCGCGTGCCGCTTCGAGGAACGCGTCGTTCTCCGCGGGGGTTCCGGCGGTGACGCGCAGCCATCCCGGTACCCCGTTGTCCCGGACCAGGACGCCCCGGTCGAGGATGCTCCGCCACGCCTCGTGCGCGTCGGTGAACCGCCCGAACTGCACGAAGTTGGCGTCGGAGGGTGTCACCTCGTAGCCGAGGGCGCCGAGTTCGGCGGCCAGGCGGTCCCGTTCGGACTTGAGCCGCTCGACGTAGCCGAGCAGGGTGTCGGAGAACTCCAGCGCGGCCAGCGCGGTCGCCTGATTGACGGCCGAGAGGTGGTACGGCAGCCGTACGAGCTGGACGGCGTCGACGACGGCCGGGTGCGCGGCGAGGTAACCCAGGCGCAGTCCCGCCGCCCCGAACGCCTTCGACATCGTGCGGGAGACGACCAGGTTCGGGCGGCCCTCGAGCAGCGGCAGCAGCGAGTCGCCGTGGCTGAACTCGATGTACGCCTCGTCGAGGACGACCAGGGACGGCTTCGCGGCCTGGGCCGCCTCGAACAGCGCGAGGACGGCCTCCGGCGGGACCGCGGTACCGGTGGGGTTGTTGGGGCTGGTGATGAAGACGACGTCCGGGCGGTGCTCCGCGATGGCCCGCTCGGCCGCGGGGACGTCGAGGGAGAAGTCCTCGGCTCGCGGGCCGGAGATCCAGCCGGTCCCGGTGCCGCGCGCGATGAGCGAGTGCATCGAGTACGAGGGCTCGAAGCCGAGGGCGGTGCGCCCGGGCCCGCCGAAGGTCTGCAGCAGTTGCTGGATGACCTCGTTGGAGCCGTTGGCGGCCCACACGTTCTCCGGCCCGACCGGGTACCCGCCGGTTTCGGTCAGGTACGCGGCGAGCCGGGTGCGCAGTTCGACCGCGTTCCGGTCGGGGTAGCGGTTGAGGTCGCGGGCGGCCTCGCGCACCCGTTCCGCGATCCGCTCGACGAGCGGCTCCGGCAGCGGGTACGGGTTCTCGTTGGTGTTCAGCCGTACGGGGACGTCCAGCTGCGGTGCGCCGTAGGGGGACTTGCCGCGCAGTTCGTCCCGTACGGGGAGGTCGTCGATGCCGAACGTGCTCACTTGCTTCCGGGTACCTTCCAGTCGAACCGTGCCTTGACCGCGGCGCCGTGCGCCGGCAGGTCCTCCGCCTCGGCGAGCGTCACCACGTGGTGGGCGACCTCGGCGAGCGCGTCGCGCGTGTAGTCCACGACGTGGATACCGCGCAGGAAGGACTGGACGGAGAGCCCCGAGGAGTGGCAGGCGCAGCCGCCGGTCGGCAGGACGTGGTTGGAGCCGGCCGCGTAGTCGCCCAGCGAGACCGGGGCCCAGGGCCCGACGAAGATCGCGCCGGCGTTGCGTACGCGGTCGGCGACGGCCGCGGCGTCGGCGGTCTGGATCTCCAGGTGCTCGGCGCCGTAGGCGTTGACGACGCGCAGGCCCTCCTCGACGCCGTCGACGAGCACGATCGCGGACTGCCGTCCCTTGAGGGCGGGCACGATGCGGTCCTCGACGTGCTTGGTGGCGGCGACCTGGGGCTCCAGCTCGCGCTCGACCGCCTCGGCGAGTTCCGGTGAGTCGGTGACGAGGACGGCGGCGGCCAGCGGGTCGTGCTCGGCCTGGCTGATCAGGTCGGAGGCGACGTGCACCGGGTCGGCCGTGGAGTCGGCGAGGATCGCGATCTCGGTCGGGCCGGCCTCGGCGTCGATGCCGATGCGGCCGGTGAAGAAGCGCTTGGCGGCGGCGACCCAGATGTTGCCGGGGCCGGTGACCATGGTGGCGGCCGGGCAGGACTCGGTGCCGTAGGCGAACATCGCGACGGCGGTGGCGCCGCCCGCCGCGTACACCTCGTCGACGCCGAGGAGGGCGCAGGCGGCGAGGATCGTCGGGTGCGGCAGGCCGCCGAGCTCGGCCTGGGCCGGGGACGCGAGGGCGATCGACTCGACACCGGCCTCCTGCGCGGGCACCACGTTCATCACCACGGAGGACGGGTAGACCGAGCGGCCGCCGGGCGCGTAGAGCCCGACGCGGTCGACCGGCACCCACTTCTCGGTGACCGTGCCGCCGGGCACGACGCGGGTGGTGTGGGTGGTGCGGCGCTGCGCGCGGTGCACGGCACGGGCGCGGCGGATCGACTCCTCCAGGGCGGCGCGGACCGCCGGGTCGAGCAGCTCCAGTGCCTCCTTGAGGGCCTCGGCGGGGACGCGGACGGACTCCAGCCGCACGCCGTCGAACCTCTCGGCGAAGTCGATCAGTGCCGCGTCGCCACGATGATGCACGGCCTCGCAGATGGGACGCACCTTTTCCAGGGCGGCCGCGACGTCGAAGTCGGCTCGGGGCAGCAGGTCGCGCAGGGCGGGTCCCTCCGGGAGGGCATCGCCGCGCAGATCGATTCGGGAGATCACAGGCTCAATTCTCTCAGACCGCGGGCGGTGACCGTCCGTCCGTATCAGTGGCTGATACCTCACCTGTCGGCGCACACGGAGCGAAGTCATCGTCACTTTCAGTGTTCAACACGTGACCCAGTGGGCATGACCGGTTGTACCAACCCGCGAGTAACGCCACCTGTGGTGCAGAAGGGAGGCACCGTGACGGGGAGGACGGGCGCACCGTGACCGAGAGTGACGGCCTGCGCGCCATGAGAGAGGTTCCCGGCGGACTGACCACCGTCGAGGCCGGCATGTGGCAGGCGTTCCGTGCCGGCACCGTCTACGACCTGCGCGGTGGTGACGCGGCGGTGGACGATCCGCACGGCGGCGCCCCCTGGGGCCCCGAGCGCACGGTCCGGGCCCGGGTCGTCTGCTGGCTGCTGCTGGACGGCCCGCCCGCGCTGGCCGGCCGGGTCTCCTCGCTGAAGCTGACCGGCGTCCACGTCACCGGCCCGCTCGACCTGGCGGGCGGCACGGTCGAGCCGTACGTCGAGATGACGGGCTGCCGCTTCGAGCAGGAGATGCGGCTCCCGGAAGCACGGTTCACCACGATGCGGCTCCTCGACTGCGCGATACCCCGCCTGGAGGCGGCCCGGGTGCACACCGAGGGCGATCTGCACCTGCCGCGCTGCCGCGTCCCCGGCGGCATCCGGCTGACCGACGCCCGCATAGGCACCGATCTGCTGCTCAACCAGGCAGTCGTGGGCGGGGACCGCACCGGCCGGGCGATCATCGCGGACGGCATCTCCGTCGGTCAGGACCTGCAGGCGGAGATGCTCCACGCGGAGGGCGAACTGAGCCTGCGCAGCGCCCAGATCGGCGTGTCGCTGAGCCTTCGGGGCGCCCGGCTGAGCAGTACGGGCACCCGGAACGCCCTGAACGCCCCCCAGCTCACCGTCGAGCGCACGCTCTACCTGAGCCCGGCCGGGCTCGGCAACCCGGTGCTGACCAGCGGCACCACCCCGGCCCGCGGCACGCTGGTGCAGCGCTTCGAGGCGCGGGGCGGGATCCGGCTGGACGACGGCCGCTTCGGCGACTCCGTCGACCTGGAGGGCGCCCGCTTCCTGCTCGGGGACGCCGAGGAGCTGTCGCTGCGCCGGGTGCAGGTTCCCGAGCTGCGGTTCCTCGGGGATCGGCCGGAGCGGGGCCGGGTGGTGCTCTCGGGCGCGCGGATCGGCAACCTCGTCGACCGCACGACGAGCTGGCCCGGCCCGGGGCGGCTGCACATGGGTGGCTTCGCCTACGAGAACCTGGTGCCGCAGGACGCCTTCCCACTGGCCCGACGGCTGGACTGGGTGACGGCGGCGACCGCCGAGTACGACCCGGAACCGTACGAACGGCTCGCGGCCGTCCTGCGCGGCTCCGGGGAGGACGAGGACGCACGCGAGGTACTGCTCGCCAAGCAGCGCCGCCGGCGGGAGACGCTGCCGCTCGCCGCGAAGCTGTGGGGATACGCGCAGGACTGGACGGTGGCCTACGGGTACCGGCCGGGCCGCGCCGCGGTGTGGATGGCGGTGCTGTGGGCGGCCGCGTCGCTGGCCTTCGCACGCGACGATCCGCCGCCCGCCGATCCCGAGCGGCATCCGCACTGGAACGCCTCCCTGTTCGCACTCGACCTGCTGCTGCCGGTGATCGATTTCGGCCAGGTCGGCCAGTGGCAGCTGCGCGGCGGCTGGCAGTGGCTGGCGGCCGCGGTGATCCTGCTCGGCTGGGTCCTGGCGACGACGGTGGCCGCGGGCGTGACGCGGACGCTGCGGCGGCACTGACCCGTGACCGAGGCGGTCCAGGGCGGGCGCCCCGGCGCCGGGGCGTCTCACGGCCGGGGGGCGTCTCGCGGCCGACGCCCGTGAGGCGTGGGTAGAGCCGTGCGACAGGTGAGAAACACTCACCTTTTACTCCGCCTTGACCGTCCCCCGTACAACCAATACGGGTTTCGCCCCCACCCCTGGCGCGCACTCGACCTGCGTGTTTTCAATGGTCGACACCATGCTCCGCCTGCGCGCCCTGCTCCGTCACACCCGGCCGTCCCGGAACGCCCCGCGACCCGCCGGGTTCGTCCCGCACGGCCTCGCCCGGGACGCCCTCGCACGGAACGGACTCGTGCCGGACGGGCTCGTGCCGAGGGGATTCGTGCCGGACGGACTCGTACCGGACGACGAGGTGCTGCTCGACGCGCCCGACGGCCGCCTCTCCCCCGTGCTCGCCGCGGCCGGGCGCGGGGAGCACGGGCCGGCGGCCGCGCTGCTCGCCGGCACCCGCGAGGCCGCCGAGTGGGAGGCCCGCGACGGCTACGTCCGGCGGCTCGCACTCTTCGCCCGCTCGCGCGGCGAGTGGTTCGAGGCATGGTGCGCCGCCGCCCCGGACTCCCCCGACGTCCTGCTGGTCGGGGCACAACTCGCGGTGGACCGCGACTGGGCCTCCCCCGCCCGCGCCGAACTGCTGCGCCGGGCCGCTCCGTCGGTGGCGGCGGCCACCGCGGGCGGCGGCGGGGACCCGGTGCCCTGGCGGATCGCGCTGGACCACGCCCGGGGCATCCGCGCCGGACACGCCGCCTTCGAACGGCTGTGGGTCGAGGCCGTGCGCCGCGCCCCGCACCACTACGGGTGCCATGTGGCGGCCCTGCGGTACCTCGCGGGCGCCTGCGGCTCCGAGGGCGCCTCCCGCGCGGAGTGCCATCGCGAGTGCTTCGACTTCGCCGAGCGGGCCGCCCAGGACGCGCTCCCCGGATCGCTGGTGCAGGCCCTTCCCGTCCGGGCCGCCCATGCCTACCTGACCGCGCGCCGGAGCGGTCCCGCCGTGCCACGGGAACGGCTGGACGCGGCGGCCGACCGTGCCCTCGCCCTCTCCGCGGGGTACGCGCCCGCCGACCCCTGGCCCGCGGAGGTGCGCAACCTCCTCGTCCACGTGCTGGTCCGGCTGCGCCGCTGGGAGGACGCGCTGGAGCAACTCCGGCTGATCGGGCCCTGCGCCACCTCCTTCCCCTGGGAACGCGAGGGCGAGGACCCGCTCGCCCGGTTCCTGCACGTACGGGCCGGTGTCCGGCTCAGGGTGGCCTCCGGCCTGCCCCCGGGCGCGGGCGGTCCACGCCCGACGCGGCCTCGCGGCGCGCGCGATCCGTACCCGCCGGGTGACCGCACCGGCCGGTCCGGGCCGCGCGACCATTAGGCTGTCCCGTCGTGACCACCGTCCGGCTTCCGCTCTTCCCGTTGAACTCGGTGCTGTTCCCGGGGCTCGTGCTTCCGCTGAACGTCTTCGAGGAGCGTTATCGCGCCATGATGCGCGAACTGCTGAAGACCCCCGAGGAGGAACCGCGCCGTTTCGCCGTCGTCGCCATCCGCGACGGCCACGAGGTCGCGCCCAGCGCGCCCGGCCTGCCCGACCCGACCGCCGCGCCGGACCGTGGCCCGGCGGCGGGCTTCGGGGACGATCCGGCCAAGGCGCTGCACACGGTGGGCTGCGTCGCGGACGCGGCGACGATCCGCGAGCGGCCCGACGGCACCTTCGAGGTGCTCGCCACCGGCACCACCCGGGTCCGGCTGCTCTCGGTGGACGCCTCGGGCGCCTTCCTGACCGCCGAACTGGAGGAGTTGGAGGAGGAGCCGGGCGACGGCGCCGGAACGCTGGCCGAGGGCGTGCTGCGCGCCTTCCGCACGTACCAGAAGCGGCTGGCGGGGGCCCGGGAGGGTTCGCTGTCTACGGGCGGGGACCTGCCGGACGAGCCGTCCGTGGTCTCGTACCTGGTCGCGGCGGCGGCGATGCTGGACACCCCGGCGAAGCAGCGGCTGCTCCAGGCCCCGGACACCGCCTCGCGGCTGCGGGACGAACTGAAACTCCTTCGCGCGGAGACCGCGATCATCCGTAACCTGCCGTCCTTGCCGGCGGCGGATCTGACGCGGGGACCGCAGAGCCTCAACTGACCGGCGCCGCGCGCCGCGCGAGGAACGACGGAACACGGCTGGACGAGGGTCGCAATGGCGAAGAAGGCGAAGAAGCAGCAGTCGGGCGGCACCCCGGCGACGGTGGCGCTGACGGCGGCGGGGGTGGCGCACACGCTCCACTCCTACACGCACGATCCCTCCCACCCCTCGTACGGCGAGGAGGCGGCCGAGGCGATGGGCGTCTCCCCGGACCGGGTCTTCAAGACCCTGGTGGCCGACGTGGACGGGGCGCTGGTGGTCGGCATCGTCCCGGTGGCGGGCTCGCTCGACCTGAAGGCGCTGGCCACGGCGGTGGGCGGCAAGCGCGCGGCGATGGCCGACCCGGCGCTGGCGGAGCGGACGACGGGCTACGTGCGGGGCGGCATCTCGCCGCTGGGGCAGCGCAAGCGGCTGCGGACGGTCCTGGACGACTCCGCGTCCGCGCACGCCACGGTGTGCGTGTCGGCGGGCCGGCGGGGTCTCGAGGTGGAGCTGGCCCCGGGCGATCTGGCGGCGCTGACGGACGCGGTCCTCGCCCCGATCGCGCGGGGCGCGTAGGAGCGGGAGCGGCCCCCGGGCTGCCGGGCGCGCGGGGCGGCGGGCAGGCGGGTGCGCCGCGCGGCCCGCCCG
>BNBP01000085.1 GCA_014656015.1 Streptomyces griseoaurantiacus | reverse complement strand
GGAGACGTCCCAGCCGAGGGTCAGCGGCGGGGGCGGCCGAGGCGGCGTGTCCGGCGCCGGCCAGCGGGGCGGGGGCGCGACGGAGGGCCTCGGCGCCGTCAGGGGCCTCGGTGGCGTGTGCGGTGAGGATGTCGTGGAGGACGCGGCGGACCGCCAGGCGTATCGCCGCGACCGCGGGGTGGGGACCCATGTCCGGTTCCCTTCATGAAGTTTTCGGGGGGGCTGGCCCCGGGTTCGGTCACGCAGAGTGTGTAGATGGTGACAGAACCGGGGCGTTTCCCGAGCATTGCACGCCTTCCCGGGGCCGACGGTCCCTCGGACGGGTGATTGAGAGGGCGTTCCCCTGCCGTCGACCGGAAACGTTCACCCGCGGACGAGTGCTGTCAGGACCCGGCAGGTGCTGTCATGGACCGGACCAACACCGGTCCGTCGCCGCTTCGGTGTCGGTCCGTCGTCGGCCCGTCCCGGATCCGCCCCCCCTTGCGACTACGACTCCGGCGTCCGGTGCACCCGTGCGATCCAGTCACCCGGGGCGGCGATCTCCGCCTTGGTGGGCAGGGTGTTCGGCGAGGTCCACACCCGGTTGAAGCCGTCCATGCCGACCTCCTCGACGACGGCGCGGACGAACCGCTCGCCGTCCCGGTACTGCCGCAGCTTGGCGTCCAGGCCGAGCAGCCGGCGCAGCGCGAGGTCCAGGCGGGAGGCGCCCTTGGCGCGGCGCTGCTGGAACTTCTCGCGGATCTCGGCGACGGAGGGCACGACCGAGGGCCCGACGCCGTCCATCACGAAGTCGGCGTGGCCCTCCAGCAGGGACATCACCGCGGTCAGCCGGCCGAGGATCTCCCGCTGGGCGGGCGTCTGCACCAGCTCCACCAGGGAGCGGCCGCCGTCCTCGTCCCGCTCGCCCTCGGGGCGGCCGCCGGCCAGGGACTGGGCCGCCTCGCGGATGCGCTCCAGGACCGTCATGGGGTCCATCTCGGTCTCGCCGAGGAAGGACTGGATCTCGCCCTGGAGGTGGTCGCGCAGCCAGGGCACCGCCGTGAACTGGGTGCGGTGGGTCTCCTCGTGCAGGCAGACCCACAGCCGGAAGTCGTGCGGATCGACCTCGAGTTCGCGCTCCACGTGGACGATGTTGGGCGCGACCAGCAGCAGCCGGCCGCCGCCCTCCTCGGCCCCGGGCAGGTCACGGGAGGCCGGGGCGAAGGTCTCGTACTGGCCGAGGACCCGGGAGGACATGAAGGACAGCAGCATGCCGACCTCCACACCGGTGACCTTGCCGCCGACGGCGCCGAGGACGGCCCCGCCGGGACTGCTGCCGCGCCGCTCCTGCATCTTGTCCAGCAGCGGCTTGAGCAGCTCGCGGAATCCGGCGACGTTGGCCCGCACCCAGCCGGGGCGGTCGACGACCAGGACGGGGGTGTCGTGCGTGCCCGCCTCGCCGAGCCGGGTGAAGCCCCGGACATGCTCCTCGGAGGCCTTGGCGTGCTTGCGCAGTTCCGCGACGACGGCCCGCGCCTCGTCACGGCTGACCTCGGGGCCCGGCCGCACGAAGCGGGTCGCGGTCGCCACCGCGAGATTCCAGTCGATCATCCCGGACGATGCTGCACCACCGATGCTCGTCATGTGTCAACGGTACGGGAGGGCCGCCGTTGCGGGCAGTGGAGGAGGGAACGGCCCTTTTCCGGCACCCTCAGCCCGCCAGGCGGGCGGCGGCGCGGTCCAGGGCGGCCCGGGCGGTCGGCTGGTCCATGGAGTTCTCGGTCAGGAAGGCGAAGGCGAGGAGGCGGCCACCGGCGGTGACAACCGTGCCGGCGAGGGTGTTGACGCCGGTCAGGGAGCCCGTCTTGGCCCGTACGAGGCCGGTGCCGGCGTGGGTGTCGGTGCCCTCGTAGCGGTCGCTGAGGGTGCCGGTGAAGCCGGCGATCGGCAGGCCGGTGAGGACCGTGCGCAGTTCGGGGTGGTCCGCCGAACCGGCCAGCGCGAGCAGGGAGGTCAGCAGGCGGGCGGTGAGCTTGTCGCGGCGGTCGAGGCCGCTGCCGTCGTGGAACTCCGCACCCCCGACCGGCAGTCCGAGCTTCTTCACCTGTGCGCCGACGGCGGCCGCGCCGCCCTCGAAGCTCCCCTCGCCGCCGGTGGCGAGGGCGGTGTGGCGGGCCAGGGCCTCGGCGATGTCGTTGTCGCTGTTGGTGAGCATGCGTTCGACGACGGCGGAGAGCGGCGGCGACTGGACGGAGGCGAGGGTCCTCGCCCGGCCGGTGGCCCGGGCGGAGCCCTTCTCGGCGGCCTTGACGCCGTGGGTCCCCAGCAGGGCGGCGAAGCGGTGGGCGGCGTCCCCGGCCGGGTCGGGGGTGCGGGTGGCGGGGCCGCTGCCGGAATCGTCGAGGCGGCCCTCGTCGACCGTCAGCGGGGTGACCTCGGCGAGGTTCTCGTTGACGCCGATCGGGTGGCGGGTGGTGCCGGCGTACAGCGAGGTGTCGTACGCCAGGGTCACGGAGGTCAGGTGCCGCTTCTTGAGCGCGGCGGCCGTGGAGTCGGCGAGGGCGCGCAGACCGGCCCAGCCGCCGGTCTTCTTGCGCGCGGTGAGGGTGGGGTCGCCGCCGCCGACCAGGACGACCTTCCTCGTCCGGGGTTCCAGGACGGTGCGCGTGGTGAGGCGGTGCTCGGGGCCGAGGGCGGAGAGCGCGGCGACGGCCGTGGCGATCTTGGTGGTGGAGGCGGGGGTGAGTCCGGCGTCCGCGTCCTTGGCGTACAGCCGCCGGCCGGTGGAGACGTCGACGACGGCGGCCCCGCGCCGGTCGCCCAGCGAGGGGTCGCTCAGCAGCGGGTCGAGGATGCCGGCGAGGCTCTCGCCGGTGACTCCGGGGCGGTCGAGGCCGGTCAGGACGGCGGCGGCGCTGGGGGCCGGCCGGGGGGCGCCCGCGCGGCTGCCGGAGCCATCGGCGGCGCCGGGGGCGGCCGCGGCGGCCCGATCCCGCTCGGCGACGCGTCGGCCGCCGGCGCCCCAGGGACCGGCGGCCGTCACCGCGAGGACGGCGACCGCCACGGCGAGGGCGGCGGCCACGAGGGCGAACCGGGCGGTCCCGGCCCGCGGGGAGCGCGTGCG
The DNA here is from genome assembly GCA_014656015.1 of Streptomyces griseoaurantiacus. Lineage (GTDB taxonomy): Bacteria > Actinomycetota > Actinomycetes > Streptomycetales > Streptomycetaceae > Streptomyces > Streptomyces griseoaurantiacus. The sequence continues at coordinate 26,240 of BNBP01000085.1, read as the reverse complement.
CAGCGCGCGCACGCCTCCCCCGAGACGCACCCTCGCGCCCCGCACCGCGCGCGAGACGTAGGGCCGCGCGCCGCCGAGAAGGCCCGCGAGGCGCGCCCCGACGACCGCACGCGTCCACGCCACGGCCCCGGCAAGGGGGCCACCACCGGGGGCCGGGTGACTCTCGGGGGCGGGGGCGCTCGAGGAAGCCGCGTCGGCGGCATCCGAGGTGGCGGGGCGCGAGGCGGTGGCGGGGCGCGAGGCGGTCGGGACCTCGGACGTCACGGCGGCCGTGGGCTCGGCCGCGCGCTCCGCGGCCTCGCGTGAGCGGTCCGTCGAAGCCTCATGTGCGCGGGCCGACGAGGCCTCGCGTGAGCGGGTGGATGAGGCCTCGCGTGCCGGGGCGGCCGGGGACTCGCGGGGAGCGGTGACCGGGGACTCGCTGGGGGCCGCGGCCGGAGCCTGGGCGTCCGGGACGGCCGAGGACCCGTCGGCCGGAGCGGCCGAGGGCTCGCTCGCGGGGTCGGCCGAGGGGGCGGGCCCTCCGGCGGCTGAGGCCCCGGAGGCCGGGTCGCCGGAGGCGGCGGCGGCTTCGGCCCCCAACTCCTCGGCCCCCGACCCCTCGGCCGCCGACCTCGCGGCCCCCGAGGACTCGGGGGCCGGGACGGCTGCGGCCCCGGCGGCCGGAGCGGCCGGGGCCCCGGAGGTTGAGGCCGCCGTGGCCGGGGTGTCCTCGGGGACGTCCTCCGGGGTGGTCGCCTCCTCGTGCGCGTCCGCGCCCTCCTCGCGCTGCGCGCCCCCGTCCGTCCCCGGCTCGCCGCCGGGCCCGGCCCCGGCCGGGGCGTCCGGCGTCGCCGGGTCCGGAGCGGGCGTGGTGGAGGGCGTATTCGGGGCCGTCGGGACGTCCGACCGCGCAGGGTCCGGAGCGGGCCTGGCGGAAGGCCGCTTCGGGGCCTTCGGGGCATCCGACGGCGCAGGGTCCGGAGCGGGCGAGGCGGAAGGCGGCTTCGGGGCCCTCGGGGCGTCCGGCGTCACGTCGTCCGTCCCGGTCCGGGGGGCCGGCTTCGGTGGGGCGGCCGGGGTGCGGTCCTCCCCGGCGGGCGCGGGCGGGGTGGCTCCCCGGGCCGTTTCCCCGGCAGGTTCGGGCGGGGTGGCTCCCCCGGCCGTTTCCCCGGCGGGGCCGGCCGCCGGGGAGCCCTCTCTCTCCGGCTCCGGCACGTGCTCCCCATTTGTGATTCGCGTCACGAGTCGCCCCCCTCACTCGTGATCCGCGCCACACGCTGTGTCACGGTGTGCTCGGTTCGTGCCACCCTCTGTTCCGGCACGGCCCCCGCGAACCGCGCCGGGCGCGGATACGCGGCCGGCCAGGCCCTCAGCTCCGGCACGACCACCAGCCCCTTTCGCGATCACACACGTGCGTGAGGGACACTTAACCACCAGAACTATGTGTTGATCATGGAGGAGCCACCGGTGGAGTTCGACGTCACGATCGAGATCCCGAAGGGTTCGCGGAACAAGTACGAGGTGGACCACGAGACCGGTCGGATCCGCCTGGACCGTCGACTCTTCACCTCGACCAGCTACCCGGCCGACTACGGCTTCGTCGAGAACACCCTCGGCGAGGACGGCGACCCGCTGGACGCGCTGGTCCTGCTGGAGGAGCCGACGTTCCCCGGCTGCCTCATCAAGTGCCGCACGATCGGCATGTTCCGCATGACCGACGAGGCCGGCGGCGACGACAAGCTGCTGTGCGTCCCGGCCTCGGACCCGCGCGTGGAGCACCTGCGGGACATCCACCACGTGTCCGAGTTCGACCGCCTGGAGATCCAGCACTTCTTCGAGGTGTACAAGGACCTGGAGCCCGGCAAGTCGGTCGAGGGCGCCAACTGGGTCGGCCGCACGGACGCCGAGGCCGAGATCGAGCGGTCGTACAAGCGTGCCGAGGAGCACGGGGGTCACTGACCTCCCCTCCCCCCGCCGTACCGAATCGGGCCGCGTGACCCCTGTGGGTGACGCGGCCCGTTGGTCTGTCGTGCGCATACTGAGGCGTGCGGGGAGTACCCGTACCGAGATCGCGGGGCCGGAGCCCACGGACGGGAGACGAGGAGAGGGGGCCGACTGGTGGCGGAGGGCGAGACGGACGACCGCAAGCCGCGGTCGGACGAGGCGCGCAGCGCGTTCGTACCCCCGGCGGCGGTCGTGACGGGGCCGGGCGGCGCCTCGGGCGCGGCGGGTGACAACGAGTCGTCGACGACGTCCGAGTTCGCGATCCCCAAGGGCCTGGACGTGCCGCAGGTGCCCGTGGGCGAGCCGGAGACCACCTCGGAGTTCGCCCTGCCGAACGGTCTCGACGTACCGCAGGTCCCGCCCGCCGAACCCGAGAAGTCCGCGTTCAGCCACCCGCGCACGTACAACGCCCGGGAGGCGCCGCCCGCCTTCACGCCGCCGGCCGGCGTGCCCCTGGTGAAGCTCACCAAGGAGGCGCCCTGGCAGGACCGGATGCGGGCGATGCTGCGCATGTCCGTCACCGAGCGCCCCGCCCTGGAGACGGCGCGGCGCTCGGACGAGCCGGGTCCGGCCGTGCCGCGCGTCCTCGACCTCACCCTCCGCATCGGCGAGCTGCTGCTCGCGGGCGGGGAGGGTGCCGAGGACGTCGAGGCCGCCATGTTCGCGGTCTGCCGCTCCTACGGCCTGGACCGCTGCGAGCCCAACGTCACGTTCACGCTGCTGTCGGTCTCGTACCAGCCCTCGCTGGTCGACGACCCGGTCTCGGCCTCCCGCGTGGTGCGCCGCCGCGGCACCGACTACACCCGGCTGTCCGCCGTCTTCCAGCTCGTCGACGACCTCAGCGACGAGGAGACGGAGATCTCCCTGGAGGAGGCCTACCGGCGGCTCGCGGAGATACGGCGCAACAGGCACCCGTACCCCGGCTGGGCACTGACCGTGGCGAGCGGGCTGCTCGCGGGCTCCGCCTCGGTGCTGGTCGGCGGCCGGCTGTTCGTGTTCCTCGCGGCGGCGGTCGGCGCGATGCTCGGCGACCGGCTGGCCTGGCTGTGCGCCGGGCGCGGCCTGCCGGAGTTCTACCAGTTCACCGTGGCCGCCATGCCCCCGGCCGCGATAGGCGTGGCCCTCACCCTCGCGGACGTCGACGTGAAGGCCTCGGCGGTGATCACCGGTGGGCTGTTCGCGCTGCTGCCGGGACGTGCGCTGGTGGCGGGCGTGCAGGACGGGCTGACCGGCTTCTACATCACCGCCTCCGCGCGCCTGCTGGAGGTCATGTACTTCTTCACCGGCATCGTTGTCGGAGTGCTGGTGGTCCTCTACTTCGGGGTGACGCTGGGCGCCAACCTCAACCCGGACGCGGCGCTCGGCAACGTCGAGCGGCCGGGGTGGCAGCTCGCCGCCGCCATGCTGCTGTCGCTGACCTTCGCGGTGCTGCTCCAGCAGGAGCGCTCCACGGTGCTGCTCGTCACCCTCAACGGCGGGGTGGCCTGGGCCGTGTTCGGCGCGATGCGCTACGCGGGCGACCTGTCGCCGGTGGCCTCGACGGCCGCGGCGGCCGGGCTGGTGGGCCTCTTCGGGCAGCTCCTGTCGCGCTACCGGTTCGCCTCCGCGCTGCCGTACACCACGGCCGCGATCGGCCCGCTGCTGCCGGGTTCGGCGACGTACTTCGGGCTCCTGGGCATCGCGCAGAACCACATCGACGACGGCCTGGTGTCGCTCACCAAGGCCGTGGCGCTGTCCATGGCCATCGCGATCGGGGTGAACCTGGGGGCGGAGGTCTCCCGGCTGTTCCTGCGGGTCGGGTCGGCCGAGGGACGGCGGGCGGCGAAGCGGACCCGCGGTTTCTAGAGCGAACGGGGCCCTGCCCCGCCCCTGTCCGTCAAGCCCTGTCCGTCAGTCCCTGTCCGCCGGCCCCGGTCGTCAGCCCCGGTCCTCGTACGGGTACTGCCGCTGGTCGTAGCCGTAGGGCTGCTGCGCACCGTCCTGGTACCGCGGGGGCTGCTGCCCGTGACCGTGGTTCCGGTAGCCGTGGTCCTGCTGGTTGTCGCGGTCGTCGTAGTACTGGTTCCCGTAGCCCTGCGGGTCTCTGTGCCCCTGCTGGTCTCCGTAGCCCTGCTGGTTCCCGTAGCCCTGCTCGTTCCCGTAGCCCTGCTGGTCTCCGTACCCCTGTTGCCGCTGCCCGCCGTGGGCCTGCTCGCCGTAGGGCTGCTGGGGCCGGGCGGTGCCGTTCCCGTTGCCGTAGTGCTGGTCCTGGTGGGCCGGGGTGACGGCGCGCAGTTGGGTCGTGGCGGCGTCCATCGGCGGGTGCTGGGGGTGGCCGTGGGCGGCCTGCCCGGCGGGGACCGGCCGGGGAGCGGCCTCGGTGGGGTTCTTCTTCGCCTTGGACCGGGCGCGCAGGAACTCGATGGCGATCGGGACGACCGAGACGAGGACGATCAGGATCAGGATCAACTCGATGTTGGTCTTGACGAAGTCGATCTTTCCCAGCCAGGAGCCGAGCAGCGTCACGCCCGCGCCCCACAGGACGCCGCCGATGACGTTGAACACCACGAAGGAGCGGTACCGCATGCCGCTGACGCCCGCGATGATCGGCGTGAACGTGCGGACGACGGGCACGAAGCGGGCGAGGACGAGCGACTTCGGGCCGTACTTCTCGAAGAACTCGTGCGCCTTGACGACGTTCTCCTGCTTGAACAGGCGGGAGTCCGGTCGGTTGAAGAGCGAGGGGCCGACCTTCTTGCCGAACATGTAGCCCGCCTGGTCGCCCAGGACCGCGGCGACGCAGATCAGCACGATGGCCGCCCACAGAGGGAAGTCCATCTGGTGCGAGGTGATCAGCAGGCCGCAGGTGAACAGCAGCGAGTCGCCCGGCAGGAAGAAGCCGATGAGCAGGCCCGACTCGGCGAAGACGACGAGGAGCAGGCCCCAGATGCCGAACGAGTCGAGGAGGTGATTCGGATCCAGCCAGCTCGGTCCGAGGGCAAGCGTCTGCACGGTTCCGGGCTCCCGAGGAGTGAGGGGGTAACGGCCGCACCCAGCGAGGTGCGGCCGGTCAAAGCTATCAACGCAGTGTGTCCCCGGCAGGTTCCACGGGTCCCACCAGGATGCCCTGCGCGCCCCCTGCGACGGTCCTGCGGGCCGCTCAGAACGGGAAGTGGCTGCGGCCGTGCTGCACCGAGACCCACTTCTGCGTCGTGAACGCCTCCACCGTGGTCTCGCCGTTCAGCCGGCCCACCCCGGAGTGCTTCTCCCCGCCGAAGGGGACCTGCGGCTCGTCGTGGACCGTGCCGTCGTTGACGTGGAACATGCCGGTGTCGATCCGCTGGGCGAAGGCCACCCCGCGCTCGACGTCCCCGGTGTGGACGGCGCCGCTGAGGCCGTACGGGGTGTCGTTGACGAGGCGGACGGCCTCCTCCTCGCCGTCGAAGGGCAGGAGCAGCGCCACCGGGCCGAAGAGTTCCTGCCGGAGCAGGGGGGAGCCCGCCGGGATGTCGGTGAGGACGGACGGCTCGACCAGGTTGTCCGTGGTCCGGCCGCGCACGAGGGCGGTGGCGCCCGCCTCGACGGCCTGGTCGACGGCGCCGGTGAGGGCGTCGGCCTGCGAGGAGTTGATGACCGGGCCGATGACCGTGGCCGGGTCCCGGGGATCACCCGCCTTGAGGGACTTCACCTTGGCGACGAACTTCTCGGTGAACTCCGGCAGCACCGAGCGGTCGACCAGGATCCGGTTGGCGGCCATGCAGACCTGGCCCTGGTGGACGTACCGGCTGAAGACGGCCGCGTCGACGGCGTAGTCGAGGTCGGCGTCGTCGAGCACCACGAGGGCGCTGTTGCCGCCGAGTTCCAGGACCGTGCGCTTGAAGTGCGAGGCGCAGACGGTGGCCACGTGCCGGCCGACCTTGTCGGAGCCGGTGAAGGAGATCACGGAGGGCACCGGGTGCTCCAGGAAGGCGTCGCCTATCTCCGAGATGTCGGTGACCACCACGTTGAGCAGGCCGCCGGGCAGTCCGGCGTCCTCGAGGAGCTTGGCGACCAGGGTGCCGCCGGTGACGGGGGTGTCCTGGTGCGGCTTGAGGACGACCGCGTTGCCGAGCGCGAGCGCCGGGGCGACGGACTTCAGGGACAGCAGGAAGGGGAAGTTGAAGGGGCTGATGACCCCGACGACGCCGACGGGCACGCGGTAGAGGCGGTTCTCCTTGCCCTCGGTCGGCGAGGGGAGGATCCGCGCCTGCGGGGTCAGCGCGAGCTGGGCCGCCTCGCGCAGGAACTCCTTGGCGAGGTGCAGTTCGAAGCCGGCCTTGGTGCGGGTGCCGCCCAGCTCGGCGATGATCACCTCGGCGATCTCCGCCTCGCGCTCCTCCAGGAGCCGCAGAGCCTTCTCGAACACCGCGCGCCGGGCGTAGGCGTTGGTGGCCGCCCAGTCCCGCTGGGCGCGCTCGGCGGCGCGGTAGGCCAGGTCCACCTCGTCCACGGTGGCGATGGTGATCGCCGCGAGCTTCTCGCCGTCGTACGGGTTGCAGTCGATGATCTCCCAGGCCCCGGTGCCCGGACGCCACTCGCCGTCGATGTACTGCTGGGCCAGGTCCGTGAAGTAGGACGACATGTTCTCCCTCGATCCCCTGTCGCTGCCTTGACAGCCGTCGCAGTCATTCGATCGACCGATCGATCGACACCTGTTCGATCGAACGTCATCGTACGTGTGCGACAAGGGAGTTGGGAGGGACCGGGCGGCACCCGGAGGGTGGGCCGGCCCGGGTCCCGCCCCGGGGAGGCCTGTTCCGGAGCTGTCCCGGCGCCGTGCGGACGCCGTTCAGGAGAGCTGGAGCAGTCCGCGCAGCAGGTCGCGGCTCTCCTCGGGCGAGGGGCTGTCCTGCTGGAGCTGCTTGAGGGCCTGCTCGTACTGGGCGACGTCCTCGGGCTTGTCGAGGTAGAGCGCGCTGGTGAGCTGCTCGAGGTAGACGACGTCGGAGAGGTCGGACTCGGGGAAGCTGAGCAGCGTGAAGGCACCGCTCTCGCCGGAGTGGCCGCCGAAACCGAACGGCATGACCTGGAGCCGCACGTTGGGCCGCTCGGAGAGGTCGATGAGGTGCTGGAGCTGCCCGCGCATCACCTCGCGGTCGCCGTAGGGCCGGCGCAGCGCCGCCTCGTCCAGGACGATGTGGAACTCGGGGGCGTTCTCGGCGACGAGGCACTTCTGGCGCTCCATGCGCAGCGCCACCCGGCGGTCGATGTCGGCCGCGCCCGCGCCGCGCATGCCGCGGGAGACCACGGCCCGCGCGTACGCCTCGGTCTGCAGCAGGCCGTGCACGAACTGCACCTCGTAGGAACGGATGAGGTGGGCCGAGCCCTCCAGGCCGATGTACGTGGGGAACCAGCTCGGCAGCACGTCGGAGTAGCTGTGCCACCACCCGGCGACGTTCGCCTCCTTGGCCAGGGAGAGGAGGGAGGTGCGCTCCGCCTCGTCGGCGACGCCGTACAGCGTCAGCAGGTCCTCGACGTCCCGTGTCTTGAAGCTCACGCGACCCAACTCCATGCGGCTGATCTTGGATTCGGAGGCGCGGATCGAGTAACCGGCCGCTTCCCGTGTGATGCCCCGCGACTCCCGCAGACGCCGGAGGTGCGACCCCAGCAGCATGCGCCGCACCACCGAGCCGCTAGTGGACTCCCCAGCGCTCACTTCGTCAGCCCTCCCCAACGGTCTTTCGGACGCGCAGTCTGCCACTAAATCACGACCAGCAGTACTCGTGCGATTACAGAAATGAAAAAGGAGTGGACAGCAGGGCGTCGGGCGAGGCAGGGCCACGGAGTCCCGCGGAGGGCCGGAAGGGCCGTCAGGGGCAGGGAACGGACGCCGGAAAGGCGCCGAGAGGGCGCCAAGAGGGGAAGCGGGGGAGGAACGGAGGGAAGAAAGTGGCGGAAGAAATGCGTGTCAAGCGGTACGGGAAGGTCCATTTCCGGCGCGTGCACGTGCATCTTCCCTTGCATCTGCCGTACGCATCCGAAACCATGGTCCCGCGCCACCGCTGCATCGCCACGACCGCGAACACTCGGGAGTGCCTCGCATGGGGACGAATGGATCGACCATGCTCGAGCCCTTACGGCAGGGACTTCCGCCGCTGGACCCCGCGGCCGTGTCCACCGCCACCTCCTGCGGCCTGCCCGCCCGGTACGAAGCGGTGCGCGAGGCACGACGGTTCACCCGTCGGACCCTGGACCAGTGGGAGCGGGGCGACCTCTTCGACGACGTCTGCCTGGTGGTCTCCGAACTCGTCACCAACGCGCTGCGGCACGCGCTGCCGGCGGACCTGCCCGTCGGCCCCGAGCAGGCCGCCCCGGTGCGACTGCACCTGATGCGGTGGGCGACCCGGCTCGTCTGCGCGGTGCGCGATCCCAGCCGGGAGAGTCCCGTCGCGCGGGAGGCGGAGGCGGCCACCGAGGACTTCTCGGCGGAGTGCGGCCGCGGACTGCTCCTCGTCGAGTCCTTCGCCGACGGCTGGGGCTGGCACCCGCTGGCCGGCACGCTCGGCGGCAAGGTGGTGTGGGCGATGTTCCGCCTGACACCCGTGGAGGACTGAGACCCCCGGGGGACCGGCCCCGGAGTACCCGGAGAACGGGCCCCCGGAGAACCCGCCGCGGGGCGGGAGGCACGGGCTCGGCGGCCCGGTCGTCCCGCGCCCGCGGCGGGCTCCGGGGTTCCGGGCTCCGGGCCGGCACTCCGGGCTCAGGGCTCCCGCGGCGTCACTTGACGCGTGTCACGCGATCAGATGGTCGAACTCGCCGTCCTTGACGCCCAGCAGCATGGCCTCGATCTCGGCGCGCGTGTAGACGAGCGCGGGCCCGTCGGGGAAGCGCGAATTCCGCACGGCCACGTCACCGCCGGGCAGCCTGGCGAACTCGACGCAGGAGCCCTGCGAATTGCTGTGCCTGCTCTTCTGCCAGGCCACTCCGTGCAACTCGGTCGCAGCCATGCCGTTGTACACGTCATCCACGTCGCACACGTCGTGGTCCACAGGTCGCTCCCCGGGTGGTGCATTGGCTGATGTGGCCATTGATGCAGTGGTCAACTGCCCCGGATCATAGCTCCGTTCACCTGCAGATGCATGCGCAGATGCACGTGCACGCGCGGTATCCCCCCGGTTACAGCTTTTACGGTCCCTTGACTGACCACTGCCCCACGCGTCTGCCCAGGCCCCCGCCCGACATGCGGCAACGCCTCAGGACTGGCCGGTTTTCCGCGTACGTGAGGAAAGACGTGCGCGATCCCGCTCCCGTTCCCCCGCGCACGCCCCCCTCGCCGGGAGACCGCCGCACGAGCGCCCCCGCGCGCACACGCAGGCCGTGCGCGCCGTGCGACAAGCCGCGACGAACCCGCACAACACCCCCACCCACCCCAGCGTCCCGGCTGGTAACTTGCCGCCCACTCCGCCCGGAGCCGGCAGCGGCACCGGCAATCCTCTGGAGGCACATGTGACGTCGGCGCCCTTCTCCCTCCGCACCACGACGGCCGCGGCCGCGGCCCTCACGGCCGCCCTCGCCCTCACCGCCTGCAGCGGCGACGACTCGGGCGAGGGCGCCTCCGCGACCCCCGGCACCACCACCTCCACCTCCACGGCCGCGACCGGCTCCGCCACCGCCTCCCCCGGCGGCACGGCCGGAAAACTGGAGGGGAGCTGGCTGACGACCGCCGGGGGCAAGGCGGTCGCCCTGGTCGTGACCGGGAAGCAGGCCGGCCTGTTCGCCACCGGCGGCACCGTCTGCAGCGGCACGGCCGGCAAGGAGTCGGGCACCTGGACCGTGCACCTGACCGAGTGCCAGGGCACGGGTGACGACAGCCGGAAGACCGGCACGGTGGACTCCGTGACCGCCACGTCGCTGAAGATCACCTGGAAGGGGGGCGCCGGCACGGAGACGTACCGGAAGTCCGACGGCACCGGCATGCCCAGCGGCTTCCCCCTGCCGGACCCGTCCGGCTCGTGAGGCCGCGTGCCCGAGGTGCCGCGCGCAGGCCGGAGCAGTGCGTACCGTCCGGGCCGCGGGTACGGCAGGCAGTGTGTGCGCGGATGCCGCGGGTACGCCAGGGCCGCATGTGCGCCGAGGGTGCGTGTACGCCGGGGGCGCGCGTGCGGGACATGTGCGCCTGCGTGATGATCGTGGTCCCGACGCACCGGCACGAACGCCGTGTCACCGTCACGAACCGCCGAAGGACCCCATGCGCGCCACCTTGCCCCTCGCCGTGACCGCCCTCGCGGCGGCCCTCACCCTGACCGCCTGCGACAGCGGCGGTGACAACGGCACCGACACCGCCGGGAAGAACGGCACCGGCACGGCCGCCGCCGGCACCGCCTGCGGCTTCGCCGAGCTCGGCCTCGAGATCGGCCCGGCCAACGCCGCCCCGGCCGTCGGCGACACCGGCAACCTGCCCGTCACCCTGACCAACACCAAGGCCGGCGCCTGCACGCTCGACGGCTTCCCCGAGGTGGGGCTGCTGGCCGGCGACACCTCGTGGACCGTCGCCCGGGAGAAGGCGGCGCAGCCCGCGAAGCTGACCCTGCACCAGGACGAGTCGGCCACGTTCACCCTCACCTACGTACGGGGCGAGGCGGGCGGCAAGGGTGCCGCGGACACCCTGCGGATCGCCCTGCCCGGCGGCTCCGGCGACACGGTGGCGAAGACCGCCAAGTGGACCTACGGCGTGATCGCCGAGAAGGGCGCGGGCCTGGACGCCACGGTGAGTCCCTTCCAGACCGCCGGGGACTGAACCCTTCTTCCCCTACGACGCCCTACGACGCTCTGCGACGCGGCCGCACGTGCGGACCGGTTCCGGTCAGCGCAGCGGGCGGTGCCGCTCCACGCGGGCCCGGTCGGCCGCGGCCGTGCCCTGGTGCCAGCCGGCCTCGTCGGAGACACCGCGCAGACGGGTGGTGACGGTCTTCGGGAACATTCGTTCCAGGTGTTCCGTCACCGCCACGTCCCGGGCCGCGAGGACCGGCAGCAGGTCCCGGCCCCCCTCCCCCGCCGCCTCGGCCGTCTGCTCGCGCACGGCGGCCGCGAGCCTGTCCCCCATGCGGTGCGCGTAGGCGGCCAGGAACGACTGCCGGAACGTCTTCGTACGTCTGCGGCCGCCCGCGCGCTGCGCCGCCTCCGCCGCGGTCATCGCGGCCGTCGCCTGGACCAGCAGCGCGGTGTGGAGCAGCTCCACCACCTCCAGGTCGGCCTCGAAGCCGACCACCGTGGAGAAGCCGAACTCCTCGTGCCACACCGCGCGGCAGCGGTTGGCGGAGGCGACCGCGTCGAGCAGGACCGCCTTGGCCGTCTCGTAGGGCGGATCGACGCCTATGCGGCAGGCCCCGGGCGCGTCCCCGCCACCGTCCCGCGCGGCGGTGCCGCCGGAGGCGAGCACGGCCTCGTCGATGCTGTGCCGGGCCATCAGCTCCTGCGCCTTGGCGCTGAGGGCCTCCGCCTCCTGCGGATAACCGGTCGCCTCGGCCTTGGCGAGCAGGGCGCGGATCCGGGCGAGCATCCGGGAGTTCGAGCCCGGGCCCGACGTCGACGAGGAACCCGCGGCGGAGGAGGCGGCTCGGCGCGGCGGGTCCAGGGGCTCGAGGGCGGGGAGCGCGAGCAGCAGCCGGTACAGCTCCAGGACGGCGGTGGCCCGTGAGAAGCGGTCGGTGCGCGGGGCGGGGGCACCGGCCTGCTCGGCCAGCTCGGCGAGCTGGGCGGCCCAGCGGGGGTGGGGCGCCGGCCGCCCCCCGGCCTCGCCGAGCACGAGCGCCGACACCAGCCGCACGTGCGTCTCGTCCAGCTCCCGGCGGACGTACCGGACGACGTCGGCGGGCTGCCACCCGCGCCGCCAGGCCGCGGCGAGGAACTCCTCGCCGCGCCGGGTCAGCTCGGCATCGGCTCCCGGGTCGGCGGCGAGCAGGGACGCGCCGGTGTCCAGGGCCGTGTCGGTCCCGGCATACAGGGCGGCCGCGAAGGCGCGCTCCACGGTGCTCGGGTCAGTGCTCGGATCGGGGGTCGGGTCGGGGGTCGGGTCGCTCACCCCTCGATCGTGACACGGGGGTCCGACAACGCGTCCTCGCAGGCTGTCCGGCCCCGGTTGTCGGACCCTCCTGCGACACTCGGGCACGTGACCGGCCACTGGGTACTCGTCCCGGCCGAGGACGGCGGCGCGCGCCTCGCCCCCCTCGGTCCGGACGGGCTGCCCGCGGGACCCGTACGGCAGGAGCCGGACCTGGTGGCGGCGGTCCGCGGCCGCCCCGAGGTCACCCGGTGGGTATGGCGCTCCACCGACGAGATCTATCCGCGGCTGCTCGCCGCCGGCGTGCGGGTGGAGCGGTGCTACGACGTGGAGGACGCCGAGACGCTGCTGCTCGGCCACGAGGGCCGGCTGGGCGAGCCCCGGTCCGCGGCCGCCGCGCTGGCCCGGCTGCGCGGCACCCCCGTGCCCCCGGACCCGCCCGCGCGCCCCGCCGAACCCGGCATACAGTCCTCGCTCTTCGACGCGCGGCCCGCGCGGCAACGGGTGTCCCCGGAGGACCTCGCCGAGGTGTACGCCGCGCAGCGGCGCCGGACCGATGCCACCTCGCATCCCGACCGGATGCGGCTGCTGCTCACCTCGGAGTCGGCCGGGATGCTGGTCGCCGCCGAGATGAACGCCGCCGGGCTGCCCTGGCGCGCGGACGTCCACCGCGAGGTGCTGCGGGAACTGCTCGGCGAGCGGTATCCCGGCGGGGGCGAGCCGACGCGGCTGGCGGAACTCGCGGAGGAGGTGTCGGCCGCGTTCGGCCACCGGGTGCGGCCGGATCTGCCGGCCGACGTCGTCAAGGCGTTCGCGCGGGCGGGAATCAGGGTCGGCTCCACCCGGCGCTGGGAGATCCAGTCCCTGGACCACCCCGCCGTGCGGCCGCTGCTGGAGTACAAGCGGCTCTACCGCATCTGGGTCGCCCACGGCTGGAGCTGGCTGCAGGATTGGGTGCGGGACGGCCGGTTCCGTCCGGAGTTCCACGCGCACGGCACGGTCACCGGCCGCTGGGTCACCAACGGCGGCGGGGCGCTGCAGATACCCAAGGTCATCCGGCGGGCGGTGGTCGCCGACCCGGGCCACTGCCTGGTCGTGGCCGACGCCGCGCAGCTGGAGCCGCGGGTGCTCGCGGCGATCTCCCGCGACCCCGGGCTGATGGAGGTCGCCGCCCGTGCGGACGACCTCTACCAGTCGGTCTCCGAACGGGCCTTCTCCGGCGACCGCGCCCAGGCCAAGCTCGCCGTGCTCGGCGCGATCTACGGCCAGACCAAGGGGGACGGCCTGAAGAACCTCGCCGCGCTGCGCCGCCGGTTCCCGCGCGCCGTGGCGTACGTCGACGAGGCGGCCCGCGCGGGCGAGGAGGGGCGGCTGGTGCGGACGTGGCTCGGCCGTACGTGTCCCCCGGCGGCGGGCGCCGGCGAGGACGCGGCGGAGGAGGCCGGTATCCCGCAGGAGGAAGCCGGTGACGGGAGCCGCTCGGTGCCCGGGGACGCCCGCGCGCGGGGCCGGTTCGCGCGCAACTTCGTGGTGCAGGGCAGCGCGGCGGACTGGGCCCTGCTGCTCCTGGCCGCGCTGCGGCGCGGGTGCGCGGGGCTGGCGGCGGAGCTGGTGTTCTTCCAGCACGACGAGGTGATCGTGCACTGCCCGGTGGAGGAGGCGGACGCGGTGGTGACGGTGCTGGAGGAGGCCTCGCGGCTGGCCACGCGGCTCGCCTTCGGCGAGGTACCGGTGCGGGTGCCGTTCACGACGGCTGTCGTGGGGTGTTACGCGGAGGCGAAGTGAGGGGCGGGGTGGTGCGGGCTGATGCGGGGCGCGGGAGGGGGGTGGTACGGGCGCGTTGACGGGTGCGGGTCCGTGAGGGCTGGGCGCGCGGTTCCCCGCGCCCCTTGGGGGGTGAAGCCGGCCGGAGGGGGGAAGGCGCCGTCGTCCGGTGGGGAAGGGGAAACACTCAGGCGGCGGGGGGTGAGCCCCGCCGCCTGAGTGTTTGGGTGTCTGTCCTGTCAGTCCGTGCCGGACTCCATGGCCGCGCGGTCCAGGAGTTCGTCCTCCTCGGACACCTCGCCCCGGGAGGCGATCGCCTCGGCGCCGCCCGTCTGCATGGCGCCGATCAGCCCGGTCGCGGCCGCCTGGGCCGCGCCGATCAGCGCGGGGTGGTCCGCGCCGACCATGCCGATGCTCGCGTACTGCTCGAGCCGCGCCCGCGAGTCCGCGATGTCGAGGTTCCGCATCGTGAGCTGGCCGATCCGGTCCACCGGGCCGAACGCCGAGTCCTCGGTGCGCTCCATGGAGAGCTTGTCCGGGTGGTAGCTGAGCGCCGGGCCCCGCGTGTCGAGGACCGAGTAGTCCTCGCCGCGCCGCAGCCGCAGCGTGACCTCACCGGTCACCGCCGCGCCGACCCACCGCTGCAGCGACTCCCGCACCATCAGCGCCTGCGGGTCCAGCCACCGGCCCTCGTACATGAGCCGGCCGAGCCGCCGGCCCTCGTTGTGGTACGCGGCCACCGTGTCCTCGTTGTGGATGGCGTTGACCAGCCGCTCGTAGGCGATGTGCAGCAGCGCCATGCCGGGGGCCTCGTAGATGCCCCGGCTCTTGGCCTCGATGACCCGGTTCTCGATCTGGTCGGACATGCCGAGCCCGTGCCGGCCGCCGATCGCGTTGACCTCCATGACGAGGTCGACGGGGGAGGCGAACTCCTTGCCGTTGACCGTCACCGGGCGGCCCTGCTCGAAGCCGATCGTCACCTCCTCGGGGGCGATCTCCACCTCGGGGTCCCAGAACCGGACGCCCATGATGGGGTCGACGGTCTCGATGCCGGTGTCCAGGTGTTCCAGCGTCTTGGCCTCGTGCGTGGCGCCCCAGATGTTGGCGTCGGTCGAGTACGCCTTCTCCGTGCTGTCGCGGTAGGGCAGCCCGTGCGCGAGCAGCCACTCCGACATCTCCTTGCGCCCGCCGAGTTCGGTCACGAAGTCCGCGTCGAGCCAGGGCTTGTAGATGCGCAGGTGCGGGTTGGCGAGCAGGCCGTAGCGGTAGAACCGCTCGATGTCGTTGCCCTTGAAGGTGGAGCCGTCGCCCCAGATCTGGACGTCGTCCTCGAGCATCGCCCGGACCAGCAGGGTGCCGGTGACGGCGCGGCCCAGCGGCGTGGTGTTGAAGTACGCGCGTCCGGCGGAGCGGATGTGGAACGCGCCGCAGGCGAGCGCGGCCAGGCCCTCCTCGACCAGCGCCGCGCGGCAGTCGACCAGGCGCGCGATCTCCGCACCGTACGACGTCGCACGGCTGGGCACCGAGGCGATGTCGGGCTCGTCGTACTGGCCGATGTCGGCGGTGTACGTGCAGGGCACGGCGCCCTTGTCACGCATCCACGCGACGGCGACCGACGTGTCGAGGCCGCCCGAGAAGGCGATACCGACGCGCTCGCCGGTGGGCAGGGAGGTGAGAACCTTGGACATAGCAAGAGTATGCACTGCTTCGCATTTTCATGCAATCCGGATCACCGCTCCCGCGCGGCGGAACGCCCGCGCCCGACGTCCGCTCCGAGGCCGCCGACACCTCGCGCCTCCCGTCCGCGCAGGTCGTCGGCCCATAGGTGGTGACAACCCCCGCACGCGCGCGGGGGACAGCACCGCCGCGATACGGGGATCAGCAGGCTGCCGCCCGGGACCGCCGGTCCACAGACTCGACGGCATGACGATTCCGACGGACAGCCGCCCCGCCCCCGGCCCACCCGTGCCCACCGGGACCGCATCCGGGACCGGCACCGGCGCCCACTCCGGCCAGGGCACCGACCCGGACACCGGTCCGGACACCGGATCCGGTCCCGGCAGCGACTTCGCCCGCCTCTCACGCCGCATCGCCGAGGCCGGCCTGATGGAGCGGCGCCCCGGCTACTACGCCCTGCGCCTGACCCTGGTCACCGCGGCCTTCGCGGCCGGCTGGGCCGCCTTCTTCGCACTCGGCGACACCTGGTGGCAGCTGGCGGTGGCCGCCTTCCTGGCCTTCGTCTTCGGCCAGATCGCCCTGGTGGCCCACGACCTGGCGCACCGGCAGATCTTCCGGCGCCGTCGGCCGAGCGAGATCGGCGGCCGGCTGTTCGGCAACCTCGGCGTCGGCATGAGCTACGGCTGGTGGATGAACAAGCACACCCGCCACCACGCCAATCCCAACCACGAGGAACTGGACCCGGACGTCGCCCCGGACATCCTGGTCTGGTCCACCGACCAGGCCCGCTCCAGCCGGGGAATCGCGCGCTTCCTCGGCGGCCACCAGGCGCTGCTGTTCTTCCCGCTGCTGACACTGGAGGGCTTCAACCTGCACGTCTCCAGTCTGCGCGCGCTGCGCTCCCCGTCGATGAGGCAGCGGCCGCTGGAGGCCGCCCTGCTCCTGCTGCACCTGACGGCTTTCCTGTCCGCGCTCTTCCTGGTGCTGTCGCCGGGCCGGGCGCTGGCGTTCCTCGCCGTGAACCAGTGCCTGTTCGGCGTCTACCTCGGCTGCGTCTTCGCCCCCAACCACAAGGGCATGCCGACGCTCACCGGCGAGGACCGGCCCGACTTCCTGCGCCGCCAGGTGCTGACCTCGCGCAATGTGCGCGGCGGCCGTTTCACCGATCTGATGCTCGGCGGCCTCAACTACCAGATCGAGCACCACCTGTTCCCGAGCATGCCGACACCGCACCTGCGCCGTGCCCGGCTCCTCGTTCGCGCCTACTGCGCCGAGATCGGCGTCCCGTACCACGAGACGGGTCTGCTGCGCTCGTACCGCGAGGCCCTGACCCATCTGCACCGGGTGGGCGAGCCGATCAGGCGGCAGCGCGGGAGGAAATGAGAGGAAGCGCGGGGCCCCCTCGGGGCGCGAGGGCGGGCGCGCGGCTCACGCGTCCCGTCGCGCGCCCCCGAGTCCGTCGATCATCAGGCCCAGGGTGAAGTCGAAGCGGTCGGGGACGGTCCCGGCGGTGAGCTCGGCGGCGTGCCGCTTGGTGTGCGGGAAGGTGTCGGGCAGCGCGGCGAAGCGGCGCATCAGCTCCTCCCGCCCGACCACCCAGTGCTGCTCGCCCCCGGCGAGACGGCTGTTCACCATGGACACCTCGAGGCTGTACGCGTTGACGTAGAGCACGAGCGCGTCGAGGGCCCAGGCGGCGGCCCGCGGTTCGATGCCCCCGGCCAGCAGCAGGGCCAGCATCCCCTCGCTGACGCGGAGCGTGTCGAGGTTGGACGGGGCGGCGGCGAAGGCCGCGCGGGAGATGCCCGGGTAGCGCAGGTACTGGTCGCGGAGCTGGGTGCAGACGCCGATGAGCTGCCGCCGCCAGTCGGCGGGGTCGGGTTCGGGGAGGTCGATCCCGGCGCACAGCCGGCCGATGAGCAGTTCGTCCAGGTCCTCCTTGTTGACCACGTGGGCGTAGAGCGAGGACGGCCCCGTCTCCAGCGCGGCGGCCACGCGCCGCATGGTCAGGGCCTCGTAGCCCTCGCGCTCCACGATGCCGAACGCGGTGTCGATGATCGCGTCGACCGTGATCGGCCGCCTGCGCCCGCCGGGTCCCCGGCGGGCTCCCGAGGTGTTCGGCCCGGCGCCGAGCTGGTGGCGTGCGGCGCGCCGTTCCTGCGGAGTCGGTGACATGACGGCAAGTCTACCCATCGGACGAACAGTGTTCCCACCCTTGAGGAACACCGTTCGCCTTGCCGCGAACAGTGTTCTGGAGTAGAACGGTGTTCGTGACCACACCCCAAGCCTCTCCCCCGCAGGCCCCCACCCCCGACTCCCGCCCCGATGCCCGCCTCTCCGATGCCCGCCCCTCACGCGCCGCCTGGCTCGTCCTGGTCGTCGTGGTGCTGGCGGACCTCATGGACCTCATCGACTCGAGCATCGCCAACCTCGCCGGCCCGTCCATCCACGCCGACCTCGGCGGCGGCCAGGTCACGGTGCAGTGGGTGCTCAGCGCCTACACCGCGACCTTCGCCCTCGGCCTCGTCACCTCCGGGCGGCTCGGCGACCTGCTCGGCCGCCGGCGGCTCTTCCTGCTCGGCATGACCGGCTTCACCCTGACCTCACTGGCCTGCGGCCTCGCCCCGAACGCCACCTTCCTGATCGTCGCCCGGGCACTGCAGGGCCTGTGCGGATCGGTGATGATCCCGCAGGGCCTGGCCCTGGTGAAGGTCGTCTTCCCGCCCCAGCACCTGCGCAAGGCGCTGACCCCGGTCGGCCCGCTGATGGGGCTCACGATGGTGGGCGGCCCCGTCCTCGCCGGCTGGCTGCTCCACCTGAACCTGTTCGGCGCCGAATGGCGCTCCATCTTCCTGATCAACGTGCCCTTCGGCCTCGTCGCCGCCCTGCTCGGCAGCCGGGTCATGCCCCGCAGCGGCGGCGAGGACCCGGACGCCCGCCTCGACCTGACCGGCATCGGCCTGCTCACCGCGGCCTCGGCCCTGCTCGTCGTCCCCCTCATCCAGGGCCGCGAACTCGGCTGGCCCGTATGGACCTACGCGATGATGGCCGCCGGCCTGGTGCTGTTCGCGCTGTTCGCCGCCTCCCAGCGGCGCAGCCCCCACCCCGTCGTCGCGCCCACGCTGCTGCGCAAGCGGAGCTTCGTCGTCGGCCTGGTGATCGTCGCCGGGTTCTACGCCTCGCTCAGCGCCTTCGTACTGGTCGTCAACCTGATGCTGCAGCAGGGCATGCACTGGACCCCGCTGCGCACCGGCCTCACCCTGCTCCCCTGGGCCCTCGGCACCGCCGTCGCCGTGCTGCTCGCGGGCGCCGTACTCGCGGAGAAGCTGGGCCGGGCCGCGCTGCACCTGGGACTCTCCCTGGCCGTCCTCGGGCTGCTCGGCCTGTGGTGGTCCGTGGCCCACTGGGACACCGGCCTCACCGTCTGGACGCTGTCCCCGGCGCTGCTGCTCACCGGCTTCGGCTCGGGCCTGGTCTTCGTCCCGCTCACCGACTTCATCATCGGCGACGCCACCCCGGAGGAGGTCGGCACCGGGGCGGGCCTCCTCAATGCCGTCCAGCAGTTCGCCGGCGCGCTCGGCGTCGCCGCCCTGGGCACGGTGTTCTACGCCCGGGCCGGCCATCTGACCCCGCACTCGGGCCTCACCGCCGCCCAACTGGTGTTCGCCCTCGCAGCGGCCCTGAACCTGCTGACACTCTCCCTGGTGGGCCTCCTGCCCCGGCACTCCCAGCAGGCGCACGGCTGACCCCGCGCGAGAGCCGCGTCCCCCGCCTCGCCTTCCCTTTCTCTTCCCCTTCCCCTTCCCCTTCCCCTTCCCCTTTCCCTTCCCTTTCCCTCGACGGGACTCGTGCCGTGATATCCGCCCGTCGAACCGCACGGTCCCGTCGGGAATGGCGCGGCGCGGGAAACAGCGAAAACATGAACCGTTTCTCGGACACCCGACGACATACGATCCGAACTGTGCACGGAATTGCCCGGACAACTGCTCAGGAAATGCTCACCGTTACCGGAGGCCCCGCCGCCCGCACCGCAACGCGCGCCGTCCCAGGCCGATAGCATGGTTGACGGCCCGGACTCGCCGGACCGCGCTCGCCGAAGGAGAACCATCGTGTCTGCACCTCGTCCACCTGCTCTGGCCGGCTCTCTCGTCGTCGCGGCGGGGACGACGGCGGGCGAGGCGGTGAGTGCCGCGGGCCTGCCGGAGAGCGGTCCGACGGCGATCGTGGTGGTGCGGGACTCCGCGGGCCGGCTGCGGGACCTGGACTGGGTGCCGGAACTGGACACCAAGGTCACCCCCGTCGCCCTGGACGAGCCGGACGGCCTGAACGTGCTGCGGCACTCGACCGCGCACGTGCTGGCACAGGCGGTACAGGACGTATTCCCGGAGGCGAAGCTCGGCATCGGCCCGCCGATCGAAAGCGGCTTCTACTACGACTTCGACGTCGCCAAGCCGTTCCAGCCGGATGACCTGAAGCGGCTCGAAAAGCGCATGCAGGAAATCATCAAGCAGGGTCAGCGATTCCAGCGCCGCCGTTACGACTCCCTCGAGGACGCCAAGGACCAATTGGCGAAGGAGCCGTACAAGCTGGAATTGGTGGACCTCAAGGGCGAGGTGGACGCCGAGGAGGTCATGGAGGTCGGCGCCGGTGAACTCACCGCGTACGACAACCTCGACCCGAAGGACGGCCACCGCGTCTGGGGCGACCTGTGCCGCGGCCCGCACCTGCCCTCGACCCGGCACATCCCCGCCTTCAAGCTGATGCGTTCGGCGGCGGCCTACTGGCGGGGCAACGAGCGGAACCCGCAGCTGCAGCGGATCTACGGCACCGCGTGGCCGAGCCGTGACGAGCTGAAGGCGTACCTGAAGCTGCTGGAGGAGGCCTCGCGCCGCGACCACCGCAAGCTCGGCGCCGAACTCGACCTGTTCTCGTTCCCCGACGAGATCGGCTCCGGCCTCGCGGTCTTCCACCCCAAGGGCGGAATCGTCCGCCGGGAGATGGAGAACTACTCGCGCGTCAAGCACGAGGAGGCCGGCTACTCCTTCGTCAATTCCCCGCACATCACCAAGGGGAAGCTCTTCGAGACCTCCGGTCACCTGCCGTACTACGCGGACACCATGTTCCCGCCCATCGAGATGGAGGGCGCGGACTACTACCTCAAGCCGATGAACTGCCCCTTCCACAACTTGATCTTCAAGTCGCGGGGGCGCTCGTACCGGGAACTGCCGCTCCGGCTCTTCGAGTTCGGCACGGTGTACCGCTACGAGAAGTCGGGCGTGGTGCACGGACTGACCCGGGTCCGCGGTCTGACGATGGACGATTCGCACATCTACTGCACCCGGGAGCAGATGGCGGGCGAGCTGACCTCGCTGCTGCGCTTCGTGCTGGCGCTGCTGCGCGACTACGGTCTCGACGACTTCTACCTGGAGCTGTCCACCCGCGACGACTCGCCGAAGTTCATCGGCAGCGACGAGGACTGGGAGGAGGCCACCGAGGCGCTGCGCTCGGCGGCGGCCGAGTCCGGTCTCGAACTGGTGCCGGACCCGGGCGGCGCCGCCTTCTACGGCCCGAAGATCAGTGTGCAGGCGAAGGACGCGATCGGCCGGACCTGGCAGATGTCGACCATCCAGGTCGACTTCAACCAGCCGAAGCGCTTCGGGCTGGAGTACTCGGCGGCCAACGGCGGCCGGGAACAGCCCGTCATGATCCACCGGGCGCTGTTCGGTTCGATCGAGCGGTTCTTCGGCGTGCTCACCGAGCACTACGCCGGCGCGTTCCCGGCCTGGCTGGCCCCGGTGCAGGTGGTCGGCATCCCGATCCGTGAGGACCACGCGGACTACCTCGCCGAGTTCGTCGCGAAGCTCAGGGAGCACGGCATCCGGGCCGAGGTCGACCACTCCGACGACCGGATGCAGAAGAAGATCCGCACGGCCCAGCAGCAGAAGATCCCCTTCATGGCGATCGCGGGCGACGACGACGTCAACGGCGGCACGGTGTCCTTCCGCTACCGGGACGGCTCGCAGCGCAACGGGGTCCCGCTGGAGGAGGCCGTGGCCCACGTGGTCGAGGTCGTCAGGTCCCGGACCAACACGGGACCGTCGGCCGCCTGAGCCGGACCCTCGCACGGAACGGCGGTGACACCGGGGGCGGGGCCGGGGCTGAGAGACGCCCCGGCCCCGCCCCCGGAACCGCTCCCCGCCGGCCGGCGTCCCTCCCCCCGGCCCACGAGATCGACCGCACCGCACACACCGCACCGCGATGCGCCGTGCCATGCTGTCCCGCGCTGGAGGACTCACCCATGACCGGTACCGCCGCTCGCTACCTCTACGTCACCCGCCACGGCGAGGCCTCGCCGGAGGAGACCGAGCTGACGGAGGCGGGCCGCCGCCAGGCCGCCCTGCTGGGTGAGCGGCTCCGAGGCGTTCCGCTGGCGGCTGTCCACCACGGGCCGCTCGCCCGCGCCGCCCAGACCGCCCGGCTGATCGGCGAACAGCTCGACGGCGTCCCCGTGCGGCCCTCCGCCGCCGCCGGCGACTACATCCCGTATCTGCCGGCCCGTGAGGAACTCCCGCCCGAGACGGCCGACATCTGGCTCGGCTTCCTGGACCAGTTCACGGACCGGGAGCGCGAGGACGGCCCCCGGCTCGCGGCGGAGGCGCTCGCGGAATTCACCGGCACCGTCCCCGGCGGGGAACCGCGCCACGAACTCGTGGTCACCCACAACTTCCTCACCGGCTGGCTCGTCCGCGCCGCCCTCGACGCGCCGAGGTGGCGCTGGCTGGGCGTCAACCACGCCAACGCGGCCCTGACCGTCATCCGCTACGCCCCCGGCCGCCCCCCGGCACTCCTCCTCTTCAACGACACCGGCCACCTCCCGGCCGACCTCCGCTGGACGGGCTTCCCGCGGGAACTGCACGTCTGAGCGAGTACGACCTCCGCCGCACGAGAAAACCCCAGCTCGGACTGGATCCGGGCTGGGGTTTCGGTGGAGCCGCCTTCGGGATTCGAACCCGAGACCTACGCATTACGAGTGCGTTGCTCTGGCCATCTGAGCTAAGGCGGCGAGTCGGCCGTGCGCACCATGGTGCGATCAGCGACGACGGTAAGTCTACACAGTTTCCTGGGGTGCTCCGCACCGCCCCCGGGGCCGGGGCACGGGGGGCGGTGGGGGCCGGCGAGGTGGTCAGGTGCAGCGTTTGCCGTCGGCCGGCGGGGTGCCGCGGAGCAGGTAGGTGTTGATCGCGGAGTCGATGCAGCGGCTGCCGCGGTTGTACGCCGTGTGGCCGTCGCCCTCGTAGGTGAGGAGGCGGCCGGAGGAGAGCTGCCCGGCCAGGGACTTCGCCCAGCGGTAGGGGGTGGCCGGGTCGCGGGTGGTGCCGACGACCACGATCGGCGCCGCACCCTTCGCCTCGATGCGGTGGGGCTTGCCCGTCGGTTTCACCGGCCAGTACGCGCAGGTCAGTGACGCCCAGGCCAGGCTCGGACCGAACACCGGGGAGGCCTTCTCGAAGGCCGGGAGCGACTTGTCCACCTCTGTGGTGGACCGTGCGGCGGGGGGCAGGTCGAGGCAGTTCACGGCGGCGTTGGCGTACATCAGGTTGGTGTAGTGGCCCTCGGCGTCGCGTTCGTAGTAGCTGTCGGAGAGGGCGAGGAGCCCGGCGCCGTCCTTGTCCTTCATCGCGGAGGTGAGCGCCTGGCGGAGCTGGGCCCAGGCGGCCTCGTCGTACATCGCGGCGATGACGCCCGTGGTGGCGAGGGACTCGCCGAGCCTGCGGCCGTCCGCGTCGCCCGTGGCGAGTGGCTTCGCGTCGACCTGCCGGAAGAACGCCTCCAGGCGGTCGCCGGCCTGCGCCGGGGTGGTGCGCGCGGTGCCGAGAGGACAGTCGGAGCGGTGTACGCAGTCCTTGGCGAAGGACTGGAACGCCGTTTCGAATCCGGCCGTCTGGTCCTCGTTGAGCCTGCGCGCGGACAGGGAGGGGTCCATCGCGCCGTCCAGGACGAGGCGGCCGACGCGCTCGGGGAAGAGGCCCGCGTACGTCGCGCCGAGGAAGGTGCCGTACGAGGCGCCCACGTAGTTCAGCTTCCGGTCGCCCAGCGCCGCGCGGACGATGTCCATGTCGCGTGCCGCCTCGACCGTCGAGACGTGCCGCAGCAGCTTCGGCGCGCGCTTGCCGCAGCCCTTCGCGAACTTCTTGTACTCGTCGACGAGCCCGGTGGTCTCCTTCCGGTCGTCGGGGGTGGCGTCCGTCTGCGTGTACGCGTCCATCTGCCGGTCGGTGAGGCACTCGACCGGCTCGCTGCGGGCCACGCCGCGAGGGTCGACGGCCGCCATGTCGTAGCGGGCGCGGACGGAGGCCGGGTAGCCGATGCCCGCGAACTGCTGGAGGTAGCCGACCGCCGAGCCGCCCGGGCCGCCCGGGTTGACCAGCAGCGAGCCGAGGCGTTTGCCCGGGCCGGTCGCCCTCTTCCGGGCCACCGCGAGCCGGACGTCACCGGCGGAGGGCTTGGCGTAGTCCAGCGGCGCCTTGACCGTGGCGCACTGGAACCCCGGCACACCGCACGCCCGCCAGGCCGGCTTCTGGTCGTAGTACGAGGTCAGCGCGGCGGGGGTGGACCGGGGCAGCGCGGCCAGGGCGGCCGGCGCCGCCTGCGCCGTGGAGGGCACGGCGGGCGTCGCCGAGTGCCCGGCGGAGCAGGCGGCGGAGAACAGCAGGGCGAGCGCGGCGGCCACCGGGGTGCCACGGAAGAGGATCCGGCGTCGGGAGGAGCCGGGGCCGGGCAGTGGGGTGCGGGGTGCGGGAGAGCGCCTGAGGTGCATCCCGCGAGCGTAACCGTGCGTCGCCGATTGCTCACGAAGGGCAGTGAACGATCCCCTTTCGGGTGAGGTCGTCAACGCGCGCCCGCGGCGGCGTCGGGTGCCTCAGCCCGCGCGCAGCGCCATCGTCATCGCCTCCACCGCGAGCAGCGGGGCCACGTTGCGGTCGAGCGCCTCCCGGCAGGCGGCGATCGCCTCGATGCGGCGCAGCGTGGCCTCCGGCGTGCTGTCGCGGGCGATCCGCTCCAGCGCGTCCTCGGCGTCCGTGTTGGCCAGGGCGAGCCGGGTGCCCAGCTGGAGGGCCAGGACGTCGCGGTAGAAACCGGTGAGGTCGAGCAGGGCGACGTCGAGGCTGTCGCGCTGGACGCGTCTCCTGCGGCGCTTCTGGTCGTCCTCCAGTTCCTTCATCACGCCCGCGGTGCCGCGCGGCAGCCGGCCGCCCTGGGCCGCGCCGAGCGCCGCCTTCAGCTCCTCGGTCTCCTTGGCCTCGCGCTCCTCGGCGAGCTGCTTGGAGTCCTCGGCGGCCGCGTCGACCAGTTCCTGGGCCGCCCTGAGGCAGCCGCCGACGTCACCGAGGCGGAGCGGCAGTTTGAGCACGGTCGCGCGGCGGGCGCGGGCCCGCTCGTCGGTGGCGAGGCGGCGGGCGTTGTCCACGTGGCCCTGGGTGGCGCGGGCGGCGGCATGGGCGAGTTCCGGCTCGACGCCGTCCCGCCGGATCAGCAGGTCCGCGACGGCCTCCACCGGGGGCGTCCGCAGGTTCACGTGGCGGCAGCGCGAGCGGATGGTGGGCAGGACGTCCTCGACGGAGGGCGCGCAGAGCAGCCAGACCGTGCGGGAGGCGGGCTCCTCGACGGCCTTCAGGACCGCGTTGGCCGACTGCTCGTTCAGGCGTTCGGCGTCCTCGACGAGGATCACCTGCCAGCGGCCGTTCGCCGGTGAGGTGAACGACTTGCGGACGGTGTCGCGCATGTCGGCGGCGCGGATCTGGGCGCCCACGGCGGCCACCGAGCTGACGTCGGCGTGCGTGCCGATCAGGGCGGTGTGGCAGCCCTCGCAGAAGCCGCAGCCGGGGGTGCCGCCGAGCGCGCGGTCGGGGCTGACGCACTGCAGGGCGGCGGCGAAGGCGCGGGCCGCCTGGTTGCGGCCGGCGCCGGGCGGGCCGGTGAACAGCCAGGCGTGCGTCATGCTCGACGCCTCGGGGGGCGGCGCGCCCGTCGCCGCGGCGGTGACGAACGCGTCGGCGTCGCGGGCGGCGGCGGCGAGCTGGGCGCTCAACCGCTCCTGGCCGACGAGGTCGTCCCATACGGGCACGGGCCGCCGCCTTTCGGGTCGTACGGAGGCTGTCGGTTCCCATTGTGCGGGTGGGCACCGACAACGGGAGGCGGGGGGAGCCCGTACCGGCCCCCGGCCGCCTGCCGCGCGGGCCGCCCCCTACGCCCTCACGACCTGCGCCTGCCACCGCCGTTGTCCTCGTCCTCCCGCGGGCCGAGGAGTTCGTCGGCCAGGGTGGGGAGGTCGTCGAGCGGGGTCTCCTCGGCCCAGTCCGGACGGCGTCGGTTGCGGCGGCCCCGGCGGGGGGCCGGTTCCTCGGCGGGTACCTGGGGGAGTTCGCGGGTGCGGTCCTCCAGGCCGTCGGGGCGCGGTGCGGCGGGCTCGTCGCGGAAGTAGCCGGGCGGGACCCGGTCCGCGGGGTCCTGGTCACCGTGATCGCCACGGTCACCGCCGTCGTCACCGTCGAGGTCGCGCACCGGCGGCAGCACCGCCGTCTCGTCCGCGTCCGGCGTCACCGCCGGGAGGACGGTCGTCTCGTCGGCGTCCGCGTCGTCCGTGGTACCCGTGTCCGGGATCTGCGGGCGGGGCATCTGCGTGGTCGTCTCGGAGTCGGGACCCTCCGAACCCGCTGAACCCGCTGAACCCGCTGAGCCCTCGGGACCCTCGGGAGTCACCGGGGGGAGCACCGCCGTCTCGTCCGCGGCGTCGCCC
>BNBP01000084.1 GCA_014656015.1 Streptomyces griseoaurantiacus | reverse complement strand
GGTGGTTGGTTTGGGTTCGGTTTTGGGCTCCGATCAGCTTGGTGTGTGGTTGTGGGAATTTGTCTGGTGTGTCGGGGCGGTTTCTGGGTGGGGTTGAGCCTGGTCGTCTGTCCGTACGGGTGTTGTCTGGTCGTTGTCCGGTGGTGGTTTCTCCGGGGTGTGGGGGTCAGGATCGGGTTTATCGGGTCGGTCGTGCCTGTGGGTCGGCGTCCGTCGACTCGGAGGAAGCCCTCCCCCTATGACGGCTGTTCCCGTTGTGTTTGCCGCGAGCCCGCTGGCTGGTCGCGTCCGGCCGGTCTTGAATCTTGTCCGGCACCTTGTCGCGGCTGGATGACGGGTCTTGGTCGTCAGTGGCAGCTGGTTCGTGTGGCTGGCCGACGTGGTGGGGGTGGCGTTGGTCCCGCTGGCCGGGCCGGCCGGCTTCGGTGACCGCCGCGTCGGTGAGCTGCGGGCGTGGCTGCACGAGCTGTCGCCGGGTCGGGTCTTCCTGGAGGCCTTGTTCGGCTGGTTGACCGGCATGGCATCAACGCAGAATGCTGTGCTGCAGCAGGTGCTGGCACAGCAGCCGGACGCTGCCGTCATCCGCGAGGCAGTCTTCTGCGGCACGTGGCCGTAACTGCTGGGTGCTCCCGGGATCCGGTCACGGCGCACCGTCGGCCTCGGGATCTTCCCTCTGACCCTCAGCGGGGCAGGACTGACCATGATGGGACCTCCTCTCCCGCGCGCCGGGCTCGACGTGCGGGGAGCGGCTGCGGCGTTCAACGCGGAACTCGCCGCCCAGCTGACCGGCGCCACCGCGCATGTCCAGTAGGTCATGGCGGGGCTGGGCGCGACGGCCATGCTGCCCGTGATCAGCGACGCACAGATCCTGCTGCCCGACGTGTTCGCTCAGCTCACCGTCCCGTCCTTCGAGTATCCCCGGATCGATGCGCCGCCGGCACTGTGGCTGATCGGGGTGCTGCCGCCCGGACCGCCCACCGCATGGCAGCCGCCTTCCTGGTGGCCCGAGCTGTCGCAGTGCCGGGTCGTCGCGCTCGCGCAGGGCACCGTGGCCGACCACGACCTGACTGATCTCGTCCAACCGGCGCTCGACGCGCTCGCCGACGAGGGCGTGCTCGTCGTGGCCGGGCTCGGCGGACGCGAAATCGTCGCCGGCGAGCTGCGCGTGCCGTCGAACGCGCGTGTCGTCGAACGCGCGTGTTGAGTCGTTCCTCCCGTTCGACGCGCTGTTCCCACTGGCCGACGTCGTGGTCACCAATGGCGGATACGGGGGCGTGCAGCTCGCCCTGCACCACGGTGTGCCGCTCGTCGTGGCGGGCGGCAGCGAGGACAAGCCCGCCGTGGCTGCCCGGGTCGCGGGCTTCGGAGTCGGTGTCGACCTGCGCACCGGACGACCGGGAACCGCCGCGGTCGGACAGGCCGTCCGGCGGGTGCTTGACGAGCCGGCGTTCCGACGCCGGGCGCAAGACCTGAGCGCGGAGTACCGGTCCGCAGACCCAGTGCATGCCGTTCTCGACATCATCGACGGCGCGTGACCTCTCGGGCCGGCAGTGGGGGAGCGGTGTGTGGGCCGCGGCGACCGGCGGTTGGGGGGAGAGGCGGTGAGGGCGGTGATGTGGTTGGTGAAGTCGGGATCGGGCAGGGGCAGGTCGATGGCGTCGTCGATGCCGGAGACGGCCGCAGGTGAGACGACCCCGGTGTGCGGACACGCTGACGATGAGCCTTTTCCATCCTCACGCTGAGCTGGCCAGTTACAGGGTGAGGATGGCCTGGGGCACGGCAGGTGATTCGGGTGGTCGAGCACCGGAGCTTGCGAAGAAGTCGCCAGGTCTTCGGTGTTGGGGTGGTGTTTGGTTTGGTGGTGGTGGGTGTCACCGCGACGGGACTGTACAGACATACCGACCGGGTCCGGACCGCTGCTCGTGCCCCTAGCGCACACGCCACGGGTGGGCCATGAAGACATCAACACACCCAAAAGGCCCGCCCAGGCATCGCGAGCCCTTGAACACCACCCAGACCAGCACAGACAGGCCCTACACCCACCACAACACGGACACCGACCCCACGAACACGAACGAAACCCATAAAACCACCAATAATTACACTCCCCCACCCGCACCCACCCACGCAGGACTCGGTTCCGGATGGTGCTTGTGGCTGTGCTGAAGTGGGCAGTGTCGGGTGCGGGAGGCGCTTGTGTATCACCATGCGCGTTGCTTCCCGTGGGGGCGTGGGGTTGGGGTGTGCCCCAAAGGGTGCCGACGTTGCATGCTGCATGTTGCATTGCAACAGGGGGCTGGGGCAGGGATCTTTCTGTGGGGAGTGCGTGCGTGAGCTTCACTGGAACGTGGTGTTCTTTGGTGTGACGGGGTACATGGCTGCGCATGGCACCGAAGACCGAGGGTATTCAGTTTCTGCGGGCTGTGCGGCAGCTGCACCGCGTCCGTTCCTTCTACATCGCAGGTGTCCTGCTGTGGGCGGGGTCCACCGTTTGGGCCGGATGGCGGGCGCCGGGAAGCCGGCAGATGTGGGTGTCCGTCCTTCTCCTGGCGGTCTTCACCGCTCTCCTCGCCGCGGCGGGCCTGTTCCTGCGCTCGCTGAGGGCTCCCGCTGCTCGTCGGCCTGCGCATCATGCGGCCCCGCGCAAGGCCGCGGACACCCGCCACGCTCACGCCTGATGGCACGTCAGCCCGGCCGGCTTCTGCGGGAGTAGGACACGGTTTCGGATCTGTCGGGGCCTGTAGTGCCGATGGCCGGGCATACGGGTTTCACTTCCTACCGAAAGGGACTCGTCATGCTCGGCATAGTCGCGGCAGTGCTGTTCTTCATCTCGTTCCTCATCAATGCGGCAGACCTCAGTACCAACGATGTGTTCTCCTCGACGAACGTCATGCTGCTGGGTCTGACCGCACTGGCGCTGCATGTGGCGGGAATCGGCAGCACCTGGCCGCGCAGACGCTGACCAGTTCCCCCGGCGGGCCGGCGGAGTTCCCTGCTGCTCCCAGGCAGCAGGGAGCCCCACCGTTTTGGAACGCGAGGCGGGGCCCCTTTCACACCTGTGGTGCGCCATCGTGGTGTTGACCGACGGAGAGGACGCTGGAGGAGCATGGCTCGGCCGAGTGCGGCCGCTGTACAGCCGGCCCAGGGCACGAGACCGGACGGACCTCCGTGGGCGCAATGGGCGTTCCTGGCCCTGTGGCTGGCTCTGGCCCCCGTGGTCATCTGCAAGTTGCACCAGTACGGCTGCTTCACAAGACGGCGCTGAAAAGCCGCACGCCATCGTTCCTCAGTCCAAGTAATCGAGTGCCTGCCGGATCCGGAACGGTTCGCTCTGCCCTGCCCTGCTGCCGTGCTGTGCCGTGGCGTGCCGGTGGTCGCGGCGGGTGTCGGGCTGCGGCCGTTGGCGGATCTCTGTGGGGCTTGGTGGTGTGACGGCCGTGCGGTGTTCAGTTCATGGTCGCGGTGAGGGCGGTGGTTTTGAAGCTGTCGTCCGGTCCGATGTCCGGTAGGTCACCAGGTCGTTGTCGGCAGCGGCGCCGGCGGCACGGCGGACTTCACCCTCACCTCCTCCGGAGCGATCACCGCAGGCTCCACCGTCACCCAGTGCCGGCGGCCGGGAGAGCGCCGTCCAAGGAAGCATCGACGTGCAGATCGACGGGCCCGGCACGCCTTCGGCGACCTCGACGGCCACCGGCCCGCTCTCCTGGCGGCACGACGCCGTCGACGACACCATCGCCTCCCGGGCGGAGTTGCCGGTCCGCGTCGACGCCCCGGTCCTGTCCGACGATCCGGTCCTTTGGCACGGTCTCGTGTTGCCGGACTCCTGGTGGAGCGACCTCGCCGGGACGCTGGGGAAGGTGTCGGCCGCTCGACACCGGCCGCGTCGCCGTACGGCAGCAGTACATGGAGCGGGCCATCCCCGAGTTCGTGGGCATCTTGGCCCCGGCCGTCTCCTGCTGGACCACAGCCCATGCGGATGTGCACTGAGCGTGCCTCACCGCCCCGCTGCGCCTGCTGGACTGGGAAGGACGGAGGCAGGCCCCGGAGGGCTTCGACGCCGCCACGCTCTGTGCCTACTCGCTGCTCCGCCCGGACACCGCGGCCCGCGTCCGCGCCGCCTTCCCCGTCCTGGGCAGCCCGGCCGGCCTCGCCGTTGAAGCGACCGTGTGCGCGCAGCTGCTCCAGACCGTCAGCCGCGGGGACAACCTCCTCCTCAAGGACCGGCTCCGGGACTGGTCCGAGGATCTCCGCCGCCGACAGCCCTGAGCACAGCTCACGGCACCCGATGGCCCGGGTCCGCAGGCCCGCGAGGGGTACATGTTCCGGTATGGCGCGTGAGCGTGTGTGGTGGCCGTCCGTGGTGGACCGGGCGCGGGAGATCGTGAACGGGTACGCGCCGATGGAGGTCACGCTGGGCCAGGTCGTGTACCGCCTGGCCTCCGGGGGAACGCTGCCGCACACGGCGCCGATGTGCCGCCGTCTGTCCGCGCAGCTGGCCAGGGCCCGCCGGGAGGGCCGGTTCCCCGACCTGATCGACACCGTCCGTCAGGTCCACGTCCCGCCGGCCTGGACGGGCGCGGACGCGGTCCTCGCGGAGATGCCCGACTGGTTCCGCCTCGACCGCACCGAGGGAGCACGCCCGGTATGTCGCGGCGCAGAAGGACACCTTGCGTCAGCAGCTGGCTGGCTGGCTCACTGGCGCGGGTATCCCGGTCCTGGTGGTCCGCGGCTTCGGCTCGCAGTCGTATGTCGACGTCGTCCACGACCGCGTCACCGCCGACGGGTTCCCTTCGGGCGCAGCACGGCCGCGCAGATACTGCGGGTCGCCACATCCAGCGCGATGGTCAACTCGGGCCGCTCCACCACTCCGTCGTCGAGCACCACGAAGGCATCCAGCACGGTGCTGTCCATCATCACCAGCTCACCCGGCGCCATCACCGTCGTCGGCACGAACGGGGGAGCCGGCCGCGCCGAGCGCCAGCGGCGCTGCCGCGCACTGCCCAGCAGCCCGCGCCCGTCGGCCAGGGCTTACACGAGCCGGTTGAACGTCGCAGCCAACGGCAGCGGCACCGCCCGTGGCCGTGGCGCTCGGCCAGCAGCCGTTCGGTGTACACCCGAAGCCGCCCCAGCGTCCCACTGGAGCGTTCCTGCCCGGCCTCCAGCACCCCCCGCAGGGCGGCCACCACCCGCTCATCCGCACGCCCCAGTGCCGAGCGGGGCCGGGCAGCCCGCTGATCCACCAGTCCCCACACCCCGCCGTCGCGGTAGCGGGCCCGCATCCGCCGCACCGTCACCGCGCTGGTCGCCAGACCCGCCGCCGACAACTCCGCCGCCTTCGCCTCCTCCCGCTGCGCCAGCGTCCGCACCGGATCCGCCGGGGTGCCCCGTCTCCACCTCCCGCACGTGCCGCTCCCAGGCAAGCGCCCGCTCCCGCACCGGCTCGGGCAACGACTCCAGCAAGCCCAGCGGCGGCACCCGGCAGACGGCGGGCGCAGCAGCAGTGCCACCATCTCGCCGTCCTCGGCGATCAGCCGCACCTGCCCGCCAGCGAGGGCCGCTACCGTCCAGGCCCGCCCCTCGAACCGCACTCGGGACCCCACCTCGACCACCGGCCCGCCAAATCCCCGGCCCCTCGCCCCCATCACGCCGCCGGCGCCCATACCGGCATCCGCTCATGCAGCGGAGCGCCCAGATCCGCAGACAGCTGCCCCGCCCACAGAGCATGGAACAGCGCGGGAAGGACCACCATCGGATCCCCGGCCCGGCGCACGCCCTCCCGCAGCGGCGTACGGTCGGCGAACGACTCCCTCAACGCCGCCGCCAGTTGCTGTCCTGCGTGGTACCGCGGATGCCGGTATCCGGCCAGCCAGGTCACGTTGCGCCGGTACACCGGATCGACCGGCCCCAGCACCCAGTACCGCCAGCCCACCGCCGCACACACCTCGCCGACCGCCGCCGCGAGGGACCGCTGCCGCCGAGAAAGCTCCGCTCTGGCGGTGCAGTCCGCCAAGACCCCCTGGCCGTCGGTGAGCCGGAGCATCAGCTGCGGGGCATGAGTACGCACTCCGTCCGGCGCACGCCACCGTAGTTCTAGTGGCCGACTGGCCAGGCCACTGACGCGTGGATCGCGATCGAGCAGCATCAGATGCAGCCGCACCGCCGCAGAGCCGTAGTGCACGAGCCGTCCGGTGGTCGCCGACCACCACCATCCCGGCGCTATGCGCTTGCCCTTGCGGGCTGAAAACGGCCTCAGAGGCGGATACTGCTCGAAGGCCACTTCGGTGGCCGCCGCCTGCCACCGCGAACACTTCGTCGTCCCGCTCGCAGCCAAGAACCGTACGTCTACAGCTCTGGCATCGGCCGGCCCGGCCTTTGCCGCATCCCATTCCGCGCTCCGCACACAGAGCCAAACGTCTTTTCGGCTCATCCGGTAATGGGCATAACAAGCCAAAGAGAACCAGAGACCAGATCCAGGTTCTGCCAGGCGTCCCTGACACCGCAGACGTGCTGTCAGCCGCGTTCGGGCTGTTCTGCGGCCCAGGTGTAGCCCAGCTGAGCGAGGGCTGCTCGTTGCTCCGCCTCCAGCCGGTCACGCCTGGCCTTCTGGTTGCTCAGAAACACACCCAGCTTGATCGCCGAACCGTCCGGCAACTCCTCGATGTGCGCCCTTCCAACGACGGTCCTGCCTTCCCGCTGGATGTACTGGGTGAGGGCGGCAAGCCCGCGCTGGAAGGCTGATGCCTTCCCGGTGCCCTTGGCCACCGAGGCCAGGGCGGGTGGTTCGGCGGGTGTTACGCCCAGCGCTGTCAGCCGCTGCTGCTGTCCCTCCGAGAGCTCCGCCCAACTGCGGCGCTGCCGCTGAAGCCATCTGCCGAGGTCGTCACCTTCGTAGAGGACGCCGGGCTCGATGGCTGGCAGGACGCCGTGGGGTTCGTCGGCGGCGAGGTCGGCGAGGACGCGGTGGTGGCGTTGCCAGTCCAGTGGCCACGGACAGTTCCAGTCCGGGTCAATCGCCGCCAACTGGGCGGCGCGGGCCGTCGCGCGTTCGGGGTTCTTGCCGAGGCCGTCCTTGCGGCGGAGGTTGGCCATGTGCTCCCCGACCGGGACCAGTTCGCTGTCGGTGTCGCCCCACATGGCGTCGCGTCTGGGGGCGAGGTGTCCGTGGGCGCGCCGGTAGGAGCGCAGGGCTGCGAGTTTGGTCTCCCAGGCTTCGTCGCCGGGTTCCCACACCATTCCGGCTTCGTCGAGCAGAGTCTTGCGGTGGGGATCGAGTTCGCCCGCGCGGTACGTGCGCCGCTGCTGGTGGACCCACCGCCCGAGGGGGAACACCTTGGTGGCGCCGGCTTCGGTCTCGGTGTCGTACGGGACGGCGTGCAGGCCGGTGATGTGGTTGTCTTTCCGCCAACGCAGCAGTGCCTGGTAGCCCTCCAGCCAGACCAGGGACTCCGGCCGGTACACCCGGGTGCGCAGGAACGCCGCGATCGTCGCCGCGTCCCTCGGGGTGGAGAAGTGCAGCAGCGCAGACTCAACGGCGCCCTCGCTCTCGTCCTGCCCGCCTTCTCCTTCGGCCGTGGTGCCGATGATCCGCCCGTCCTCGTCCCGCTTCACGTGCACCTGCCGCCGCCCGCTGCTCAGCGCCCGGCTGGCGAGCTGCTCGACGAGGCGTTCGGAGTGTGAGCGCAAGCCTTGGAGGACCGCTACCAGGGGTGCGAACGAGGCGGAGGCGACCATGCCGGTCGGGTCCTCGCCGGGCTTAAGGAAGACAGGCACGATGATCCTGGCCACCTTGTTCGTGCCGTCGGGGTTCGGGCGCAGGGCCCGGCCGATGTTCTGCACGATCTCCACCTGGGAGCCGCGGGTGTCGGCGAAACACACCGCCTCCACACCCCGCTCGCCGACGATGTCGACGCCCTCGCCCAGGACCCGCACGCTGGCCAGGAACGCCCGGTGCACGCGCTTGTTGCCGGAGTCGAGGCCGTCGGCGAATTGACGCAGGACCTCCCGGCGTTCGGCGACAAGGTGGTCGCCGCACAGCCACGCCGACCAGACGCGGTCCGGGGGTACGTGGCGGCCGGCCTCCAACTGGTAGAACTCTGCATCGATCGACGACTTCGGCAGCAAGTCCGCGTCGGCCAGGGCCTCGTCGGAGACCTCGGCCGCGTACAGCTCGGCGGCCGTCTGCGGCATCGTCTCAGCGAACGCCATCGCCTCCTCCACCCGTTGGTGGAAGGTCATGACCGTGCGCAGGTTCCGCGCGGCGGCGTGCTCCAGGAGCGCAGTCTGCAGCAGCGCCAGCCGCCGGCCCCGCTGCGCCTCCTCTGATAGTGCCTGGACGGGGGAGGGGTCGTGGATCTCCAGCACATCGATCTCGAACCCGGCGAGGATGCCGCGCTCGATCGCCTCGGACAGTTCGAGCTCGTAGATCCACTCGCCGTACGGGCCGTCCGGATCGGACGCCATGGTCGCGATCTCCAGCTCCTGCCCGTCCCTGCCCTTCTGCGGGCGAGGGGAGGCGAGGATGCGCGGGGTGGCGGTGAGGTAGAGCCGGAAGTCCGCCGGGATGCGGGTGTTGTCGTGGATCGCCGCCCACGGCCGCCCAAGATCACCAGTGGTGGAGTGGGCTTCGTCGACGACGGCGAGGTCGAAGCTGGCCATCGTCTGTCCGTACAGCCGCTCTCCGCCCGCCAGAGCAGCCTCCAGCGGCCCGCGGACCTTCCGCTGCAGCGGGTCCTCCGCGTCGTCGCGATCCACGAGAGAGGCGTACGTGGCGAACACGACCACCGGCCCCTTCCCCGCCTGTCAGTCCTCTCTCTAGTTACGACATGAACATGGCCTTGAAGTGCACTGCTTAGAGTTCATGGAGGACACTTTGGTTCGGTGTTTGACCTGGGGTGGTATGGCTAAGTTGCTCGGCCTTTGGTCTCGCTTAGGTTCTCTGAACTGCGGTGCTGTGGTTAGCCCGAGGATGTTGGAGATGGAGAGAGGATTTCCTTGGGAGCGCGTCGACTGACGCCATGTCAGGATGTACCTTTTGGGTGATTACTCCGATCTTTCTGGTATGTCGAATTCCCTGTTGGCATGGGGCTGCTGCCCCCGCGTCCGGACGTAGGTGCGCTGCTGCTCGGGGTGGGTGGTCGGCGGCGGTGTCGGGGTCGGGCGGTGCGGGTGGAGGAGATGGTCTTGTGGAGGAAGGCGGAGACCACGCTGTTCCGGTCGACCGGGATCTCATCGTTGAACACGGGTGGAGTGGGTGAGGTCGAACAGGTCGCGGATCGACTGCCGTTGCAGGAGGCACTTGAGCTTGTCGGCGAGGATCTCCTCCAGGTGCATGACCGTCAGGTCCGCGGCGCAGCCGGAGCGGTCGCTGAGGCCCACGAGGGCACCTGATCCTCCCGGGCACCCGACCGCACGGGTCGGCTCCAGTACCCAGGTGCGGCGGGCGGCCGGCAGGCCGCGGTGTGCACGCGGGCCGCTTCATTCGGTAGCTTCGGTCGCCGCCCGGTCCGCGGGCGGCGACCAAAGCCGACCCGTATCCGCGGCCGCCGAACCGGGCGGTGCGCCGCGAACGCCGAGGAGCGAGATGCAGTTACGCCCCCATCAGCGCGAGGCCCTGGACGCGATCGAGGCCGGTGCCCGCGCGGGCCTGCGGAGGATGACGGTGGTCTCCGCGAGCGGCAGCGGCAAGACTTTGATCGCCCAGCGCGCCGCCGAATCGGTCGCGCCGACCGGCGCGACCGTGGTGCTGGTGCCCACCAAGGCGCTGGTCGTGCAGACCGCCGTGAAATGGCGCGAAGCCGGCTACCGCGGCCTGCTGTTCGGCCTGTGCTCCCTGTCCCAGCACGACAGCGGCATCCCCTGGCAGACCGTACGCATGACCAGCGACCCCGGCACGATCCTGCCCGCCGTCCAACAGCGGCGTGGCGCCGCGACCGTGATCGCGACCTATGCCTCCCTGCGTCACCTGACCGACGCCCGCGCGCTCGGCGCCATCCGCTGGGACCTGCTGATAGCCGACGAGGCGCACCGCACGTGCGCCGGCTTCGCGGACGGCTGGGGAGCCGTCCACGACGACACCCTGATCCGTGCCACCACCCGCCTGTACATGACCGCGACCCCCAGGATCTGGGCCGCCCGCACCGGCACCGCCCAGGACACCGGTCGCGTCCCGCTGGCCACCATGGAGCACCAGGAGGTGTTCGGCCCGATCGTCTACCGCCTGGGCCTGGCCGACGCCATCGCGCGTGGCATCGTCGCCGACTACCAGGTCCTGGTCGTCACCGTCGACGACACCGACCGCGACCTGCTCGCCATCCTCAACGACCCCCACCCCGCCGGCAGCGCCCACCTGGACGGCCTGCGCAACGCCGCCGTCCAAGTCGGCCTCCTGCGCGCCGTCGCCGAACACAGGCTCCGGCGCATCCTCGCGTTCCACAACCGCGTCGAAGCCGCCGACGGCTTCGCCCGCACCCTGGCCACCACCGCCGCCAAGGTCCACGAACCGCTGCGCCGCACGCAGCTGTGGTCCCATGCCGTCACCGGCGAGCAGGACGACACCCTCAACCAGTCCCTGCTGGCCGCCTTCGACGACCCGGCCCACGACGTCGCCGTCCTGTCCAACGCCCGCCTCCTGAACGAGGGCGTCGACCTTCCCGACCTGGACGGCGTCGTCTTCGCCGCTCCCCGCTACAGCACCATCGACGCCGTCCAAGGCGTCTCCCGGGGCCTTCGCCAGCCGCCGGGCGCAGGCAAACGCACCACCTTGATCGTTCCCGTCTACCTGCCCCGCACCGGGGAGGGCGCCGACATCCTGGAGAACTCCGACTTCGCCGCCCTGATCGCGATCCTGGAGGCGCTGCGCTCCCACGACGAATCGTTCATGGACCGCGTCACGCTGCCCGAACCGGCCCGCACCAACACCGTGATCACCCGCGAGCTGCTCTACGCGGAGCCCGAATGCGCAGCGCAACTGGCCCGCGTCCTGGGCCTGAAGATTTTGATCCCCGCCGCCGGAACCTGGAGGGAGGGACTGCGTGCCGCCACCGAGCACCACCGCGTGCACGGGCATCTGACTATCACCCTGGACTACACCGACGAGCAGGGCTTCGGCCTGGGACAGTGGATCGCGAACCAGCGCCTGCACCACTTGCTGGGAACCCTGCCAGCCGACTGTCAGGCCGCCCTCGAAGACCTGGGCATGTCATGGCAGTTGCCTAGTCCCACGCAGGCCATGCTCGACCACGCCCGCCTGTACATGCGCGCCCACGGCCACCTGCTGGCAGCCCCTGACACGGTCGTCGGCGGATACGCCCTGGGCAGGTGGCTGGCCAACTGCCGTAGCCGGGCCGGCGCAGGAACCTTGGACGCCGACGTGCAAGGCGCCCTGGGCCGTATCGACCGGTGGTGGAACCCGGCGTGGCCACCGGCCTGGCAGCGCGCGTACGCCCACGCGAAAGCCCTCTACCCGGGGCCGGGCCAGCTCTGGCATCTGGCATCCCGGCCCCCGTCCCCGCAGGACCGGCAGGCGCTGCACTGGATCGAGAAGCAGGAGCGGGACTTCTTCAAAGCGCTGACCCCGGAGCAGCAGGATCTGCTGGTGCAGATCGGAGCCTCGCCGTGCACCGAAGCACCGCTGCGCCCCGTGCGCGCCTCGGGCCGTCAGACTGCCGACCGCCGCGGCGACGGTCTGGCGTACGCCGCCCGCTTCCTGGCCGAGCACGGCCACATGGACATCCCCGTGGAGTACATGGTCACGTGGAAGGGGAGCAACCGCGGTCCGGCCGGGTCCTTCCCCTTGGGGACTTGGTTCCAGGAGCAGAGAGCCGGCTTAGCCGCGCTGCCCGCCGACGAGCGCCGCGCCCTGAACGCGCTCGTGGAACTGGCCCGCAGGGCGGCCCAGCCCGGCCATGACCAGGCGCTGGCGACCCCCGCCGTCTCTCAGCGGCGCGCCCGGCGCGGAGCCGCCGCGACCGACGGTGAACCGCAGGACGCCATCGCGGACCTCACCGGCCGCCCGCACGCCCTTCCGGCCCTGTACCGGAAGGCCCGCATCTCCAAGAACCCGTTCGTGTGCATCGAGCGGTTGCCCGACGGTTGGAGCGCCCGGGTCGACACCAGCACCACCAAACTCGTCCTCGTCAGGCCGGAGGTCGCCCACCCCCTGCAGTACGCGATCGAGGACGCCATCGGCGCAGGCGAGGGGGCCTGGGGGAGCTTCGGGCCCGTTCACTTCGGCCTGGGCGGACTGCCGGACGAGGACACCGCACGCCGATGGGCTGCACGCCTGTACCAGCAGACCCGCGACCACCTGCGCGATCCGATCGGCTACTACGGATTTTCGTCGAGGTGACGGACAAGGGACGGACGTCACCTCTTCCCTCTGCCCACATCGTCACCGCCGCCGACCGGGACGGGGTCTGCTGAGTCCCGCCTCAGGCGCGGCCGCCCAGGTACCAGCCCCGTGGCGCGGGCTGCAGCCGGTTGGTGATCAGCTCGCCGAGCTTCCACGGCAGGCAGCCGCGCTCGGCCAGAACAGCGTCCTGTGACGTCACCTTGTGCGGGGCGGGCAGTGGCAGCCGCCGGTACCGGCCCCGGGCCGGCCGCTCACGCCCCGCCTGCTCGCGTGCGGCTCGCGAGCGGGGCTGCGGGAGCAGAGTGTGACGCTCGAGCCAGGCCCCGACCACGTCCAGCGCCGGGGCGGGCATACCCCAGGCATCCATCAGCGTGGCCAGCCCCGCGAGCCAGGCCGAGTCCTGCCCGGGTGACAGGGTGCGCCGCTGGCGCCGCCGCTCGCGGGAGGCGAGCTCGTAGGCCAGAGTCACCGCCTCCGGGTAGAACAGCAGGGGAGCGACACGCAGTTCGTCGCGCCCCGCCGCCCCCAGCAGGCGCCGGCGGGCCTGCCAGACGGCTGGGTTGAAGACGGGGACGTTCCACCAGCACGAGGTGATCGCGTAGGCGTCGGCGAACATCGCGCGCCCGCCCGGACCCAGCCGCCGCTCCAGCACCCTGCGCTTCCTCTCCGCGTGCACGACCTCCGGCAGCCCCGCCAGTCGGATCGCACCGGCACCGGGTTCACGGCGGTTGTCCAGCCAGCGGCCGTGCCGCGCACATACCTGCCACGAGGCATCCACGGCCAGGTACACCTGATCCGTGGTGCCCTGCACCCGGGCACACAGCTCGCATCCGCGCACCAGGAAGCACCCGGGCGTGTCCCACGGCCAGTCCCACGTCGGCGGCCCGGCCCCCTTCAGCAGCCGGTGCGGGCGGGTGTTGGGCAGCGCGAACTGCAACTCCCCAACGCTGCGCCCGCACATCACCGACAGGCGCTCGAGCGCGGCGGTGTTCAGGAAGCCGTCGCCGTAGCGCGGCTCGCTCGGCTCGCGCCCCGGGCGCACAGAGCGGCCGAACATGAGCCAGAAGTCACGGTCAGGGATGCCGTTGAGGGCCGCCAAGCGCCGGGCGAAGGAACCGGTCGACTCCCCGGCGATCAAAGGGACTTTCCACAGTCCCAGCCGCTCGGCAGGACGCGGCCGCCCGGCCCGTCCCTGCCTCACCGTGCTGCGTCCGGTCATGTTCCCCACGATCCGCCCTATCTTCCCGCCCTGCGGCCACCGTTCCGCCTCGCGGACACCCCTCTGCCGATGCCCGATCTGCCGCGCCCCGGCCAGGTGCCGTTGGCCGAAAATACTCGCCCCGCCTCCGAAGTCCCTCTACCGGAAGGTACCTTCCGCCGACATCCGGCGATCTTCGCCCGGGACCGGAGCGGATGGGAAGGAGAGCCAGGGGGTGGAACTGCGCGCGCACCAGCGCGAAGCACTGGCCCGGATCCTCGCCGCCGTGGCGGCCGGGGAGCGGCGGATGACCGTCGCGTCCGCGTGCGGCAGCGGGAAGACCCTGACCGCGCAGCGCGCCGCCCGACACCTGGCCCCCAACGGCACTGTCCTGGTGCTGGTACCCACCAAGGCCCTGCTCGTGCAGACCGCCCGCCGCTGGCGCCAGAGCGGCCAACCAGGCATGGCCCTGGGCGTGTGCTCCCTCAGCCAGCGGGCCAGCGGCCTGGACCCGGGCATGGCCCTGATGGTGCGCCACCCGCGGGCCATTGCCCGCGCCATGCGCACCGGCGGGCCGGTGACCGTGTTCGCCACCTACAGCTCCCTGCACCACATCCGCCGCGCCCACGAGGGGTTCCAGCTGCCCGCCTGGGACCTGGTCATCGCGGACGAGGCCCACCGCACCTGCACGGCGTTCGGCGACGGCTGGGGCACCGTCCACGACGACACCGCCCTGCCCGCCAAGCTGCGCCTATACATGACCGCGACGCCCCGCGTGTGGGGTGCCCCCGCCGAGGACGAGGACATCCCGTTCGTGCAGCGCCCGCCGCTGGCCACCATGGACCGCCGGGAGATCTTCGGTCCGACCGTCTACGAGCTGGGCATGGCCGCCGCTATCGAGATGGGCATCCTGGCCGACTACCAAGTCCTGCTGCCCGTGGTGGCGGACACCGACCTGTTCGGCATCCTCACCACCCCGCGGCCCGGCACGACCGCCCACCTGGACGGACTGCGCAACGGCGCTATCCAGGTCGCCGTCCTGCGCGCGATTGCCGAACACGGTCTGCGCCGCGTCCTGGTCTTCCACAACCGCGTCGCCGCCGCCGAAGCCTTCGCCGCCACCCTTCCCGACACCGCCGCCCAACTCGACGAACCCCTGCGGATCAAGGACCTGTGGGCCCAGGCCATCCACAGCCGGCAAAGCGCCGAATGGCGCCGGGACCTGCTCGACGACTTCGCCCGCACCGATGCACTGGTGAAAATCCTGTCCAACGTGCGGGTCCTGAACGAGGGCGTCGACATCCCCGACGTGGAGACCGTCGTCTTCGCCGACCCGCGATACAGCGTCATCGACGCCATCCAGGCGATCGGCAGGGGCCTTCGCCAGCCCCCCGGGGCGGGCAAGAAGACCACCCTGATCATCCCCGTCTACCTGCGCTCGGGCAGCGACGACGACTGGACGCGCGACCCGGCCTTCGCGAACCTGATCACCCTCCTGCAGGCGCTGCGCTCCCATGACGAGTCGTTCATGGACCGCGTCGCCCTGCCCACGCGCGCCACGGGAGCCGGCAGCGGCCTCGCCGCGTCCCGCAGCTCCTTCTACGCCCACCCCGAACGCACCGCCGCTCTCGCCCGTGCCCTGGGCCTGACCATCGCCCTGCCCGCGATCGGCTCCTGGGACACCGTGCTGGCCGCCGCCGCCCATTACCACGCCCGCCACGGAGCGCTGGACCCGCCGACCGGCTACGTCACCGCCGGCGGCTTCGCCCTGGGCGAGGCCCTGGACCGACTCCGCCTGCGCCGTCTGGCGGGGCGCCGGCTGGCCCCCGACCGCATCAAGGTCCTGGACCTGCTCGG
Source organism: Streptomyces griseoaurantiacus (assembly GCA_014656015.1). Classification (GTDB taxonomy): domain Bacteria; phylum Actinomycetota; class Actinomycetes; order Streptomycetales; family Streptomycetaceae; genus Streptomyces; species Streptomyces griseoaurantiacus. The sequence continues at coordinate 13,962 of BNBP01000084.1, read as the reverse complement.
CTTCTGCTGGACCCGGCAGGCGCCCACGTTCGCGTCCATGCTCGCCCACGCCCGCGCCTGGGCCGGCGAGACAGGTCACCTGACCGTCCCGGTCAGGGAGATCTTCGGCGGCCACCCGCTGGGCACCTGGCTGGCCCGCCAGCGCCGCCTGGCCGCCACCGGACAGCTGCCCGACCAGCACCGGCAGGCCCTGGACGCCATCGACCCGCACTGGAACCCCGCCTGGCCCCGCGACTGGCAACGCCGCTACCGCCTCGCCGTCCAAGCCCTCGCCGACGCCCGCCAGGCGACCTGCCCCCCGCCCGCCGCCGGTCAGTGGCACCAGACAGGCATGCAGTGGCTGCACACCCAACAGACCCGCTTCTTCGACCTGCACCAGGGCCAGCAAGAACTCCTGCTGGCCCTGCCCGTCCCGCCATTGCCCGGAGGCCTGTACTACCAAAGCGCCGGCGACGCCCAGCGCCACGACTTTCACCGGGCCCTTGGCCACCTGTCCGCGTTCGCCGCCCGTGAAGGCCACCGAGATGTGCCCGACGACCACCTCGAGCCCTCCTGGTGGGACCACAGCACCCCGGACCGGCCCCCGTTCGCGCTCGGCAGCTGGCTGCGCCGATGCCGCGAACACCCTGGGGCCCTGACACCCGAAGAGCTCGAAGCCCTCCACGCTGTTCTGCGGGACAACCCACAGCCCCCACCACCGTGAGCCCTGACACCCGCTGAGGCCGGGGCCCCGGGCTGACAGCGGGAAGGGAAACGGCGCCAGCGGCCCGGCACGGGCTGCTGTGACATGTCGCCGTCAGGCGCGGCGGTTCACAGTTCCACGGTCCGACCGTAGGGCAACTCCTCCAGCAGTTCCACGGTGAGGCGCTCCGTCCCCTCCCGGATCGCTTTCTGCGCCCCCTGGCAGACCAGCTGCGACAGATGCGTCATATAGCCGCGGCTGCGTGTGTGCAGGTACTCGCTCAACGCGACCAGGTCGCCACTTTGGTGCTCGTGCAGGCGCAGATCCCGGTCGAACAGCGTCACCACGCGCCGGAATCTGCGGACCCCCTCGTCGTCGAAGCCCAGTCGGCCGGTCCGCATCACCGTGTGGGCGCCGCGCCGGGCCTCGCCCTTCTCCAGCACCGCTTCCTCGTCACGAAGCAACGGGTCGACGATGGCCTGCGCCTGACGCCCGCAGTAGATGAACGTCGCCCCGGTGCTGGCGTTGATGTGATCCAGGTACGCGAACGTCTGCTCCGCTTCCGCCGCGGTCCGCAGCTGTTCCACCCCGTCGATCAGGACCAGCAGCGTGCGCGCGTTGCGCATCGCGATGATGACCGACTCGGTCGGGTCCCCGCTGTCGCGGCGCTGCCCCAGGAAGCGGGCGAACGCCCCCGGCCAGTTGCGGACGGTGCCGCGCACCGGTGCGGGGACGCTCAGCAGGATCACCGGGATCCGGTTCTCGTCCCGCGCGTACAGTCGCTCGAATTGACGTTCCCAGTGCACGCCGATCGCCTGCAGCACGGCGCTCTTCCCCGTGCCGCGAGGGCCTTCCAGTACCATCGGGGGCTTGCCGAGCCGGCGCTCGCGGTTGGCCCGCAACTGCTCGGCCACCAGGCGCAGCGCGGTGTTGACCGCGGGGGAGGCCACCGTGCGCATGTGTCCGTGCCAGCGCAGGCGCGGATCCAGATCGGTGACTTTGGTGCCCTGCGGGGCGCAGTCCGCCAAGTCCGGCGGTCTTACCTGCTGCTTGGACAGGAACCGCCAGGCGTGGCAGTTGTCCGGCCACAGCGGGCCCGGCGGCGCCAGGAACAACTGCTCGGGTACCTTCGCCGTGAGGAGCAGCCGCTCCTCCTGGCGTTCCAACTCCGTCTTGCGGCCCGTCACCGCACCCCTTCCAACGTCACCGTGAACAACCCTGCACCCTGCCGAGAACGGCACGGTCCCTCATCCATCTGTCCCCGCTACAGATCCACGTCGAACTCGTCCTGCTCCGCATACGGGTCCGGCTCGGCCTCGATCCGCCGGTACCGCTGCGAAAGGCTCTCCCCACCTGCGGTTGCGGGCTCCTCGGCCCAGGTCTGCGGGCCGCGCTCCCACGCCAGGAGTGCCGGATCGGGCGCGACGGCCGCGAATCCCCAGTCCACCCCGTCCACCCCTGCCGGGGGATCGTCGGGTGCGAGCGGGCCCAGCTCGTCCCACGCGAACAGGTCCAGGCCCAGTCCGTCGACACCTGGGTCCGAGACCCGGGACGGCGGCGCGGTCGCGTCCGTTTCCGCAGCCGCGTCCGCATCCTCGCGGGAAGCCGCAGCCGTGTCCGGATCAGGTGTGGCGGTTGACTGCTCAGCGGCCCGGCGGCGCCCGTAGGGGTCGAACACCTCGGAGGGGCCGGACGGCGGCGCGGGGGCGTACCCGTCCGGAACGAACGGCACCCCGCCGCGCTCCGGACCGCGCGAGGCCCGTTCCAGCAGTTCCGCCAGCGCCTCCGCGATCGCCTGCTGCGCGAACTCGTCCTTGAGCGACCCGCCGCGCTCCAGGTACTGGGCGGCCGCGATGTCCCACAGGAACTGCGTCCAGGGCTGGCCCACCCGGTGCTGGTGCACCCACACCGCCTCCACCCACCGGTTGGCGAAACGGTGGTCCCGCAGCCACACCCGCGACGGATCGTTCGGGGTGTACCGCACCTCCCAGCGTCCCGCGCATTTCCCGCGCAGATCCGACCGGGTACGCCGGTAGGGGTTCAGACCCTCCTGCGGGTCGCGCTCGGGCCGGTCGTAGGTGCGCCCCTGGAAATGGATGCCCTGGTCGCTGACCCCCACCCAGGCCGTGGGCAGCAGCCGCAGATAGTCCTCCCGCGTCAGCGGGAGCGGCAGGTAGCCGTCAACCTGCACGCACGCGGCGTACATCTCGTTCGGGGTCCGGTGCGGCAGGTACACCTCGAAGGGGTCTGCCAGCTCCGGGTGCGGCTTGTTCTGCCACTCCAGCGCGATCCACTGCTGCAGCAGGTCGTCCAACTCCGGCAGCGTCCACAGCCGTTCACCGTCCACGGTACGCCGAACCCGCACCGGGTCGTTACCGGTGTACGTGTTCACGTACTGGCTGAACATCGACTTGATCGCACCGAACGTGCGCTCCACCACGGCCTTGTCCTGCCCGGTCCGCTTGCGTGCCGTGCGGATCGAGATGCCCAGGTAGGCACACGCGTCGAAGAACGTGCGCCCCGCGAACACCGTGCCGTGGTCGATCACGATCAGATCCGGCACGATCACCGGCCGGGCCGCGGCGTGCGCGAACCGCGGGTCGATCTCCACCAGTTCCGAGTACGGCAGCGCGGACACGCTCGCGTGCACGGCCGCGTCGAACCCGGGACGCATCGGGGCCGGCACCATGGCCTGAGCCAGCAGCTCACAGGCGTCGACGGCTTTGGTGGCGCGCCCGTTCGGGCGCGGCGGCGCGGCCTGCCCAGGGCGCCCGCGGTCCCGGCGGCGCTGACGCGGCTGCTTGGGCCGCAGCACCGCAGCGATGATCGTACGCGTCGCCACGTCCACCGCGATCGTCAGCTCCGCGCGCGCCGGCCGGCCGTCGTCGCCCAGCACCCACACGTCCAGGTCGGTCGAGTCGATCTGGACCAGCTCACCGGGCATCGTCGCCGTCGTCACCGAAAACGGCGGCGCGCCCGTCCGCCCGGCCGTCCGCGCGCCCGGCGCCCCAAGGTCGCGCGCCTTGACGCCCAACCGCTCCAGCAGCTTGTACAGCGTCTGCTCCGCCGGGACCTTCACCTGCGGCCCGTACGCGGCGTGCACCAGGCGCCGCAACTGCTTGAACAGCTTCCTCGCGTTGCTGGGCGTGTCCAGCCGCCGCCGCTGACGCTCCACCAGCGCCATCAACTGGTCCACCACCAGCGGGTCGGTCGCCCCGTGCAGCCGCCTTGCCTTGGTGCTGCGCCCGTCCACCAGCGCCATCACACTGCGGTGCTTGCGGTACCGCAGCCGCTTGGCCTGCACCGTCTGCCAAGACACCGTCACGCCCAGCACCGCGCTCATCTCCGCGGCCTTGGTCTGGTACCGGTCGATCAGCGTGGTGCGCGCCGGGTCGAACGCTGGCCGGGGCACCGCCCCCGGCGGCGCGCCGGGCGGCAACCCGGTGTCCACCTCGATCACTGCCAGCTCCCACCGCCGCGCCGCCTGCGCGGCCCATTCCGGGACGCCGTCCAGCAGCGCGAAGTCGGGCAGCTCCGCCCGCGCCACCGCCACGCCCGCCCCGTCCAGCACCGCGAAGTCCGCCGCCGCTGCCAGCACCGGCAACAGCACCGACGACACGCGGCCGCCGTCGGTGCCCTCCGCCAGCAGCACGTTCATCCCGTCCAGCCCCGCCACCTGGTAGTCGCGGCCGCGCCAGCGCACCCGGTCTCCGCGCACCAGCGCCCCGCGCGGCGCGTGCCGCACCACCACCAGATCTCGCGGCTCCTGCGCCGCCCGGACGCTCATGGCCGCTCCACCGCCAGCGGGCCGCCGCCCTCCAACGCGCCCTCCGCCGACGCCCGCGTACTGATCGCGTGCAGCGGCCCCACCAGTGCCCCGGGCCCCAGCGGCTCGTGCCACTGCACGCCCAACCGCTGATGCCACAGCATGTGGTACAGCCTCGGAAGGGCCAGCGCCCGCGGCAGGCCGCAGTCCTCCACCCCCTCGGCCAGCGGACGGGGCTGGGCGAACGCCTCCGTCAGCGCCTGTTCGACCTGAGAGTCGCCGTAGCGCGGGTGGCGCCGTCTGGAGATCCAGCGCAGGTTCGCCAGCGCGGCCCCCGACGGCAGCCGTGGCGCAGCCAACAGCCAGCCCGCTTGCCCGCACGCCTCACGCAGCACCTCCACCTCTCGCCGGAATCGGTGGGCCGGACCCGCGGCCGGGGGACACGCCACCACCAGCGTGTCCCCGGACGCGGTGCGCACGACGAAGTCCGGTACAAGGCGCCGCTCGCGGCCCCGCTCACGCCACACCAACTGCGCCGACCAGGCGCTGAAATCCACCACGGCGGAGTGGAAGTCCAGCAGCATCGCCACCGACATCCGTTCCAGGGACCGGCAGCCCACATGCCGGCCGCTCGTCGCCGACCACCACCATGTGGCGATGCTGCGCTGGGACGGATGCCGCGACGGCTGCCACACCGCACCTCGCCCCGCCAACGGCACCTGCCCCATCCGGGCCGCCGGCAGCAGGCGCCGCCGCTCGTTGTGGTCCAGATGCAGGACCTGCAGCTCCCGTACCATCCACGCCCCTCGCATCGACCCGACCGGCCCGGCCCACCGGGCAGGGAACCCCCGCAACCTCATAGCACGACAGGTGCACCGCCGGGCCCAACTGGCCACAACGGCAGTCGGTTTCTGGACAACTCCACCACACCGGCAGCACCTGCAAAGGATCAACGACGGCGGGGTCCGGGCTGGCAGTGGCCGACCGTGCCACGGTGACGGTCTTGTCGGCGTGTGCGACGCCGGGACGGAGTTTCTGCCGTGCGACGGTGAAGGTGCCGTCGGCTCCGACGCGTCGGATGGCCCGCCGTGGTTGGGACGGGGGCGGTGGCAGCGGTGTCGTGGCAACCCGGGCGCCTGTGAGTCCGGCACGTCGCTGGTGAGGGATCGGGGCAGGCAGGGTCTTGACCAGAAGTCCGGCGTGGATGACGTACATCATGCTGCCGTCGAAGCACAGGGTGACGCGCTTGCCGATCAGTTCGGAGCCGAGGGCGACGGGGGTCTGCCCGAGCGAGACCATGCTGTCCTTGGACGCCTTGCGCTCGACCTCGACCACCGTTGTGGGCGTCAGGGGTTTGTCCGCGCTGATGCCGCCTCGGGGCTCGGGCCCACCGACCCGCCCGCCCCGCATGATCAGCCACTGAAGGTCATCGAGCGGGTCCGGATGAGCTGTCCGTCGAGCAGGACGTGGACGGTGCGCTGGCTGGCCCAGACCGTGACGGTCCGGCCGACCAGGGTCGGACTGATACTTCAGGCTCTGTCCCTGCGGCAGCGTCACATGCCGGCCGGGACTGATCAGCGCCTCGAACTCCACCGCCAGATCCGTGACGCAGGTGTTGTTTCAGGCGGCAGGAGACGGGGGGGGGAGGTGGGTGTTGATCCATGAGAGGCCGCCGAGGTCGAGGTGGTGGCGGCTGCGGGTGACGGCGACGTAGGCGAGGCGGGCGTCGGTGTCGTTGACGGGTTCGGGGATGGGGCGGCCCTGGGCGTCGTGCTGGTCGGTGTCTTTGGGCGGGGGGAAGTCGTCGGCGATTCTTACGGTGGGCCATTCGCGGCCTTTGGCGGTGTGGGCGGTGGAGACGGTGACGTCGGCTTCTGTTTCGTCGGTGAGCTGGTTGATCGCGGCGAGGATGGCGTCAGGCCCGTGCGTGTCGACGAGATTGACGAAGGGCTGCAGGTCACGTCCGGCCGGGTCGTGTTCGGCGTACTCCTGCAGCTCGCCCCAGGAGCGGAAGAGAACGAGCTCTGGATGGGCGGTGGCGCGGCCCTCTTTGAGGTCGCGGGCGGCGAGTGCCAGCGCGGCCAGCGCCTGTGCGCCGCGGGCCAGGGCGACGCGCCGGCCGTCGGTGAGCAGGCGCATGACTTCGGTCATGGCGCCGATGTTGGTGCGGCACAGCACCGCGTCCGGACAGTCGAGGTCCCCGACCGTGGTGGGGATGGTGTCGGTGCCGGTCAGGCGGATGGGAGCGTCCGCGAGCTCCAGCCACCGGTTGGCCTGCTCCGCGATCAGGGGACCGAAGCGGAAGGAGCGTGTGAGGGTCAGGTGCGTGGCGTCGAAGCCGGTCATCACGTCGCGGGCACCGCGCCAGCCGTAGATGGCCTGGGCGGAGTCGCCGACCATGACAAGCTGCGCGTGGTCGCGCTGGGCGGAGAAGACTTGTTCCAGTACGGGGTTGGTGTCCTGGGCTTCGTCGAGAAGCAGGAAGTCCGCGTCGATCCGTGGTTCGGTGAGGGCCCACATTTTCAGGTAGTGGTCGTGCTCGAAGCGCACCACCCCGTGGTCGGGGTTGTGCAGGTCCGCCCAGGCACGGTGGGCGAACGGAAGGACCGCTTCGGTGAACTGTGCCTGTTCGGCGGGTGTCCCCAGGCGGCGAAGCGGCGGGACGTGGTGGCGGTCGAGGGAGTGGTCGGCGGAGTAGCAGAAGCGGGTGACCGTGCGCAGCACCGTGTTGGACAGCGACCTGGCGGTGATCTCGTGTTCGCCGATGCGGACGGGGCGGGTGATGCCGAGTGCCCGGCCGGTCTTCCAGGCGCTCTGGCGGGGGCTGTTGAGGCGGTGGGTGTAGCGGTGGCCGAGGGCCGCGTAGGCGGTGGCATGGGCGGTCTTGCATTGCACGGTACGGGGGAAGCGCGCCGCGGCGTCGAGGGCGATGCTTTTGTTGAAGGCGAGGTAGCGGCCGCGGCGCTGGGTGGCGGCGGCGAGCAGGGCAAGGGTGGTGGTCTTGCCCGTGCCGGCGCCGGCTTGCAGGACGAGGTGGTGACCGGCGCGGAAGGCGTCGGCGGCGTGCACTTGTTCATCAGTGGGCGTGGGCAACAAAGGCTCCGCGATAGAGAAGAGAGACCGAAAGGGCAGGGCGGCTGCAGCGGCCTGCGCCGGTGTGCTGCAAGGGCGCGGGTGTTACGGCGCCGGCGTGTGACCGTGCTGACGGCTGTGAAGGAGGCTGGCCACGCTGGTCAGGACTTCTTCGGGCGTGTGGTGCGCGAGCAGACCCTCGAGTCGGATCGTCAGGAGTTGGGCGCGGTCCCGCTCGTCCTGGGCAAGAGCCTCGTTCACACGGCGTCGCAGAACGTCCTGGGGCCGCTGCCCCAGTGGCGGTCGCCGCCTGGCGCAGGGCTTGGTCGGCGGTGTGGGGGAGTGCCACGTTGAGCAACACCTGACCGTGCCGGTCCGGGTAGTGCGTGGTCAGGGCGTCGATCGGCAACCGAGTGCCCAGTCGGCGCCGCAGCGCATGCAGGGCGCCGCCGGGGCTGCGTGCGCCGTGGACCGCCATCAGCCGGGTGCGGTCCGCGTTCGCGGCCACAGGCACACTGCTGCGCGCATGCCGGAGCTCGCCGGAGGTGGCGGTCCTGGTCAGAATGATCTCGACGGCATGGTGCGCAATCACGGCCGCACCCCATCCCGTGCGGCAGGCCCGGGACGGCGGTGGGCAGCGGCAGGCAGACGGCTGTGGACGTGCTCGTGGTGGCGCAACGGTTCGAAAGGCTCCCACTCGGCCACCGCCAGGTCGGCAGCCGTAGACGAAGCGGCGTGCTGCGCACAGCGCTGGGCGCGCCAGCGCAGCTGCTCGGCATAGGGGAGGGGACCGAGCTCGTAGACGGCCATGACGTCAGCGGGCGGAGCCAGTTGACCGCCTTCCGCAGTGGCTGGCATGAGCGTCCAGACGCCGCCCGGGGCGCAGGAGATGAGCACGGGACTGGCGCAGCGGTGGCGGTGCCGGGTCTGAGCGACGCACTGGATCTCGTCCACCGGGCGGGATGCGAGGTAGCGGACGTACAGCAGCTGCACGATGGGCCGGGCCGGGCGGCAGATGACCGCTTCAGGCGTCTGGCTGGGCGGTGAGGCCGGGGGAGGGGTGAAGATGCCGGCGTCGATCAGGCGGCGGGAGAGCACGGCCAGCGACCGGCGCAGCCCCGCCAGCCCAGGGGGAAGCGGGGGCGCGTCGCGGGCGGGGCAGAGGACGGCGTGCGGCAGACGGCACCAACTGCTGCCGTCTCCGGCCGGGTGCGCGACACCGGAGCTGACGTGCCAGCGGCAGGCTTCGGGCACCTGGGCGGCGGGCAGTTCGTGCGGGTGCAGACGGACCGGGTGCTGATCGCTGCGGTGGTACCACTCGATCGGGTTGCCGCAGTCGCGGCACCGGCCGCTTTGGCCGCAGCGCAGCAATCGGCTGGCGCTGCCGGGAGCGATCTGCAAGGAGCGGCGCATGCGGTGAGCGGGGACCGGGCTGGTGTCCCGATGACGGGGTGTGGGAGATGGGCAGTGCATGCGCGCGAACCTGCCAGCCGACACGCCGAACCCGTGGCAGCGCTGCCGCCGGATCGCCCACTCGGCCTCACTCGATGAAACGGAAGTACGAGTAGCCGACCGTGTGTTCGGGAGGGGCTCGCCGGATTGGGTGATCTGCGGCAGCCGCCCGGGCGGGCTGTCAGTCCCCGCTCGGCCCAGGCAGGTCATGCCCGCGGCACAGTGTCGCGAAGAGCTCGTCGAACGGGGTGCCCAGGGTGTGGGCAAGGGCGTGCCAGGTCTTCAGGGTGCCGACGGTGCGGCCCTGCTCGATCTCGATGACGGTGCGTCTGGCCAGGCCGCTGCGGGCGGCGAGCTCGTCGTAGGTCCACCCGCGCGCGGCTCGCAGGCGCGCGAGCTCCAACCGCAGCGCGTCGAGGTCCGGATCGGGCGGCAAGATCGTCACCCGTCCATCCGACGGTGCAGACCCCTGCCCTGTCAGTGCAGACCTCTGCCCTATTTTCCCAGGTGACGGCAACCGTGAGAGGGCAGAGGTCTGCACTACGGTGGCGGCCGCACCCGCACCCCAAGCGCGGGAACAGGGCAGAAGCAACCGGAGGAACACGCGCCCATGAGGCTGCGCACAGCATGTCCAGCCACGCCACGCGCCTGGACCGTGGAACTGCGCTCGCACGCCGGCGGGCTCGTCCTCATCTGCCGGCACTGCCCGCACGGCACCACACCGATCACCGCAGCCTCTGCTCGTTCGGCCGCCCTGGCCCACCTCGCACGGCACGTACGCAGTGACCTACGTCCCCCGCACCTGCGGATCTGCCAGTGCCACGAACGCGGCTGCCGCTGGCACCCACGACACCGCGGCTGCGCCGGCCCCATCCGCCTCCTCCTCGCCTGCGAACGCGGCGGACGGCTGTGGCGGCTCACCGACGCCTGCAGCGCCTGCGCCGCAGCAACAGCACGGGCCGCCGTCGTACCGGACACCGTCCTCGCCCGTGCGCCGCAGCCACCGGCGACCGCTCGACGACACAGGCGTTCCAAAGGGCCGGGGGAGCGGATCCGGGTCCGCGAAATGCTCAGCTACCTCGCCGCTGCACTCCCAGAGAACACCTCGGCTGCCGCACGCCTGCTGGCACTGCAGTGCGCACTGCGGATGAACACCCACATGCGAGTCCGGCTGTCCAAGGGCGTGATGCGCAGCCTCCGCCTCAACGCAGCCTCGGGCCCATGGCACGAGCTAGAGCACGCGCGGTGGCTGCGCACGACCCCCGGAGGTGCAGCCAACGAGATCGCCGCTGAACTCCTTGATCTCACGCTGCTCGGCCAAGCTCCAGCCCGCCCCGACCGAAGACGTGCTGCGGACTGGGCGCTGCGCGCCAGTTCCTCCTCTGCCGTACGAGCTATCGGGCCGCTGCCCCGGCTGGCGAGTGTGTACCTCGCGGCGAGCACCGACCCGGAATCCGGCACTGGCCTGGGCGACCTTGAGCAGATGGCGCGCGCCTGCGGTACCCGGACCGCCGAACTGTTGGGCACGCTCGACCAGTTGGTGGCAGCTGGATTGCTGGGGTCATGGCAGGCCTGTCCGGACTCGGGAGACCTGCAGTGGACCTCGTCGGAGAGGCGATGGAACGGACCGCAGCCGAGATCGCGCCACAACTCGCCTGAGGCGTGACCGGAATGACTGGCCGGGTCGCTCAAGCCGCGGCGAGGGAGTGTTCGCTCCAGCAGAGGCCTCTCTCGCTGCGGATGTGGATGGCGGGACGTGGCTTGGAGGAACGGCTGCTGCCGCGCTGGGGTGCGGGCGGTCCGTCAGCGATCGCAGTGACCCCTACGGCAGGCGTATTGATCATCAGCATCCGTGCGCCGGGGGGTCCGCTACGGTACGAGCGAGTCTCCGCACAGACCAGATGGGATCTCCGTTGGTGAACAGCACTCATGAGGTGCGCTGACCGCTTTCCGGTTGGCTGTGACGGGTGGTGGGACCGGTGGGCACACCTACCCTGCGCTGACCGCCATCCGGGCGCTTCGGGACCGGCTCGCGGGGTCCGGGCGGGTGCTGGAGGCGCTGTGGATCGGTGCGGAGAGCGGGCTGGAGGCCCGGGTTGCTCCCGCCGAAGGGATCCCGTTTGCGCGGCGAGGACCGCGGCCGAGATCGCGAGGGTTCGTCTCATGCGGGCGCTTCTCAGCCGATCCCGTTGGCGGCCGACTTGTACGCCGCAGCCTGGTCCGGGGTGAGAAAGTGCGAGACGCGTACGAGGACTGCGCCGTGGACGTAGTCGTACTCGGCGAGCGCGGACATCGACTTGGTGACGGCCTGGATGTACTTGGCCCGCGCCTGCGCGGCCGACGAGTTGGCGAACACCTCGATCGCACCCCCGCGTTCCACAGCACCCTTCTCCGTACCGCTCACGTCAGCGGCTTTGATCCGCGCATCGGTGAAGGTGACCTTCGACGTGTACTGGTTCGGCCGACCGAGAAGATGGTTCGGGTCGTTGGCTGCCGTCACGGTTCCGGACAGCTTGGCTGACGACACCTCGGCGGCGATGTGGGAGAACGCGCTGCTGGCGTTGGCCGGCCTCTTCGCCGGGGAGTCAGATTTTCCGGAGGCGGTCGAGTCCGAGGTATTGCTGCTGCATGCGACCGCCCCAGCGAGGAGGAGCGCCGCTGTGGTGACGGGGAGGGCTTTTCTCATGCCGGTGATGGTGGGCGCCCGGTGGTCCGCGGTGCTGGGATGACGCCGTGTTGTGACCATACGTTCGGGGCCGTACGAACGGCGATGGCCCTGATCCTGGACGAGGGGTTCACCTCGCTCATATGGGTTACCTCTGCGGCCTGCCAGAATCCGGGAATGCTCGTAACTCCGCTCCCCGGCGCGAACCGGGAGAACCTGGTCGAAGCGCTGACGACCATCAGGACCGATGTTGGCAACCTCCAGGGCCCCTTCTCCGGCACGGCGTACAGCCGCTTGGTCCGCTACCTCAGGTGGGCCACCGGATCGGCGCGCCGCCTGCGCAACCAGATCCGCCCAGAGGACGTGAATCGCCTCGTCCTGACGCGTCGGTACGACGCGCTTCTGTCCGGCGCCTCCGGTGGCCTCGCTGGCAGCCACCAAGAAGGGTTCCTCAACGACCTGATCACGCTGGAACTCGAGGAGCGGGTGGCCGACCTCGACGAAGCTATCGACACTCTGCAGCACCGTCTGAGCAGGTGGGACCGGGCGGGTGTCTTCGTCGTGGCCGACAGCAGCGTCTACATGCAGCACGAAACGAAACTGCTGGAGTGGGACTTCCAGAAGCTGTGCAACGTCCGCGAGGAGCCGGTCCACCTGCTCGTACCGATGGTCATCGTCGACGAACTCGACAACCTGAAGCAGATCAAGGACAGGGACAAGCGCTGGCGGGCGGGCTACACACTCGCGGTGTTCGAGAAGCACCTCCAGCCAGGCCTCGACTCAGGGGTGATCAAGGACGCCGACTACACTCCGCTTGAGACCGGCGAAATTCCGAGCGGGGCGGTCTCGGTCGAGATCCTCTACGACCCTCCTGGGCATGCCCGCCTGCCGATCAACGACGACGAGATCGTCGATAGGTCAGTGGCTGCTCAACTGCTGTCAGGGCGGCCGGTGCGCCTGCTTACCTACGACACAGGGCAGGCCATGCGCGCGAGGGCTGCGGGCCTCACTGTCGTCAAGCTGCGGCCTCCAGTGGAAACCGAACCCGAGCCGCCGACTGCGAAGTAGCCCGCTCTGCGCGATCACGGCTCTTGCGGGCTCCCGCCCGCATGTTTTTGGCCCATACGCCGATGGGGAAACCCGTCTCTGCCCCACACGGCGGCCGTAGGCGGCAGGAAGTGTCCGTGCACGGCCGCGTAGTCGCGGGCCACGTCCAGGCCGGCCTCCCACGCGGACGCATGCACCGGCCACACCATGCCCAGCGTCTCCAGCTCGGTCACGCGCGAGGCCTTCAGCGTGCCCCCACGCGTTCAGTTACTCCCAACGTAGTCGTCCTTGACGACCTCGAACTGGGGAAGCGGAAAGATGTCGACCTCATGGTCAGCGACGTAGCGCATCTCGCAGCTTCTTTGGCAAGGCGGGCCGCTGGGGAGTACCTCGGGCACTCCCCAGCCCTGGTTCAGCGGCTCTCAAGCCAGTGGATGAACCACGCGTACACGCCGTACGCGGATGCCTTTACGGCCAGGCGCACGAGCTCGTCGGTCGCGGTGTCCAGCAGACGGCGCGCCCGCATCCGAGCGGGGCTCAGCCGCCTGGCTTCCGGCATCTCACCGAGAGGGGGCCCCTCAAGGTGCTGGCCAGGCTTGTCCTGACAGTGGGAGCACGTAGGCTCGTTCTCAGTAGGAATGGCTTCCTCCCAGGTCGTCGTTTCCTGCGTCGAAATCGGTGGCCTCCTGTTGTCCGCAGGGGGCCGCCGCCGTGTTGGCGTCGGCCCCGAAAGGCCTCCGATGTCCATTGTCCAGACGGGTCCGACAATGCCGTAGTAGCTCTGTAGCCATGAGCCGGAGCCGTTCGCGTGCCGGAACCCTGCCCTGAGCTGGGTAAACGCCCCTCGAAGGCGGCCGGGCCGTGCGTTTCCGTCGCTACCGGGGCGGTCGTGAGCAGCGGTTTCCCGAACGTGCCCTCGTCGATGAAGAGAATGATGGAGCGCGGCCAGACCAGCGCTTCGGGCTGACGATGAGTCGCCGCCCGCTCAGCGCCAAACTTGCCGTTGGCGTGCAGGTTGGTTGCTCGCGGCTCGGTTGTTGGCGTGGACTTCAGGTAGTAGCCGGTGCCGTCGAACTTGAAGCGGTCGGGGTCGGAGAGGTTCTTGCCGGTCTGGATGCACAGCAGGGCGTCGTGGGCGGCCGCCTCGTGCGCGTATGAACTTTCCCCGTGAGGCTGGACACTCCATGCTTACGCCGCGAGGGCGTGTCCTTGCTCGTGTCGCTGCCTGATCTCCAGCGGCGTCAGGTAGCCCCAGTGCGGGTGCTTCCGCAGCCGCCT
>BNBP01000083.1 GCA_014656015.1 Streptomyces griseoaurantiacus | reverse complement strand
GTCACCCAGCGCCGCCAGCACCCACTCGTCCAGATACGCGTAGGACTCCGCGAACGACAAGCCCGACACCAGCGGGGCCGGGACCGAGAGGGAGTAGGTGACGGTGTTGCCCGGTTCGACGAACATGGCGCCACCGCCGGAGATGCGTCGGACGACCGTCACGCCGTGGTGTGCCGCGCCCTCGGGATCGACCTCGTTGCGCAGGGACTGGAAGCTGCCGATGATGACCGACGGCGCGGCCCACTCCCATACCCGCAGTGTGGGCGGGCGGTGTCCGGCGGCGACCTCGGCGGTGAGGACCTCGTCCAGGGCCATGTGCAGGGCGGGCGACTGGGGCTCCTCGCGGATGAGCTGCCACTCGTAGTCGGACCAGTCCGTGGCCCGCGCCAGGGCCCGGCGGACGGCGACCGCCACGCCCTCCGCCGTGATGCCGTACATCACCGTGCCCTCGGGCAGCCCGCCCTTCACCCGGGCGGCGAGCCCGGGCGCGTCGGTCTCTGCGGGGGCACCCTCCAGTGCCGCGTCGATGGCGGGCAGGGCCTCGTCGGGTTCGAGGAAGAAGTCGCCCGCCACGCGTACGTTGCGCAGTGCGCCGTCGATCACGTCCAGGTCGACGACCACCAGCTTTCCGCCGGGGATCTTGTACTCGCCGTGCATCGCGCCCGCCTCCGTGACTGTTGACTCCGAGAAGCACCAACGCCCACGGGGGCGTTTCGCTTCCCACCGGAGCGAACGGTGAGCGGACGGGGACGAGGATTCGTCCTTCTCGAGCCGATGCCGGCTCACGAGGCTCAGGAGGCTCACGAGGCGAGGGCCGCGGCGAGTTCGCGCGGCCGGGCCGCGAACGGGCTGTGGCTGCCCGGCAGGGTGTGCACGGTGAACGGGTTGCCGGGAAAGGCCCGGTCGGTTTCCGCGATCATCAGGTCCTGCGCGGCCGGTGCCAGCGCCCGGTCCTCGGCACAGCGCAGGAAAGTGCGTGGGATGCGGCCCCACCGCCCCTCGGTCAAAGCGACCGGAGTCGTCGGGATCGTCAGGGGCAGGTCGGGGCTCAGTGCGGACCGCCACCGGTCGAAGCGGTCCACAGGGGTGTCGTGGTAGTGGGTTTCCCGCAGTTCCTCGAGGTAGGCGGGATCCGGTGAGAGCGGATTGATCCGTACGGCGCCCAGGGACTCGGGGTCGCCGAGGGGCAGGTTCCGGCCCAGCGCGGTGGCGTTCTCGGGTGAGCCGAGATAGTCGAAGAACCGCGGCCGCCCGCCCGGTACGAAGGCGGACAGGTAGACGATCCGGTCCACCAGCTCGGGCGCCCGCTCCGCGGCCAGAGACGCCGGACCGCCGCCCGCGCTGTGCGCGACGAGCACGACGGTGCGATGGTGACGCACCTGGCGCAGGACGCCCAGTACCGCCTCGGCGCAGTCGTCCATCGTCACGAGGGCGAGCCGCGACCTCTCGGTCAGCAGGTCCGGCTGGCCGGGCAGCAGGTATCCGGTGGGCAGGGGGGCGTCGAAGCCGTGGCCCGGCAGGTCGACGGCCACGCTCGCGGCGCCCAGTCCGGCCAGCGCGCGCTGCGTCGCCGCCCACTGTCCGGAGCTGTGCCAGGCGCCGTGCACGAGAACGAAGACGGTGCCGGTCGGAGAGGTGTTCTTCATGGCTTCATTGCAGACGGAAGCACCGGCGTCATCCACTCTCAGATCTGGTAAGCGGTTTGGCGATATTTTTGAGGTATCGCCAAGATCGAGGGGCGGGAGGGGCGGCTCATGGAAGCACGGCACCTGCGGTACGCGGTCGCTCTCGCCGAGCACGGGCACTTCGGCCGAGCTGCCGGCGAGCTGGGCATCGCGCAGCCACCGTTGTCCAAACAGATCGCCGATCTGGAGCGTGAGATCGGGGCCCGGCTGTTCGAACGCACACGTCAGGGGGTGTTCCCGACCGCCGCCGGCGAGGCGTTCCTCGCGCGGGCGCGCCGGGCGCTCGAGGAGATCGCGGCGGCCGAGGTCGACGCGGGCCGGGCGGCGCGCGGCGAGACGGGACGGCTGCGCCTCGGCTTCGTCGCCTCGGCACTGCTCGACCCGCTGCCTGGCGTCCTGAGCCGGTTCGGCCGGGAACGGCCCGACGTGCGACTGGAACTGCACGAGATGGCGACCAGCCGCAGCAGCCCCGCTCTCATCGCAGGGGAACTGGACGTGGCCATCACCCTCGGCCCGCCACGGGGCGCCGGAGCCGAGCATCTCGTGTCCGTCCCGATCGGACGCGACCACGTGATCGCGGTGATGAGCACGGCACATCCGTACGCGGGTCAACCCTCGGTGAGTGTCGACCAGTTGCGGCGACAGCCGCTGATCGTGTCGGCCGGCGAGGACGAGCCCGCCGTGGTCGCCGGACTTCGTGGCCTGCTGGGCAGGGACTCCTCGGCTCTCGGCGGCGCGAGTGTCGCGAGGGACGTGCACACGATCATCGGCCTCGCCGCCTCCGGCGTGGGCGTCGGCCTGGGGCCGTCCCGCATGAGGGCGGTCCCGCGTCCCGGGGTGCGGTTCTGCGAAGTGACCCCGGGCACGCCCCTGCCCGATCTCGTGCTGTCCTTCGCGGCCCGCGACCACTCCCCGGTGCTGCGCGCCTTCCTCGACACCATCCGCGGGAACTGCCCCGAAGTCGGTAGCGCACTCGACGACCGGCTCCGGTCCCGCACGTGATACAGGTGTGACCGGGCCCGGTCAGCCCGCGGGCGGGCCGGACGCGGTCCGCAGCACCTGCTCCAGCGGCGCCGCGGGGTGCCCGGTGAGGTCGGGGATCGCGGTGGTCACGGTGGCGAGGGAGCCGTCGGCGATCGCCGTGTAGGTGGACACCCAAGCGTCCAGTTGCCAGTCGGCCGCACCGAACGCCGCGCGCGAGGCGTACGCCTCCTCGATCGTCTCCGGGACGTAGGAGACGGGCCGGCCGCCGACGGCGGTGAGGATCCGGGCCACGTCGGTGAGGGTCAGCGCCTCCGGTCCGGTCAGTTCGTAGGTGCGGCCGACGTGCGGGTGAGGGCCGCGGAGCACGGCGACCGCGGCGTCCGCTATGTCGTCCTGGGCGACCACGGCAGCTCGGCCGTCACCGGCCGGCCCGCGGATGGCACCGTCCGCGCCGACGAGAGCGGGCATGAAGTCGGCGTAGAGGTTGTCACGCAGAAACGTGAACGGGATGCCGGAGGCACGGATGTGCTGCTCGGTGTGCCAGTGGTCCCGGGCCAGGGTGAAGGTGGCCTCGGGCGCGGCGGCGTAGAAGGAGATGTACACCAGATGCGCCACACCCGCCTCGGCCGCCGCGTCGACGAACGTGCGGTGCGCGTGGAGGCGATCGGGGGACTCCGCGGCGGAGACCATCAGGACGCGATCGGTCTCGCGCAGGGCGCGTACGAGGGCCTCGTGGTCGTCGTAGGCGCCGGGTGCCGGCGTGGCACCGGCGAGTCGGGGAGCGCGGGCGGGGGTGCGGGCCAGGAGGGTCTGTTCGATGCCCGCGTCGGCCAGGCGGCGGGCGATGCGGCCGCCGAGGCGGCCGGTGGCCCCGGTGATCGCGTAGGTGGCATGGGCGGGGGCCATCGTCAGTCCTCCGTGGTGGGGTGCCGCTCCCCCGCCGTGCGAGGGCGGGGACGCGGAACGGTACGGGTCCAGTGTGACGGGCGATGACGATCCGTGCTTCTCGTCGCATGCGGCGCATTCAGCCGTGATGACGAGCAGGGCGCCTTCGATGCCGGCCGTGAGGACGGACAGCGCGCCGCCGATGTGATTCGTTCGGACAGTCAGCGCGCCTTCGATATCGGTTGTTCGGACGGGCAGCGCCTCCTCGGTCTGCCGGCAGCGCATCGACTGCCGGTCGGTGAGCCGCTGGTCGATGCCCGCGAGATCCATGACGGGCCTGCGGCCGGGTGTCACCTCACGCGGCCGGCGACGGGTGCTCGCGGAAGGTGCCCGGTGTCACGCCCGTGCGCAGTCGGAAGAACTTGGTGAAGTCGCCGGCGTCGGTGAACCCGAGCCGGTCGGCGACCTCCTTCGCGGTGAGGCCGCTGTGCCACAGCAGCCGCTTCGCCTCGAGAAGCACCCGGTCGTCGACGTACTGCTCGGCGGTGCGGCCCGTCGCTGCGAGCCTCGCGCGGGTCAGGGTGCGCGGGCTGTAACCCGAGTGCCGCCGCGTGGTCCTCCACGCGCCGGGTCACGGCATGGTCCCGCTCGACGGCCGCGTGGAAACGGGCGAACGTCCGCGATGCGGGCGCCGACCGGGTCACCGGTCCGCGTGCCTGCGCGAGCCTCACCACTGTTACGGACAGCAGCGCGCGCAGCACGTCGGCGTGGACCGACAGGGGCAGGGCGGCCATCACCCGGTACTCGTGGGCGAGATGGGCCAGCGCCGTGCGCGGACGCCGTGTGCTGATGCTCCTGTCGATCGTCAAGCAGCTGTGTGCACCGGATCGCCCTTCCCGCGCTGCTGCTTGCTTGACGCTGTTCTGTCGCCCGCCGCAGGTCGTGAGCGACAATGCCCGCACGAACGGTGAGGGAGGCAGCGTGGATCGGGATGCCACTGGCATGTGGTGGGAAGGGCTTGCTCGCCGGGTGGCTGTCGCCGTGCTGGCATCGGCCGTGCTCTCGCTCCTCGTCTCGGCTCTTCTCTTCGGTCTTCCCCACGGCTGGAAGACGGCCATGTCCTTGGCCGACATCACACTGCGCACGTCATGGATCGCCGGTTTCCTCGTCCCGGCCACCGTCGTCACGCACCTGGCAGTCCACGTCAGTCGCCGCAGGCTTCTGCACCCCCACGGTCGCTACCAGCCCCGGCCCTTCAAGAGGGGCGGTCAGCACCGCTGACCGGGGCCACCTCCAGCTTGCTGAACTCGTCAGCGATTCCCAGCGCTGAGGTCGGCGGCCATGCCCCAGAGCAGTCGGGCCGCGGCGAGCCAGTCCCGGTAGGCGCTGGCGAGCTCGTCGTCGCGGCGGAGCCCGCGTTCGAGGTCGGAGACGGCGGTCGGCCACAGTGAAGCGGTCGCTCGTGAGGCGGCTTCCCTGCCTGCCTGCCGTCCGGTCGGGAAGATCGTCGCCGCGCAGCAGGTGCTGTGGGACCTGATGGCTGAGTCCTGCACGCTCCCGTTGCGGGCCGCCGCCCACCTCGTCAGCGACGGCTGCTCCGACGACGGCTTCGACTACTTCCGTGGTTGGCCGATCGCACAGGGGCGTGAGGTCTTCGAGACCATGGTCGCCGATCCTGATGCGCTCGCAGGGCTGCCCCTCGTGCATGCCCCGGCCGCCGACGGCCTGGACCTGGAGGGCGGGGACGTACTCGGTGTCGCCTGGACCGCACACCTCATGGCGACCGGTGAGCAGCTCCCCGCCGGCGAGTTCACGTTCGATACCCGCAACTGGACCCTTCCTGGGACTTCGACTTCGACGACCGGGGAGAGGTGACTCGCCGCCTGCCCCGCCTGGCCGCTCTCCACCTGAGGCAGGTCGCCTGGTCGCTCACCGGCCGCCTGTGTCCGCAGCTCTCCCCCACCCGACTACTTGACGACGAGGCAGCGGGAGGTGTGTCAGCCGAAGTAGCCGTCGAAGGTCTTCTGGAACTGCCAGCTGGAGAACCGGTCCCAGTTGATCGACCATGTCATCAGGCCCCGCAGCGCCGGCCAGGTGCCGTGGGTGGTGTACGAGCCGCAGTCGGTCTTCTTGGTCAGGCAGTCCAGGGTCTTCGTGACCTCGGCCGGGGAGACGTAGCCGTTGCCCGCGTTCGTGGAGGCCGGCATGCCGATCGCGACCTGGTCGGGGCGCAGCGGCGGGAAGACGTTGTCCGGGTCGCCGGCCACCGGGAAGCCGGTGAGCAGCATGTCGGTCATGGCGATGTGGAAGTCGGCTCCGCCCATGGAGTGGTACTGGTTGTCCAGGCCCATGATCGGGCCCGAGTTGTAGTCCTGGACGTGCAGCAGGGTCAGGTCCTCGCGCAGGGCGTGGATGACCGGGAGGTAGGCGCCGCAGCGTGGATCCTGGCCGCCCCACTTGCCGGTGCCGTAGAACTGGTAGCCGTTCTGCACGAAGAACGTCTCCGGGGCCATCGTGAGGACGAACTTCGTCCCGTACTTCGCCTTCAGGGTCTTCAGGGCCGAGATGAGGTTCACGACCACGGGCGTGGTGGGGTGCTTGAAGTCGGTGTCGTCGGCGTTCAGCGACAGGGAGTGGCCCTCGAAGTCGACGTCCAGGCCGTCCAGGCCCCAGGTGTCGATGATCTTCGAGACGGAAGAGACGAAGGCGTCCCGGGCGGCCGTCGTGGTCAGCTGGACCTGGCCGTTCTGGCCGCCGATCGAGATCAGCACCTTCTTGCCGGCGGCCTGCTTGGCCTTGATCGCGGCCTTGAAGTCGGCGTCGCTCTCCGCGCCGGGGCACTCTCCCCCGCTCGAGCAGCGGTTGAAGCGGATGTCTCCGGAGGTGGCCGAGGTGGGCTCGCCGAAGGCCAGGTCGATGACGTCCCAGCTGTCGGGGACGTCGGCGAGCCGGGTGTAGCCGGCACCGTTGGCGAAGCCGGCGTGCAGATAGCCGACGAGGGCGTGGGCGGGCAGGTCGGACGGGCCGCCGCCGGTCCCGGCGCCGGTGGTGGCGGTGACGGCCGTGGACCTCGGTGACTCGCCGGCGGCGTTGGCCGCGGTCACCTGGAAGCTGTACGCGGTCGAGGCCGCGAGGCCGGACACGGTCGCCGAGGTGCCGGTCACGTTCTGGACCCGGGTCCCGTCGCGGTAGAGCGCGTAGCTCGTCGCGCCGGTCACCGCCGACCAGGACAGGCCGACGGAGGACGAGGTGACGGAAGTGGTCCTGAGGCCGGCCGGGGCGGCGGGCGGTTGCCCGGTGCCGCTGCCGCCGGGGCCGACGAGGGTGAGGTCGTCGGCCTGGTAGGCGCCGGTGCCGTACCAGCCGTGGGTGTAGAGGGTGACCTTGGTGGTGGTGGGGCCGGTGCGGAAGGTGGTGCTCAGTTTCTGCCAGTCGGGGGCGGACTGGGTCCAGGTGGAGACGTCGCTGGTGCCGGCGCCGTTCGCGCCGAGGTAGACGTAGGAACCGCGGACGTACCCGGACAGGGTGTACTGCGCGTCGGGCTGGACGGTCACCGTCTGGGCGCACTGGGCGTTGTCGTTGCCGGCCGGGGTGGCCCGCAGCGCGGAACGTCCGCCGTGCACCGGTGAGTCGACGGTCGTGCCGGCCGTGCAGGTCCATCCGGTCAGGCCGGACTCGAAGCCGCCGTTGACCGCGAGGTCCGCGTCGGCCGCGCCGGCGGGCGAGGAGAGCGCGGTGAGGGCGGGCACGGCGAGCAGGGTGGCCGTGAGCGCGGCGAGGACGGATCTGGGGCGTCGGGCGCGGTCCACAAGGGCCTCCGGCGGGTGGGGAGTTGGAGGGGCGCAGCGCTCACAACTTGGTCCAGACCAATGCCGTTGTCAAGATGTCCGGGAGCGGTCCGTGGCCGCTTTCGCGGTCCGCCCTCGGGGGTGGGCCGGTCACCGGGCCGGGGAGGTCCCCGGTCCGGTGGGCGGGGGACGGTGCGCGGTCGTGTGCAGGAGCCGGTCGAGGTGGCCCGGGCCCGAAGGGGGCACGACCCGGGGGGCGTCGCGGTAGCGGTGGGTCTCGGTCTGCCAGGCGTGGTAGCCGCTCATCCAGGCCGCCATGACGCGGACGTAGGCGGCGACATCGGCCCGTTCCCCTTCGGTGAGGGCGAGTTGCGTGCCGACGGTGGGGACCTGTGTCGCGAGGCGGTCGAAGCGCCGCACGCGCCGGTCCACTTCGCCGCGTGCCGCGGTGAGGGCTTCCTCGCGGGTGAGGTGGCGGGCCCGTTCCAGGACGAGGACGAGGTTGTCCATGTCGCCGCGGGCCTCCTCCTTCTCCAGGGAGTACACGTCGTTGCACATCAAAGTGACGTCGATGGCGTCCCGGCGCATGAGGCGCAGTTCGGGACTGTGGAAGGCGGACGCGGGGACGGTGAGGCCGGCCGCGCGTTCCCCGAGGGAGAGGGGCAGGTCGGTGGCGGCGATGCCGCGCCGGACTTCGAGGTAGGTGTCGAGGTCCGCCGGGGTGCCGCGCAGGCGGCCCCGCGCCTCGTGGGCCTGCGCGGCGAAGTAGTACTCCCATTCGTGGGTGGTGCGGGCGGTCCAGGCCGGGTGGGCGCCCTCGGTGCCGCGGGCCCGGATGTCGGCGAACGCCGTGGTGCAGGCGTCGGCGCCGGGCGGCGGCGGGGCACCGTGCGCGATGTCGATCAGCACCTGGCAGACGCGGGCGGTCTCGGCGGGGTCGCGGCCGAGGGGGCCGTCGAACTGGTCGTCGAAGACGAAGAAGAAGCCCATCGCGTCCGCCAGCAGGTCCAGGGCCGGGCCCCGGGCGTGTGGGAAGCCGAGCGCGGCCAGGCGCGGCATGTCCCAGGATTCGTACCAGGCCAGTGACCGTTCACCGGCGGCCAGACCGGTGCGGCGAACCCAGTCCAGGTGGTGCCGGCGAGCCCCGTCGAGGTCGGGGCTGATCCGCGCGGCGGGGAGGTCGAAGGTCATGTCCTGGGGCACGGAACCCTGCCTGAGCCGCGGCGGGCGGTATGAGGTGGGCGGGAGCAGGTCGCGCGCGGGCGGGTGGGCGCCATGTGCGGGTGGGCGCGGGTGAGCGTCGTGCGCAGGCGGGCGCGCGTCATGCGCGGGCGGGTGGGCGTCATGCGCGGGCGGGTGGGCGTCATGCGCGGGCGGGTGGGCGTCATGCGCGGGCGGCCGGGGTCGTGAGGTCGAGGACGGGTGTCCCGGCCGCTCCGGCGCCCAGCCGGGCGAGGGAGAAGCCCATGGACTCGCTGACGCTCGCCGGTGTGCGGAACGTCCCGGTGTCGCTGATCCGCGCGAAGCCGTCGCGGACCGCCTCCGGTGTGGGGTCGTGCGTCCACAGGACGCCTTCGGTGGCGCCCAGGAAGATCCGTGCGGTGCGGCGGCCGGCCGCGTGCAGGAGGTGGCCGGTGCAGGGGGCGCCGTCGTGGGCCAGCAGGGCCACCACCGGGGCGACGTGCCGAGCGGGGAACAGGTCGGTCAGCAGCGCGGTCGTCCGTGGGTCGTCCCGGACCGCCTCCAGGGACATGCGGGTCGCGGCGACGGGTACGACCGCGTTGACCTTGATGCCGTGGGCGGCGCCTTCCGCTGCCGCCGCGGTGGTCAGGCCGAGCACGGCGCCCTTGCCCGCGGCGTACGCGCTGAGCCCGGTGTCGCCGAACAGGGCGTCGGAGCAGGTGTTGACGATGCGCCCGTACCCGGCCGCGGTCATGTGCGGCCACACGGCCCGCAGCATGTGCAGTGTCCCGCCCGCGTGCGTGTCCAGCACCCGCCGGCACTCGTCGTCGGTGAGTTCGGTCAGTGGGCGCAGGATCGAGATGCCCGCGTTGTTGACCAGGGCGTCCAGCCGCCCGAACCGCTCCAGCGCGGCCGCGGTGAGGGCGTGCGCGCCGGCCGCGGTGGCCACGTCGTGCCCGTCCGCCAGCGCCTGCCCGCCCGCCACCCTGATCTCCTGCGCCACGGCCCGCGCGGGCGCGGGTGAGGTGCCGTGCCCGTCGGTCGCGCTCCCCACGTCATTGACCACGACCTGCGCGCCGCGCGCCGCGAGGAGCAGCGCGTACTCCCGGCCCAGTCCCCTGCCCGCGCCGGTCACCACGACCACGCGGCCGTCGAAACGGACCTCGTCAGCCCTCTCCTCCCGCCCTTCGTCCACCGGAACCACCAACCCCACCCAGCCCTTCCGCGACGGCGCGCCGGGACGGCTTCCCCCGGACGACCGCCCACCCTGCCCCTGCCGCTCGCGCCCGGGCAGGGGGCGAACGGACCGGGTGGACGCACATGCGCGCACCCCGGGTGCTGTCGCGCGCCGCGGGCACCCTGGCGCGATCCGGCACGCGTCACCCGTGGAAGCGGCCGCCGGGGACGTTGCCACGCCCTCGCGCACGGCACTGCCGACGCCGCGTCAGGACAGCGCATGTCCCGGCACCACACTCCGCGCCCCACGTGACGGGCGGCGGCGGTGAACGCCCGTCCTCCACCCGGTGGTCGGCGGTGCCGGGGTAGCGTTGCCCGCATGACCCTCCACACCACCGTTGAGCGCGCTCAACGCCTCAAGCAGCTGCACGCCCAGCACCAGCCGCTCGTGCTGCCGACCGTCTGGGACGTCTGGTCCGCGCGCACGGCAGTGGCCGCCGGATTCCCCGCGCTGACCATCGGCAGCCACCCGCTCGCCGACTCCCGCGGCGCGGAGGACCACGAGGGGCAGACCTTCGAGGAGGTCCTCGCCGCCGTCGCACCCATCATCGCGGCGGTCGACGTCCCGGTGTCGGTCGACCTGGAGGCCGGGTACGGGCAGAAGCCCGCCGACCTCGTCACCGGGCTCCTCGAGGTCGGCGGGGTGGGCCTCAACGTCGAGGACACCGTGCACTCCGAGGGCGGCCGGGTGCGCGGTACCCAGGAGCACGCCGCCTACATCGCCGGCCTGCGCGCGGCGGCCGACGACGCGGGGGTCCCGCTCTGGGTGAACGGGCGCACCGACCTGTTCCTGCACGCCCAGGACGCCTCCGGTGTCCTCGACGAGGCGATCGAGCGGCTCCGGAGCCTGGAACAGGCCGGCGCCGACAGCGTCTACCCGGTGGGCATCCAGGACGACGACGAGCTGCTCACCGCCGTGACCGGCGCGGTCGGCGTCCCCGTGAACTCCACGGCCCACCCCGTCAAGCACGACCTCGACCGCTTCCGCCGCCTCGGCGTCGGCCGGATCACCTACGGCCCGCTGCTGCAACTCGCCCTGACGGACAGCATGAAGGACATGCTCGGGTCCTGGACGTCCTGAGGGTTCGTAAGGCTCATCCACCGGCCGTGACGGTCGTCGCCTCGAGACCGCCCACACGCGCGTCCTTGGGCTGTCCCGTCACGGCCGGTGGACGGTCGTCACGGCGGCGCCGTCCCACTGGGCAGCCAACTCGCCCAGCCGGAACGGCAGATGAGAGTACGATCATCGAAAAAGTGCGGTAGAGGATCATCCCGCGGACGACGGAGCCTGCCATGACGAGTGCCACCCCCCAGCCTCCCCGGATCGACACCAGCAAGGCTCATCCCGCACGGGTCTACGACTGGCTCCTCGGCGGCAAGGACAACTACCCCGTCGACGAGGCCGTGGGCAGCACGCTGCCGCCCGAGGCGCGGGACGGGGCGCGGCAGAACCGTGAGTTCATGCACCGCGCTGCCGCCTATCTCGCCGGGCAGGGCGTCGACCAGTTCCTCGACATCGGCACCGGCATCCCCACCGCGCCCAACCTGCACCAGATCGTGCAGCGGACGGTGCCCTCCGCCCGCATCGTCTACGCGGACAACGACCCGATCGTGCTGCGGCACGCCGAGGCCCTGCTCATCAGTGACCCCGCGGGTGCCACCGACTACATCCAGGCCGATGTGCGCGAACCGGAGCAGATAGTGCGGCACGCGCGCGGCGTCCTCGACTTCGACCGGCCGATCGCGCTCTCGGTGATCGCCCTGATGCACTTCATCAGCGACGAGCAGGACGCCCACGGCATCGTCCGCAGGCTGGTGAACGTGCTGCCCCCGGGCAGCTACCTGGTCCTCTCGCACGCCGGGATCGACGTGTATCCGGAGCTGGCCCAGCAGGTGGTCGACCAGTACGCGAAGGGGGGCATCCGCCTCGCCTTCCGTACCCGCGACGAGGTGGCCCGCTTCTTCGACGGACTCGAGATGGTCCCGCCGGGCCTGGTCACCGCCACCGAGTGGACCGGCTCCGCCACGCCTCCCGCGGACCCGGAGGGCAGCGGCATCTACGCGGGCGTGGCCCGCATCAGCTGACGGCACGGCGATCGGCGGGGGCACGCCGCTCCGGATGCGGGTCCGAGAGCCGCGTCGCGCGCCCGGCAGGCCCGCTCGCTCCCGTCCTGCGCAATGGTTCGGCCAGATTGATGGCCGATTGTCCTCTTGCCCCACGGTTCGCCCCTCTCCCCCGGGTAGCCCTACGACGTCCGCTCGGGCGAGCGCGGGTGGGGGGAGCCGGCCGTGGAGGCACAGAGGGGGCAGTGGGAGGGGACGGGCGGCCCGTGGCGCGCCCGCCGGCGGCACGCGGTCGACACCCTGCGGGCGCAGGGCCGCTACGGCCCCGAACTCCGTGACGTGCTGCCCGCGTTCGCGACGCTGGTGGTCCTCGCCTGCGCCCTGGCGGGCGGGTTGGCGGTGCTGTACCGGGCGAACGGTGCCGCCGCGCCGGTGGCGATCGCGCTCGTGCTCGTCCTGGTACTTCTCATGCTGTTCCTCCACCGGCGCCCGCTCGCCCGCCGTCGGCGCGGTTACTACACCCCCGAGGAGCTCGCCGAGCTGGACATGGCCGGGCTCGTCAAGGCGGTGGCCCGGATGCTGCGCCGGGAGGGCTGGCGGGTACGGCGCCCCACCGAGCCGGACCTGCCCCGGCTGGTGGCGCGGGACGCCGGGGGCCGACTGCTCGAAGTGGCGTTCCGGCCCGTCGCCGAACCGCTGCCGGGTGAGGACCCCTTGTGCGCGGGGGCCGGCTCGCGCGCCCGGCAGCCGCTGCTGATGGTGGTGCACCGCGGCACCTTCAGCAGCCGGGACGCGCTGTGGGCGCGTCGGCGGGGCGGAGTGCGTCTCGTCGACGGGCCCGGGTTGAAGCGCTGGGCGGCGGGCACACCGCTGCGGGAACTGGACGGACCGGACGGGACGCCCTGAGTTCAGGGTTCCCGGCGGTGCCGGCCGCTCCACGTCGGCTCCACCTCACCCGCCACGGATGGCGGCATCCAACAGGCCGTCCCCCGCTCACCTCCTGTAACTGTTTGTGCATGATTGGTCATCAGAACTCTGACGCGGTCCTCCGGCACGAGCCCCGCCGTCGCGGACTCCGTACGGCGCTCACCCTCCTGACCACCGCCGCAGCCCTGTTCACCGCCCCCGCGGCGCTCGCGGCGAGCGCACCCGCCGGGCCGCGCGGTCCCGACTGGGACGCCATCGCCGCCTGCGAGTCCAGCGGCAACTGGCAGGCCAACACCGGCAACGGACACTACGGCGGGCTGCAGTTCAAGCAGTCGAGCTGGGTCGCGGCCGGCGGCCTCCAGTACGCCGCCCGCGCCGATCTGGCCACCCGCGCCGAACAGATCGCCGTGGCCGAGAAACTGGCGGCGCTGCAGGGCCTGTCGGCCTGGGCCTGTTCCTGAGCCACGCGCCGGCCACGCACCCTGGGCGCGTCGCGCACAGCGCGCGGGCCGGCACAGCGTGCGCGCGGGCCGGCACAGCGTGCGCGCGGGCCGGCACAGCGTGCGCGCGGGCCGGCACAGCGTGCGGGCGGGCCGACTCAGTGTGCGGGCTGGCCGCCCGCCACGGCGCCGGGGTGCCCGATACCCGGCCGGTATCGTGGCTCGTCATGGACGTCCGTACGCTGCGTTACTTCGTGGCCGTGGCCGAGGAGCTGCACTTCGGCCGGGCCGCCGCGCGGCTGCGTATGACCCAGCCGCCGCTGAGCCGGGCGATCCGGCAGCTCGAGGGCGACCTCGGCTGTGCTCTGCTGCTCCGCTCCCCCGCCGGGGTGAGCCTGACACCGGCCGGGGCCGTGCTGTACGAGGAGGCGTGCGCGCTGCTCGCGAGGGCCGAGGGCATCCGGGCCCGGGTCGCGGCGGCGGCGGGCACCCCCGCGCTGACGGTGGGCATCCTGGCGGACAGCGTCGAGCAGATGGGCCCCCGGCTGGCCGAGGAGTACCGGAGGCGCCGTCCCGAGGTGCGCGTCCGCATCCGCGAGGCGGACCTGGCCGACCCGACGGCGGGCCTGCGTGCGGGCCGGGTCGACGTGGCGCTGACCCGGACGCCGTTCGACGACACCGGCGTGACCACCCATGTGCTGCGCTCCGACCCGGTCGGCGTCGTCCTGCGCACGGACGACCCCCTCGCCGGCCGTGACCGTCTGAGCCAGGCCGAGCTGGCCGGGCGCCGCTGGTTCCGGTTCCCCGACGGGACGGACCCGGTGTGGCGGGCCTACTGGACGGGCCCCGCGGGCGCCGGACTGTCCCCGGACGCCGGGCTCTCGGCCGTCACCGGGCGCCCGAACGGCGCCGAGGAAGGCCCGGTCGTCCGCACCGTCCACGAGTGCGTGCAGTCCGTGCTCTGGGACGGGGCCGTGGGGCTGGCGCCGCTCGGCCATTCCCTGCCCGAGGGGCTCGTCGCCGTTCCGCTGGACGGCATGGAGCCCAGCCGGCTGGTCCTCGCCTGGAACACCGGCCACGACACCCCGCTGATCCGCGCCTTCGTCCGCCTGACGACGGCCCTTTACCGGGAGGTGCCCGGCCGGGCCGCGGGTGCGCGTACGGAGTGAGGTCGCACGGCGGTCCGGGAGCGTCGCACACGGGCGGCCGCGCCAACCCTCGTGCTCAGCGGCCCCGGCTGCCGCCCGTCATCGACATCAGCAGCGCGTGGGTCTCCTCGTCGGCGGCGACCATGAGCCCGCGGCCCCCCTCGTCGAGCGGGGCGCCCTCGACGCCGGTGACGACGCAGCCGGCCGCCCGGCACAGGGCGATGCCGGCCGCGAAGTACACACTGCCGGACAGGTTCTCGCCGTCGGTGACGTACGCGGCGCCTCGCCGACCGCCCTCCTCGCCGAGCACCGCGTCCTCGGGGCGCACAAAACGGATGACGTCGAGGATCGCCCTCTCGGCCGCCACGTCGGCGTCGGTGGCGAAGCCCCCGCCGCCCTTGCCGAGGCGCCGGAGCCGGCGGCCGTACCTCGCGCGGACCACGTCCACGCCGGCCCGCGCACCGGCTGCCGCGACCGCGGCGTCGCCCTCACTCGTGTGGGGGTCGAACATGCGGTGCAGGCTCTCCACGCACCCACGCACCCACGCACCCAGGACCCGCGAGATGGGATGCCGTACCCGCGGCGGCCGTCCACCTGCTTGAATGCCACGGTGATCGAATTGGGGTTCTTCGCGGTGCTCGCGGCTCTCGCCGGGTGGTTGATGCGGCGCAGGGCGCGGCAGCGGTCGGAGGCCATGGCCGACGGGGAGCCCGCCGAGGTGCCGTGCATGCTCAAGTGGGCCGCCCTGGGCTCCCGTTGGAAGGTGGGCCGGCTGCTCCTCACAGGCACCGATCCGCTCCTGCGGACGTCCTTCCCGGGCAGGCGCGAGGTCGCGCTGCCGCCCGGCCTGCGGCGGACGGGGGTGCGGGCGCCCTCGGTGCGGGAGGGTCTCACCATCAACCCGAGGTCCCGGATCGTGGAGTGCGAATCCGCCGAGGGCGAGGTTCTCATCGCGGTCATGCCGGAGGATCTGGAGCATGTGACGGAGGCCGTGCGGGTGACATCCTCCTGATCCCGGTCCGTGGGAGGCGCCGCGGCGGAGCCCGGCTGCCGGGACGCCACCGTGAGAGTCCCGCCGTTCGCCGACATCGCCCCCACCACCCGCGGGCGCCTCAGCCGGGCGTGGTGTCCGGGCGGGCCGTGTGGGCGGGGTGGCCGTCGGTGCGGCGGGACTCCTTCATCTCCGCCTCGTAGAGGTGGTCCCTGCCCTCGGCGAGTTCCTCGCGGGCCGCTGCCTCCAGGGCCTTGAAGGGCTCGTAGTAGGTGGCGTTGTAGGCCTCGACGATCTGGAAGGTCCAGTGGCCCGGGATGACGTTGCGGCCGAGGATCTCCCGCCGCACCCGCTCGGCCCACTCCTCGTGCCCCGCCTCGCGCAACAGCTCGACCGCGCGGTCGAGTTCGAGGTCGGCGGTGCCGGTGAGCTGGTGCAGTGAGTACAGGTGGCCGCGGGCCCGTTCGGTGGTCTCCAGGGCCTTGGACAGGGCGCCCAGGGCCTCCACGGTGGTGTCGGTGACCCCGTCGGGGCGCCGGTGGGCCCGGTCCGGGCCGTCCTCGTGCGTGTGCGTGGCTGCCATGGTTCGCATAGTGCCCCCGGGGCGGCGGACACACGCGTCCGAGCCCGGCGGCGGGGCCGTTCGGGTGTCCCCGTGCGTGCCCGCGGGGCGCGGGGCATGCTCGCGCCCCGGGAGTTGGGCAAGTCTTTGCCGTTGGCCGATTCCCTGCGGGGGCGCCGCGCGGGGTGCGCCGCCGGGGGCCCTCCCCGGTGTCCCCGCAGGCTCTTCCGTATGCAAAGCGGGGCCGAAAGTGCGGGGTGCTCCGGGCCCCGAGCGGGGCGGTCGCGTTGACCGCGGCCGACACGTGTCACACGCTCGAAACACACCACATAGGTGCTTCATACAACTGGTTCGGCCAGTGGAGGTAACACATGTGCGGCATCACCGGCTGGGTCTCCTTCGACCGCGAGCTGCGCGCCGAGGACGCGTCGCTGCGCGCGATGACGGAGACGATGGCCTGCCGCGGCCCCGACGACCGGGGCGTCTGGGCCGAGGGGCCCGCGGCCCTCGGGCACCGCAGGCTCGCCATCATCGATCTGCCCGGCGGCCGGCAGCCCATGACCGCGGCGACCCCGGAGGGGACGGTGGCGCTGGTCTACTCCGGGGAGACGTACAACTTCACCGAGCTGCGCCGCGAACTCACCGGCCGGGGGCACCGGTTCACCACCGACTCCGACACCGAGGTCGTCCTGCGCGGATATCTCGAATGGGGCGACGCGCTCGCCGAGCGGCTGAACGGCATGTACGCCTTCGCCCTCTGGGACGGCCGCCGGCAGCGGCTCGTCATGGTCCGCGACCGCATGGGCATCAAGCCGTTCTACTACTCCCCCACCGCCGACGGCGTCCTGTTCGGCTCGGAGCCCAAGGCGATCCTCGCGAACCCCCTGGCCCCCCGCCGGGTCCGCCTCGACGGCCTGCGCGAGCTGTTCACCTTCGTCAAGACCCCCGGGCACGCCGTGTGGGACGGCCTCCGCGAGGTCGAGCCCGGCACGGTGGTCACCGTCGACCGCCAGGGAATCCGCACCCGCGTCTACTGGGAGCTGGAGACCCGGCCGCACACCGACGACCGGGACACCACGGTCGCCACCGTCCGCACGCTGCTCGACGACATCGTGCGCCGCCAGCTCGTCGCCGACGTGCCGCGCTGCACCCTGCTCTCAGGAGGGCTGGACTCCTCCGCGTTGACCGCCCTGGCCGCCCTGCAGCTCGGTGAACGGGGCGAGCGGGTGCGCAGCTTCGCCGTCGACTTCGCCGGTCAGGCCGACAACTTCGTCGCCGACGAACTGCGCGGCACTCCCGACGCTCCGTTCGTGCACGACGTGGCGCGCCTCGCGCGGACCGACCACCAGGACATCGTCCTGGACGCGCAGGCGCTCGCCGATCCGGAGGTGCGGGCGGCGGTCGTGCGTGCCCGGGACCTGCCGATGGGCTTCGGCGACATGGACGCCTCGCTGTATCTGCTGTTCAAGGCGGTCCGCGGGCACTCCACGGTCGCGCTGTCCGGGGAGTCGGCGGACGAGGTGTTCGGCGGCTATCTGCAGTTCTTCGACGAGGAGGCGCGAAACGCGGAGGCCTTCCCCTGGCTCGTCCGGTTCGGCCGCCACTTCGGCGACGACACGGCCGTGCTGCGCCCGGAGCTGACCCGCTCCCTCGACCTGGAGGGGTACGTGGCCGACAGCTACCGCACCGCCGTCGCCGGGGTCCGCCGGCTCGACGGGGAGAGCGACTTCGAGTGGCGGATGCGGAGGATGAGCCATCTGCACCTGACCCGGTTCGTGCGGGCGCTGCTCGACCGGAAGGACCGGATGAGCATGGCGGTCGGGCTCGAGGTGCGGGTGCCGTTCTGCGACCACCGGCTGGTCGAGTACGTCTACAACGCGCCCTGGGCGCTGAAGTCCTTCGACGGCCGGGAGAAGACCCTGCTGCGGGAGGCGACCGCGGACGTCCTGCCGAAGTCGGTGTACGACAGGGTCAAGAGCCCGTACCCGTCCACCCAGGACCCCAAGTACGGTCTCGCCCTGCAGGACCACGCCAAGGAACTGCTCTCCCGTCCCTCGCACCCGGTCTTCGACCTGGTGGACCGGGAGCGGCTGGGCCGGCTCGCCCACCGCGACACCCCGTCCGGTACGCAGGCGGCTCGGCGCGGGCTGGAGAAGACGCTGGACCTGGCGGTGTGGATGGACATGTACTCCCCGGAGCTGGTGCTGGACGAGTGACCGATGAGTTCCGGGCGCGCGGCCGGTCTCCTTACCGAACGCCCGCGGTGGCACCGTGGCGTTCACCCCGCGCGGACCGGCCGCGCGGGCCCGGGAGCGAAGCCCGGTGACCGAGGGATGGGGAGGCGGGCTCATGGCCGCGCTGGAGGATCTGCTGGCGGAGCACATCGGCAAGGGCTGGGCGCCGGGGGCGGTGGCGCTGGTGGCCCGCGGCGAGGAGACGGAGGCCGCGGCCGTCGGCACACGGGCGCTCGGGGGCTCCGATCCGATGACCCGGGACACGTTGTTCCGGATCGCCTCCCTCACCAAGCCCCTCACGGCCGCGGCGCTGATGGTCCTGGTCGACGACGGCCGGCTCTCCCTGGACGACCCGGTCGCGACCTGGCTGCCGGAGCTCGCGAACCCTCGTGTCGTGAGGACTCCGCGGAGCGAACCGGACGACACGGTCCCGGCCGCCCGGCCCATCACCGTGTTCCACCTGCTGGCCTCGCGGGCGGGATACGGTCTGGCCTCCGACTTCTCGCTGCCGCACGTGCGGGGGCTGTTCGGGCTGCAGGGCGGGAGCTGGGAACCCGCGGGCTTCCCCTCCGCCGACACCTGGATGGCCCGGCTCGGGGAGTACCCGCTGCTGCACCACCCGGGTGACGCCTGGCTCTACAACACGTGCTCCGACGTCCAAGGAGTGCTCGTCGCCCGGGTGGCCGGGCAGTCGCTGCCGGAGTTCCTGGCCGAACGCGTCCTCGCGCCGCTCGGCATGGCGGACACGGGGTTCTCCGTTCCGTCCGGCAGCCTCGGCAGGTTCGCCACCGCCTACGAGCCCGGTCCGGACGGCGGCCTCACCCAGACGGACGGGCCCGAGGGCGACTGGAGCCGGGAGCCGGGGTTCGCCTCCGGTGCGGGCGGCCTCGTCTCGACCGTGGACGACTGGCTGGCGTTCGCCCGGATGCTGCTGGCCGACGGTGCGGCGCCCGACGGGCGGCCGGTGCTCACGGCGTCCTCGGCGCGGCTGATGCGCACCGATCACACCACCGCCGAGCAGCGCGCCGCGAGCGAGCTGTTCCTTCAGGGGCAGGGCTGGGGCTTCGGCGGCTCGGTGGACCTCACGGAGCGCGACCCGTGGAACTCCCCCGGCCGTTACGGCTGGGTCGGCGGCACGGGCACCGCGGCCCATCTGGACCCCGCCACCGGCACGATCGCCGTCCTGATGACCCAGCGGGCCATGAGCGGCCCGGTCCCGGAGGGGATCATGCCGGACTTCTGGCGGTACGCCGCCCGGGCGTGAGGGACGGCGTGCGGGAGGGGCGTGCGGTGCCCGTCCGCAGGGGACGGGGACGCGTCCGTGGGCCCGCCGGCCGGCCGGTCCCGCTCAGTCCCGGTGGTCGGCGGCGGCCACGACGCCGTAGGTGACGAGCCCGTAGACGACGTGCGGAACGATGTCCGAGAGCCAGTCCTTCGCCGACCACGTGCGGGGATCGCTGACTCCCGTGCGGGCGATCGGCAGGTCGCTCGCGGCCATGGCGAGGGCGCCGGTGACCGGGCCGCCGAGCCACAGGGGGACGCGGACGCCCGCGCGGTGGACGAGCGCGACGGCGGCACCCGCCCCGACGCCCACCGCGATGCCCGACAGGGCGCCGAGGCCGGTGAGCCGGTTCTCGCGGAGGTCCCCGGTGCCGGGGACCGGGTGGCCGGTGTCCGCGGTGATCCTGTCCACCACGTCCTCGGGGACGCTGCTGGTCGGCCTGCCCCGCAGCGCCATGTCGGCGTAGGTGACGGCGTTGAGCGCGGTGGTACCGGCAGCTCCGGCTGCGCAGC
Source organism: Streptomyces griseoaurantiacus (assembly GCA_014656015.1). Lineage (GTDB taxonomy): Bacteria > Actinomycetota > Actinomycetes > Streptomycetales > Streptomycetaceae > Streptomyces > Streptomyces griseoaurantiacus. Next base: position 9,497 of record BNBP01000083.1, on the reverse strand, counting down.
CCCGCGCGAGGGTCTGGAACATGCCGCCCCGGGTTCCCCTCCCCCTCCGTCGAAACCGGCGGGCGGGTCCGGTGGCGCGGGCGGGGCGGAGCCGGCGGTCAGTACAGCACGTCGAGGGCGCCCGGCAGGACCCGGGCGGTGACGGGCAGGGTGGCCTCGACCTCGCCGTCCGCCCCGTAGGGGACGGGACGGTCGGCCTCGATGCGGATCTCCCGCCCGCGCAGGACGCGTACCTGGAGGCGGTTGACGTGAGCGCCGGTCCGCAGCTCCCGCATGAGGGCGAAGAAGAGCCGTCGCGGGGCGTGACTGATCATCACCACCTCCAGCAGCCCGTCGTCGACGCGGGCGTCGGGTGCGATGAGGCGGCCGGAGCCGTAGTACGGGGAGTTGGCGGCGACGACGGTGTAACCGTGGTGGGCGTGTTCCTCGCCGTCGACGGTGACGCGGTACCGGGCCGGCCGCCAGGTGGCGACGGCGCGCAGGCCCCCGGCGTAGTAGGAGGCGGCGCCGCGCAGCAGTGCCGTGTGGTTGGCGTGGCGGTTGGCCAGGGCGTCGACGCCGGCGTAGACGCTGCCCAGGACGACGGTGCGGTGGTGGACGGCGGACTCGATCTCGACGGTGTCGACGGGGCGGGGCGCGTGGTGGAGGAGGACCCGGGCGAGGGCGGCCGGGTCGGTGGGCAGGCCGAGGGCGCGGGCGAAGTCGTTGCCGCGTCCGGCGGGTATCAGCCCGAGGACGGTGCCGGTGCCGCTGAGGGCACCGCCGATGCCGCCCGCGATGCCGTCGCCGCCGACGGCGAGGACCACCCGGCCGCGTTCCCCGGCGCGCCGGGCGAGTTCCTGGGCGTGGGTCAGGCTGTCGCTGTACTCGGTCTCCAGTTCGGCGCCGGCCTCGCGCAGGGGGCGGGCCACCTTCAGCAGTGCCGCGGCCGCGGTGGAGCCGCCCGCCGTGGGGTTGACGACGGCCGTGAACCGTCGCGTCGGGTGTGACATCGGGGTGTCTCCTCAGTCGGCGGACGGGGTGCCGGGCCGGGCGGGTGCCGAGGCGGCGGGCCGGGCGGCCGAGGGGGCCCGAGGGGCCGAGGGGTCCGGCCGCGGGTCCTCGGGGAGCAGGACGCCGGGGTTGAGTATGCCCTCCGGGTCCAGGCGTCGTTTGACCGCGCGCAGCGCCTCGATCCCGAGCGGGCCCGCCTCGCGGAGGTATCCCTCCCGGTGGTCGGTACCGATGCCGTGGTGGTGGCTGATGGTGCCGCCCGCGGCCCAGATCGCCTCGCCGGCGGCCCGCTTGGCCGGCGCCCAGTGCGCCACCGGGTCCGTTCCCTGGGCCGAGACGACCGTGAAGTAGAGCGAGGCGCCGTTCTCGTACACGTGGGAGATGTGGCACATGACCAGGGGCGGGGTCCCGGCCTCGGTGAGCGTGGTGGTGAGCGCCTCGCGGACGGCGGCGTACAGACCGGGCAGCCGGGACCAGAACGCGGCGGTCTCCAGCGTCTCGGCGAACGCGCCCGCGTCGAGCAGGGAGTCGCGCAGGTAGGGGGCCGAGTAGCGGCCCTCGGCCCAGTGCGCGCCGGGTTCCTCGCCCAGGTACGTGCCGCCGCAGTCGCGCAGGACGGCGGCGGCGCGCTCGCGGCGGTGAGCGGTGTCCTCCTCGGTGCCCTCGTATCCGGTGACGGCGAGGCAGCCCTCGCCCCGGAGGGCGTCCGGGGAGTCGAGCCGGCCGGGCCGGGCGAGGCCGACGAGGGTCTCCGTCTCGTCGGAGAGCCGCAGCACGGTGGGCCGGGGTCCGTCCTGCGCGAGTCGGCGCAGGGCGGTGGCGCCCTCCTCGAACGAATCGAACCGCCAGCCCTCGTACACGCGGCTGCGGGGGGCGGGGCGCACACGGACCGTCACGGAGGTGATCACGCCGAGGGCGCCCTCGGAGCCGAGGACGAGCTGGCGCAGGTCGGGGCCGGCGGCGGAGCGGGGGGCGCGGCCGGCTTCGAGGGTGCCCTCGGGGGTGGCGAGGGTGAGGCCCAGCACCATCTCGTCGAAGCGGCCGTACCCGGCGGAGGCCTGGCCGCTGGAGCGGGCCGCGGCGAAGCCGCCGAGGGTGGCCCACTCGTAGGACTGCGGGAAGTGGCCGAGGGTGAAGCCGTGCGCGGCGAGGAGTGCCTCCGCGTCCGGGGCGCGCAGACCGCTCTGCAGGGTGGCGGTGCGGGAGACGGGGTCGAGGGCGAGCAGCCGGTCCATGCGGCGCAGGTCCAGGGCGAGGAAGGGGCGGGCGCCCTCGGGGGCGAGGCCGCCGACGACGGAGGTGCCGCCGCCGAAGGGGACGCAGGCGAGGCCGTGGGCGGCGCAGGCCCGCAGGACGGCCAGCACCTCCTCGTGGCCGGCCGGGAGGACGACGGCGGCCGGGGCCCGGTCGGTCTCGCCGCGCCGGATGCGCAGCAGGTCGGGCGTGGACTTGCCGCGGGTGTGCCGGACGCGAGTCTCGGTGTCGGTGCGGACGTGGGCGGGCTCTCCGCCGACGGCGGCGACCAGGGCCGCGCGGGCGGCCGGTGTGAGCGGGGAGGCGGGGACGGCGAGGTCCTCGAGGGCGAGCGGCGGGTCGGTGCGCGGGGTGACGCCGAGCAGTTCGCGCAGCAGGTCGGTGACGGCTCGGGGCAGCGCCGCCGCCCGGGCCGGATCGCCCCAGCCGCTCCACAGCATGTCCATCGTGGGTGTCCTCACCGCTCGCTCGTCCTGTTGTGCTCTGCGTTCCATGCGTGCTTTTCGTTCCGTCCGGGTGCGGTCCGTGAGGGCTTGTGCGCGGCCCGTACCGGGGAGTTACACTGTGACACATGACGCCTATTCGTCACAACAGTTCGGACGGCGACCCGATGCTGGATCCGGTGCTCGACGCGGTGCGCGACCGGGTGCTGGCCGTGGGGGTCCGGCGCACCACCCTCACCGATGTGGCCCGTCGTGCGGGGGTGTCGCGGATGACGCTGTACCGGCGCTGGCCCGATGTGCGGACCCTGGTCGGCGATCTGATGACCCGGGAATGGATCGCGGCGGCCACCGCGGCGATGCCGGCCCCCTCGGACGACCTCCCGGGGCGCGCCCGGATCGTCGAGTCGCTGGTGAACGGGGTCGGCGCCTTCCGGGCGCACCCCCTCTTCCGCAAGATCGTGGACGTGGATCCGGAACTGCTGCTGCCCTATGTGCTGGACCGGCGCGGAGCGAGTCAGGACGCCCTGCTCGACCTGCTCGCCACGGCCGTGCGGGCGGGGCACGCGGACGGCTCCGTGCGGCCCGGGCACGCCGAGCGGCAGGCGCGGACGCTGCTGCTGGTCGTGCAGTCGTTCACGCTGTCCCTGCGCACGATGACGGACGAGGACGACCCCGGGCTGAGCACCGCGGCCTTCACCGACGAGTTGCGCACCCTGCTGGAGAGGACCCTCGCGCCGTGACCGCCACCCCCTCCCCGACCGCCGCCACCTCCCTGTCCGCCGCCCGCCGCATCCGTGAACTGACCGCGACCGTGGGCGGCGGGGCCGTCGACGTCCTGGTCGTGGGCCTCGGCGCGACCGGCGCGGGCGTCGCCCTGGACGCCTCCTCCCGTGGGCTCTCGGTGGCCGCGATCGACGCCCACGACCTCGCCTTCGGCACCTCGCGCTGGAGCTCCAAGCTGATCCACGGCGGGCTGCGCTATCTCGCCGCCGGGCAGTTCGACGTGGCCCACGAGAGCGCGGTCGAGCGCGGGGTGCTGATGGAGCGGACCGCGCCCCACCTGGTGCGTGCCCAGCCGTTCGTGCTGCCGCTGACGCCGCTGGTCTCACGCGGTGGGGCCGCGCTGGCGTGGGCGGGCTTCCGCGCCGGTGACGCGCTGCGGATCGCGGCGCGCACCGCCCGCGCCACCCTGCCGGCCCCGCGCCGGTTGACCCCCGTCGAGACCCGCCGCCTGGCGCCCGCGCTGCGGACCGCCGGACTGCGCGGCGGGCTGCTGTCCTGGGACGGCCGGCTCGTCGACGACGCCCGGCTGGTGACCGCCCTCGCCCGCACCGCGGCGGGCCGCGGGGCCCGGATACTCACCCGGGTGCGGGCGTTGGAGCTCGACGGCTCCGGCGCCCGGGTGCGGGACGAACTGACCGGCGAGGAGGGCGTGATCAGGGCCCGGGCGGTGGTCAACGCGGCGGGGGTGTGGGCCGGTGGTCTCGTCGAGGGCGTGCGCATCCGGCCCTCGCGCGGCACCCATCTCGTCCTGCGCGGGGACCTCCTCGGTCCACTGCCGGCCGGGCTGCACATCCCGGTGCCCGGGGAGGGCAACCGGTTCGTGCTCGTGCTGCCGCAGGAGGACGGGCGGGTGTACGTGGGTCTCACCGACGAGCCCCTGGAGGGCACGGTCGTGCCGGACGTCCCCGAGGTGCCGGAGACCGACATCGGGTTCCTGCTGGACGTGGTGGGGACCGCGCTGGGGGTGCCGGTGCGGCGGGCGGACGTGGCGGGCGCCTTCGCCGGGCTGCGGCCGCTCCTCGACGGCGGGGCGGGCCCCGGGGCCGGCACGGCCGACCTCTCGCGGCGGCACGCGGTGCTCACCTCCTCGGAAGGGGTGGTCACGGTGGTCGGCGGCAAGCTGACGACGTACCGGCGGATGGCGCAGGACGCGGTCGACGCGGCGGTGGCCGGGGGGCGGGTCACGGCCGGCCCCTCGCGGACGACGGCGCTCCCGCTGGTGGGGGCGGGGCCGGCTCCGGCGGGTGTGCCGCGGCGGCTGATACGGCGCTACGGGACGGAGGCCGCGGCGGTGCACGCCCTGGGAGCGGCGGACCCGGGCCTGCGGGAGCCGGTCGTGGCGGGCTATCCCGTGACCAGGGCCGAGCTGTGGTGGGGGGTACGGCACGAGGGGGCGCTGGACGAGGCGGACCTGCTGGACCGCCGCTGCCGGCTCGGCCTCGTCGCCGGGGAGCGCGAGGCCGCGGTGGGGGCGGCACGGGAGGCGCTGGGCGGGGTGGGGTGAGCCCGCACACCGGGGCGCGGGGCCGTACCCGCGCACACGACCCCACCGCTCCCCGGCGGCGCACCTCCCGTCGCCCCGCCCCCGTTCGCCTCGGCGCGCGCGCCGTCCCCCCGCTGCTTACGATCCGAACGTGGCACACACTCTCGACGAACTGGTGGCGATGCAACGCGCCGCCGACCAGGCACGCAACCGTGTCGAGGAGCTGCGCGACTCCTTCGGCCCGCCCGCGCACCACACATGGACGGACGTGCAGACGGACACCTACGAGACCGCCTGGCGGGCCTGGCGGGACCTCGCCCGGGACGTGCAGGCCGCGGTGACCCGGTACGCCAAGGACGAGGAGAAGCCGCGCAACGCCGTCGAGGAGGAGGTCAGGCGCACCGCCCGGCATCCGCCTCCGGCTCCGTAGCCCCGCACGGCGGAGCCGTTCAGTAGAGCTTCTTCACCGCCGTCGCGGTCGTGGCCTCGAAGGCCGTCACCGGGGCATCGTCGAACGTGCCCATCTGCCCCCACTGCACGACCGTGACGGTGCTGCCGTCGCGGCCGACGGAGAAGAGGTTGACGTCGGAGGCGCCCCAGGAGGTCTCCGTGTGGACGCCGAACACGTCGGCGCCCCCTTCCACGTTCAGCCGCCCGTAGTACATGCTCCGCGCGGTGACGTCGGGGTTCTCCGCCTCGGCCGTGCGCGCGCAGCCGGCGAGGTCCTTGCGCAGCAGCGCGGCGAAGTCCTGCGCCCGCTGGACGCTGCGCTCCACGACGGTGGCCTGCAGGGCGCCGGTGTCGTACTCGGTCCAGAACCGGCGGTGGGAGGTGGTCGACGGCAGCGCCTCGCCCACGCAGAACGGCAGCGGGTCCGGCTGTCCGGCGGTCACCTCACCGGCGTACCAGTCCGAGGACGGGTGTGCGGGCAGCTCGCCCGGCTCCAGGAAGCGCGGGGTGCCGGAGCCGGAGTCGGAGTCGGCGGCGGCGCTCGCCGGGACGGCGCCCAGGGCGAGGGCGAGGACGGCCACGGGTGCGGCCAGGGCCGTGTGGAGGCGGCGGGGCCGCCCGGCCCGGCGGATGCGAGTGCTCATGAGTGTTTCCCCCTGTTGGTCGTGGTGCTGGTCGTGCGAGGCGTGCACCGCCTTCTGACGGTGCACGCCTGCTACGACCAGCGGGACGCCCGGTTCGTTGCCCTGTCTCGTCGAAAAACGGGCGGCCCGCCGCTCACCACGGCACCGGTGTGCCGTCCCAGGAGAAGAAACCGCCGGTCGGGCCGTCGTCCGCGAGCAGGGCGAGCCGCACCGCGCCCTCCGCGGCCTCCGCCGGGTCCCCGGCACTCGCCAGGGCCGCCCGGGGGTGCAGATCCGTCGCCCGCAGTCCGGGGGCCAGCGCGTTGACCTTGAAGCCCTCTTCCGCGAGGGCCTGCCCGTAGTACAGGGTCAGCGCGTTGAGCGCCGCCTTGCCGGAACGATAGGCCGCGCCCTGGCCCCGGAAGGCGGCGAACTCACGCTCCGGGTCCGCACCCCACGTCAACGAGCCGGTGCCGCTGGAGATGTTGACGATGCGGGGCGCCGGAGAGCGGCGCAGCGCGGGCAGGAAGGCGTTGGTGACGGCGAGTACGCCGAACAGGTTGGTCTCATAGGTGCGGCGCAGGCCGTCCACGGTGAGTTCGGTGGGCCTGCTGTCGTCGACGACGACACCGGCGTTGTTCACGAGGACGTCCAGTGTGCCGATCCGCGCCGCCGCGGCCGCGATGCCCTCGGCGTCGGTGACGTCCAGGACGAGGAGGCGGGCGCCGCCGCCGATCTCCTCGACCGCCTTCTCGCCCCGTCCGGCGTCCCGCGAGCCCACGTACACGGTGAAGCCCTCGGCGACCAGGAGGCGGGCGATCTCCTTGCCGATTCCCTTGTTGGCACCGGTGACCAGTGCTGTGCGATCGTTCATGGCATCGACGATTCCCCGACCGCGGGCGGCCCGCCAGGGACAACCTGTACCAGGCGGCCGGCCGCCGCAGGAGAGAGCATGCCGAGGCAGGAACTGGCCCGCTTTCTGCGGGACCGCCGCGAACGACTGCGTCCCGAGGACCTCGGGCTGGCCTCCGGGGGCGAGCCCCGCCGCACCCCCGGGCTGCGCCGGGAGGAGGTGGCCGAGCTGGCCCACATGTCCGTCGACTACTACGTCCGGCTCGAACAGGCCCGCGGGCCGCGCCCCTCGCCCCGGATCCTGGACGGACTGGCGGGGGCGCTGCGGCTGGCCCCGGCCGAGCGCAGTCACCTGTTCCGGCTCGCGGGGACGAGCCCGCCGCCGGGGACCCGCGCGAGGCGGCGGGTGCGTCCGCACGTGGCGGGGATGCTGCGCCGGCTGCCGGAGACGGCGGCGGTGGTCACCGACGCCTCCTACGACGTCGTCGCCTGCAACCCGCTGGCCCGCGTGCTGATCGGCGAGGATCTCGACGGGGAGAGCAATCTGGCCCGGCGCCGTTTCCTCGGCCGGGGCGGAAACCACTTCAGCACCGGCGCCGAGGAGTTCGGGCGGATCGCGGTGGCACGGCTGCGCCGGTCGGCGGACCGCTACCCCCGGGACGCGGCGCTGGCGGAGCTGCTGGCCGAACTGCACGCCGGAAGCGAGGAGTTCCGGCGGTTGTGGGAGGAGCGGCCGGTCCACGCGCCCGGGCACCGAACGAAGACCCTCGACCATCCGGAGGCGGGGCGGCTGCGTCTGAACTGCGACGTCCTGCTGGTGCCGGAGGAGGACCAGGAGGTGGTGCTGATCACGGCGGACGCCGGCTCGTCCACCGCGCGCTCCTTCCACCGGCTGGCGGCCCGCGTCGCGCGAACCGACGAGGACACCGGTTCCGAGGGGCCGGTGGCCCGGCGCGGGACGTCCGGCGCGCCCGGCCTCCTCGGCGCCGGCTGACCCGGGCCGGGACCGGCCGGGACCGCCGGACCGGCGTTCAGGGAAGGTCTCCGTGCCAGTCGTAGCGGCGCGGGTCCTCGGCGCGCGGGACGTACTGGGCGCGGCCGCCCGCGCCGAAGCGCCCTATCTCCGTGCGCAGCGCGACGCCGCCGCCCGGTGGGGAGGCGGGAGCGTCGGTGACGTCCAGGAGCAGGCCGTCCAGCGGGCCGCCCACCAGTTGTGCGTAGACGCGCCCGGGCCGCGGCCCTCCGTCCTCGGGGTCGGCGCCGTAGACCCTGCCGCGCATGAACTCCAGCTCATCCATACCGGGCAGCTTCGCATCCGCCACTGACAGTCACCCTCGGCCGCCCGCCGCCGCATGCACGGCCGACGGGCGGGAACCCGGTGCGGGAAGGGCGCCGTACGCGGCGCCCGCCGAACGTCCCGCCACGAAAGGGGTTGCCCGTGACGTCCCGGGGGTCTTCGAGGTCATCGGCGCATTCGCGTCCCAGGTCGCAGGGCCGTGGCACGCCGCTCGGCACGCTCGAGCCCGGCACCCGGCAGGAGACGCAGTTGCGCCACCGTCTCGCCGACATCGCCTGGACGGCACTGTTCACCCTGCTCGTGCTGTGGTCCGTCTGGAGCGCGGTCGGCGCGGTGCGCGGCACGACGGCGTGGTCCTACTGCGCCGTGGCCTGCGCGCTGCTGGCGGTGACCGCCGTCCTGCGGGGGGCGGCACAGCGGCGCCGCGGCCGCTGACGGCCCCTCGACCACCGGGTGAGAGCCCTACCGGTCCGCGGGCTCCAGCAGGTGCGGTCCGTTGTTGCGGACGTTGTTGACGGCGGTGGAGACCTCGCGGGCGTCGAGGTGGCCCCCGGCGGGCTGGGAGAGCAGCGCCCGCAGGGCCTCGGGGTCCTGGTGGGCGGGGTCGAGCCAGGCGTCGTAGTGCTCGGGGGTCAGGGCGAGCGGCATCCGGGGGTGGACACGGCCGGCCGCGTCGGTCGCCTCGGTGGTGAGGATCGTGCAGGTCGTCAGCCAGGCGTCGGGGTCGTCCTCGTGGGCGACGGCGGGGTCGCGCCAGTACTCGTAGAGCCCGGCGAGCGCCATCACCCGGTCGTCCTCGGGATGGATGAAGTACGGCTGCTTGCGGGGCTTGCCGCCGCCCTCGGGGGTGATCTGCTGCCACTCGTAGAAGCCGTCGGCGGGCAGCAGGCAGCGGTGCCGCACGAAGGCGCGGCGGAAGGCCGGTTTCTCGTGGACGGTCTCCACGCGTGCGTTGATCATCCGTGCACCGATCTTGACGTCCTTCGCCCAGGAGGGCACGAGTCCCCAGCGCAGGGGGCGCAGTTGGCGTCGTACGGGCCCGGGGTCCTCCTCGCCCCCGGGACGCGGGGCGCGTTCCAGGACGGCCCAGACCCGGTCCGTCGGGGCGACGTTCCAGCTGGGGGCGAGCGTTTCCTCGGGGCGCACGTCGGTGACCTCGAAGAGTCGGGTCAGGTCCTCGGGACTCCTGGTGGAGGCGTAGCGGCCGCACATACCGCCACTCTGCCACGGCTGCCGCGGGTGGTGGGGCGGGTCGGCACGGGTCCGCCGGTTCCCGCTTCCGCGGGGCCGGGACGCACGTGGGCCCGGCCCCGCGGAAG
>BNBP01000082.1 GCA_014656015.1 Streptomyces griseoaurantiacus | reverse complement strand
GCCGGTCCGGGCTCCGGCTCCGGCTCCGGCGCCCGGGGCGGCGGCCGGCGAGGCTGAGCCACGCCGGCCCCGGTGCCCCCGGGTCCCTGACACGCCGACGGCCCCGTGCCCCCTTCGGGGGGTGCGGGGCCGTCGGCGTGTCTCGTGGCGTCCCCGTCAGGGGCGGGCCGCCGTGTCCTCGGACGCGTCCAGCGCCTCGTGGGCGGCGGCATCGCCCGCGACCGCCTCGCCCTTGTTGACCGGGGGACGCAGGCGCCCGGTCAGCCGCAGGCCGATCGGTTCCGTGAAACGTGCCGTCAGCGGGCCGATGACCACCAGGATCAGGACGTACGCCGTGGCCAGCGGGCCCAGCGACGGTTCGATGCCCGCGGTCACCGCGAGCCCGGCGATGACGATGGAGAACTCGCCGCGCGCGACCAGAGTGCCGCCCGCCCGCCAGCGCGCCCGCACCGAGACCCCGGCCCGCTTGGCGGCCCAGTACCCCGTCGCGATCTTCGTCAGCGCGGTGACCAGGGCCAGCGCGAGGGCAGGCAGCAGTACCGGCGGGATGCTGGAGGGGTCGGTGTGCAGGCCGAAGAAGACGAAGAAGACCGCGGCGAACAGGTCCCGCAGCGGGGCGAGCAGATGGTGCGCGCCCTCGGCGACCTCTCCGGAGAGCGCGATGCCCACGAGGAAGGCGCCGACCGCGGCGGACACCTGGAGCTGCTGCGCCAGGCCGGCGATCACCAGGGTGAGGCCGAGGACCACGAGCAGCAGCTTCTCCGGGTCGTCGCTGGAGACGAAGCGGGAGACCAGCCGCCCGTACCGCACGGCGAGGACCAGGACCAGACCGGCGACGCCGAGGGCGATCGCGAGGGTGAGGCTGCCGGCGGCGAGCCCGGATCCGGCGAGCAGCGCGGTGACGATGGGCAGGTAGACGGCCATCGAGAGGTCCTCGAGGACCAGGATGCTGAGGATGGTCGGCGTCTCGCGGTTGCCGAGCCGTCCGAGGTCGCCGAGCACCTTGGCGATGACCCCGGAGGAGGACACCCAGGTGACTCCGGCGAGCACCACCGCCGCCACCGGCCCCCAGCCGAGCAGCAGCGCGGCGATCGCGCCCGGCAGCGCGTTGAGCGCGGCGTCGACGAGTCCCGCCGGGTACTGCGTCTTGAGATTGGAGACCAGGTCACTGGCCGTGTACTCGAGACCGAGCATCAGCAGCAGGAGGATGACGCCGATCTCGGCGCCGATCGCCACGAACTCCTCGCTGGCGCCCAGCGGCAGCAGTCCGCCCTGGCCGAAGGCGAGACCGGCGAGCAGGTAGAGCGGGATGGGCGAGAACTGGAAACGGGCGGCGAAGCGGCCGAGGAGGCCGAGCCCGAGGATGATGCAGCCGAATTCGATCAGGAAGACAGGAGAAGAGTGCACAGGCGCTCACTCCCGTCCGAGTATGGACGCGGCGGCATCGACCCCTTCACGGGTCCCGATCATGATGAGGACGTCCCCGCCCGCCAGCCGGAAGTGCGGGGTGGGCGAGGGGATGGCCTCGGCCCGGCGCAGCACGGCGACGATGGAGACGCCCGTCTCGGTGCGCATCCGGGTCTCGCCGAGCAGGCGTCCGTTCCAGTGCGAGGTGGCCGAGAGTTCGACCCGTTCCGCGACCAGCCCGAGCTCGGTGGTGGAGAGCAGATTGGGGCTGTGGTGCTCGGGACGCAGCGCGTCCACCAGCGCTTCCGCCTCACCCGCGCTGAGCCTCGCCGACAGCGCGCAGGCGTCGGGGTCGTCCGTGCGATAGGCGCTCAAGGTCCGCGCGCCGTCGCGGTGGGCCACCACCGAGAGCCGCCGCCTCTCCCGCGTCGTCAGGTCGTACCGCACGCCGATTCCCGGCAATGGCGTACTGCTCATACGTGGAGCGCCCACCACTGTCCCCCTTCATGTTTTTGTCATCTCTTGAACCACACTTGGTCGACAGTCTACCTATCGACATCCAGTTGTGGGGTGCACGCACATATCGGACACAGGGCGCCGGTCACGTGGGACGGGGCCCCGGAGGGTTGCTCCGGGGCCCCGTCGGTGCGCTCGTGCGCCGTGGGATCACTTCGGTGTGGTGACCGGGGTCTCCTCGCGCGAGGTCTCCTCCAGGTGGAGTTCCGGCGGCTCCCGGCGCAGTCCGCCGGTGAGGACGCACAGGTACACGATGCCGAGGACCAGCCAGCCCAGGCCCAGCAGGACGGCGGTGTGGCTGAGCTTGGTGAGCAGGTAGATGTCGGCCGCGGCGCCGAGTACCGGCAGGACCACGTGCACGAGCACGGACCGGTGGCCGCCGGAGCGACGGTGCCCGGCCCAGGCGACGACGACGCAGACGTTCACCAGGGTGAAGGCCAGGAAGGCGCCGAAGTTGATGAACGAGGTGGCGGTCTCCAGCGAGAGCTGGGTGGCGAAGAGGCCGATCGCCGCGATGAGCAGCAGGTTGAACAGCGGGGTGCGCAGCCGCGGGTGCAGTGCGCCGAAGGTGCGCCGGGGCAGGACCCCGTCGCGCCCCATGACGTACATCAGGCGGCTGGTGCTGGCCTGGATGGCGACGCAGGAGGCCATGCCGCCGATGAGGGTGACGGCGTTGAGGACGTTGGCGAAGCCCTTGCCGCCGGCCATGATCGCCACCTCGTAGCCCGCGGTGGAGTCGTCCTCGAAGACGGCTCCGGGGTGCACCCACTGCAGGAGCAGGGAGAGGACGAAGAAGATGCCACCGCCGACCAGCACCGTGAGCAGGATGCCCCGGGGGACGTTGCGCCGGGGGTCGCGCACCTCCTCGCTGAGGGTGCTGAGGGCGTCGAAGCCGAGGAAGGAGTAGGCGGCGATCGCGGCGGCGGCGGTGACGGTGCCCAGGGAGGCCGCCGGGTTCCACAGCGCGTGCGCCCCGTCAGAGGCGGAGGAGCCGCCCAGGGTGTGGACACAGACGACCACGAGGGCGAGCAGGCCGAGGCTGGTCAGCGAGAGCAGCACCCTGTTGACGCGGTCGGCGAGGACGATGCCCAGCGCGTTGACGAGGGTGGTGACGGCGATGACGAGGACCAGCCAGGCCCAGGTGGGCAGGGCGGGGAACTGCACATGGAGGTAGAGGGCCTGGATCAGCCAGGCGACCATGGGCAGGAAGAGGTAGTCCAGCAGCAGGGCCCAGCCCGCGAGGAAGCCGATGCGGGAGCCGAGGAGCCGCCGCGCGTAGGTGTAGACCGAGCCGGCGACGGGGTGGTCGCGGGCCAGCTTGCCGTAGCTGAGCGCGGTGAGCGTCATGGCCACGGTGGCGACCACGTAGGCGGTGGGTGCCACGCCGCCCGAGGTGCCCGCGATGACCCCGAAGGTCGACACCACGATGGCCGGCGCCATGTACGACAGCCCGAAGACGACGAGGGACAGCAGGCCGAGCCTGGGCACCAGGCGACCGGACGGCGTCGTCCCGGTCTCGGAGGTGGTGGTCATGAGCTCTCGTGCCGTTCCGTGAGGGGTGAGCCGCCGTGGCCGGCTCCCCAGGTGCTGGGGTCGATCCTGCCCGAGTAGAGCGGGAGGTCGAGCGGGGCGTCGCCGGGCCGGAACTGCCGCCAGGGACGGTTGAGCCCCGCGGTGCCGTAGTGACGGACCCGGGCGGTCTCGCCGAGGTCGATCACGTCGGTGAGCACGCACTCCTCGGCGGCGGGGGCCCGGGTGCGGACCCGGCCCTCGGGGTCCACCAGGAGGCTGCGGCCCACCCCGGTGGGGGTGGCCGCGTTGACGCTCGCGAGGAACACCTGGTTGGTGAGGGCGTTGGCGCGGGCCAGTACGGTCTCCTGCTCGCGGTCGCTGGTGGGCGTCTGCACGAGGTTGAGGACGAGTTCGGCGCCGAGGTGGGCGAGGTTGCGGGTGATCTCCGGGAACCAGGCGTCGTAGCAGATGGTCAGGCCGACCCGACCGTACTCCCCCATCTCGAAGACGACGAACTCGGTGCCGGGCGTGACCTTCTCGTACGGGCGCCACGGGCAGATCTTGCGGTACGCGGCCACCCGGCGGCCGTCGGGCGCGTACACCGGGGCGGTGTTGTAGACGTTCCCGTCCGCGCCCCGCTCGTAGAGGCTGCCGGGGGCGAGCCAGACGCCCAGGTCCCCGGCGAGCTCGCCGAGCCGCCGGTCGAGCGGGCCGTCGAGGGGCCGGGCCAGTTCCTCGGGGGCCGGGCCGTCCTCGCCGGGGACGGCACCGAGGGTGGCGGTGGCGAGATGGAGCTCGGGATAGACGTACAGGCGTACTGCCGGCCGCTGCCGCGCCAGCCGCTCCAGCCCGAGGGCGAAGGAGTCGAGGTCCCCGGCCGGGGGCGCGGGGGCCTGGACGAGCGCGAGAGGGAGGGGTGAGGCCATGGGGAACTGCCTTCCGTGATTCGTTAAACGAAGTTTGATTAACGAATGCGGAGGCGTCAAGGGCCCGTCCACCAGGGCGTGAGAGGATGACGCCATGCCGCGCCCCCGCAACCAGACCGCCCGACGCGCACAGCTGGTGCAGGCGGCGACACGGACCGTGCTGGAGCGCGGGGTGACGAACGCGCGGCTTCGGGACATAGCGGCCCAGGCGGGACTGACGCCGGCCTCGGTCCTGTACTACTACCCGGACATCAACGACCTGCTGGCCGCCGTGTTCGCACAGGGCACCGAGACCTATGTGCTGCGGCGCCGCGAGGCCGTGGAGGCGTGCGACACCGCGTGGGCGCGGCTCTCGGCCTGCGTCACGTCCGGCATCCCGTTCCCCGGCGAGGCCGAGACGACGAGCCGGTTGCTGTACGAACTGCTGCCCGTGGCCTTCCGGGTCGAGGCGGTCGCCGCACGCAACACCGCCTTCCTCGCCCAGCAGACCGGTCTGTACCGGCAGGTCCTGGAGGAGGGCGCGGCCTCGGGCGACTTCCGCCTGGCGGCCCCCGCCGACTTCCTCGCCCGCTCCTTCGTGGCTCTGGAGGACGGGTACGGCATCGACGTCCTCTCCGGGGTGGCGACGGCCGAGGAGGTCCAGGAGCGGCTGCTCCACCATGCCCGGCTGATGACGGGGACGTCCGAACCGGACGAGTGACCCCTCGACAGCACCTTCGGCCAACTCCCGCCCAGACGAACGGAGTTGCGCACTCCGCCCTCCGGCGCCATCCCTGACCTGCACCGCGCGCACCCCGATGCGGCCCGCGCGGCCCGTCCCACTCCGTGGGCCACCCGTACGAAAGATGAGTAAGGGTAGGCTAACCTTCATCGCGTGACAGCAGGTGACACGCCCGCCGCGGGCTTCTCTTCGCGCGGCCATGAACTGACGGCTCGAGAGATGACCGTGGCGTACGACGGCGTCGACGTCGTCCACGCCGCGGGCCTCACCCTGCGCCCCGGTGAGGTGACCGCGCTCGTGGGCCCGAACGGGAGCGGCAAGTCCACGCTCCTGCGCACCCTGGCCCGGCTCCAGCGGCCGCGGGGCGGCACGCTCACCCTCGAGGCCCCCGAGGAGGACGGGCCGGCCGACGGACTCGCGCTCAGCGGGCGGGAGTTCGCCCGCCGCGTCGCCCTGCTGACCCAGGGCCGGCCCACGCCGAGCGGTCTGACCGTGCGTGACCTCGTCGCCTTCGGCCGCTATCCCCACCGGGGCCGCTGGGGCCGCCACGACCCGGGCGGGGCGGCCGCGGTCGACCGGGCGCTCGCCCTCACCGGCGTCACCGCTCTCGCCGACCGCGGCGCCGACCACCTCTCCGGCGGTCAGCTCCAGCGGGTCTGGCTCGCGAGCTGTCTCGCCCAGGAGACCGGCGTGCTCCTGCTGGACGAGCCCACCACCTACCTCGACCTGCGCTACCAGGTCGAACTCCTCGACCTGATCCGCGATCTGGCCGACGACCACGGCATCGCCGTCGGCGTGGTCCTGCACGACCTCGACCAGGCGGCCGCCGTCGCCGACCGGATCACCCTGCTCGGCGCGGGCCGCGTGCTCGCCGAGGGCCCGCCCGAGGACGTCCTCGTCCCCGACCTGCTGACCCGCACGTACGGCATCCGTATCGAGGTCGGCACCGATCCGCTCACCGGGCGGCTGCGCACCCGCGCGCTCGGCCGCCACCACACCCGTGATGAAAGGCTCCCCTCCCCGTCATGAGACGCTCCCTCGTCCTCACCGCCTCCACCGCCGTAGCCGCCCTCGCGCTGACCGCGTGCGGCACCACCGAACCCGCCGCCGACCCGGCCGCGAAGACCTCCGCGAAGATCACGCTCACCGACGCGACCGGTACGACGGTCACCCTCGACGGTCCGGCGAAGCGGGTCGTGGGCACCGAATGGGGTGCCGTGGAGAGCATCGTCTCCCTCGGGGTGGACCCCGTCGGGGTGGCCGATGTGAAGGGCTACACCAACTACGACTCCGCCGTCCCGCTGAAGAACTCGCCCAAGGACATCGGCACCCGGGGCGAGCCCAGCACCGACACCATCGCCTCCCTCTCCCCCGACCTGGTCGTCGCCACCACCGACCTGTCCTCCGCCGTCCTCAAGCAGCTCCGCAAGGTCGCCCCCGTGCTGACGCTGCGTTCCGCGGACGCCTCCGACCCGATCGGGCAGATGGAGGACAACCTGGACCTCGTCGCCAGGGCCACCGGCACCACGGCGAAGGCGGCAAAGGTGAAGAAGTCCTTCGACGCGAAGATCGCCGAGGGTACGAAGGCACTGTCCGAGGCCGGCCTGGACGGGACGAAGTACGCCTTCGCCGACGGGTACGTCGTCTCCAACCAGGTGACGGTCCGCCCCTACACCAGTGGTTCGCTCATCGGCGCGGTCAGCGAGAGGATCGGGCTGAAGAACGCCTGGACCGTCAAGGGCGACAAGAACTACGGCCTCGCGAGCACGGACGTGGAGGGCCTGACCGCGCTCGGTGACGTGCGGTTCGCGTACATCGCCAACGACAAGGACGGCGAGGACCCCTTCGCGGACGGACTGGCGAAGAACTCCGTGTGGAAGTCGCTGAAGTTCGTCCGGAAGAACCACGTGACCCGGCTGCCCGACGGCATCTGGATGTTCGGCGGCCCGGAGTCGATGGAGGCGTACGTCGACGCCGTCGTCGACGCGCTGACGAAGTAGTGCCGTGACCATCACCTCGACCCCACCCCTCACCCGCCCGCCGGCGGCCGCCGCCTCGCGGCCCGCCGGCGCGGCGGCGGTGACTGCCGCGCTCGCCCTCCTGGTCGTGGCGCTCGCCCTCATCGACCTCACCCAGGGCACGGCGGCGGTCGGCCCGGCGGAGGTCTGGAAGGCACTGACCGGCCGCGCGGAGGCCGGGGACGCGTCGGTCGTCATCGCCTCCCGGCTGCCGCGGGCCGCCGCCGGACTGCTCGTCGGCGCCGCCCTCGGCATGGCGGGCGCCGCGCTGCAGGCGGTCAGCCGCAATGTGCTGGCCGCGCCCGACACCCTCGCGGTCAACGCCGGTGCCTACCTCCTGCTCGGCGTGGTCACCGTCACCGGGATCTCGCTCCCGCTGCTCGCCTCCTCCGGCGTCGCCTTCCTCGGCGGGCTCGCCGCGGCCGCCCTCGTCCTCGGCCTGTCGGGGCCGGGCGGCGGCACCGTCCGCCTGGTGCTGGCCGGCAGCGCCCTCGCCCTCGGACTGACCTCCGTCACCCAGGGGCTGCTGCTGCTGTTCCCGCAGCGCACCGAGGGCCTCTACCAGTGGAACCAGGGCAGCATCAGCCAGAACGGCTTCGACGGCGTGCTGCAGATGCTGCCCGTGGCGCTGATCGGGGCCGCGGGGCTGCTCCTCCTGGCCCGCCGGGTCGACGCGCTCGCCCTGGGCGACGACGCCGCGCGCGGGCTTGGTGTCCCCGTGCGCGGCACCCGCGTCGCCGTGGTGGTGCTCGCCGCACTGCTCTCGGCGTCCGCGGTGACCCTCGCCGGGCCGATCGGCTTCGTCGGGCTGTGCGCCCCGGCGCTGGTGCGGCCGCTGGCCCGCCGCCACCGGGCGTTCACCCGGGCCCGGGCGCTCGTGCCGGTCGCCGGGCTGGCCGGGGCGGGCCTCGTGCTCGGCTCGGACGTGCTGCTGCGGGCCCTCGTCCCCGCACGGTCCGCGGTGGCCGTGCCGACGGGCGTCGTCACCGGCCTCGTCGGAGCGGTGTTCCTGGTCGGCATGGCACTGCGGGTGAAGGACACCGCCTCGGCGGGCGCGCCGGACCGGCTGCGCATCCCGGGCCGGACGGTGCTCGCCGCGACGGTGGCCGGCCTCGTCCTCGTCCTCGTCGCGGTCGTCGTGGCCGCCGTCCTGCTGGGCGACTCCAAGCTGCTCTTCGGCGATGTCGTCAACTGGCTTCGGGGCAGCGCCGGACGGACGGTCTCCTACGTCCTGGACACCCGTGTGCCCCGGGTGCTGGCCGCGCTGCTCGCGGGGGCGGCGCTCGCGCTGTCCGGGACGCTCGTGCAGGCCGTCACCCGCAACCCGCTCGCCGAACCCGGCGTCCTCGGGGTCACCGGCGGGGCCGCGCTCGGCGCCGTCGCGCTGGTGACCTCGGTGCCGGCGGCGGGTGCGTGGGGCGTGGCGGGCGCGGCGTTCACGGGAGCGACCGTGACCGCCGTCCTCGTGTTCGGGCTGGCCGCGCGCGGCGGGTTCCCGCAGAACCGGCTGGTGCTCGTCGGCGTCGGCGTGTCCGCCGGGACGACGGCGCTGATCGGTCTGCTGATCGTGCTGACCGACCCGTTCAACGCGACGAAGGCGCTCACCTGGCTGTCCGGTTCCACCTACGGGCGCACGTTCCCGGACGCGCTGCCGGTGGCGGCGGTGCTGGTGCCGGCGCTCGTGGTGGCCGTGGTCCGGCGGACGGAGCTGGACCTCGTCTCGCTCGACGAGGACACGCCCGGTCTGCTGGGTCTGCGACTCGGGCGGGCCCGGCTGGGGTTCCTCGCGCTCGCCGTGCTGCTCGCGGCCACGGCGGTCGCGGCGGCGGGCACGATCGGCTTCGTCGGCCTGGTGGCGCCCCACGCCGCGCGCTCCCTGGTGGGGCGCCGGCATGTGCGGGTCGTACCGGTCGCGGTGCTGCTCGGAGCCGTGCTGGTGTGCGTGGCGGATCTGCTCGGCCGCACGGTGATCGCCCCGGCGCAGCTCGGGGCGGGTCTGATGACGGCGGTGGTGGGCACGCCGTACTTCCTGTACCTGCTGGTACGGGGGCGTCGGTGAGGCCCGGCGCCCGAGGGCTGTCAGGGGTGCGGGGGCGCGAGGGCTCCCGCACCGCTGACACTCGCCCTCAGCTGTCGTAGTCGACCGTCAGCGTCTCCGTCACCGGGTGGCTCTGGCAGGTGAGGACGTACCCGGCGTCCACCTCGGCCGGTTCCAGCGCGTAGTTGCGCCGCATGTCCACCTCGCCCGCCGTGACGCGCGCCCGGCACGTTCCGCAGACGCCGCCCTTGCAGGCGAACGGCAGGTCGGGCCGCACCCGGCTCGCGGAGTCCAGGACGGTCGCCCCGCGCGGGAGCACGGAGGTGGTGGCCCGGCCGTCCAGGACGACGGTGACCCGGCTGACGGGGCCGTCGACCGGCGCCTCCTCGTGCCGCGCGGTACGCACCGGTTCGTCGTCCGCGTAGAACAGCTCCTGGTGGATCCGCTCCCCCGGCACGCCCAGCCCGGCCAGGACCTCGTGGGCGTCGCGCACCATGCCGTGGGGGCCGCACAGCCACCAGTGGCCGGCGCCCTCGACGTCCACCAGTGCCTCGACGAGCGTGCCGAGCCGGCCGGCGTCCAGCCGCCCGGTGAACAGCTCCGCCTCGCGGGGCTCCCGGGAGAGCACGTGGACGAGCTGGAAGCGGGTGGGGTACAGGTCCTTGAGGTCGGCCAGTTCGTCCGCGAACATCACCGAGCCGGTGCGGCGGTTGCCGTAGAAGAGGGTGACGCGGGAGCGGGTGTCGGCGGCCAGGACGGATTCCGCGATGGACAGCATCGGGGTGATGCCGGACCCGGCGGCGATCAGGACGTGGTGGGCGGGCACGGTCAGGTCCGGGGTGAAGGCGCCGGTGGGCGTCATCACCTCGATCGTGTCGCCGGGCCGCACCTCGTGGACCAGCCAGGAGGAGAACAGTCCCCCGGGCACCTCGCGCACCGCGATGCGCGGCGCGCTCCCGGCGGGGGCGCAGAGGGAGTACGAGCGTCGCTCGTCGCGGCCGTCGACGCGGCGGCGCAGGGTGAGGGACTGCCCGGGCTCGAAGGCGAAATCCCCGGTCAGTTCCTCGGGCACCTCGAAGCCGATGGCGGCCGCGTCCTCGCACAGCCGTTCCACGGAAGCGACCCGCAGCGGGTGGAAGACGGGGCGGCGGCGGGGTCGACGGGCCGTGACCGTCGCCCCCGGGGCGGCGGTCCCCGTCGCGCGGGCGGGGCCGAGGGCTCCAGGGAGCACGTCGTCCATCAGATCTCCTTGAAGTGCTCGAACGGCTCACGGCAGTCGAGGCAGCGCCACAGCGCCTTGCACGAGGTGGAGCCGAAGCGGGAGGTCTCCTCGGTGCGGGACGAACCGCAGCGGGGGCAGGGCACCGCGCGCCGCGTCGGCGACAGCGAAAGGGGTACGGGGCCGCCGGCGGGCCGGGGCGCCGGGCCGGGCGGGGCGATGCCGTGCGCGGCGAGCGTGCGGCGGCCCTCGGGGGTGATCCAGTCGGTGGTCCAGGGCGGGTCGAGGACCGTACGGACCTCGACCCGCGGGTGTCCGGCGGCGCGCAGCCGGGCGGCCACCTCCGCGCGCATCTCGGCCATGGCGGGGCAGCCGGAGTAGGTGGGCGTGAGGTCGGCGACGACCGTCCCGTCCTCCTCCACCCGTACGTCGCGCAGGACGCCCAGGTCGGCGAGGGTGAGCATGGGCAGTTCGGGGTCCGGCACCCGGGCGGCGACGCGCCGGGCGGCGGCCGCGGCCGTGCCGCGCGGGTCGAGGGTGCGCACGGTCACCACGCGGCTTCCGGGTGGGCGCGGGCCACGCTCTGCAGTTCGGCGAGGAGCGGGGCGAGGTGCGCGGTGTGGGTGCCCTCGCGGCCGGCGCCGGGGAGCGCTGCCCCTTCGAGCGGGGGCAGTCCGGCCGCCTCGGTGACCTGGGCGAGCACGGCGGTGACCTCCTCGCGCACGTCGCAGGCGGCGAAGAGCTCGTCGAGGTAGGGGGCCACGGCGTCCAGTGCGGCCCGCATCCGGCGGTGCGACTCCTCGGTGCCGTCCCCGAGCCGGAGGGCCCACTCGGCGGCGTACTGCCGGTGGTAGGCGAGCTCCTTGATCCCCTTGGCGGCGACGGCGGCGAGGACCGGGTCGGGCGAGGCGGTGAGCCGCTGGAGCTCGGCGAGCCGCCAACTGGAGAGCACCAGCAGCCGCACGATCGTGAACGCGAAGTCCCCGTTGGGGAGTTCGGCGAGGCGGACGTTGCGGAAGTCGGCGGCGTCGCGGAAGTAGGCGTAGGCGTCCTCGCCGCGTCCGGTGCCGTCGGTCTGGCCGCAGCGCGCGTACAGCAGCCGGGCCTGGCCGAGCAGGTCGAGCGCGATGTTGGCGAGCGCGACCTCCTCCTCCAGTTCCGGGGCGCGGGTGGTCCACTCGGTGAGCCGCTGGGCCGAGACCAGCGCGTCGTCGGCGAGGGCCAGGCAGCGGGCGGCCAGCGCGGCGGTGTCGAGGCCGGCGGGCACGGCGGTGTCCACGCCGTGCAGCGGGTCCTCGAAGCCGGTGCCGAAGGCCCAGCGGGCGTCGCCCTCGTCGGCGCCCGCGTCCGGTCCCTGGGCGAGGGACAGATAGACGTGGTCGTCGCTCATGCCCTGCTCCTAGATGTGGGGGACGTCGTCGGGGATGTCGTAGAAGGTGGGGTGCCGGTAGACCTTGTCGGCGCTCGGGTCGAAGAACGGGTCCCGTTCCTCGCGGGTGGAGGCGGTGATCAGGTCGCTGCGCACCACCCAGATGCTGACGCCCTCGTTGCGGCGGGTGTACAGGTCGCGGGCGTGGGTGAGGGCCATCCGGTCGTCCGCCGCGTGCAGGGAGCCGACGTGCACGTGGTTCAGGCCGCGCTTGCCGCGGACGAAGACCTCGTACAGCGGCCAGTCGCCCCTGGGGGTCGTGGTGTCGCTCATGCGGCCATTCCTCGCTTGCTCCGGGACGCCTGCTTGGCGGCGTGGGCGGCGGCCGCCTCGCGCACCCAGGCGCCCTCCTCGTGGGCGGTGCGGCGCCGTTCCATGCGCTCGGCGTTGCAGGGGCCCTCGCCCTTGATGACGCGGACCAGTTCGTCGAAGTCGGGGGTGCCGAAGTCGTACCGGCCGCGCTCCTCGTTCCAGCGCAGTTCCGGATCGGGCAGGGTGACGCCGAGGGCCTCGGCCTGCGGGACCGTCATGTCGACGAAGCGCTGCCGCAGTTCGTCGTTGCTGTGCCGCTTGATCTTCCAGGCCATGGACTGCGCCGAGTTGGGCGAGTTCTCGTCGGGCGGGCCGAACATCATCAGGGAGGGCCACCACCAGCGGTTCACGGCGTCCTGGACCATCTCGCGCTGGGCCTTCGTGCCGCGGGTCATCGTGCGCAGCAGTTCGTACCCCTGCCGCTGGTGGAACGACTCCTCCTTGCAGACGCGCACCATGGCGCGGGCGTAGGGGCCGTAGGAGCTGCGGCACAGCGGGACCTGGTTGCAGATCGCCGCGCCGTCCACGAACCAGCCGATGACGCCGACGTCCGCGAAGGTGAGCGTCGGGTAGTTGAAGATCGACGAGTATTTCTGGCGGCCTTCGAGGAGCCGGTCGTTCAGCTCCGCGCGGTCCACGCCCAGGGTCTCCGCGGCGGAGTACAGGTAGAGGCCGTGCCCGGCCTCGTCCTGCACCTTGGCCAGCAGGATCGCCTTGCGGCGCAGCGAGGGGGCGCGGGTGATCCAGGCGGCCTCGGGCTGCATGCCGATGATCTCCGAGTGCGCGTGCTGCGCGATCTGCCGGATCAGCGTCCTGCGGTAGCCGTCCGGCATCCAGTCGCGCGGCTCGACGCGCTGGTCGCGCGCGATCGTCGCCTCGAAGCGTTCCTGGAGGTCCGCCGGGCCGGTGCCGCCCGGTGCCGGGGGTGCGCCGGATTCCGTCGTGGTCATCTGCCCGCCTTCCGCCACGTGTGCCTCTCGCCTCGTGCCCGGCCCCACGCGGTCGCCCCGCGCGTGGTCGCGGACACCTGCGCCAACCGACCGTTCGTTCGGTCCATCTTACGGCGAAACCCCGTGGTCCTGGCAAGACCCGAGGGCACGCACCACCCCTTGACACCCCTCGACATGGCTGGATTACATGACCGTGCCGTCCGAAACCGAATGGTCGGTCGGGCGCCGTCCCGGCGCCGGACGGCCAAGGGCGGCACGAGATGGGTGGCGGCAGGTGACACGGAACGCACAGGTGGAACCGGATCCCGCGCGGAGGATGTTCGAGGCGGACGAGGCCTCCCGGCGGCTCGGCATCGAGATCGTCGAGTACGGGGAGGGCACCGCCGTCCTGCGCATGACGGTGACGGCCTCGATGGTCAACGGGCACGGCATCGCGCACGGCGGCTATCTGTTCCTTCTCGCCGACACGGCCTTCGCCTGCGCCTGCAACGGCGGCCCGGTGACCGTGGCGGCCGGCGCGGGCATCGACTTCGTGGCCCCGGCCCACGAGGGCGACGTCCTCGTGGCCACCGCGCGGGAACGCACCCGGTTCGGCCGCAGCGGCCTGTACGACGTGAGCGTCCTGCGCGGCGAGGAGACGATCGCGGAGTTCCGCGGCCGCAGCCGCACGCTCGGCAGCACGCGGGCGGACTCCCCGCAGGACACCGGGGCCGGCGCCCGGACGAAGGAGTGAGCATGAGCAGCGAAGCGAAGACCCCGGCGGACGCGGCACCCCGGCGCGGCCTGCCGCTCCCGGCGGAACTGCGGGACGAGGCCGAACGGATGCCCCTCGAGGAGCTGCGCGCCCTCCAGCTCACCCGGCTGCGCACCACCCTGCGGCACGCCTACGAGCACGTCGAGCTGTACCGCAAGAAGTTCGACGCGGCCGGCGTCACCCCCGAGGACTGCCGCTCCCTGGAGGACCTCGCGCGGTTCCCGTTCACCACCAAGGCCGATCTGCGCGAGACGTACCCCTTCGGGATGTTCGCCGTCCCCATGGACGAGGTCCGCCGTGTCCACGCCTCCAGCGGCACCACCGGACGCCCCACCGTCGTCGGCTACACCGAGCACGACCTCTCCGTCTGGGCGGACCTCGTCGCCCGTTCGATCCGTGCCGCCGGGGGCCGCCCCGGCCACAAGGTGCACATCTCCTACGGGTACGGCCTGTTCACCGGCGGCCTGGGCGCGCACTACGGCGCCGAGCGGGCCGGCTGCACCGTGATCCCGGCCTCGGGCGGGATGACCGCGCGCCAGGTGCAGATCATCCAGGACTTCCGGCCCGAGATCATCATGGTCACCCCGTCCTACATGCTCACCCTGCTCGACGAGTTCGAGCGCCAGGGCATCGACCCGCGCTCCACCTCCCTGCGGGTGGGCATCTTCGGCGCCGAGCCGTGGACCGAGGAGATGCGCCGGGAGATCGAGGAGCGCCTGGATCTGCACGCCGTGGACATCTACGGGCTCTCGGAGGTGATGGGCCCCGGCATCGCCCAGGAGTGCGTCGAGACCAAGGACGGACTGCACGTGTGGGAGGACCACTTCCTGCCCGAGATCGTCGACCCGGTGACCGACGAGGTGCGGGAGACGGGCGAAAGCGGGGAGCTGGTCCTCACCTCCCTCACCAAGGAGGCCCTGCCCGTCGTCCGCTACCGCACCCGCGACCTCACCCGGCTGCTCCCCGGCACGGCCCGCCCGGCCTTCCGCCGCATCGAGAAGATCACCGGCCGCTGCGACGACATGCTCATCCTGCGCGGGGTGAACGTCTTCCCCAGCCAGATCGAGGAGCTCGTGCTGCGCACCCCCGGCGTCGCCCCGCACTTCCAGCTCCGGCTGACCCGGCAGGGCCACCTGGACCACATGGCCGTCCGGGTCGAGGCCCGCCCCGGGGCCACCGCCGAGCAGCGCGAGGCCGCGGCGGGGGCCCTCGCGCGGGGCATCAAGGACGGCGTGGGGCTGACGGCGGAGGTGTCCGTGGTGGACCCGGAGACGCTGGAACGCTCGGTGGGCAAGATCCGCCGCGTCCAGGACCTGCGACAGCGCTGAGGCGGGAGCGGAGGGCGCGAGCCACCCTCAGCCGTGAGCGACGGCCGGACGGACGCCCACGAGGGAGCGGCCACCGGCGGACGTCATCGCACGCCGGGGTTGCCGTGGGGGTCCTCGGCCAGGGCGACCGAGGCGATCGTGCGCTTGCCGACCGGTTCGCGGTGCACCTCGTAGCTGTGGCACACGGCCATCACTATCTCCAGACCGTGCTGGCCCACCCGGCCCGGATCGGCCGCCTTGGCCACCGGCAGCACGGGGGCGCTGTCCCAGACGGCGATGTGCACCCGGTCGGCGCGCTCGGCGTCCAGTCCGAGGTCGACCAGGCAGGGCCCGCTCGCGTACTTGCAGGCGTTCGTCATCAGTTCGCTGACCACGAGCTGCGCCGAGCCGAACGCGCGTTCCGTGACCGTCACGCCGTGCGCGGACCGGAGCCGGGTCAGGAAGTCCCGGACCAGCTCACGCGCCCGCGCGATGTCGCCGGGCACGCCGTCGAAGGCCGCGGAGACCCGCATCGGCCCGTCGTCGAGCAACTGGTCCCTGTTCCGGGCAGCGCCGTCCATCCGATCCGCCCTCTTCCCGAGCTCTGACCGTCGTTCCTCAAGCCGTCTACCCACAAAGTCGGCGCCCACCGGAATTCGCCGAGCCCGTTGCCGGGTCTCCCTCCAGGCCCGGATTTCCCTCCCGGCCGAGGTTTCCCGCACACGCCCGCGTGCGCGGACGGCCGCCCCGGTGGAGGCTGAACCGCATGCGGGACAAGGGCAGGGGCCACCGGCACGACGGCCGGGACGGGGCCGGGTCGGCCCTCGACGAGCTGTACGCCGCACCGCCGTCCGCTTTCGTCGCCCGGCGTGCGGAACTGGCCGCCGCCGCGAAGGCCGAGGGACGCGCGGAGGACGCCCGCGCCCTGCGCGCCGCCCGCCGCCCCACCCTGGCCGCCTGGGCGGCCAACCTTCTGCTGCGCGCCGAACCCGAGGAGAGCCGGCGGTTCCTGCGGCTCGGGCGGTCGCTGCGCGAGGCGTACCGCAGGCTGGACGCCGCCGGGCTCAAGGAGCTGTCGGCACGGCGCCGGAGCGTCGTGGCCGCGCTGTCCGGGCAGGCCGCCCGGCACGCCGAGGACGCCGGGCACCGGCTGTCGGACGCCGCGCGCCGGGAGGTCGAGGAGACCCTGCGGGCGGTGCTCGCCGACCCGGAGGCCGCCGAACGGTGGGCCACCGGCCGACTGGAACGTGGACTCACGCCGCCGTCCGCCTTCCCCATGGGGAGCACCGGGGCACCGGACGGCGACGCCGAGGACGCGACAGGGCCGAAGGAGGCGCCGCGCCCGCCTCCCGCGTCACGCCCCGCCGCGAAGAAGGCACCGGCCCGTGACGAGCTCGCCGAGCGACGGCGCGTCCGGCAGGAGCGCCTGGCCCGGGCCCGGGAGGCGGCGCGGGAGGCCGGGGAACGGCTGGACGGCAGGAGGGCGGAGGAGGCGGACACCGGCGCGGGGCTGGAACGGGCCGGGGAGCGCGTCGAGGCGGCCCGGGAGCGGGTGTCCGCGGCCGAGCGGGCGCTGCGGGAGGCCCGCGCGGAGCTGGAGCGGGCCGAAGGGGAGCGACGGCGCGCCGAGGAGGGCCACCGGACGGCGGCCGAGGCGCTCGCCGAGGCCGAACGGGAGGCGCACCGGACGGCACGGGAGCTCGAGCGGTCGGAACGGCGGCGGTAGCCGCGGCCCGGCCACGCGGATCGCGACCGTGCAGCGGGCGTCACCCGTGCCCGGAGGGCTTACTCCGCCCGCCACGCCGGACGCGCGTCCCCCGGCGCCAGGTGCCAGCGTGGTCGGCGACAGGGCTCCCTCGGCGCGCCGCGGCGGGGCGGGCCCGGCGGCACGGGATGGGAGTGGGTGGTCATGGCACGCGCGATCTGGACCGGCGTCCTCACCTTCGGGCTGGTCACGGTGCCGGTCGGCCTGTTCACCGCGACCGAGGACCACACCGTCCACTTCCACCAGTTGCAGCGAGGCACCGCCGACCGGGTCCGCAACAAGCGGATCAACGAGCGCACCGGCGAGGACGTCGACACCAAGGACATCGTCAAGGGGTACGAGGTCGAGCCGGGCGAGTACGTCGTCGTGGAGCCCGAGGAACTCGACGAGGTCGCCCCC
The DNA here is from genome assembly GCA_014656015.1 of Streptomyces griseoaurantiacus. Classification (GTDB taxonomy): domain Bacteria; phylum Actinomycetota; class Actinomycetes; order Streptomycetales; family Streptomycetaceae; genus Streptomyces; species Streptomyces griseoaurantiacus. The sequence continues at coordinate 12,482 of BNBP01000082.1, read as the reverse complement.
GGCCGCTCCCGGACCGTCGACATCACCGACTTCGTGGAGCTGGCCGAGATCGAGCCGGTCTACTTCGCCCGTACGTACTACGTCGCCCCGCGCGGTGAGCAGTACCTGAAGGTGTACGAGCTGCTTCGCGCGGCGCTGGAGCGGACCGGCCGGGTGGGGATCGCCACCTTCGTCATGCGCGGCAGGCAGTATCTGACGGCGCTGCGCGCCACGGAGCGGGTCCTGGTGCTGCAGACGCTGCACTGGGCGGACGAGGTGCGCGACCCCGGCGGGGAACTGCCCGAGCTGCCGTCCGAGCGAGTGGAGGGCGGCAAGGAGCTGGACATGGCGGCTCGGCTCGTCGAGACGCTCAGCGCGCCGTGGGAGCCCGCCCGCTACCACGACACCTATCAGGAGAGGGTGCGCGAGCTGGTGCGGGCCAAGGCGGAGGGGCAGGAGGTCGCGGCCACGGAGGAGGCGCCGGAGGCCACCGACGTCCTCGATCTGATGACCGCCCTGCAGGGCAGCATCGACCGGGCGGGCGGGACCTCCCGGGAGAAGCGGCCGGGACGCGAGGAGCGGAAGACGGAGCGCTCGCGCGCCTCGGCGAAGGAGGACCGGCGGCCCGAGGGGCGGAAGGACGACCGCGGCCGTACCGCCTCCCAGCCCGGTCGCGGCCGGGCACCCGCGAGGTCGGACCGGGGGTCCTCGTCGGAGACCGGGCACGGGCGCGCCGCCGGCAGGTCCGACCTGCGGAAACTGAGCAAGGCGGAGCTGTACCGGCGGGCCGCCGACCAGGGCGTCGAGGGCCGCTCCCGGATGAGCCGCGACGACCTCGTCGAGGCACTCTCCCGGTCGGGGAAGGGCCGGAAGAAGGCCGCCGCCTGACGAGCCGTGGCCGGCGCCACCCCGGAGGGGGCGGACCCGGACACGGACCCGGGCCCAGCGGACCCGGACTCCGGCTTCGGGAACCCGGACCCGGCCACGAACTTCTGCCTCGCGGACCCGGCCACGAACTAGGACGCGCGGACCCAGGCGCGCGGACCCAGGCGCGCGGACCCGGCCCGGGGGCACCCAGCCCGGGTGCTCCCGGGCCGGCGCGCGGGCCCTGCGGCGCCGGCGCCGGGACTCCGCCCCGCCCTCGCCCTCGGGTCAGAACCTCGGCACCTGCGCCTGGCTCTCGACCATCTCCGCCGCCTCCTCCGCGGTCGCCACCGACGGAGGCGAGCCCGCCAGCGGGCGCCGGGCCGTCTCCTTCATGCATGCCACCGAGACGACACCGACGAGGGCCGCCGCCACCGCGTAGAAGGCCGGCATCAGATCGCTGCCGGTGAGGGAGATCAGCGCGGTGATCACCAGCGGGGTCGTGCCGCCGAACAGGGAGGCGGAGAGGTTGTAGCCGATGGACAGGGAGCCGTAGCGCACCTGGGTCGGGAAGAGGGCGGGCAGCGCCGCGGACATCGTGCCGAGCAGGCAGACCAGCGACAGGCCCAGCATCAGCATGCCGCCGGAGACCGCCACCAGGCTGCCCTGCTCGACCAGTAGGAAGGACGGGATCGACAGCACGAGGAAGCCGAGCATTCCGGCCATGAGCACCGGCTTGCGGCCGACCCGGTCGGAGAGCTTGCCGACCTGGTTGATGACCAGCATCAGCACCACCATGGTGATGATGAGGATCAGCAGGCCGTGCGTCTCGGAGTAGCCCATCTCGTCGGAGAGGTAGGTCGGCATGTACGACAGCAGCATGTAGTCGCAGATGTTGTAGGCGCCGACGAGGCTGATGCACAGGATGAGCGTGGGCCAGTACTCGCGGAAGATCTTCGCGATATCGCCCTTCGCGGTCGACTCCACCGTGGAGGCCGCCTCGGAGGCCCGGTGGGACGAGGAGTCCTCGAGCTTCTGGAAGGCGGGCGTCTCGTCCAGTTTGAGCCGCAGGTAGAGGCCGATCAGCCCGATGGGCCCGGCCACCAGGAAGGGCACCCGCCATCCCCAGGAGTGCATGCCGTCACTGCCGAGGAGGGCGGTGAGGACGGTCACCAATCCGGAGGCGCCGACGTAGCCGGCCAGCGTGCCGAGTTCGAGGAAGCTGCCGAAGAAGCCGCGGCGCCGGTCCGGCGCGTACTCGGCGATGAAGGTGGAGGCGCCGCCGTACTCGCCGCCCGTGGAGAAGCCCTGCACCAGCCGGAAGAGGATCAGCAGGGCGGGCGACCAGAAGCCGATGGCGGCGTACGAGGGGATGAGGCCGATGGCGAAGGTGCCGATCGCCATCAGGATCATGGTGAGGGCGAGGACCTTCTTGCGGCCGATCTTGTCGCCCATCGGTCCGAAGACCATGCCGCCCAGGGGGCGTACCAGGAAGGAGACGGCGAAGGTGGCGAAGGACGACAGGAGCTGCACGGTGTCGTTCCCCGACGGGAAGAACACCTGGCCGATGGTGACGGCGAGGTAGCTGTAGATCCCGAAGTCGAACCATTCCATGGCGTTGCCGAGCGAGGCCGCCTTGACCGCGCGCCGCACCGCCGACTCGTCGGTGACGGTGATGTCGGTGCGCCGCAACGGGGGGTTCCGGCGCCGGTTCACCGCCCTGAACAGTCTGCGGTGGCGCTTCAGGGCCTCGCTGTCGGCGTCGAGCGTGGGGAGATCGGTGTCACTGTCCGCCATTGAGGGCTCCTATCTGCCGGCACACGGGGGTCCACGGCATCACCTACTCGCTCGCGGCCCGGGCAAACCGGCCACCCTCCGTGGCGGAAAACACTCGTCCGGATCAGCGACCGCCACGGGCGGGGAACCTCGTGTCCGCCCGCCCGGTTCCCGGCCCGGGAAAACCCGAAGGGGCCCGGGGACGTACCCCGGGCCCCTTCTCGCGCGACGGCGGTGGGCCGAACCGCTCGCTCAGACCGTGCCCGAGGCGGCGATGGTGACCTTGCCCTTGGGGGCGCCGGACTGGCTGCCCAGGGCCTCGATCTGGTCGACCAGCTCCTTGCCCTCGACGACCTCGCCGAAGACGACGTGCTTGTTGTCGAGCCAGGACGTCACGACCGTCGTGATGAAGAACTGCGAGCCGTTGGTGTTCGGGCCGGCGTTGGCCATCGAGAGCAGGTACGGCTGGGTGTGCTTGTGCGTGAAGTTCTCGTCGGCGAACTTCTCGCCGTAGATGCTCTTGCCGCCGGTGCCGTTGCCCCGGGTGAAGTCACCGCCCTGGAGCATGAACTGCGGAATGATGCGGTGGAAGGACGAACCGGCGTAGCCGAACCCGTGCTCACCGGTGGCCAGCTCGCGGAAGTTCCTCGCGGTCTTCGGCACGTCCTCGTCGTACAGCTTGAAAACGATGCGGCCCGCGGGCTGGTCGTTGATGGTGATGTCGAAATACACGTTGGATCCCATGGGAAGATCATGGCATGTTGCCCCCGGCGGCAGCAGCCTGGCCCCGCAAAAGCCGCTTGTCGGTCACCGGGGATCGCCTCCCGCCGGGGTCATCGAGCGCTCCTGGGGTACGCACCCAGGAGAAGGAGGCCGCCATGACATTCCTGGACAGTGACCTCTGGGCGGGGAGGTTCCTCAGCGAGGGCTGGGAGGACGCCCCGCGGACACGGGCCGTCGTCGAACCCGCGACCGGCGAGCGGCTGGGCACGGTGGGCCTGCCCGGGGTCGAGGACGTGGGACGGGCGGCCGCGCGGGCTGCCGGGGCGCAGCGCGCCTGGGCCGCGACCGCCCCGCAGGAGCGGGCCGCCGTGCTGCGCCGCGCGGGCGAGCTCTTCAGGGAGCACGCCGGTGAGGTCGGGGACTGGCTGGTGCGCGAGGCCGGTTCGGTGCGGTCCAAGGCGGAGTTCGAGGTGGACCTCGCGATCGGTGAGTGCTTCGAGTGCGCGGGCCTGCCCACGCATCCGCAGGGCGAGGTGCTCGCCTCGCAGGGGCCGCGCTGGTCGATGTCCCGCCGCCGGCCCTCGGGGGTCGTCAGTGTGATCGCGCCGTTCAACTTCCCGCTGATCCTGGGTCTGCGCTCGGTGGCGCCCGCGCTCGCGCTCGGCAACGCGGTGCTGCTCAAGCCGGACCCGCGCACGGCGGTGAGCGGCGGTGTCGTCCTCGCCCGGATCTTCGAGGAGGCGGGGCTCCCGGCGGGCGTACTGCACCTGCTGCCGGGTGACGGCGCGGTCGGCGAGGCGGTGGTGGAGGCGCCTCAGGTGCGGGTGGTCTCCTTCACCGGTTCGACGCCGGTGGGGCGGGCGATCGGCGAACGGGCCGGGCGACTGCTGAAGCGGGCCCATCTGGAGCTGGGCGGGAACAACGCCCTGGTCGTGCTCCCGGGGGCGGACGTGGCACGGGCGGCCTCGGCGGGTGCGTTCGGCTCGTATCTGCACCAGGGGCAGATCTGCATGACGGCCGGCCGGCACCTCGTGCACGAGTCGCTCCTCGAGGAGTACACCGCCGCGCTCGCCGCGAAGGCCGAGGCACTGCCGGTCGGGAACCCGGCCCGCGAGGACGTGGCGCTCGGCCCGCTGATCGACCGGCACCAGCTGGAACGGGTGCACGGCCTCGTCACCGGGAGCGTCGCGGCGGGCGCGAGGGTGGCGGCGGGCGGCGAGATCGTGGGCGCCTGCTACCGGCCCACGGTGCTGACCGGGATGAGGACGGACATGCCGGCCTGGCGCGAGGAGATCTTCGGCCCGGTGGCGCCCGTCCTCGGCTTCTCGACGCCGGAGGAGGCCGCCCGCCTCGTCGAGGACAGCGCATACGGGCTGTCCGTCGGCATCCTCGGCGACGTCGGGGCGGCGATGACGCTCGCCGACCGCATCGAGTCGGGCATCGTCCACATCAACGCGCAGACCGTCGCCGACGAGCCGCAGGCGCCGTTCGGCGGGGTCGGGGCGTCCGGGACCGGCTCACGCCTCGGCGGCGCGACCGCGAACATCGAGGCGTTCACCGAGACCCAGTGGCTCACCGTGCGGCCGGACATCGCCGAGTATCCGTTCTGAGCCGGAGGCCTTTCCCGCAGCTTCATACCTAATGTTGGTACGCATTTGCCTAAAGGGTTTAGGTAAATGCATACTCACCATGGACGCCGTCGGAGTGAGGGGAAGCGTCATGGTGCGTGCGGGGCTGACCGCGGAACGACTCGCCCGTGCGGGTGCGGAACTGGCCGACGAGGTCGGTTTCGACCAGGTCACGGTGTCGGCGCTGGCCCGGCGGTTCGACGTCAAGGTCGCCAGCCTGTACTCCCATGTGAAGAACTCGCACGACCTCAGGACCCGGATCGCCCTCATCGCCCTCGAGGAACTCGCCGACCGCGGGGCCGCCGCCCTCGCCGGACGCGCCGGCAAGGACGCGCTCACCGCACTGGCGGACGTCTACCGGGACTACGCCCGGGAGCACCCCGGCCGCTACGACGCGGCGCGGTACCGGCTCGACCCGGAGACCGCGGCCGCGAGCGCGGGCGGCCGGAACGCGCAGCTGACACGGGCGGTGCTGCGCGGCTACGACCTCACCGAGCCGGAACAGACCCACGCCGTCCGGCTGCTCGGCAGCGTCTTCCACGGCTACGTCAGCCTGGAGGCGGCCGGCGGATTCAGCCACAGCGCCCCGGACTCGCAGGCGAGCTGGGCGCGCATCCTGGACGCCCTCGACGCCCTGCTGCGCAATTGGCCCCCGGCGGCCTGAGCACGTCCACCCGGCGTGCCCCGCGACACCCCTCCCCGAACGAGAGCCTGAGGCAGCACCCCCCATGAACGACTGGATCACCACCCCCCTCTCCCCCGCCCTCGTGCGCGGCGCCCTGGAACTGGAGCGCACCGCGCGGGGCGTGCTCCCGCACCGGCTGCCCGCCCGGGCCCGCGCCCAGTTCTCCGACGGGCAGCTCGCCATGGCCGAGTCGCAGCCGTCCGGCGTGCGGCTCGTCCTCCGTACCCGGGCCACGGCGATCGAGCTGGACACGCTCCCCACCAAGAGGGAGTACGTCGGGGCCCCGCCCCGCCCGGACGGCGTCTACGACTTGCTGGTCGACGGACGGCTGTTCGGGCAGGCGAGCGTCACCGGCGGCGACACCCTGGTCGTCGACATGACCGCCGGCACCTTCGAGACCCGGCCCGGCGCCCCGGGCACCGTCCGGTTCACGGACCTGCCCGAGGGACCCAAGGACGTGGAGCTCTGGCTGCCGCACGACGAGACGACCGAGCTCCTCGCCCTGCGCACCGACGCCCCCGTCGAGCCGGCGGCGGACCGGGGCCGCCGGGTGTGGCTGCACCACGGCAGCTCGATCAGCCACGGATCGAACGCCGCGAGCCCCTCCACCACCTGGCCGGCGCTGGCCGCCTCCCTGGGCGGGGTGGAGCTGGTCAACCTGGGGCTCGGCGGCAGCGCCCTGCTGGACCCCTTCACCGCCCGCGCCATGCGGGACACCCCCGCCGACCTGCTCAGCGTCAAGATCGGCATCAATCTTGTCAACGCCGATCTCATGCGCTTGCGTGCGTTCACCCCGGCCGTCCACGGCTTCCTCGACACGCTCCGTGAGGGCCACCCGAGGACGCCGCTGCTGGTCGTCTCACCGATCCTGTGCCCGATCCACGAGGACACTCCGGGCCCGAGCGTCCCGGACTTCTCCGACATCGCCGCCGGCCGGCTGCGCTTCCGGGCGGCCGGGGACCCGGCCGAGCGCGCCGCCGGGAAACTGACGCTGAACGTCATCCGCGGGGAACTGGCCCGGATCGTGGCGCAGCGGGCGGCCGAGGACCCGTATCTGCACCACCTCGACGGCCGCGAACTGTACGGCGAGGCCGATGCCGCCGAGCTGCCGCTGCCGGACGCGCTCCACCCGGACGCGGCCTCCCACCGCCGCATCGGCGAACGCTTCGCGGCCTCCGTCTTCACGGAAGGCGGCCCCTTCGGCGCGGGGAAGGCCTGAGGCCTTCCCCGCGCGGGATCAGCCGGCGTGCAGGGTGCCCTCCTCCAGGGTGAAGTGCTGCGGCTCGGAGCAGCCGAGGGAGGGCGTCCTCAGCAGGCTGATCTCGATCGGCGCGGGTTCGCTGCTCGACGTGGAGAACCGGCAGACGGCGCCCTTGCCGGTGAGCGGGTACCAGAACCATCCCTCCGGCTCGCCGACCAGTGCGCTGTCGGACTGCCGCCAGGCGCCGCCGCTGTGGGTGTAGACCCGCAGCCGCACGGAGGCGGTGTAGTCGTCGGCCGTGCCGCGCTCCGCCGTGAGCGTGAGCTTGTAGTCCTCGCCGAGCACCGAGGAGGCGATCGGATGGGTCTCGGCGGCGGTCGCGGACTCGGCGCCCGCCGTGCCTGCGCCGGCCAGCGACAGAACGCCCGCGGTGAGGGCGGCGAGCGCCACGACGGTGCCCCGGCGGGCATTCCTGTGGTGCGTGTTCATGTGTTCCCCCGTACAGGTGTGGTCCGGAACGCGGGGCTGGGGAGAGGGAGAAGGCGGGCGGTATCCGCCCATTGGCCCCTTGTCCGACTCGATGTACCCCGTTTCCGCTTACCGACTGAGACATCCTGGCTTGGCCGAAGGTTGTACGGGGGATCGGGAAACGCCCCTCAGTCGTCCTTCCCCTCCCGGTAGGGGGCGAGGAAGCCGGTGAGTGCGTCGAGCATCGCCTCGGGGGCCTCCTCGGCGGGGTAGTGCCCGCAGCCGGGCAGGACGAGGGTCTCCACGTCGTCCGCTCCGCGCGCCATCGTCTCGCCGACCCCCGCGCCGAGCACCTCCCCTCCCCCGATCGCCAGCACGGGGAGGGTGAGCCGGCGCAGGGCGCGGCGCTCGTTCTGCGCCATCGTCTCGCCCAGTGCCCGGTAGGGGGCGAAGCTGCACCGCAGGGCCTCGGGGTCACGGGCGAGGGTGTCGACGTAGTACCGGACGGCGCTCACGGGCAGCGGCTTCGCCGCCTTGGTGGCGAACTGATGGCCGAAGAAGAGCTCTTCGCGGCCCCTGACGAGTTGTTCGTTCAGCTCCGGGAGCCGGTTGAACGCGAAGTGCGCCAGCCGGTTGTTGGCCTCCGTGCTCCCGAAGAGCGGCAGCGAGGGGGACAGTCCGGGGATGGCGGCCTCGGCGACGGCCAGGCGCGTCACCCGCTCCGGGTGGTCCGCGGCCAGGGCGTACCCCATCCACATCCCGATGTCGTGGCCGACCACGGCGAACCTGTGGTGTCCGAGCGCCGTCATCAGGTCCGCCGTGTCGGCGGCGAGCGTGCCGGTGTCGTAACCGTCCCGGGGCTTGTCGGAGAGGCCGACTCCGCGCGGGTCGACCGCGACGACCCGGAAGCGGCGGGCCAGTTCCGGCATCAGGAGCCGCCAGGCGTACCAGTTCTGCGGCCACCCGGACAGGAGCAGCAGCGCGGGACCCTCGCCGCCGGTGACGGCGTGCAGGCGCAGGGTTCCGGTGTCGACGTACCCGCTGGTGAAGGTGTCGGCGAAGCCGGGCGGCAGGTCGGGGACGCCGGTGACGGAGCCGGGGCCCTCGGGCGTGGACGTGCTGGGGGCAGGGGTGGGCATGGCGTGGCCTTTCGACGCGGGGGCCTCGGTCGATGCCACGCTAACCATCCTGGACCGATCGGTCAATGATTCGCCGACCGATCGGTCCAAGATGGTTGTAGGGTGGCGGTGGACGCGGGCACACGAGCCGGAAGGACAGGTGGGCGGCATGCCGGGCAGGAAGCAGTTCGACGTGGACGAGGCCCTCGACCGGGCCATGCGCGTCTTCTGGGAGCGCGGCTACGCCGACGCCTCGCTCGACACCCTGGGTACCGCGACCGGCCTGGGCCGCGGTTCCCTCTACGGCGCCTTCGGCAACAAGGACGCCCTCTTCCGCTCGTGCCTGGACCGGTACGCCTCGCGCTACGGCACCCACCACGAGGAGGCGCTCACGGCGCATGCGGGAGATCCGGCGCGTGCGGTGGAGGCCTTCCTGGAGGCCACCCTCGCCCGCATCGAGGACCCCTCGCTGCCCACCGGGTGTCTCATCGCGCAGTCGGCCGCGCAGTCGGCGACGCTGGAGGAGGACAGCGGGGCCCGGGTGCGCGCTCTGCTCGAGGGGCAGCGCCGCCGGGTGCGGGCAGCCCTGGCCCCGGCCCCCGCCGAGGGGCATGTGCTGGACGAACTCGCCACGTACGTCGTGGCCGTCAACCAGTCGCTCGCCGTCCTGAGCCGGGCCGGCACCCCGGTGTCCGAGCTGCGCGCCGTGGCCCGGCTCGCCCGCACCACGGTGGCGGACACCCTCGCCCGGGCGGCGGACGGCGGCGGCCGTCCGCCGGCCTGAGACCTGAGCGGGCCCGCTCAGGCCGCGTACTGGTACGCCGGGTAGGTCAGGTAGCCCTTGTCGCCGCCCGTGTAGTACGTGGCCTCGTCGACCGGGGCGAGCGGAACCCCCGTGCGCAGGCGCTCCACCAGGTCCGGGTTGGCGAGGAAGCCGCGGCCGAAGCTGATGAGGTCGGCGCCGAGCCCGAGCCAGTGGTCGGCCTCGGCGCGGCCGGCCTGCTTGGCGCCCATGGGGAGCACCGGGTTCATGACGAGCGTGCCGGGCCAGGCCCGCCGCAGTTCGAGGAGCACGGCCTCCTCGGCGGTGGCCTCCAGGTGGACGTAGGCCGGCTCCAGCCGGGCGAGCTCGGTGAGCAGGGCGGTGTAGAGCCCGGGCACGTCCTCCTCCTCGACGCCCCAGAAGGTGCCGCCCGGGGAGAGCCGGATACCGGTCCGCGCGGCCCCCACGGCGTCGATGGTGGCGGCCACGGCCTCGACGGCGAACCGGATGCGGTTGGCCGTAGAGCCGCCGTAGCGGTCGGTGCGCAGGTTGGCGTTGGAGGAGAGGAACTGGGAGATCAGATAGCCGTTGGCACCGTGCAGTTCCACGCCGTCGAAGCCGGCGTCGAGGGCGCGGCGGGCGGCCGTCGCGTAGGACAGCGCCTGCTCGGGGACCTCCTCGGTCTCCAGGGCACGGGGAACGGGCGGGGCCTGCGGACCCGTCGGGGTGAAGACCTCACCGGTGGCGGCGACGGCGGACGGGCCCACGGGCCGGTGGCCGGTGGTGTCGGGGTGGGAGACCCTGCCGCCGTGCATGAGCTGGGCGAAGATGCGGCCTCCGTTGGCGTGCACGGCGGCCGTGACGGGCCGCCAGGAGTCGACCTGCGCGTCCGTGTACAGCCCGGGGGTGCCGGGGTTCGACTGCCCGACGAGGCTCGGCTGCACGCCTTCGGAGACGATGAGTCCGGCGCTCGCGCGCTGGGCGTAGTACGTGGCCATCGAAGGGGTGGCCAGCCCCTCGGCGGTGGCGCGGACCCTGGTCATCGGTGCCATCACCGTGCGGTTGGGAAGCGTGAGTCCGCCGAGGCGGTAGGCGTCGAAGAGACTGGTCATGCGAGACTCCGTGGGATGCGGGGCGCCCGGATCTCGGGCACGGCGCTACGCTAAAACCTGACATTGACGTCAGAGGCAAGGTCTGTGCGACAGGTCACAGCGGGTGGGAGGACGGCATGCGCATCGGGGAGCTCGCGTCACGGGCCGGGGTCAGCGTCCGGTCGGTGCGCTACTACGAGGAGCAGGGGCTGCTGACGAGCGTGCGCAGCCCCAGCGGGCAGCGGCACTACACCGAGGACCAGGTCGAGCGGGTGGGGTTCATCCAGCGGATGTACACCGCGGGGCTCTCCAGCCGGACCATCCTCGAACTGATGCCCTGCGTGGACGCGCCCAGCATGGACAACTCCGACGCCGCCCTGGAGCGGATGACGCAGGAGCGCGAACGGCTGTCCCGCCACATCGAGCAGCTCGTCGAGACCCGGGACTCGCTCGACCGGCTGGTGGCGGTGGCCACCGCCTACCGGGAGCTCCTGCACGCCCGCAGTGAACCGGTCTCCCCCGACCGTCCGAACTCCTGCGCGCCCGAGGCCGCCCGCGGACGGGGGCCGGAGAGCAGCCAGGCGCCGGCGGGGAGCGCGCACGCGTGAGCACCGATCCCCGTGTCCCGCCGCCGCACCTCGGCAGTGAGCGGGAGACCCTGCGCGCGTTCCTCGAGTACCACCGGGCGACGCTCGCCATGAAGTGCGAGGGGCTTAGCGACGAGGAACTGCGGCGTCGCTCCTCGCCGCCCTCGACGCTGACGCTGCTCGGCCTGGTCCGGCACATGGCCGAGGTGGAACGCGCCTGGTTCCGCCGGGTGTTCGAGGACCACGGGGCGCCGATGGTGTGGTCCGAGACGGTCGACTTCCAGGCGGCGTACGACGCGAGCGCGTCCACCCGCGCGGAGGCGTTCACGGCCTGGGAGGCGGAGGTCGAGGTCTCCCGCCGCATCGAGCGGGAGGCCGCCTCGCTGGACCTGGCCGGGTACCAGCCGCGGTGGGGCGAGCGGGTGTCGCTGCGCATGGTGCTGGTGCACGTCCTGCTGGAGTACGCGCGGCACAACGGCCACGCGGACTTCCTGCGGGAGGGCCTCGACGGCACGGTGGGGGCCTGAGCGCGCCGGGCGGCCGGGCCGCTCGGCGCACCTCCGGGGGAACGCGAAGGCCCCGTCCCGGTGTCCCGGGGCGGGGCCTTCGTCCTGGAGCGCTGGGCAGGCCTTGCACCTGCATCTCCCCGCAGGAAGCGGGGCGTCTTTCCTTGGACGACCAACGCGTGCACTCCGGCCGGTCGTTCACTCCCGGCGGCGTGTTGTGATGATCGTACCCCAGGCTCGCCGGGCGCGCGAATCCACGGATCACCGCTCCCCGGGAGGAACTTGTGGGACCCGCCGGTAGTTTCTACAGTGCTGTCGAAGATCGACGGCAGCCGGTCCGTCGTACGGGTGGGCCGGACCGTTCACCACGTAGGAGTGCGCATGGCCCTGTGGGACCGCTTGAAGGAGTCCGCGTCGACGATGCAGACGCAGCTCACGGCGAAGAAGAACGACCTCAAGAGCGGTGCCTTCCGCGACGCCAGCATGGCGATGTGCGCCCTGGTCGCCGCCGCCGACGGCACCGTGGACCCGTCCGAGCGGCAGCGCGTCGCGCAGCTCATCTCCACCAACGAGGTGCTGCAGAACTTCCCCGCCGAGGACCTGCGCCGCCGCTTCGAGGACAACCTGAACAAGCTCACCACCGACTTCGCGTTCGGCAAGGTCAGCGTGCTCCAGGAGATCGCCAAGGCCAAGAAGAAGCCCGCCGAGGCACGGGCCGTCATCCAGATCGGCATCGTCATCGGCGGGGCCGACGGGGACTTCGACAAGACCGAGCAGGCCGTGGTGCGCGAGGCGTGCTTCTCCCTCGACCTGCCGCCGCACGAGTTCGACCTCTGACGGTCCCTCGCTTCCCCACCATGGCGGGCCCCCCGTCCGCCGTGGGCCCGCGGCGCCCGGCCGGGCGCCGCTCCCGCCCTACAGGGGCGTCGCCGCGCGCAGCAGGGCGATCAGGGTGACGGCGGAGCCGGCCGAGGACATCGCCGAGGCCGCAGCGCCGGCCGCGGCCGCCCAGGCCGCCAGCCCGGCCGCGGTGAACGTGGGCGGCCAGCGGCGCACGGCCGGAGCCGGCTCCAGCAGGGCCGCCACCCTGCGG
>BNBP01000081.1 GCA_014656015.1 Streptomyces griseoaurantiacus | reverse complement strand
TTTTCCTGATGGGCTTCGGCGGGGACTTCGCGTTGGGTGGGAGCCTCGCATGTGCTACTGGCGTAGGTTGCCTCATCGGAGCCCCCGTCGCCGTAACCGGTCTGGGGGTAGCCAGCATTGGTGCTGCCGGTGCGGGCGACGGCATCGGGCGTATCAGCGATGGACTTGGAAAAGCCTTCCGTGAAGCAGAGAGTGCAAGTTCCAGGTCTGGGGCTAAGTCTGCAGGTGGTGACCTGGGGCCGGATTGGAAGGCGGCTAGCCCTTCCAAAGTCACGGGTAGCAACGGTTGTGAGGAATGTGCTGTCGAAATTCAGTCCAAGATCGGTGGTGAGCGTATGAGAATAACCGATTCTTACGGTGCTCCGTCCCTTGGTAAGTACCGAGGGGAAGATACGAACTGGGTTCATCACGATGTGGTACTGCGGGAAGGAAGGGTATACGATGCCTGGACTGGTCGACATGGTGAGCCAGTAAATCAGTATATGTCGCGGTGGGAGTGTGGAGAATACCTTAAAATGTCGCCAAGCCCCTACGCTCCCTGAAGGGATATTGTGGAATTCTTGCAACTCTTGAATGATATCAAAAAGCGTCCGAATTCATATGGGCTGGATGGTGGATATCGCGAATATGTAGCCTTTTTTAATGGCGTTAACGCTGCAACGTGTGGGCGCCTCCTCGAGGGTTTCTCTGAACACCTGGCTAGAAAGCTGGGCGAGGGGCAGAATCTCTACTGGGCATTGATCGTGGTGCGGTTGGGAGTAGCCCCGCGTGAGGTGCGCGATATTAACGAACTCCGCGGAAGCGAAGAGGAAAAGGTCGTTGAACTCTTGTTCCGGGAGCTCGAGGAATTCGTGGCCAATCATGTGGGTGAGCAGAATTCTCGTGCCCCAGGATTTCCTCGTTGAACGGTTCTCATCCTGTCCTGCAGAGGTGAAGGTGTAGTTCAGCGGGGTGGTGTGACGAGGCAAGGCTCCTGATCGTTGCGGTGGTGTTCTCTACGCACCACGCTTCGTCCGGGGAGCCTCGCTTGGTCCCGTGGTGAGCCACGCTCGACGTCCCGCATGAGCTGGCCGAGCATGTCTCATGGCTGATCCATGCCCGAAGGTGTGAACGCGGAACGCGGTGGCGCAAGCTGGGCTGGTTCCACCAGGCGGTCGGCTGGGCATTGCGAAAGGGGATGCTGAGCCGGCCGGGGCGGGAGCCCGTCGGAAAAGCGGTGGCGTGGCGTGGAGGGCGCCTCTAGGGTAGGGGTCGCTTCGGGCGGTGCCATGTGTGGTGTCGTCGCGTGTGGAGGACGAGGAGGTGTGACCGATGGCTGTCTCTGTGGTGGGCCGTGCCCGCAATCAGTCGTTCGTCTCGTTCACCTCCGCGGCCGTTGGCTGACCTCTTCCTCGCGGTGTCGTTGCCGTGAGGGCCGGTCGGGGCCGCCCCTCGAAGGGTTTCCCTTGAGTACCTCCTCTCTTTCTTCCGGTTCCCCCACCTCCTCGCACCCCCTGGCCGCCTACGGCTGGGACGAGGGGTGGGAGGCCGCGTTCTCCTCCTACGCTGACCAGGGACTGCTGGCCGGCCGGGTGGTGCGGGTCGACCGGGGGCAGTGCGACGTCGTCACCGCCGACGGCACCGTGCGGGCCGACACCGCGTTCGTCACGCCGCACGATCCGCTGCGGGTCGTCTGCACCGGTGACTGGGTCGCCGTCGAACCCGGCGGCATCCCCCAGTACGTACGGGCCTGCCTGCCGCGGCGGTCGGCGTTCGTGCGGTCCACCTCCTCCAAGCGGTCCGAGGGGCAGATCCTCGCCGCCAACGTCGACCACGCCATCGTCGCCGTGTCGCTCGCGGCGGAGCTCGACCTCGCCCGCGTCGAACGGTTCCTCGCCCTGGCCTGGGAGTCCGGGGCGCAGCCGCTGGTCGTGCTGACCAAGGCCGATCTCGTGGCCGATCCCCTGACCCTGTCCCACCTCGTCGAGGACGTGGAGGGCGCAGCCCCCGGGGTGCGGGTGCTCGCCGTCAGCTCGCTGGGAGGTGACGGGCTCGACGTGCTCGGCGCCGCCGTCACCGGCGGCACGTCCGTGCTCCTCGGCCAGTCCGGCGCGGGCAAGTCGACCCTCGCCAACGCGCTGATCGGTGAGGAGGTCATGCGGGTGCACGCCACGCGGGACGTGGACGGCAAGGGCCGGCACACGACCACCACCCGCAATCTGCTCGCCCTCCCGGGCGGCGGCGTTCTCATCGACACCCCGGGACTCCGCGGGGTCGGGCTGTGGGACGCCGAGACCGGGGTCGGCCAGGTGTTCGCCGAGATCGAGGAGCTGGCGCGGGAGTGCCGGTTCCACGACTGCGCGCACGGCGCCGAGCCCGGCTGTGCCGTGCTGGCGGCGATCGACGACGGCCAGCTGGCGCAGCGGCGGCTGGAGAGCTACCGCAAGCTCCAGCGCGAGAACCAGTGGATCGTCGCGAAGACCGACGCGCGGGTCCGGGCGGAGCTGCGCCGGGACTGGAAGCGGAAGGGGGCACAGGGGCGCGCGGCGATGGAGCTGAAGCGCGGGCGTCACGCCTGAGTGAGGGACGGGTGGCACGGCGAGTGCTTCACCGCCGTGCCACCCAGCCTCTTTCGTAGGCCTGCCAGCCGAGTTGCAGCCGGGTCGTCACCCCGGCGATCTCCATCAGGTGCCGCACCCGGCGCTGCACCGTGCGCAGGCCCAGTTCGAGCTGCTTGGCCACGCTCGCGTCGGTAAGGCCCGCGAGGAGCAGGGACAGGATCTCCAGGTCCGTGCCGTCGGGGCCCTCCGGCTGCTGCTCCCGCACCGCGCCGTCCCGGCCGAGGCGCAGCGGCAGCGCCTCCCGCCACACCGTCTCGAACAGCCCCGACAGCACCTCCAGCAGACCACTGGCGTGCACGACCAGCGCCGCCGGTTCGGCGTGGGGGGAGGAGACCAGCGGCACCATGGCGAGCGTGCGGTCGGCGACGACCAGCTTCGTCGGCACCCGCTCGGCGACCCGCACCCGCTCCTCCCGGCCCAGCGCGGCCGACAGTTCGCCGACGGCGGCCGGGCCGTCGAGCACCGCGCGCTCCACCACCACGCGGTAGCGCACGCCCCGGGCGGCGGCCTGCTCCTCCGCGTGGTTCTCGGCGGCCGTGACGGCCATGGGCGCGCCGGTGACCAGCGCCTGGACCTCCTCGGTCGCGCCCAGCTGGAGCTGCAGGAACCGCTGTGCGACGGCCGCCGCCCCGGTCACCACCTCCACCAGGTCGTGCACCGTCGGTTCCGCCGCCCGCGCCCGGTACTCCTCGGCCAGCAGCGCCGCCGTCAGTTCCGCCTTCTCCAGCTCGTGCCGGTGCTGGGTGAGCAGCGCGCCGAGCGCCACGCCGGGCGGTGCGGCCACCCAGCGGCCGGGCCGGGAGGAGGACTGGGCGGCCAGACCGTGCCGCTCCAGCCGGCGCAGCGCGCGCTCGGTGTCGGGCTCGCCGAGGCCCAGCCGGCGGGCCAGATCGGGTATGTCGGCGGCGCCCACCGACACCAGGGCGCGGTACGCCGCCTCGTGCGTCTCGTCCAGACCTATCGCTGCGAGCATGCGGCGACGTCCCTCCCCGGGTTCCGTGTGCGTCCTGTGCGTCCTGTGCGGTGGCGCGTGGTGCTCTGAGACTGGTGCGGCGGCTGTGGCGGGTGTGGTGCGTGTGGCGGGAAGCTGCCATGACGCAAACCCGCCCGCCAACATCATCGCCGTATCCCCGTTCACTCTGACAAGGTGGCGCCACCGCCGGTCGTACGGGGCTGTTCAGGTGTCCCGTACGGGGCGGGCCGCGCGCGGTGCTCCACCGCGTACTCCTTGTCCGCCACGGCCGGTTCCGAGCCGCACGTCCTTCGCTCGGTGGGCGGTTCCCGCCCGGGTCCGCGGACGCCGCCGGACGGTCCTCCCGTGGGGGGTGGGGCCGTCCGGCGGTGCGTGCGGGGGCAGCGGTGTCCCGGTGGTCCGGCAGACGCCCAGGGGCGCGCGGTTTTTCCGGATGCGCCGTTTTCAAGCGCCTCGCGCGGGCGACAATTGGGGGCATGAGCCAGCAGGGGGAGAGGCGGGAGCGGCCCATCGGCCGCGAGGACGACTGGTGGCGGGAGCTGTACGACGGTTCCGCGCAGGACGCGGGGCCGAGTGCGGCGGGTGACTCCCTGGACGACCGGTTCGCCTCGGCGGGAGCGGTCGTGGAGAACGTCGTGGGGACGACGGAGGAGGCGCCCGAGGAGCCGAAGCCGGACGCACTGGAGGACCCGGGAAAACCGGAGGAGCCGGACGAGCCGGGCAAGTCGTACGGGCCGGGCAAGTCGTACGGGCCGAGCAGGCCGTACGAGCCGCCGGAGCCGCCGGAGCCGCCGGCGTCGGGGGCGCCGGGGATGCCGGGAAGATCCGGGGGCCTGGGGGCACCGGAAGACCTGGGGGCACCGGAAGACCTGGAGGCGCCGGAAGACCTGGGGGCACCGGAAGACCTGGGGGCACCGGAAGACCAGGAGGCACCGGAGGGCTGGGGCGCGCCGGAGGCCCCGGGCGCACCGGAGGCCACGGGTGAGCCGCAGGACCTGGTGCCGCCGCCCCCGGTCCCGCCCCGGGGCGCCGCGGGCGTCCCCCACGTGGGGTCCGGGCCGCCCACCTACGAGGCCGAGCCCACCGCGCTGCCCCTCGCCGAGCCGGACGCGCTCGGGGACGTCGTCCCGGACACGGTGCTGGACGGAGCCCGGTACGGGGCCTGCACGGTGCGGGCCGTCTCGCTGCGCGGGGACTCCGGGCGGTTCCGCGGGGAGCCGCGACGGGACGCGCTGCTCACGGCCCGTTTCGGCGGCGGCGAGGACGCGCTGGTGTTCCTCGCCGTGGCCACCGGCGCCCGCGGCACCCCGGGCGCCCACCGCGCCGCCGCCGCGCTGTGCCGGCACATGGGCCGCGCCGTCGGCCGCAGTCACGCCCGGCTCGCCGAGGACATCCGCGCGGGGCGCCGCGGCGACCTCAAGTCGGGGCTGCAACGGCTCACCGACCGCTCCCTCGGCCGGCTCCGCGCCGAGGCCGTCGAGCGGGGCGCGGACCCGGACACGTACACCGCGAGCCTGCGCTGTCTGCTGCTCCCGGCGGACCCCGGGTGCCGGATCCGCGTCTTCTTCGGCGCCGGCGAGGGCGGGCTGTTCCGACTGAGGGACGGCGAGTGGCAGGACATCGAACCCCGGGCCGGTGAGGGCGCCGAGGGCGCCCGGGGCGCGGACCGGCTCACCGTGGACCTCGGCATCGCCGCTCCGCCGAGCCCGTACCGCCCCGCCCCCGAACCCGCCCGGGCACCCTTCCGCTTCCGTGCCTCCGTCGCCCGCCCGGGCGACGTCCTGCTGCTGTGCACCGCCGGGCTCGCCGACCCGCTGCGCGGCGAGCCGGAGCTGCCCCGGTACCTGACGGACCGCTGGGCGGGGCAGGAGCCCCCCGGCCTCGCCGCCTTCCTCGCCGACGCCCAGGTCCGGGTCAAGGGCTACGCGGACGACCGTACGGCCGCGGCGGTCTGGGAGAGGAGAGAGGCGTCGCACGCCACCCGTGGGCACACGGGGGACGGGGCGGGCCCCCGGGGGCCCGGGTGACCGGATGGTCGCACCGGGGGCCCGGCGGAGTCGCGGCGTCCCGGCGGGTGTGGATGGATGTGACGGGGGCACCCCGTGCCGGGCCCGCCACCGTCACACCGTCAGGCCGTCACCGGGGCGACCCGCCGAACCGAAGGGCATGGACCATGGCAAAGCAGACCGTCGCCGAGCAGTTCGTCGACATCCTGGCGCGTGCCGGAGTCAAGCGGCTGTACGGCGTGGTGGGGGACAGCCTCAACCCCGTCGTGGACGCCGTCCGCCGCCATTCCGCCCTCGACTGGGTGCACGTACGGCACGAGGAGACCGCCGCCTTCGCGGCCGGGGCCGAGGCGCAGATCACCGGACGGCTGACCGCCTGCGCCGGTTCCAGCGGGCCCGGCAACCTGCACCTGATCAACGGCCTCTACGACGCCCACCGCTCCATGGCACCGGTCCTCGCCCTGGCCTCGCACATCCCCTCCACCGAGATCGGCCTCGGCTACTTCCAGGAGACCCACCCCGACCAGCTCTTCCGCGAGTGCAGCCACTACAGCGAGCTGATCTCCAACACCCGGCAGATGCCCCGGCTGCTGCAGACCGCGATCCAGCACGCGGTCGGCCAGGGCGGGGTGAGCGTCGTGGCCCTGCCGGGCGACATCGCCGGTGAGCCCGCGCCCGAGCGGGCCGCGGAGACCGCGCTGGTCACCTCCCGGCCCACCGTCCGGCCCGGGGACGAGGAGATCGACCGGCTGGTCGACATGATCGACGCCGCCGACCGGGTGACCCTCTTCTGCGGCAGCGGCACCGCCGGGGCGCACGCCGAGGTCATGGAGTTCGCCGGGCGGATCAAGGCGCCCGTGGGGCACGCGCTGCGCGGCAAGGAGTGGATCCAGTACGACAATCCCTTCGACGTCGGGATGAGCGGTCTGCTCGGGTACGGGGCCGCCTACGAGGCCACTCACGAGTGCGAGCTGCTGATCCTGCTCGGCACCGACTTCCCCTACAACGCCTTCCTGCCGAACGACGTCAAGATCGCCCAGGTCGACGTGCGCCCCGAACATCTCGGCCGGCGCTCCAAGCTGGACCTCGCGGTCTGGGGCGACGTGCGGGAGACCCTGCGGTGTCTCATCCCGCGCGTGCGGGAGAAGAAGAACCGCCGCTTCCTGGACCGGATGCTGAAGAAGCACGCCGAGGCACTGGAAGGGGTGGTGAAGGCCTATACCCGCAAGGTCGAGAAGCACGTCCCCATCCACCCCGAGTACGTGGCCTCCGTCGTCGACGAACTCGCCTCCGAGGACGCCGTGTTCACCGTCGACACGGGCATGTGCAACGTGTGGGCCGCGCGGTACGTCTCGCCCAACGGGCGCCGCCGGATCATCGGCTCCTTCTCGCACGGCTCCATGGCCAACGCGCTGCCCATGGCGATCGGCGCGCAGTTCACCGACCGCAGGCGGCAGGTGATCTCGCTCTCCGGCGACGGCGGCTTCAGCATGCTGATGGGCGACTTCCTCACCCTCGTCCAGTACGACCTGCCGGTGAAGGTCGTACTGTTCAACAACTCCTCGCTCAGCATGGTGGAGTTGGAGATGCTCGTCGCAGGGCTCCCCTCGCACGGCACCGCCAACACGAACCCCGACTTCGCCGCCGTGGCCCGGGCGTGCGGGGCGTACGGGGTGCGCGTCGAGAAGCCGAAGGATCTCGCGGGCGCGCTGAAGGACGCCTTCAAGCACAAGGGTCCGGCCCTCGTGGACGTCGTCACCGACCCCAACGCCCTGTCGATCCCGCCGAAGATCAGCGCGGAGATGGTCACCGGATTCGCGCTGTCCGCCTCGAAGATGGTCCTCGACGGCGGTGTCGGCCGCATGCTGCAGATGGCCCGCTCCAACCTGCGCAACGTGCCGCGCCCCTGAACCGGGGTGCCGTCCCGTCCGTGGCGAAGGGTGGGGAGGCAGGCCCGGTGGGCCCGGACGGGACGTGACGGACACCCGGCGCACCCTTGACGGTGCGCCAGGACTGGCCCGGCGAACGGCCGGGCATGCATCCCCGTGAACGTGTTCGAGCCGAGGGACGACGACCACGACCACGACAGCGATCACGAGCCACGGTGACGTACGGGTGGGGAATCCGGGGGATCATGAACAGGCAGCCGGTGTCGGAGTTACGGAGCGCCAGGAGCCGGGCGGGGCGGGGCGGAGACGTCCGACTGCGGTGCGGACTGGACGCGTCGGACCTGCGGTCAGTGCCCGAAGTGCGGCGCGAACTGCGGGAGTTGCTGGACGGCCGTGCGGAGCGGGACCGGTGTGCCGTCGCCGAGCTGCTCACCAGTGAACTGGTCGCCAACGCGCTCGTGCACACCGACCGCGAGGCGGTCGTCACGGCCGTCGTCTCCGGACGCGGACTGCGCGTGGAGGTGCGGGACTTCGCGGAGCGCGGCCCCGTACCGCGGTCCTCTCCCGTGCGGGAGGAGACGGAGACGGACCGGGAGCGGACGCACGGGCGGGGGCTGCTGCTGGTGCGCGCCCTCGCCGACGCCTGGGGTGTGAGGGCGCACGAGGTGGGCAAGTCGGTGTGGTTCGAACTGACCGATCTGGCGGCCGGCCCGACGGACGACCCGACGGCCGGCGCGGCCGACGGGGCGGCGGGTGAGGCGGCGGCCAGGGGGCTCCCACTGGACGGGGACGCGGCCTGAGGTTCAGGCAGCGTCCCCGTGGCAGTACCGGCTCACCGTGTGTCAGTGCTCAGCCGAACTGCTGTTCCAGGTCCTTGAGCTTGCGCTCCAACGAGTCGAGCCGGGGGAGGGCCTGTGTGTCGTCCTCCGAAGTGAGGTCGACGGTCATGGACTCCGAACCACCGGGCCGGACGGGCTGCAGAGAGGGGCGGGCGGCACGCGCGGGCAGCTCCGCCTTGGCTATCGCGGGGTCCGCCTGGGCGGGAGCCCGCTCCACCTCGACCTGGTGGCCGCCGCCACCGCCACCCCGGCCGGGCAGCCCGCGGTGACCGCGGCTGATCGCCTTCAGATGCGCCCGCTCCAGCTTCTCCTGCTCGCGTCGGCGCTGCCGGTTCTGCTCCTTCTGGCGCTGGTCCTCGCGGACCTCCTCGACGGCCTCCTCCAGGCTCCGCACGCCCTCCAGCAGCATCAGCGACCACGCCTTGTACGTCTCGCGGGGCGCCCGCAGCCAGCGGACGACACGGATCTGCGGCAGCGGCCGCGGCACCAGACCCTGCTCGCGCAGGGCGGCCCGGCGGGTCTGCTTCAGCGCGCGGTCGAACAGCACGGCCGCGGAGAGCGACATGCCGGAGAAGAACTGCGGCGCGCCCGCGTGGTCGATGCCCCTGGGCGCGTGCACCCAGTTGAACCAGGCGGCGGCACCGGCGAAGGTCCACACCAGTATCCGGGAGCCGAGCGCGGCGTCGCCGTGGCTGGCCTCGCGCACCGCGAGTACGGAGCAGAACATGGCCGCGCCGTCCAGACCGAAGGGAACGAGGTACTCCCAGCCGTCGGAGAGCCCGAGGTTCTGCTGGCCGAAGCCGACCAGACCGTGGAAGGAGAGGGCGGCCGCCACCGCCGCACAGCAGAACAGCAGTACATAGGAAGCGGTGCCGTACAGGGCCTCCTTGCGCCTGCGGCGCTCCTCGGCTCGCTCCCACGAGTCGTCCGCGCTCGCGCTCTCCCCGGAGGTGCGCTTGCCGCGCGCGAGCACCGCCACCGCCGCCAGCATGCCCAGGAGCAGTACGGCGCCCGGCAGGAGCCAGTTCAGCGATATGTCGGTCAATCTCATCTGGGGTCCCTTGCATTGGGATAGGGCGTAACGCCCGCCATAGTGGCCCACTCCCAAGGCCCCTCAGGGGGTTTCGGGGCAAGAGGCCGCCAAGGAGGTGCAAGGGGATGCCCAGGGCGGCGTTCTGCTCGAACTGCCGCGTGAGGGGCGGGAGTTGAGTTCGAATAAGACTACCCGTAAGGGTGGTTCCACGGAAAGTTCCTGCGCCGAGTGAGGATATTGTGAACTACCTGTGATCTGCGCGGGGCGATGCCGGATCGATACCGTCCGGTACGGGTGTCCTGTTCGAAGTTGATCTTACGGCACGCGAAGGCCCGCCCCTGTCCGGGCGGGCCTTCGGTACGTGTGCCGGTGCGGCGGCTGACGGGAGCTCAGCCGGCCGCCGGGGTCGTCAACTTGGCGACCCGGTCCTCGTCGCAGGTGCGAGGGCAGGTGACGCAGGTGTCGCCCGGGTTCAGCGTGTAGAAGAGGCAGCAGCTCACGCGGTCGCGAGTGGTCAGCGACTCGCCCCGCGGGCCGGTCAGCTCGCGGAACGCCGGGGTGCCCGCGTACGGCTTGGCCGTGCCCGGCAGCAGCGCCTCCAGCTCGCGCATCGCCCGCCGCTCCTCGTCGAGCAGGGTGCCGACGTACCAGAGCCCTTCCGTTATCTCGTCCGTCGCCATGCCCCACAGGCCCCGCCCGCGACGCCGCATCACCGGGCCGAAGGCGCCGAGCACCGGCTCCAGGTGCTCCGCCACCGCCGCGCGCAGTTCCGCGCGCAGGGCCTCCTCGTCCCGTACGACGCGGGCGCCGGGGACCGAGGCCGCCGGATCGCCGGGCAGGCACGCGAAGCCGGCCGGGCGTGCGGCGATCCGGCCGTGCTCGCGGTCGTGGGCGACCCGCTCCACGGGCAGGTACGGCACCCTGCGGTGCAGGAACCAGGGGAGGGTGAACAGCAGACAGGCCGGCCAGGCGTAGCGGTGCAGTCCGAAACCGGCCACGACGTCCGGGCGGCCGGGCCTGCCGTGGTCCCGCAGGACCTGCTCCCGGTCCCATGCCAGATACCTGTCCAGTGCCTCGGGGTCCCGCGCGAGCGCCGCCGCGCCGGCCCAGGCCCCGCCCTCGGGCAGCGCCTCGTCCGGCCCGAGTGCGAGGAAGGTGATCCAGGGCAGTGCCTCGGCCACCCGGTCGTACGACTCGGCGAGGACGGCGGCGACGGTGCGGGGTGCTGCGGCGTCCATGACGGTGCGGTCGGCGGGGCGGATGGCCGTGGACAGGAGCATGCGTTACCACCGGGGTCGCGGGGCTTGCAGAGGTAAGGCTTACCTTAGCGCACCCTTCGGCGCTTTGACCTTCGGGCGGGTACGCCTATCGTTCTCCCCGACTGGTGACAAAGGCGCGGCAATGCCCTCAATGGGTGCCGTGTGCCGTCAAGTCCCTTAGGAGTACCCGTGGAACAGGCCGCCTCACGTCATCCCGCCGACAGCCTCGGGTTCAGCGACTCCCGCCCCCTCGCCTCCTTCGAACCCCGGGGGGCCGCACGGCCGCGGGCCGGCGGGCCCGAGCGGGGCCGGCCCGTCGCCGAGGGGGCCGCGCGGGGCGCCGAGGGGGCCGCGCGCGGCGAGCACACGCACGCGGAGTTCCCCGTTCCGCTGCCCCGCACGGGCGGGCGGCCGGTCGTGCGGCGCACCTCGGTCCGGGGGCAGGTGCTGGAGGCGCTGCGGGCGGCGCTGGTGGCCGGAGAACTGGAGCCGGGCGAGGTGTACTCGGCCCCGGTGCTCGGCGAGCGGTTCGGGGTCTCCGCGACGCCGGTGCGCGAGGCGATGCAGCAGCTCGCGCTGGAGGGTGCGATCGAGGTCGTGCCCAACCGGGGGTTCCGGGTCGTCCAGCGGGACGATCGCGAGCTGGGCGAGCTCGCGGAGATACGGGCGCTGCTGGAGGTGCCGGTGGTGCTGCGGCTCGCCCGTACGGTGCCGGCCGGGCGCTGGGCGGAACTGCGGCCGCTGGCCGAGACGACGGTACGGGCCGCCTCCTGCGGTGACCCGGCGGCGTACGCCGAGGCGGACCGGGCGTTCCACCGGGCGGTGCTGGGGCTCGCGGGCAACGAGCAGTTGGTGCGGCTCGCGGACGATCTGCACCGGCGGGCGCAGTGGCAGGCGCCGGTGCGTGGGGGGGCGGGGGTGGTCGCCCGCCGGGGGCCGGGGTCGCTCGTCGCGGACGCGGCGGAGCACACGGCGTTGCTGGACGCGTTGATCGCGCAGGACGCGGGGGCGGTGGGGGCGCTGGTGCGCGACCACTTCGGTACGCCGGGGAGCATGTGACGCCGGTCACGAGCGGGGTGGGGCGCCTGAGGGGGTGGGTGGTGTCGGTGCGTTGGCGGGTGCGGGTGGGTGGGGGCTGGTTGCGCAGTTCCCCGCGCCCCTGAGGGGGTGGGTGGTGCCGGTTCGTTGGCTGGTGCGGCTGAGTGGGGGTTGCTCGCGCAGTTCCTCGCGCCCCTGAGGGGGTGGGGGTGAGGGTTGGCTGGGAGGGGGTGCTGGTTGGTGGGCGGAGGGCCCGCTGCCCCAGGGGCGCGGGGAACTGCGCGACCGGCCCGGGGCGGGCCGCAGTCGCCGACGAGCCTTTGCCCCCCGCCCGGTGGGCGGAACCGGCACCGCGGGCGCCCCCCGCCCGGTGGGCGAACCCGGTACCGCGGGGCGCCCCCGGCGTCGTCATGTGACGGCAGTCACAAGGTGTCGGGGACGTGGGGGGCCAGCCAGGTGGGGACGCCGCCCAGGAGGCGGAAGAGGCGGCCCGCTTCGGCGCGCAGCCGTCCCGCCTCCGGTTCCGCCTCCGCCTCGGCCAGGGACACCAGCGCCGGCGCCGTGCCGACGAGGTAGCCCAGTTCCTCGCGGATCCGCAGGGACTCCGCGAACCCGTGCCGCGCCTCGGCCAACTCCCCTTCCCGCAGGGCGAGTCCGGCCAGGTGCCGCCAGGTGGAGGAGAGCAGCAGCGGGTCGTCGTGGGCCACGGCACCCGCGTGCGCCCGCCGGTAGGCCGCCTTGGCCGCCTGCGGGGAGCGGGTGATGTTCTCGGCGAGCAGCCCTCGCCGGAAGTCCAGTTGTGCCCGCGCCGCCTCGCCCGGCGCGATCAGCGCGGCCGCCCGCCCGAACGCGGAGCGCGCCTCGTCCGCCCGGTCCCGCACCCGCAGGAGCGTCGCCGCGTACGCGAGCTGGCCGCGCTCGCAGGCCGCGGCGCCCCGCTCCGCGTCGGTGTGGGCCAGCGCCTCGGCCGTGCGCAGCGCGTCCTCGGCCTCGTCCCACCCCTGTTCGGAGTAGAGGCAGCGCTCCACGAGCAGGGTCACGCGCTGCAGCGCGGCCTGCGCGGTGACCGGTTCGAGCAGGGCCGCCGCGTCCGTCCAGCAGGCGCGGGAGCGCAAGCGCCATATCGCGGTCTGGAGTGGATCGTCTCCTGCGGTCGTTCCGCTGCCGGACATGGCGGTGAACGCCACATTGCCCTCCCCGAGCGCGCCGTCGAGCTGTTGAGTGGTGGCGGCATTCCAGCACCAATGGCGGAGCCCGCCAAGGGGCTGGGTGAAGGATTTCACAAAGTCATGGTGCGCGGGTCGCGCCGGACCGCACGCCGGTGCCCCCGCGGCACACGCCCTCACGCGGGCGTTCGCGCACCCGCGCGCACTCCCGCGCCCCGGGGAGCGGCGCACTCCGCGCGCACTCCCGCGCCCGGGGCTGGGCACGCTCCCCGCTCCGCTCAGCTCATCCGCAGGGCCAGGAAGAAGTCCAGCTTGTCCTCGAGCCGGGACAGGTCGCGGCCGGTGAGCTGTTCGATCCGTCCGACCCGGTAGCGCAGGGTGTTGACGTGGAGGTGGAGCCGGGTCGCGCAGCGGGTCCAGGAGCCGTCGCAGTCGAGGAAGGCCTCCAGGGTCGGTATCAGCTCGGCGCGGTGCCGGCGGTCGTACGTGCGCAGCGGGTCGAGGAGCCGTGCGGTGAACGCCCGGCGCACGTCGTCCGGCACGAACGGCAGCAGCAGGACGTGCGAGGCGAGTTCGTGGTGGCCGGCCGCGCAGACCCGGCCCTGGCGCGCGGCGGCGACCCGGCGGGCGTGCCGCGCCTCCTCCAGCGCCCCGCGCAGTCCCTCCGCAGAGTGCACCGGCGCGCTGACGCCGAGGGTGAGCCGCCCGTCGCCGTCGAGCCCGGCGGTGAGCGGTTCCCGTACCGCGTCCAGCAGGGTGTCGGCGAGGAGCCCGGACTCGGAGCCGTCGTGCTCGGCCGAGACGGCCGGGAGGGGCACGAGCGCGACGGCCTCCTCGCCCGTGTGGGCGACCGCGATCCGGTCGGCGGGTTCGGCGCCGCCCGCCCGCGGGTCGACCAGGAGTTCCTCGAGCAGCGCCTGCGTCGCCTCCCCGCCCGTCCCGCCGGTACCGTCCCCGCTTCCGTTCCCGGGGTCCCCCGCCTCGTCCCACTCGACCCTGGCGACGACCACCTGCCAGTGCGGGGCGGCGCCGAGCCCGGGCAGCAGGACCGGAGCGGCGACCCGGAGTCGGGCCGCGATCTCGGCCGGTGCCGCGCCCGCCTGCACCAGTTCGAGGACCTCCTGCGCCAGCCGCCGCCGCACGGTGCGCGCCGCGTCCCGGCGGTCCCGTTCCACGGCGATGAGCTGGGTGACGCCGTGCAGCAGGTCCAGCCGTTCCCCGGGCCAATCGCCGGCGTCCGCGGAGACCGCGAGCAGCCAGTCGGACAGCCGTGCCCCGCGGGCGTCCCCCGACTCGCGCGGCGGGTGGCCCTCGCGCACCGGGAAGAGGGAGTAGGGCTCCCCGTCCACGGTCACCCGGTACGGTGCCCGCCGGCCCGCGCGCACCGCCGTCAGGTGCTCGGCGGCCAGCCGGGCGCACACCTCGGCGGGCAGCGCCTCGCCGCGCCCGGCGACGATCCGGCCGGTGGGGGAGAGCACCCAGGCGCGCAGGTCGAGGTCGGTGCCGAGGAGGTCGAGGACGACGTCGGGGCCGCCGCCCGCCGGTCCGGAGGTCATCATGCGCCGGTGCCGGTCGACCACCGCGGCCAGATCGCCGGCCCGTTCCCCCGAGACCTGCCGCACGACGTACTCGGTGACCGTGGCGAAGGCCACCGACTCGTCGACGGCGAGCAGCGGCAGCCGGTGCCGGGCGCACGCGCTCACCAGGTCCTCCGGGACGCCGCTCAGCTCGGCGTCCCCGACGGCGAGGGCGGCGACCCCGGCGGCCACCAGGATGCGGACGAAGGGTTCCGAGTCGGCGGGGCCGTGCCGCCAGGCGAGTCCCGTCAGGACCAGTTCGCCGCCCGAGAGGTAACGGCCGGGGTCGGTCAGGTCCGTGGTCATCACCCCGCGCACGGTGCGGTCGAGTTCGTCCTCCCCGCCCAGCAGCCTCAGGCCCAGCGCATCGTTCTCCAGCAGTGCGCGCAGCCGCATGTCCTCGCCGCCGTTCTCGTGTCTCACAGCATGTCGGAAGGGTGTTCGCAACCGGGTGATTCCGGCCGTCACGTGCCGTGGCCCGGTGCGTAGGGGGCTTCGGGGCGGCTTCGCGCGAGAGCGGCCGGGTTGCCGACAACCTCCGTTCATATGAATCTACAAGATGATGGATGTGGCCAGCGAACTCCTTCGGGTTTTCCGTGACTGACCCGGACCACCGTGCCGCTGTGTACTGACCGCACTCCCGTGCGCGGCGCACCGCCCGGGCCGGAGCCGCCGCCTCCGGCCTGGCGCGAATCGAACGGAGGAGCGTGCCTCGTGAACAAAGCGGCGTGCCTCATGCACCGTGCGTCCTGAACGGGGAGCGCGCACCGAACGAGGGAGCCGGTCATGGAATTCCTGCGCCCCGCCGACTGGGAGGAGGCGCTGGCCGCCAAGGCCGCGCATCCCGGGGCCGTCCCGCTCGCCGGGGGCACCGACGTGATGGTGGAGCTCAACCTCGGCCTCCGGCGGCCCGAGCGGCTCCTCGACCTCAGCCGCGTCCGCGAGCTCCACGAGTGGGAGACCGCCGCCGGCTCGGTGCGCCTCGGCGCCTCCGTGCCCTACGCGACGATCATGGAGCGGCTGGGCCACCTGCTGCCGGGCCTCGCCCTCGCCTCCCGCACCGTCGCCTCCCCGCAGATCCGCAATCGCGCCGGCGTCGGCGGCAACCTCGGCACCGCCTCCCCGGCCGGCGACGCCCACCCCGCGCTGCTCGCCGCGGGCGCCGAGGTGGAGGCCGCCTCCGTGCGGGGCACCCGGCGCATCCCCGTCGAGGCCTTCTACACCGGCGTGAAGCGCAACGCGCTCGCCCCCGACGAGCTGATCCGCGCCGTCCACCTCCCCGTCGCCGACGGACCCCAGCAGTACGCCAAGGTCGGCACCCGCAACGCCATGGTCATCGCCGTGTGCGCCTTCGGCCTCGCCCTGCATCCCGCCACCCGCACGGTCCGCACCGGCATCGGCTCGGCCGCCCCGACCCCCGTACGCGCGGATGCCGCCGAGGAGTTCCTGGCCGGGGTCCTCGAAGAGGGCCGGCACTGGGACACCGGGCGCCCTCTCGCCTCCTCGGCCGCCGCGGAGTTCGCCGCGCTGTGCGCCGCCGCCTGCGACCCGATCGACGACGTGCGCTCCACCGCCCGCTACCGCCGTCACGCGGTCGGCGTCCTCGCCCGGCGCACCCTGGCCTGGGCCTGGGAGGCCCACCGCGCCCGCCCCGACGCCTTCGAGGGAGCCGTCTGATGCACGTCGCTCTGACCGTCAACGGACGTCCGCTGCGGGCCGAGGACGTGTGGGAGGGCGAGTCCCTCCTGTACGTGCTGCGCGAGCGGCTGGGCCTGCCCGGCTCCAAGAACGCCTGCGAGCAGGGGGAGTGCGGCTCGTGCACGGTCCGCCTGGACGGCGCTCCCGTGTGCGCCTGCCTGGTCGCGGCCGGGCAGGCGGAGGGCAGCGAGGTCGTCACCGTCGAGGGACTCGCCGACGGGGAGGAACTCGCCCCCGTCCAGCGGGCGTTCCTCGACGCGGGCGCCGTCCAGTGCGGCTTCTGCACCCCCGGCCTGCTGGTCGCGGCCGACGCACTGCTGCGGCGGCGGCCCGCCCCCGCCGACGAGGACATCCGCGAGGCGCTCGCGGGCAACCTGTGCCGCTGCACCGGCTACGAGACGATCATGGACGCGGTCCGCCTGGCGGCCGCCCGGCGCTCCGAGGGGGCCTGACCCGTGGCGAGGAACGGCCTGCCCACCGCCACGACCCGGACCACCGGCTCCGCCGGGGGCGGCGTCGGAGAGTCCGTCCCGCGTCCCGACGGCCGGCTCAAGGTCACCGGAGAGTTCGCCTACTCCTCCGACCTGTGGCACGAGGACATGCTGTGGGGCCGGACCCTGCGCTCCCCGGTCGCCCACGCCGAGATCCTCGCCCTCGACACCACCAGGGCGCTCGCCGTCCCGGGCGTGCACGCCGTCCTCACCCACGAGGACCTGCCCACCGCCGTCCGCCACTACGGCCTGGAGATCCCCGACACCCCCGTCCTCGCCCGGGACCGGGTCCGCCACCACGGCGAGCCGCTCGCCCTCGTCGCCGCCGACCACCCCGAGACCGCCCGCCGGGCCGCGGACCTCATCGAGATCGTCCACCGTGAACTGCCCCTCGTCACCGACGAGTCCAGCGCGCTCGCCCCCGACGCGCCCCTGCTGCACCCCGGCCGTACCGATCCCCACGCCGCTCACGTCCCGCATCCCAACGTCGTCCACCGCCAGCCCGTCCGGCGCGGTGACGTGGCGGCGGCCCGGCGGCGCGCCGACGTGATCGTGAGAGGGGAGTACGTGTTCGGCATGCAGGACCAGGCCTTCCTCGGC
This sequence comes from Streptomyces griseoaurantiacus, assembly GCA_014656015.1. Taxonomy (GTDB): domain Bacteria; phylum Actinomycetota; class Actinomycetes; order Streptomycetales; family Streptomycetaceae; genus Streptomyces; species Streptomyces griseoaurantiacus. The sequence goes on along the minus strand of BNBP01000081.1, from coordinate 12,897 downwards.
CCCGAGTCCGGGCTCGCCGTGCCCGCCGAGGACGGCGGCGTCGACCTCCACGTCGCCACCCAGTGGCTGCACGCCGACCGGCGGCAGATCGCCCCCGTGCTCGGACTGCCCGAGGAACTGGTGCGCATGACCCTGGCCGGCGTGGGCGGCGCCTTCGGCGGCCGGGAGGACCTGTCCATGCAGATCCACGCCAGTCTGCTGGCGCTGCGCACCGGCCGCCCGGTCAAGATGGTCTACGACCGCGCCGAGTCCTTCTTCGGCCACGTCCACCGCCACCCCGCCCGGCTGCGCTACGAGCACGGCGCCACCCGCGAGGGCCGGCTCACCCACGTGAGCGCCCGGATCGTCCTCGACGGCGGCGCCTACGCCTCCTCCTCCCCGGCGGTCGTCGGCAACGCCGCCTCGCTCGCCGTGGGCCCCTACGTCGTGGACCACGTGGACGTGGAGGCGCTCGCCCTCTACACCAACAACCCGCCCTGCGGCGCGATGCGCGGCTTCGGCGCGGTGCAGGCATGCTTCGCCTACGAGGCGCAGATGGACCGGCTGGCCGCCGAACTGGGCCTGCATCCTGTCGAGTTGAGGCGGCGCAACGCCATGTCGGAGGGCTCGACCCTGCCCACCGGACAGCGGGTGGACTCCCCGGCGCCGGTCGCCGAACTGCTGCGCCGGGTCCGGGAGCGCCCGCTGCCCCCTGCCCGCCAGTGGGAGACCAGCGAGGGCGTGGACGTGCGGCAGTTGCCGGGCGGCCCTTCGAACAGCACCCACGGCGAGGGCGTCGTCCGGGGCGTCGGCTACGCGGTCGGCTTCAAGAACGTCGGCTACTCCGAGGGCTTCGACGACCATTCGACGGCCCGGGTCCGCCTGGAGGCGACCGGCGGAGAACCCGTCGCCACCGTGCACACCGCGATGGCCGAGGTCGGCCAGGGCGGAGTCACCGTGCACACCCAGATCGCCCGCACCGAACTGGGCGTCTCTCGGGTGATCCTCGCCCCGGCCGACACCCGCGTCGGCAGCGCCGGCTCCACCTCCGCCTCCCGGCAGACGTACGTCACCGGCGGCGCCGTGCGCAACGCCTGCGCGCTGGTCCGCGAACGGGTGCTGGAGCTGGGCCGGCGTCGCTTCGGCGCGGCCGAACCGGCATGGCTCAGCGAGGAGTTGCTGCTCGCGGACGGCAAGGTGGTGACCGCCGGGGGAGAGGTGCTCGCCGGCCTCGGGGACGTGCTCGGCGGGGAGGCGGTGGAGGTGGAGCGCGCATGGCGGCACCGCCCGACCGAGCCCTTCGACCCGCACACCGGGCAGGGGAACGGCCACGTGCAGTACGCCTTCGCCGCGCACCGTGCGGTGGTCGAGGTCGACACCGAACTGGGCCTGGTGAAGGTCGTCGAACTGGCCTGCGCGCAGGACGTCGGAAAGGCCGTCAACCCGCTGTCCGTGACCGGGCAGGTCCAGGGCGGCACGGCGCAGGGGCTGGGCATCGCGGTGATGGAGGAGATCGTGGTCGACCCGGCCACGGCGCGGGTGCGCAACCCGTCCTTCACGGACTACCTCATCCCCACCCTCCTCGACACCCCGCCCATCCCGGTCGACCTGCTGGAACTCGCCGACCCGCACGCCCCGTACGGGCTTCGGGGCGCGGGCGAGGCGCCCACCCTGTCCTCGACCCCGGCGATCGTGGCGGCGATCCGGGACGCGACGGGCCTGGCGCTGCGCCGGGTGCCCGTGCGCCCGGAGCACATCGCGCCGGGCTGAGCCCCACCCCGGGACCGTACGGGAGGAGGGAACGAGGGAACGAGGGAACGCGCATGCTGGACATCGCCGAGGAACTGCACCGCTGGTTCACCGAGGGACGCGACCTCGCGGTGGCCACCGTGGTCGCCGTCGAGGGCAGCGCGCCCCGACCACCGGGGGCCGCCCTCGCGGTGGACCGGGCGGGAGAGGTGATCGGCTCGGTCTCCGGGGGCTGCGTCGAGGGCGCCGTCCACGCGCTGTGCCGGCAGGCCCTCGAAGACGGCCGCACCGTCCGCGAACGCTTCGGCCACGAGGGCGGCGGCAACGGCAACGACGCCGAGGGTGACGACGGCGATCCCCTCGCGGTCGGTCTGACCTGCGGCGGCGTCCTCGACGTCCTCGTCGTGCCGGTGCGGGCGGGGGACCCGCACCGGGAGGTGTACGAGGCCGCCGCCGCGCTCGCCGCGGCGGGCCGGCCGACCGCCCTCGCCCGGGTGGTGGCGGGCCCGGCGGCACGGTACGGGGGCCGGGCGCTGCTGCTCCACCCGGACGGCAGGCACACCGGCGGCCTCGGCGGCCCGCCCGCCCTGGACCGCACGGTGGCGGCCGGGGCGCGCGCCTTCCTCGACGCGGGCCGCACCGGCACGCTGGAGGCGGGGGAGCGGGGGTCCCGGTGCGGGGCGCCGCTCACGGTGCTGGTCGAGACGTCCCTGCCGCCGCCCCGGATGATCGTCTTCGGCGCGGTCGACTTCGCCGCCGCGCTCGTCCGGGCGGGCAAGCTCCTCGGCCACCACGTCACGGTGTGCGACGCCCGGCCGGTCTTCACGACGCGGGCACGGTTCCCGGAGGCGGACGAGATCGTCGTCGACTGGCCGCACCGCTACCTGGACCGCACCCGGGTCGACGCCCGCACGGCCCTGTGCGTGCTCACCCACGACCCCAAGTTCGACGTGCCGCTGCTGTGCCGGGCATTGCGGCTGCCGCTCGCCTACGTCGGCGCGATGGGCTCCCGGCGCACCCACGAGGACCGGCTGCGCCGGCTGCGCGAAGCGGGCCTGACGGAGGGGGAGTTGTCCCGGCTGCGGTCCCCGATCGGCCTCGACCTGGGCGCCCGCACCCCGGAGGAGACGGCGGTGTCCATCGCGGCGGAGCTGGTGGCGGTGCGGCGGGGCGGCACGGGCGTGCCGCTGACGGGGACGGAGCTTTTGATCCATCACGAGGCCGCCGTACGGATGGGCTGACCGGGCCGGCCCCGGGCGGGGGCGGTGGACGCGGCGCCGTACGGCCCGGCGACCCGGAGGATCGGAGGGCGGGCCCCACGGCACGGATCCCCCGTCCGCGCGATGCGGCCGCTCCGTGCGGTGCCCCCCGGGCCCGCCTCCACGGGCATGCTAGGACGCCCGGCCGCCCCGGGAATCAGCCTCGGGGAGGGCCGCCGCGTACCGCGTGGGTTTACCCGCGCCCCCTCTGCAACCAGCGCGGTACACCGGGCACGCGGCACCGGGCGCCCCGCAGCCGGCCCCCCGCACCCGGCGGGGCGCGTCCTCGCTCAGACCCGCGTGAACGGCTCCGCGTACGCGAAGGCGCCCCGCAGGGCGGGGTCGTACGCGGTGAGGGTGCGGACCTGGAAGAAGGCGCCCCACGCGGGGTCGGGCGGGGTGATGCCGAGGTCCGTGGCGGCGCGGAAGCCGAAGCGGCTGTAGTAGGCGGGGCTGCCGAGGAGGGCGACGAGCGGCTCGCCCAGGGCGTCCGCCGCGCCGAGTACGGTGTGGACGAGGGCGAGGCCGGCACCGCGGCCCTGGTGTCCGGGGCTCACGCTCAGCGGGCCGAGACCCAGGACGGGAGCGGCGCCGGCCCGGCCCCGGGTGCAGACCACGTGGCCGATCACCTCGTCCCGGTCGCCGAGTGCCACGAACGACAGTTCCGGCAGCCAGCGCTCGCAGGCGCGCAGTTCGTCCAGGAGGGTCACCTCCACGGGGACCGCGGGCCGCGGGGTCCCCGGCTTCGCGAAGGCGGCCGCCGTGACGGCACGTACGGCGGGAACGTCGGCGGGTGTCTCGCGTCGGATCAGCACCGGCACAGTCTGGCCGCCGGGGCGGGGGGCGACAACAAAATTCCGGGCCGCCGGACTCCGTCCCGGCCGGTCACACCGTCAGCAGGCGGTCCACGGCGTGGCCGTAGGCCCGGCGGGCGCCCGCGCGGACGGCGGGGTCCATCAGGCGGGGGACGGCGCGGACGCGGAGGTCCTCCTCCCAGACCACGCGGGCGCCGCCCGGGGGGTGCGGGTGGACGCGGAACTCCACCCAGCCGCGCAGCAGCCGGCCGTGCTTCTCCAGGCGGCAGCGGGCCGGGGTGTGCTCCGGCGGCGGTTCCCAGGCGGTGACCTCCATCGGGTCGTCGAAGCCGAGGGGGCCCACGCCGGTGCGGCCCACGAAGGCCGTGCCCTCGTGGGAGGGCGGCTCGGTGAGCACGGTGATGCGGGTCAGCGGGACGACGTCGGCGTGCAGCGGCCAGTCCGTCAGCCGCTGCCAGGCCTGGTCGACGGAGAGCCGCGGGGCGAGGCGCTCCAGCCGGAAGAGGGTCACGGGCCGATCGTAGGCGGGGAGCGGGCCGGGCGCCCGCCGAGGCGATTCCCGACAACAGGTGCACATCGTGACGAATGGGTACTCGCCGCGCACGTAGGTGAACGCGAGAGTGAGGAGAGGCCCGTGGACGTGCACACGTGGCGCCGCGCACTGGTGACGGGAGGGGCGGGTTTCGTCGGCTCGCACCTGTGCGAACGTCTGCTCGATCAGGGCGCGGAGGTCGTCTGCCTGGACAACCTCGCCACCGGTTCGCGCGGCAATGTCGCGGCCTTCGAACAACGGTCCGGTTTCCGCTTCGTGCGGGGCGACGTCACCGACCCGGCCGCGGTGCGCTCCCTGCCCGGCGCCTTCGACCTCGTGCTGCACTTCGCCTGCCCCGCCTCGCCCGTGGACTATCTGCGGCTCCCGCTGGAGACCCTGGAGGTCGGCAGCGCCGGCACCCGCAACGCCCTGGAGCGCGCCCGGCGTGACGGCGCGCGCTTCCTGCTCGCCTCCACCTCCGAGGTGTACGGCGACCCCCTCGAACACCCGCAGACCGAGACCTACTGGGGGAACGTCAATCCGATCGGGCCGCGCAGCGTCTACGACGAGTCCAAGCGCTTCGCCGAGGCGCTGGTCACCGCGCACCGGCAGGTGCACGGCACGGACACGGCGATCGTCCGCATCTTCAACACCTACGGCCCGCGCATGCGGACGGGGGACGGCCGGGCGGTGCCCACCTTCATCGCGCAGGCGCTGGACGGGATGCCGCTCACCGTCGCCGGGGACGGCGGCCAGACCCGCTCCCTGTGCTACGTCGACGACACGGTCGACGGGGTGCTCGCGCTGGCCGGGGCGGCGGGGGAGACGGGTCCGGTGAACATCGGCGGCAGTGACGAGATCACGATGCTCGAACTCGCCCGGCGGGTGGTGGAGCTGACGGGGTCGTCGTCCCGGATCCGCTTCGTCGAACGCCCCGTCGACGACCCCGCGCGGCGCCGGCCGGACACGAGGCGTGCCCGGGAGGTGCTCGGTTGGGAGCCCCGCACCTCCTGGGCGGCGGGCCTCGAACGCACGATCGGCTGGTTCGCGGCGCGGCCCGTGGCGGCATAGCCGCGAAAGCGGCAAATGCCAACCAGTCGGGGCGAGTCGTCTCAAAGAGTTTAATTCTGCTGCGGGAGGCCACTCGCCGTATCCGTAGGAACACGGTCCCCACCCGCCGAACGCGACGGAGTTCCCACCATGCGCATCCTTGGCATCAACGCCCTCTTCCACGATCCCGCCGCCGCCCTCGTCATCGACGGCGTCACGGTGGCGGCCGCGGAGGAGGAGCGGTTCAGCCGGCGCAAGCACGGCAAGCGCCCGGTGCCGTTCTCCGCGTGGGAGCTGCCGGAGCGGGCCGCCCGCTGGTGCCTGGAGCGGGCCGGACTGCGCGTCGGCGAACTGGACGCGGTGGCCTACTCCTTCGACCCCGGCCTCGCCCGGCCCGCCGCCGACATGGGGCTGTCCGACCCCTGGGACCCGCTGCGCCTGGAGTACGCCCGCCGCGCCCCCGAGTTCCTCGCCGAGGCGCTGCCCGGACTCGACCCGGAGAAGGTCGTGTTCGTGCCGCACCACGTGGCGCACGCCGCCTCCGCCGGACCCGCCTCCCCGCACCCCGACAGCGCGGTCCTCGTCCTCGACGGACGCGGCGAGGCCGCCTCCCACCTCGCGGGCCGCTTCGAGGGCGGCGAACTGCACACCCTCGCCCAGCAGACGCTGCCGCACTCCCTCGGCCTCGTCTACGAGGAACTCACCGAGCACCTCGGCTTCCTGCGCTCCAGCGACGAGTACAAGGTGATGGCCCTCGCCTCCTACGGCAAGCCCCGCTTCCTGGAGGAGATCCGCCGGCAGGTGCACGCCACCGGCGACGGCGGCTTCCGCGCCCACGGCGTCGACTGGGCCGCCCTCGCGCCCGCCCGCGCCGCGCACGAGGAGTGGAACCAGGACCACGCCGACCTCGCCTCCAGCACCCAGGCCGTGCTGGAGGAGACCCTGCTGGACCTCGCCCAGTGGCTGCACGCCGAGGCGGGCGGCGAGTCCCTGACGATGGCCGGCGGCGTCGCCCTCAACTGCGTCGCCAACTCCCGGCTGGCCCGCGTCGGCCCCTACCGGAACGTCTGGGTGCAGCCCGCCGCGGGCGACGCGGGCACCGCGCTCGGCGCCGCCCTCCACCTCACCCGCGACCCGCACCCCATGCCGGGGGCCGACCTCGGCCGCGGCTGGAACGAGGAGGAGATCCGGCACTGGCTCCAGGAGGCCGCCGTCCCCTACGAACGGCCCGCCGACATCGCCGAGACGGTCGCCGAGGAACTCGCCCGCGACGGCGTCGTCGCCTGGTTCCAGGGCCGCAGCGAATTCGGGCCCCGCGCGCTCGGCCACCGCTCCCTGATGGCCCACCCCGGCCGCGCCGAGAACCTCGAGCGGCTCAACAAGGTCAAGGGGCGCGAGGAGTTCCGCCCGGTCGCCCCCATGGTGCTCGCCGACCGCGCCGCCGACCTCTTCGACGGGCCGCTGCCCAGCCCGTACATGCTCTTCGTGCACGAGGTGCGCCGCGACTGGCGTGACCGCATCCCCGCCGTCGTCCACGTCGACGGCACCGCCCGCATCCAGACCGTCGACGAGGAACGCGAACCGCTCGTCGCCCGGATGCTGGCCGCCTTCGAACGGCGCACCGGGATACCCGTCGTCGTCAACACCAGCCTCAACACGGCCGGCCGGCCCATGGTCGACGACCCGCGCGACGCGCTGGAGTGCTTCGGCTCCGCGCCCGTGGACCTGCTCGCGATCGGGCCGTTCGCCGTCCGCCGCGGGAGGGCCTTCGCATGACCGGCCCCCTGGAGGCGCCGGACGGGCCGGTGTACGCGGTGGTCGTACCGACCCTCGCCCGCGCCACGCTCACCGACTGCCTCGCCGCGCTCGCCGCCGCGATCGGCCCGCGGCCCGCCGAGATCGTCCTCGTCGACGACCGCCCGGAGGCCGGCGCCGACCCCGCAGCCCTGGAGCACCCGCTGCGGGTGCTGGGCGAACTCCGCGAACGCACACGGGTGCTGACCAGTGGTGGACGCGGCCCGGCCGCCGCCCGCAACACCGGGACCCGGGCCGTCGGCGCCCCCTGGACCGTCTTCCTCGACGACGACGTGCAGGTCGGCCCGCACTGGTGCGCCCAGCTCTCCGAGGACCTCGCGGAGGCGCCCGCGGACACCGCCGGCATCCAGGGCGTCATCGCCGTCCCACTGCCCGGCGAACGGCGCCCCACCGACTGGGAACGCGGCACCGCCGGGCTCGCCGAGGCCCGCTGGATCACCGCCGACATGGCCTACCGCACCGCCGTCCTCAAGGAGGTCGGCGGCTTCGACGAACGCTTCCGCCGCGCCTTCCGCGAGGACGCCGACCTCGCGCTGCGCGTCCTCGACGCCGGGTGGGGCATCCGGCGCGGACGGCGCACCACCCGGCACCCGGTGCGGCCCGCCGACCGCTGGGTCTCACTGCGCGCCCAGCGCGGCAACGCCGACGACGCCCTGATGGGACGGCTGCACGGACCCGACTGGTGGCTGAAGGCCGCCGCCCCGCGCGGCCGCATCCGCACCCACGCCGCCGTCACCGCCGCCGGCGCGGGCGCCTGCCTCCTCGCCGCCCTCCGCCGACCCCGCGCCGCCGCCGCCCTCGCCGCCTGCTGGGCCCTGGGCACGGCCGAGTTCGCCCGGTCCCGCATCGCCCCGGGACCGGGCACCCGGGACGAGGTCGGCACGATGCTCGCCACCAGCGTCCTGATCCCCCCGGCCGCCACCTGGCACCGCCTGTCCGGCGAGTGGCGCCACCGCCGGGCCCCCGCCTGGCGGGAGGTGGTCTCATGACCGGCACCGTCACCGGCACGCCCGCCGGCGGCCCGCCCGCTCACCCGCCCGTACCGCGCGCCGTGCTCTTCGACCGGGACGGCACCCTCGTCGAGGACGTGCCCTACAACGGCGACCCCGCACGGGTCCGGCCCGTCCCCGGCGCCCGGGAGGCCCTCGACCGGCTGCGGGCGCGCGGGATCCGCACCGCCGTCGTCAGCAACCAGTCCGGGGTGGCCCGAGGGCTGATCGGCGCCGCCGACGTCGTACGGGTCAACGCGCGGATCGAGGCGCTGCTCGGCCCCTTCGACACCTGGGCGGTGTGCCCGCACGGTCCCGAGGACGGATGCGCCTGCCGCAAGCCGGAGCCCGGACTCGTCCTCGCCGCCGCCCGGCGGCTCGGCCTGCCCGTGAGGGACTGCGTGGTCGTCGGCGACATCGGCGCGGACGTCGAGGCCGCCCGCCGGGCCGGCACGTACGGCGTGCTCGTGCCGACCCCGGTGACCCGGGCGGAGGAGATCGCCGCCGCCTCCCACGTCGCCCCCGACCTGCGGGCCGCCGTACGCGCCCTGCTGCCCGGCGGGGCGGACCCCGAACCCGGGAGGCCCCGGTGACCACCCCGCGCACCGGCCGGGCCCTCGTCGCCCGCCTCGACAGCTTCGGCGACGTCCTGCTCGCCGGGCCCGCCGTCCGCGCCGTCGCCGCCCGCGCCGCGCACGTCACGTTCCTGTGCGGGCCCAGGGGCGAGCCCGCCGCCCGCCTGCTGCCCGGAGTGGACGAGGTCCTCGTGTGGGACGCCCCCTGGGCCGGGTTCGACGCCCCGGACGTGGACCGCGCGGACCTCGACCGGCTCGTCCGCCGCGTCGAGGCCGACACCGCGCTCGTCCTCACCTCCTTCCACCAGTCCCCGCTGCCCACCGCCCTGGTGCTGCGGCTGGCCGGCGTCGCCCGGATCGCCGCCGACAGCGAGGACTACCCCGGCACCCTCCTCGACGTACGGCACCACCGGGCGCCGCACGCCCACGAGGTGGAGGCCGCCCTCGACCTGGCGGCCGCCGCCGGATTCCCCGCCGTGGACGACGGCCGCCCCCGCATCCGGCCCGTCCCCGACACCCGTGACCTGACCGGGAGTTCGCCCTACGTCGTGCTCCACCCCGGCGCCAGCGTCCCCGCCCGCGCCTGGAGCCCCGACCGCTGCGCCCAGGCCGTGCGCGAACTGGCCGCCGCCGGGCACCGCGTCCTCGTCACCGGCGGCCCGGGGGAGCGGGAGCTGACCGCGCACGTGGCCGGGGAGCGCGGCCTCGACCTCGGCGGCCGCACCGACGCCGCACGGCTCGCGGGCGTCCTCGCGGGCGCCTCGGCCCTCGTCACCGGCAACACCGGGCCCGCGCACCTGGCCGCCGCCGTCGGCACCCCCGTCGTCTCCCTGTTCGCACCCGTCGTACCCGCCGAACGCTGGCGGCCCTACGGCGTGCCCTGCGTGGTGCTCGGCGACCAGCACGCGCCCTGCGCCGACAGCAGGGCGCGCACCTGCCCGGTGCCCGGCCACCCCTGCCTCGACTCGGTCACCGCGCACGAGGTGCTGACCGCCGTCGAGAAGGTGGCCGTCAAGAAGCAGGCCGCCGACAAGGTCGACAAGGTCGACAAGGAGGCCGACGAGAAGGTGAGGGCCCTGTGAGAATCCTGATCTGGCACGTGCACGGCTCCTGGACCACCGCGTTCGTCCAGGGACCGCACACCTACGTCGTCCCCGTCACCCCCGACCGGGGCCCCGACGGCCTCGGCCGCGCCCGCACCTGGGACTGGCCCGCCTCCGTCGTCGAACTCCCGCCCGAGGACCTGCGGACCGCCGAGCTCGACCTCGTCGTGCTCCAGCGCCCGCACGAGTTCGAGCTCGCCCGCGCCTGGCTCGGCCGCACCCCCGGCCGGGACGTCCCCGCCGTCTACCTGGAGCACAACGCCCCCCACGGGAACGTCCCCGACACCCGGCACCCCGCCGCCGACCTGCCCGGCGTCCCCGTCGTGCACGTCACCCACTTCAACCGGCTGATGTGGGACACCGGTTCCGCCCCGGCCACCGTCGTCGAGCACGGCATCGTCGACCCCGGACCGCTCTACACCGGCGAACTGCCGCACGCGGCCGTCGTCGTCAACGAGCCCCTGCGGCGCGGCCGCACCACCGGCACCGACCTGCTGCCCGCCCTCGCCGCCGCCGCGCCGCTCGACGTGTTCGGCATGGGCACCGCGGGCCTCGCCGGCCATCTGGGCCTGGACCCCGCGCGCTGCCGGGACCACGAACTCCCGCAGGACGCGCTGCACACGGCGCTCGCCCGGCGCCGCCTCTACGTCCACCCCGTCCGCTGGACCTCCCTCGGCCTGTCCCTGCTGGAGGCGATGCACCTGGGCATGCCCGTGGTCGCCCTCGCCACCACCGAGGTCGTCGAGGCCGTGCCCGAGGACGCCGGGGTGGTGTCCAACCGGATCGACGTACTCACCGACGCCGTACGGGAGTTCCTCGCCGACCCCGAGCAGGCGCGCCGCACCGGCGCGCGCGCCCGGTCGGCGGCACTCGCCCGGTACGGACTGCCCCGCTTCCTCGACGACTGGGAGCGGCTGTTCAAGGAGGTGACCCGATGAGGATCGCCATGGTGTCCGAGCACGCGAGCCCGCTCGCCGCGCTCGGCGGCCCCGACGCCGGAGGCCAGAACGTGTACGTGGCGCGCCTGGCGGAGGAGCTGACCAGGCGCGGCCACCAGGTCACCGTCTACACCCGGCGCGACGCGGCCACGCTGCCCGAGCGGGTGCCGCTGCCCGGCGGCGCCGTCGTCGAGCACGTCACGGCCGGACCGGCCGAGCCGATCCCCAAGGACGAACTCCTCGCGCACATGCCCGCGTTCGGCGCGCACCTGGCCCGCGCCTGGGCCCGCGAGCGGGACCGGCCCGAGGTGGTGCACGCGCACTTCTGGATGTCCGGCATCGCCGCCCGGCTCGGCGCGCACCCCCACGGCATCCCGGTCGTGCAGACCTTCCACGCCCTCGGCACGGTCAAGCGGCGCCACCAGGGGGCGGCCGACACCAGCCCGCCCGAGCGCATCGGCGTGGAACGGGGCCTCGGCCGCACCTGCGACCGGGTGCTGGCCACGTGCAGCGACGAGGTCCGCGAACTCGCCGCGATGGGTGTCCCGCGCCGCCGGGTGGCGGTCGTGCCCTGCGGCGTCGACGCGGACCACTTCCGGCCGGACCCCGGACGGGTCCTGTCCGGCGGCACCGCGTCCGGCGGGGCCTGGCGGCCGCCCGAGCGGCGGGCGGCGCACCGGCTGCTCGCCATCGGCCGGCTGGTCCCCCGCAAGGGCTACGACCAGGCCGTCCGGGCCCTGCCCCGGATCCCCGACACCGAACTGCTCCTCGCCGGCGGCCCCCCGGAGCACCGGCTCGCCGAGGACACGGAGGCCGGGCGGCTGCTCCGGCTCGCCGGAGAACTCGGCGTCGCCGACCGGGTGCGGCTGCTCGGCGCGGTCGACCCGGCACGGATGCCGGACCTCATGCGCGCCACCGACCTGGTGCTGTGCACCCCCGCCTACGAGCCCTTCGGCATCGTGCCGCTGGAGGCGATGGCGTGCGGCGTCCCGGTCGTCGCCACCGACGTCGGCGGCCACCGCGACAGCGTCGCCGACCGGGTCACCGGCCGGCTCGTCCCGCCCGGCGACCCCGGCGCCGTCGCCGCGGCCGTCCGGGAACTCCTCGACGACACCGCGCTGCGCCGCCGCTACGGCGCCGCCGGCCGCGACCGGGTCCTCGCCCGCTTCACCTGGCAGCGGGTCGCCCTCGGCGCGGAACAGGTGTACCGCCAGGTCGCGGCGGACCGGGAGCTGCGCACGGAGGTGGCGTGAGGCGCGACCCGCGCACGGCGGGCGCGCGCTCCCCGGCACGCCGCCGCGCGCACCGACCGCAGACCCCTCTCGCGGAGGAGAAGGCCCGATGACATACGCACCCGTCGTGACCCACTGCGAGGAACTCCTCGACGCCCTGGGACCGTTCCGCCGCTCGGCGCCGCTGGCCGGCCACTGGGGGGAGCGGCTCGCCGCCGTGCTGTGCGGCGGCGGCCGGCTGCTCGCCGCGGGCAACGGCGGCAGCGCGGCACAGGCCCAGCACCTCACGGCCGAACTCGTCGGCCGCTACCGCACCGACCGGCCGCCGTTCTCCGCGATCGCCCTCCACGCGGACACCTCCAGCACCACGGCGATCGCCAACGACTACGGCGTCGACGAACTGTTCGCCCGCCAGGTGCGCGCCCACGGCCGCCCGGGCGACGTCCTGATCCTGCTGTCGACCAGCGGCGCCAGCGCCAACCTGCTCTCCGCGGCGGCCGCCGGCCGGGCCGCCGGTCTGCACGTGTGGGCGCTCACCGGACCCGCCCCCAACCCGCTGGCCGCCGCGGCCGACGAGGCGTTCTGCGTGGCCGCCCCCTCGGCGGCGACCGTCCAGGAACTCCACCTGGTCGCCGTGCACATGGTGTGCGAGGCCTTCGACGAGGCCCTGGAGGCCGGCGGCCTCCCCCACACCGCACCCGCCACCACCCACGGCACGGGCGTCGCCCGCTCTCTGAGCAGCCGCCTCCGCACCACCGACGGGAGCGCACCGCCCGGCGCCGGCCTCCGCGACGGCGCCCGCCGGCTCGACGGGAAGCGCCCGCCCGAGGCCGAGGCCGCCCCGGACGGCGCCGACGGGCC